>NZ_NGUR01000189.1:0-588 GCF_002179865.1 Pandoraea sp. PE-S2R-1 | reverse complement strand
CCCACCGTCCGCAGTGCCAATGATCTGAGAGCCCGTCTGTAAGGTGAGGGTGTTGGACCGAGCCGCCGGGTTCATCGCAATTGCCGTTCCGGCGTTGCTTTGAATCAGACCGGCATTGGTGATAGAGATCGTTCCGTTGACGGTGCGCACGCCAAATCCCTGTTGGCTGATGATCTGTCCGCCAGCTTGGTTAACGATCGTTCCGGTGAATCCCCCCCCTGTATTTGACACTACGGCATCGCTGTTAATGCCTCGGGCTTCGACGTAACCGCTGTTTGTGAAGGTGATGTTGTTGCCCTGCATGTACACCGTAAACGATCGGCCCGATGCGGTGCCCCCGGTCGTAAGCAGCGTCCCGGTATTGGTGATAGTGCTCTGTCCCCCAGTGGCGCTAATCGCGCGGCTGCTAGACCCAGTGGCCGTAATCGTTCCGGTGTTTACAAACGTCGTGAACTGTCCGAGAGCCGTCGCTAGGCCCCACGAAGCGGTCATGCCATACGAGTTGGGGCCCGATAGCGAAATCGTCCCGTTATTCGTGATCGAACCGTTGTTTCCATTCAAGGCCATGCCGTCGTTGTTTGCACCGCT
>NZ_NGUR01000188.1:0-5375 GCF_002179865.1 Pandoraea sp. PE-S2R-1 | reverse complement strand
CGGCAGATAAGCTTTAAATTTATTGAGGCTCACATAGTAATAGGTAAGTTAAGTAATTAACTTGTCAGCATACTTTGAGAGCGACCGGTTCAAGTGATTTATCACGAAAAACCGAAAACAGTAACAGGTTTAAACTGAAGAGTTTGATCCTGGCTCAGATTGAACGCTGGCGGCATGCCTTACACATGCAAGTCGAACGGCAGCACGGGTGCTTGCACCTGGTGGCGAGTGGCGAACGGGTGAGTAATACATCGGAATGTACCTTGTAGTGGGGGATAGCTCGGCGAAAGCCGGATTAATACCGCATACGCTCTGAGGAGGAAAGCGGGGGACCTTCGGGCCTCGTGCTACAAGAGCAGCCGATGTCAGATTAGCTAGTTGGTGGGGTAAAAGCTCACCAAGGCGACGATCTGTAGCTGGTCTGAGAGGACGACCAGCCACACTGGGACTGAGACACGGCCCAGACTCCTACGGGAGGCAGCAGTGGGGAATTTTGGACAATGGGCGAAAGCCTGATCCAGCAATGCCGCGTGTGTGAAGAAGGCCTTCGGGTTGTAAAGCACTTTTGTCCGGAAAGAAATCCCTTGGGTTAATACCTCGGGGGGATGACGGTACCGGAAGAATAAGCACCGGCTAACTACGTGCCAGCAGCCGCGGTAATACGTAGGGTGCAAGCGTTAATCGGAATTACTGGGCGTAAAGCGTGCGCAGGCGGTTTTGTAAGACGGATGTGAAATCCCCGGGCTTAACCTGGGAACTGCATTCGTGACTGCAAGGCTAGAGTATGGCAGAGGGGGGTAGAATTCCACGTGTAGCAGTGAAATGCGTAGAGATGTGGAGGAATACCGATGGCGAAGGCAGCCCCCTGGGCCAATACTGACGCTCATGCACGAAAGCGTGGGGAGCAAACAGGATTAGATACCCTGGTAGTCCACGCCCTAAACGATGTCAACTAGTTGTTGGGGATTCATTTCCTTAGTAACGAAGCTAACGCGTGAAGTTGACCGCCTGGGGAGTACGGTCGCAAGATTAAAACTCAAAGGAATTGACGGGGACCCGCACAAGCGGTGGATGATGTGGATTAATTCGATGCAACGCGAAAAACCTTACCTACCCTTGACATGTACGGAATCTTGCTGAAAGGTGAGAGTGCTCGAAAGAGAGCCGTAACACAGGTGCTGCATGGCTGTCGTCAGCTCGTGTCGTGAGATGTTGGGTTAAGTCCCGCAACGAGCGCAACCCTTGTCCTTAGTTGCTACGCAAGAGCACTCTAAGGAGACTGCCGGTGACAAACCGGAGGAAGGTGGGGATGACGTCAAGTCCTCATGGCCCTTATGGGTAGGGCTTCACACGTCATACAATGGTCGGTACAGAGGGCTGCCAAATCGCGAGATGGAGCTAACCCCAGAAAACCGATCGTAGTCCGGATCGCAGTCTGCAACTCGACTGCGTGAAGTTGGAATCGCTAGTAATCGCGGATCAGCATGTCGCGGTGAATACGTTCCCGGGTCTTGTACACACCGCCCGTCACACCATGGGAGTGGGTTTTGCCAGAAGTAGGTAGCCTAACCGTAAGGAGGGCGCTTACCACGGCAGGATTCATGACTGGGGTGAAGTCGTAACAAGGTAGCCGTAGGGGAACCTGCGGCTGGATCACCTCCTTTCTAGAGCATGCACTGGAAGTTGAGTGTTCACGCTTATCGGTTGTTGACTGCGTAGATCTAAGTCGGGTCTGTAGCTCAGGTGGTTAGAGCACCGTCTTGATAAGGCGGGGGTCGAAGGTTCAAGTCCTTCCAGACCCACCAAGCTAACCACCGCCTGACCAAGTCGGTGGAAACTGGCTTGAAATGGGGGCATAGCTCAGCTGGGAGAGCACCTGCTTTGCAAGCAGGGGGTCGTCGGTTCGATCCCGTCTGCCTCCACCAATTCCTTAGATCGCACATCGATGTCAGTCAAAAGCTTTTACGTCTGCGGTAAATCCCAACGAATGTGAATGTTTTTGAATGACAGCAATGTCATGCAGTTATTTGTTCTTTAACAATTTAGAAGAAGTAGTAGTACAACGGAAGCGCATTAGAGATGGTGCGTGGAAATTGTACGGGTTGTGATTGTATCAACTAGTATTTAAGTGATCGAAAGATGACTTGGAATACGGCACAACGCTAAAACTCAACCTGTAACGAGACATTCTCGTTATAGGGTCAAGCGAATAAGTGCATGTGGTGGATGCCTTGGCGATTACAGGCGATGAAGGACGCGATAGCCTGCGAAAAGTTGTGGGGAGCTGGCAAATAAGCTTTGATCCACAAATGTCCGAATGGGGAAACCCGGCCCGAATGGGTCATCCTAGACTGAATACATAGGTCTAGCGAAGCGAACGCGGCGAACTGAAACATCTAAGTAGCTGCAGGAAAAGAAATCAACCGAGATTCCCAAAGTAGTGGCGAGCGAAATGGGACCAGCCTTCAAGATTTAGCACCGGTGTTATCAAAACGGAATGGAAAGTCCGGCCATAGTGGGTGATAGCCCCGTATGAGAAAACCCTGGTGTGGAACTAAGCTTGAGAAAAGTAGGGCGGGACACGTGAAATCCTGTCTGAAGATGGGGGGACCATCCTCCAAGGCTAAATACTCGTAATCGACCGATAGTGAACCAGTACCGTGAGGGAAAGGCGAAAAGAACCCCGGGAGGGGAGTGAAATAGATCCTGAAACCGCATGCATACAAACAGTCGGAGCCTCGTAAGGGGTGACGGCGTACCTTTTGTATAATGGGTCAGCGACTTACATTCAGTGGCAAGCTTAACCGAATAGGGAAGGCGTAGCGAAAGCGAGTCCGAATAGGGCGTTCAGTCGCTGGGTGTAGACCCGAAACCAAGTGATCTATCCATGGCCAGGATGAAGGTGCGGTAACACGTACTGGAGGTCCGAACCCACTAATGTTGAAAAATTAGGGGATGAGCTGTGGATAGGGGTGAAAGGCTAAACAAACTTGGAAATAGCTGGTTCTCTCCGAAAACTATTTAGGTAGTGCCTCGTGTATCACCTTCGGGGGTAGAGCACTGTCATGGTTGAAGGGTCCATTGCGGATTACTTCGCCATAGCAAACTCCGAATACCGAAGAGTGCAATCACGGGAGACAGACATCGGGTGCTAACGTCCGGTGTCAAGAGGGAAACAACCCAGACCGCCAGCTAAGGTCCCTAAATATTGCTAAGTGGGAAACGAAGTGGGAAGGCTAAAACAGTCAGGAGGTTGGCTTAGAAGCAGCCACCCTTTAAAGAAAGCGTAATAGCTCACTGATCGAGTCGTCCTGCGCGGAAGATGTAACGGGGCTAAGCAATATACCGAAGCTGCGGATGCGAGCTTGCTCGCATGGTAGGAGAGCGTTCTGTAAGCCTGTGAAGGTGTCTTGTGAAGGATGCTGGAGGTATCAGAAGTGCGAATGCTGACATGAGTAGCGATAAAGGGGGTGAAAGGCCCCCTCGCCGTAAGCCCAAGGTTTCCTACGCAACGTTCATCGGCGTAGGGTGAGTCGGCCCCTAAGGCGAGGCAGAGATGCGTAGCTGATGGGAAGCAGGTTAATATTCCTGCACCGTCGTATGATGCGATGGGGGGACGGATCGCGGAAGGTTGTCCGGGTGTTGGAAGTCCCGGTCCCTGTATTGGAGAAGGCGCTTAGGCAAATCCGGGCGCGGAATTCAAGGATATGGGGCGAGTGAACTTGTTCACGAAGCAATTGGAAGTGGTTCCAAGAAAAGCCTCTAAGCTTCAGTCATACGAGACCGTACCGCAAACCGACACAGGTGGGCGAGATGAGTATTCTAAGGCGCTTGAGAGAACTCGGGAGAAGGAACTCGGCAAATTGGTACCGTAACTTCGGGATAAGGTACGCCCTTGTAGCTTGACTGGCCTGCGCCAGGAGGGTGAAAGGGTTGCAATAAACTGGTGGCTGCGACTGTTTAATAAAAACACAGCACTCTGCAAACACGAAAGTGGACGTATAGGGTGTGACGCCTGCCCGGTGCCGGAAGATTAAATGATGGGGTGCAAGCTCTTGATTGAAGTCCCGGTAAACGGCGGCCGTAACTATAACGGTCCTAAGGTAGCGAAATTCCTTGTCGGGTAAGTTCCGACCTGCACGAATGGCGTAACGATGGCCACACTGTCTCCTCCCGAGACTCAGCGAAGTTGAAGTGTTTGTGATGATGCAATCTACCCGCGGCTAGACGGAAAGACCCCATGAACCTTTACTGTAGCTTTGCATTGGACTTTGAACCGGTCTGTGTAGGATAGGTGGGAGGCTTTGAAGCAGGAACGCTAGTTTCTGTGGAGCCATCCTTGAAATACCACCCTGGTTTGTTTGAGGTTCTAACCTAGGTCCGTAATCCGGATCGGGGACAGTGCATGGTAGGCAGTTTGACTGGGGCGGTCTCCTCCCAAAGTGTAACGGAGGAGTACGAAGGTACGCTAGGTACGGTCGGAAATCGTGCTGATAGTGCAATGGCAAAAGCGTGCTTAACTGCGAGACTGACAAGTCGAGCAGGTGCGAAAGCAGGTCATAGTGATCCGGTGGTTCTGTATGGAAGGGCCATCGCTCAACGGATAAAAGGTACTCTGGGGATAACAGGCTGATACCGCCCAAGAGTTCATATCGACGGCGGTGTTTGGCACCTCGATGTCGGCTCATCTCATCCTGGGGCTGTAGCCGGTCCCAAGGGTATGGCTGTTCGCCATTTAAAGAGGTACGTGAGCTGGGTTTAAAACGTCGTGAGACAGTTTGGTCCCTATCTGCCGTGGGCGTTGGAAGTTTGAAGGGGGCTGCTCCTAGTACGAGAGGACCGGAGTGGACGAACCTCTGGTGTACCGGTTGTCACGCCAGTGGCATCGCCGGGTAGCTATGTTCGGAAGAGATAACCGCTGAAAGCATCTAAGCGGGAAACTCGCCTTAAGATGAGACTTCCCTAGGAACTCGATTCCTTTGAAGGGTCGTTCAAGACCAGGACGTTGATAGGTCAGGTGTGGAAGCGCAGTAATGCGTTAAGCTAACTGATACTAATTGCCCGTAAGGCTTGATCCTATAACCAGTGTGTTTTGTGCTGGTGTGAGTTTGCGTGTGCCCATGACGAGGCTGATACGCTCACAACCCAACTACATGTAGTACTACGCTTCTTCTGAATTGGTTTTGTTGCACTCAGTGCAGCAGAACATACAAGTTATGCCTGATGACCATAGCGAGTTGGAACCACCCCTTCCCATCCCGAACAGGACCGTGAAACGACTCCACGCCGATGATAGTGCGGATACCCGTGTGAAAGTAGGTAATCGTCAGGCTCCCCTAAAGACCCCTTGCTACAACGCGTAGCAAGGGGTTTTT
>NZ_NGUR01000187.1:0-267 GCF_002179865.1 Pandoraea sp. PE-S2R-1 | reverse complement strand
GCAGGAAGGCGCGCGCGTGGCGGCCGGCGGTCAGCTCCGGGGCGCGACGACCTCGCCGGTGGCTGGTACTACGAGCCCACCGTCATGACGCAGGCCCACAACGACATGCGCTTCATGCAGGAAGAGATCTTCGGGCCGGTGGTCGGCGTGATGCCCTTCTCCGGCGAGGCCGAACTCATCGAGTTGGCCAACGCCACGGAATACGGCCTTGCCGCCGGGATCTGGACGCGCGATATCGACCGCGCCCTGCGCTTCGCCCGCGACGTG
>NZ_NGUR01000186.1:0-309 GCF_002179865.1 Pandoraea sp. PE-S2R-1 | reverse complement strand
GATTGCGTTGAAGACGGCCAAGCCGGGCACGCCGGAATTCCGCAAGGCGCTGCGCGATGCGCTTGAGACCAGCAAGGAAGTGCACGTGTCGAACGGCGTGATCAACATGAGCCCGACCGATCACCTTGGCCTCGATCAACGTGCGCGCGTGATGGTCAAGATCGAGAATGGCAAGTGGTTGCTCGCGCCGTGAGCGTGGTGCGGACGTGGTGAGCACGGCCGATAAATGAATCATGGATGTGCCGCGCCCGACGTCGCGCACATCCCCCCGTTGACCGTCGGCGGCGCTGGCCTCGGCCGGTGCCGCTG
>NZ_NGUR01000185.1:0-378 GCF_002179865.1 Pandoraea sp. PE-S2R-1 | reverse complement strand
TCGCTTTCTCCCAACTCCCCTGAGGCGAGCAATGACGTTACGCGTCCGGATAGCGCTTCGGGCGTTTGTTCTCGCGTCACGCACACCGCGAAGTGAAGCTTTTCGACAAGTGACGGATCGACGTCGGGGTGCGAAAAGTGCCGGAGTTCTTCGTAATAGGCGAGGTCGCGCACCCATCGCACGCTGTGCACGACGAAGATGCGTTTGAAGCGTTCCCAGACGGCCGGATCGCGAAGAATCGACACGAACGGTGCGAGGCCCGTGCCGGTGGCGAGCAGCCAGAGGTCGTCGCCGCCGGTGAACCGGTCCAGCGTGAGGAAGCCGTAGGCCGTGTGATCCACGAACAACTCGTCGCCGACCCTGAGTTGTGACAGACGC
>NZ_NGUR01000184.1:0-284 GCF_002179865.1 Pandoraea sp. PE-S2R-1 | reverse complement strand
CACGACACCCGAGGTCGACAGCGTGACACGGCGACGCGACAGCCCGTAGGCGTTGTCGTCGAGCATCAGGCGCATTGCACCCACCACATTGTCGAAGTTGAGCAGCGGCTCGCCCATGCCCATCATCACCACGTTGGTGATGACGCGCTCGTTCTTGCCCTCGCGTCCAAGATCACGACGCAACGCGAATTCGGCCATCCACAATTGACCGATGATTTCGCCAAGCGACAGATTGCGCGAAAATCCCTGCTTGCCGGTCGAACAGAACCGGCAGTTGACAGCGC
>NZ_NGUR01000183.1:0-303 GCF_002179865.1 Pandoraea sp. PE-S2R-1 | reverse complement strand
CCCGCGTGTGGCGATCGGCGACAAGGTGTCCGCTACCTCGACGATTCTCGCCGAGCTGTAAGCCAGTCACGGCCCCCCGGCCGCGAACGGCGATGTGACGTCAAGTCATGTGTCGTTGTGTCGCGGCTTGCAACTGCTTTCGCTTCTCGCGTTCCAATAGCGGTGATCCGTCGCGGGTTCGCCCGCAGTCTCAGCATCGTCAAGGAGGTACAGATGCCGGAAAACCATCGCGGCCGCTTGCGCAACAATGTCAGGCATCTCTCGCCGTTCGGCCGTCACAAGAATCCATCCGCAGAGCCATCG
>NZ_NGUR01000182.1:0-306 GCF_002179865.1 Pandoraea sp. PE-S2R-1 | reverse complement strand
CGAATTCGTGAACGTTCCTGCGCCTGTATCGAAGGTCGTCGCGCCATTGATGAGCGCGAGGCCATGCGTCTTGATCCACTGCGTGGCAGTCACATCCAGCGCGCCACCCACGATCATCGCGCCCGTGTCGATGCGCGCGCCACTCAGCTTCGCGTCTTGGGTGACGAAGAGTTGCCCGCCGCTCGCATCGAGCGCACCGGTTGCCGTGACAGTGAAGGATTTGGACGCCGTCGTAGCACCGTTGATGACGACGTTGCCGCCATCGAGCGTCATGTCGCCGACGACGGTGTTAGTACCGCCCAGCGT
>NZ_NGUR01000181.1:0-320 GCF_002179865.1 Pandoraea sp. PE-S2R-1 | reverse complement strand
GTGGCGACCCTTGCCGTTAGCATTCCGAGTGCAGAATTCATCCAGCATTTTCGGAATAGGGAGAATCGGCCGGGCTTTTATGTGTTCTCCGACAAGGGGAGCCCCTTCGCTATGAATTCCGCGCAGGCGGCGATCAGCGAGTGCAAACGATCATGGCCGAGGAGCGCAATCGATTAACGACGCTTGATGAGCGTCGGCAGGTGTTCTGGCATGACGGCGCTATGGTGATCGCTCAACGTGTGTCCGGCCCGCGCTGGATCGCGCTGTATGCCATCCCGTTTCAAACGCTATTGGCAGCTATCGGGAACGCCTACTGGTTC
>NZ_NGUR01000180.1:0-273 GCF_002179865.1 Pandoraea sp. PE-S2R-1 | reverse complement strand
CGAGAACGTTGGTGGCGACGTGTTCGATGCGGTCATGCGCAATCTCAATGCACACTCGCGCATTGCGCTGTGCGGCATGATTTCCGGTTACAACGGTGAGCCCATTCCGATGAAGTATCCGGCGCTGCTGCTCACGAACCGGGTGCGGCTTGAAGGCTTCATCGTGACCGAGCATATGGATGTCTGGCCGCAGGCGCTGAAGGAGTTGACCGATGTCATCGCGGCAGGTGAGTTGCGTTATCGCGAGACGATGGCGCAAGGCATCGAGAGCGC
>NZ_NGUR01000179.1:0-352 GCF_002179865.1 Pandoraea sp. PE-S2R-1 | reverse complement strand
CCGGCGAGGACGTTGACCCGAAGTTTCGCCATCAGATACGCGCGGGCGCGGCGGTTGTCGATCTTGCCACGGGGCTCATACCCGAAGTGCAACTCCTCCGATTGCCCGGTGAGTTGGCCGAAGTGGCCGCCGATAGCCTCGAAGGCAAGAAGCCGGACGCCGAAAAGGTGACCGGCATTGTGCAATACGGGGACCCACGCTTATTCGGTCCACACTTCGCGTCTCGCTTCGGCCGTCCGGCCTCGGGTGAAACCCAGGGAATTTCGCTGCCGGAACAGCCCACCGCGCCCGACAGTTTCCCTCAACTGGCGCCCTCTCCGGAAAACATGGAGGCCCCGCATGGCAAAGCGGA
>NZ_NGUR01000178.1:0-359 GCF_002179865.1 Pandoraea sp. PE-S2R-1 | reverse complement strand
ATCGGATTCGATGCTGCGCAGCACCTTACCCGTTGCCGGGTCGACTTGAAGAATGCGGCGGTCGCGGTACTGTCCGACCCACAGGCTGCCTTCGGCCCATGTCAGGCCCGAATTGCTGCCGCTGTCCGGCGCGGGGATCGAATGCACGACGCGACCGGTCGACGGTTCGATCTTGTCGATGCGGTCTTCACCGATCTGATAGAGATGGGTGCCGTCGAAAGTGGTGCCGGCGTCGCTTGGCGCGTCGATGGCACGGCGAACTTCACCGCTGACCGGATCGATGGCCAGCTAGTTTTCTCCGGTCGCGGCCCAGACCTGCCGTCCATCGAAGGTCACGCCGTGAATGCTCTCAGTGCCCG
>NZ_NGUR01000177.1:0-312 GCF_002179865.1 Pandoraea sp. PE-S2R-1 | reverse complement strand
TCGTCGAACGGCGGCACGAAGGTGAGGCCGCGTTCTTCCTGCAGCGTCATGGCGTGAGCGTAGGCATCGCTATACGAGTCCCCCGCGAGCACGACTTCGACGGCGCGGCCACCGTGGGTTCTGACGGCGTCGATTTTCACCTGCGGCGTGGTGACGGGCATGACGATGACGGCCTTGCAGCCCAGACGCGCCGCCGAGAACGCCACGCCTTGCGCGTGGTTGCCGGCCGACGCGGTGAGCACGCCGCGCTCGCGCTCGGCCTCGCTCAGGTTGGCCATCTTGTTGTACGCGCCCCGAATCTTGAAGGAGAAC
>NZ_NGUR01000176.1:0-371 GCF_002179865.1 Pandoraea sp. PE-S2R-1 | reverse complement strand
CCGAAGCGCTCGCTGTCGCCCCCGACGGCGCTGAGCACGACGCGTTGCTCGCGCGTCTCAATACATTGCAGTCGTCGCTCGACGTCGCCGATGCCTGGCAAGTCAAGACGCGGGTCGAGACGACCGTCGCACAGCTCGGGCTCGACGGACATGCGCGCGTGGGCGCACTCTCCGGCGGGATGCAAAAGCGTGTTTCGCTTGCGCAGGCGTGGGTGGCCAAACCTGACGTTCTGCTGCTCGACGAACCGACCAACCACCTCGATTTCGAAGCGATCCGCTGGCTCGAAGAGCTGCTCATCGGCTATCGCGGCGCGCTGCTGTTCATCACTCACGATCGCAGTTTCCTCGACCGCGTTGCTACGCGCATCGTC
>NZ_NGUR01000175.1:0-260 GCF_002179865.1 Pandoraea sp. PE-S2R-1 | reverse complement strand
GTCGACGATCTTGTGCGAACTCGACGAGATGCCCTGCATCGTGTCGACGACGTTGCCGACCACCTGACCGCCACGCTCGGCAATTTCCGAGGCATTCACCGCCATTGCGCTCGCCTGACGGGCGTTGTCGGCGTTTTGCTTGACCGTCGCCGTGAGCTGCTCCATCGACGAAGCGGTCTGCTCAAGCGAAGCGGCTTGCTGCTCCGTGCGTGCCGACAGGTCGGTGTTGCCTGCGGCGATTTCACGCGAGGCCACGTTGA
>NZ_NGUR01000174.1:0-384 GCF_002179865.1 Pandoraea sp. PE-S2R-1 | reverse complement strand
AGTTCGGTACGATGCTGGGCATTCAGCACACGTTCTGAGCCGTTGTCCTGACGACGCCAGAAAGCGCCGCATCGCGAGCGTTTGACGCGTGTGGACTGTCCGGGGGGACGGTCGGCGCGTGATGCGATGCGGCGTCATCCCCTGTTGCGCGGCATGCGACGTGGTGGCGGTGCCGCGCGCCACGAGAGAGTGATCCGGCAGACGTCGTGCGGCATGACCGTGCGCAGCCGAACATTCCCCGAGCTGCGCCATTGCGCATGATTTTCCTGCCCGGCCCGGGCGATGATGCTCGCTGCAAGTGCGAAGGTTTTCCCGGGCCGCGTTTTTTCCGTCTTCTCCTTCCGCACGTTCCTGTACTTCGTGCGTGTCGTGTCTTTCGTCTTT
>NZ_NGUR01000173.1:0-390 GCF_002179865.1 Pandoraea sp. PE-S2R-1 | reverse complement strand
GCGCGTATATGCGCCACTGCGGGGCCTTCTACAGCCACAAGCCCGACGACACCTACTGCGATTTCTTCCCGCGCCGATTCATCGGTGCGCGTCCGCCCGCACCACCGGCACCGTCAGCCGATACCTGCATCCAGATCGGCCCGCTCGATGTCTAACCAGTTTTCCCCGGCGCAGTAGGGCCGGAGCTTTTTAAAGCTCCACATAACCATTAAAATCAACGACATGAAAACTCTTATCTTGTTCATCTGCGTTCTGCTCACTGCCTGCGGTCGAGGCGGCAGCGAGGAACCAACATCGGCCGCGGTGGCAACGCCGGCAGAGCCGCCAGTCACCTACAGCGCGTTGCGCGTGATCGGCAACAGCCTGACCTATCACTGGCCCAACCCTGCT
>NZ_NGUR01000172.1:0-393 GCF_002179865.1 Pandoraea sp. PE-S2R-1 | reverse complement strand
CCGCGCGCGGACGAACTGCTCGCGCGCGCGGCTGCCGATGCCGGGTTGCCGTTCGTGCTTTCGACGGCGTCCACATCGTTGCTGGAGGATGTTCGCGCGGCGGTGCCCGACGGCGAACTGTGGCTCCAGCTTTATGTGCAGCAGGACCGGCGGATTGCCGAGAGCATGATGCGCCGCGCGCGCGAGGCTGGCTTCCGCACGTTGTTGCTGACTGTGGACACACCCGTACACGGCAAACGCGATCACGACACGCGCAATGGGTTCAAGCTGCCGTTGCGTTTCACCCCGCAACTGGTCGCGGACTGCATGCGGCATCCGCACTGGAGCTGGCAGATGCTGACTCACGGTGCGCCGCAATTGCGCAACATCGCCAAGAGCGTGGGCGAGCGCGCC
>NZ_NGUR01000171.1:0-370 GCF_002179865.1 Pandoraea sp. PE-S2R-1 | reverse complement strand
GCGCCTCGGGCGATGCGCCACGATCCGGCATGTCGACTGGCTTCTTCCTCCACCGTGAACACCCGGTTCTCGATCTGCTGGCGGCGGTAGCCGTCGAGCGCGAGATTGCGCACGACCTGCATCACATAGCTGGCGGGATGGCGCACGGGGCACGTGCTGCGCGCATCGCAGAGTTTGATGTAGGCATCCTGAACAACATCTTCGGCACGACACGGACAGCCGAGAATGCGCATCGCCAGACCGACCAGGGCGCGCCGGTGTGTCACGAAGACCTGCCCGACGACGCCATCTTCCGGCTCATCGGTACCCGCAGGTATCCAGCCGGGATATCCGGCGTAACTCAACTGCTCGCTCATGCTTTTGCCTCCAG
>NZ_NGUR01000170.1:0-329 GCF_002179865.1 Pandoraea sp. PE-S2R-1 | reverse complement strand
TCGGCGGCAACATCACCTGCTCATCGCGACTGCCCGGCAGCGCGTCGCGCAACACGGTCGCCCCCAGCAGCGGCGTGGGCGGCTGCCATGCCGCGACCGTCCAGCGAGCCTGACGCCGGCCGCCCAGCAATGCCGACAGCGCATCGGCGGCGGCGAGCGCGTCGAGATCCCGTCGCGACAGTGCGGCCCGTGCCGTCAGGTCGTCGATGTCAGTGAACGGTTGCTGCCGGCGCGCGCGTTCAATTGCCCGCGCGCCGTCGTCGGACAAACCCCTGACCAACGACAGCCCCAATCTCACCGCCGGCCGGCGGGCATCGCCATACCGCCCG
>NZ_NGUR01000169.1:0-397 GCF_002179865.1 Pandoraea sp. PE-S2R-1 | reverse complement strand
CGGATGTCGCCTGAAATCCAGCAGTGACGCCGTTTTTCGGGCGATCCCAGGCCGTTTCGGTTGCACGTCCCCTCTATAATGTCAGCCTGAAATTCCCCCGATGCGGCAGTCTCTGCCGCGTCTTTCGTTGGCTTTCCGAAGGAGACGCAGTGCATCTGCTGAGTGCCACCGCGGGCGTCGTGCTTGTGAATGGCGTGAGCTATGGCTTGCTGCTGTTCATGTTGTCGAGCGGCCTCACGCTGATTTTCAGCATGCTGGGCGTGCTGAACTTCGCGCATGCCAGCTTCTACATGCTGGGGGCGTATTTTGCCTACGCGTTGTCGTCGGCAGTCGGCTTCTGGCCGGCGTTGATCGCCGCGCCGCTGATCGTTGGCGTCGCCGGTGCCATCTTCGAGCG
>NZ_NGUR01000168.1:0-366 GCF_002179865.1 Pandoraea sp. PE-S2R-1 | reverse complement strand
CGCGCAGCACGATGGCGTGCTCGGTGCCGGACTTGACGGAGGCGTGGCTGGTGGTGGACATCAATCGCACCGCCTGAATGCACAGGGCGACGGTAGCGATTGCACCCAGGCCGGCGATGGCGAAGCGCTTGTTCGCGCCCGATAGATGGATATGTTTCATTTCCCGAATCTCTCTTTACACGTGAGGGAATTAAAAGCAATGCGCTCACGTGAAAGACGAGTCGGGTCACGTCAGTCGGAAATTAATCCGGCAACGTAAATCGCGATTTGCCACGCGACGCAATGCAAACCGGCAATTCCGTGGAATCTCCGGAAAAACTTTTGCGGCAATAGGTTTATGAAAAGCTTTTCTGTCAGCGACAGTCG
>NZ_NGUR01000167.1:0-282 GCF_002179865.1 Pandoraea sp. PE-S2R-1 | reverse complement strand
CGCATGGCGGCGCTTGTGTGGCGCACGCCATGACCCGGCTCATGATGCCTTGAGTCCATCTCACTCAAGGCGATTGGTGTGGGGGGGTGTGGGTTCGTGATCCGACGATGATGCGGCGGGTGTCGCTGCGTCATCGGGTCGCATCATGCGAGCGCGCCTGATACGGCTTCCCGCGATGTACAGCCACAGCAGCACCGGGGCCAGGCCGCCGAATAAAAAGAGGGCGATCCCCATCCAGACGGACGGCGCAGTGATGGCAACCATCGCGATGACATAGAGCCA
>NZ_NGUR01000166.1:0-403 GCF_002179865.1 Pandoraea sp. PE-S2R-1 | reverse complement strand
CGCGCCGTCGCGCCTAGAATACGATCACGCGAGCGACGCAGCCGCATCTCACAGGCGCGGTTCACAAATGCGAAGCGCTCGTCGCCATCGAGAAACGCCACCAGATAGGGCACGCGATCCGCGATCTCCTGCATGCGGCGCACGTTCGCACGCGCGGCTTCGCGCGACATCTCGAGCGCTTCCGTGCGATCGCCCAACTGCTCCATCATGTCGCGAAACGTATTCGCGAGCGCCCCGATCTCGTCGGCGCGCTGCACCGGCAACGATTGCACGGCACGCATATCGCCGGCACTGCGCTGCACGAGGTCGCGCAGCGTATCGAGCGGACGCAGCATGCGCCGCGCCATCCACCACATCGCAAACGCGGCAATGCCGATGACGGCTATCGCCAACATGACCACGC
>NZ_NGUR01000165.1:0-406 GCF_002179865.1 Pandoraea sp. PE-S2R-1 | reverse complement strand
AGGACAAGGTCACGCGTTATGACACGCGCAGTCTGTCGTTGCTGTCGGGGTTGCAGGGCGTGCAGGCGTTGACCTTACCGGTGCCCAAGGAGAAGGACCCGCGTCCGTTCGAAGTGGTCGGTATCCCGTTTCAGAAGCCAGGCTTCTACGTCGTGGAACTGGCCTCACCATCGCTTGGCGCGGCGTTGCTCGGCAAGTCGTTGCCGATGTATGTGCGCACCACGGTGCTTGTCACCAACCTGGGCGTGCATTTCAAGATGGGCCGCGATAACGCCGTTGCCTGGGTGACAACGCTCGACAAGGGCCAGCCGGTAGCGAACGCGAAGGTGCGGGTGCTCGATTGCGATGGCACGGAGGTTGGCAGCGCCGTGACGGACAAGACGGGTGTGGCGAAGATCGACAAGTC
>NZ_NGUR01000164.1:0-377 GCF_002179865.1 Pandoraea sp. PE-S2R-1 | reverse complement strand
TATTCCGAACGCCAACATTTGATCGTCTGGAGCGGTGTTGGAATCTCCGTGATGGTCATGGGGGTGGCCGTGGCTTTTGCTCTACGAGGGGCGCCTGCTGGTGCTCGCTCGTGCGGCCGACAACCAGCGCAACATCGTCGAGGTGATGGAGCGCGATCTGGAGTTGAATTTCCAGCTTTACGAGGCGTCGCTCGACGCCGTGGTGACGCTGCTCGCGCGCGCCGATGTTGACGCGCTTCCCGCCACGCTGCGCCGTGAACTGATTTTCGAGCGGGCCGGCGCGTCGCGCCATATCGGCTCGTTGGTCGTTCTCGACGAGCATGGCGATATCGTCATCGACGCCGCGAGCGAGACGCCCCGGGACTTCAATTTCGCAG
>NZ_NGUR01000163.1:0-410 GCF_002179865.1 Pandoraea sp. PE-S2R-1 | reverse complement strand
CGCGCCCAGCGTGGTGTTGCCGATCTGGTACGTCATCGAGGTGGCGATGATGTCGCGTGCCTTCGCGCTGGCATAACCGGCGTTGATCGACGACGCGAATGCCGATTCGGACGAGCCGGCCCAGCTTCCGATCGTCGTGTCCGTGGCGCTCGCCTTGTCGTTGTTGGCGTGCGAGTAGCCAAGGCCCCAGGTGATCGGGCCGTTTGCGTACTGGCCGGCGAGGCCCCATGTGTTCTGGCGTCCCATCGTGCCGGGCTGGCCACCGAAGCCGTACATGGCGCCGAAGGTGAAGCCGCCCCACGTCGGTGAACGGTATTTCACGCTGTTGTTCACGCGCGAGCTGTGGTCGAGGTTGTCGACGTCGCCCGGGTGGGCGGCAACGCCCGAGAGCAGTGCCGTGCCACCGACCG
>NZ_NGUR01000162.1:0-385 GCF_002179865.1 Pandoraea sp. PE-S2R-1 | reverse complement strand
CGCGAGTCGCGGATTGTCGCCTATCTGAAGTCGCCGCGACGCATTCCGTTCAACACCACCGGCATCTTCCGTCACTACAAGGAACTGGATCGCGCGTCGCCGTTTTGAGGCGACGCCCGGCTCACTCCGGCAGTGTCGTGTCGCCTGCGCTGAGCGGGCGTTGCATGAGCACGGTGTCGATCCAGCGGCCGAATTTGAAGCCGACGGACTTGAGCACGCCCGCCGGCATGAAACCACATGCCGTGTGCAGGGCGAGAGACGCCGCGTTGCTGCTGTCGCCGACGTTTGCGATCAGTTGCCGCCACGGGCCGCCTTCACAGCGCGCGATGAGTGTGAGCAGCAGCGCGCGGCCCACGCCTTGGCCGGTCGCATCGGCGGCGATATA
>NZ_NGUR01000161.1:0-358 GCF_002179865.1 Pandoraea sp. PE-S2R-1 | reverse complement strand
GGGGTTTTCGTCGCGCCACCGTGCGCGCGGTGTGCCGTCTGGCCAAGCTCAACGACCGGTACTTTTACGCGGCGTTCGAGAACATGGAGCATTTGCTGCGCGCGACGTATGCCCATCACGCGCAGACGTTGCTCGGTCACTTGCAGGCCGCCGCTGCCGCGAGCGCGCCGACGCTCGACGCTCGACTCGACGCCGGTCTGCACAGCTTTTTTCGCGTTTTTTGCGCAATCCGCATGCGGCACGCGTCTTGCTGCTCGAAGTGATGGGCGTGAGTCCCGAGACGGATCAGACTTATCACCGCTACATCTCCGAATTCGCGAAGCTGATTCTGGGCATGGCCAACGCGCCGCCGGCGGCC
>NZ_NGUR01000160.1:0-415 GCF_002179865.1 Pandoraea sp. PE-S2R-1 | reverse complement strand
CAGCATGAAAGATCTCCTCACATCGATTAAATTGCGCGAGCGGCAAATCTTCAGGCGGCGCTATCGCCCCCATCGATAACGATATGGGCGCCGGTCATCCACGACGATTCCTCAGAAGCAAGGAAGAGCGCCGCGCCAGTCATGTCCTCCGGCACGCCGGTGCGGCCCAATGGCAGCGCCTTGGAGCGTTCGCGCCACAGTTCCGGCTTGTCGCGCCATTGGTGGGCATTGCCATTTGTGGCGGTCAAGCCTGGCGACAGGGTATTAACGCGGATGCCGTACTGCGCCAACTCAAGCGCGGCGCTCTTACTCAGCATCGCCAGCGCGGCCTTACTGCACTGGTAGGAACTCAGTCGGCTGATCGCCTTGTAGGCGCTGACTGAGGCAATATTGATGACGCTACCGCCAGCTTTGC
>NZ_NGUR01000159.1:0-416 GCF_002179865.1 Pandoraea sp. PE-S2R-1 | reverse complement strand
CGCTGCGCATCATGACGCCGTCGTTCATCAATCAGTGGGTGTCACTGGTCAAGGACACTTCGCTCGCGTACATCGTCGGCGTGGCGGAACTGTCGTTCGTCGCCACGCAGGTCAATAGCCGGCTGATGGTCTATCCGGCGGAAGTGTTTGCCTTCGTCGCGCTGATCTACTTCGTGATGTGCAGCGCGCTCGAATGGCTGTGCACGAAACTGCTCGGCAAACCGCTGCGGCCGGAGGCGCAAGCTATGGAAAAGCCCCGGCGCGGCTGGCAGCGCATCACGTCGATGCGGCTGCCACGCTTGCCGGGGCTTAGGAACCACCTGAACCGCCTTGGCCGTAGTGGCCATCGCGGCGGCCCCCACGCGCCGGGAACGTTACCCGAGCGCGAGCGCCGTGTGGACTTCAGTCACGATTGG
>NZ_NGUR01000158.1:0-279 GCF_002179865.1 Pandoraea sp. PE-S2R-1 | reverse complement strand
TCAGCGCGAGATCGCAGCCGTGGTCGGTCTGGCCGGGCCGTACGATTTTCTCCCGCTGCAAAGTGCTGTGTTGCGGCGAATATTTCCTGAGACGGTCCGAGACGAGAGCCAGCCGATCCGGTTTGTATCAGGTCACGAACCGCCGATGTGGCTGGGCGTTGGCGATCGGGATTCCGTTGTCGATCCGGGCAACACCGAGCGGTTTGCGGACCGATTGCGGGAGATGGGCGACGACGTGCAGGTTCATCGTTACGATCTGGGACATGCCATGCTGATTGG
>NZ_NGUR01000157.1:0-374 GCF_002179865.1 Pandoraea sp. PE-S2R-1 | reverse complement strand
TGGAATCCTTGCGAGACATCGCTTGTTTTTTATGAACGAATTCGTGCTTCGCAATCTTGCAAGATTGACTCGCACGCCGCTCGCCTCGTTTGCATTTTTCTGCCCTCATGGCGAAGACCAATCGATAGCGCATTACAACTCAAGGGGAAGAACGATGCAGAAATGGAACTCCAAACTGATGGTCGCTACCGCGTTTATCGTCGGCAGCCTCGGACTCACCGCTTGCACTACCACCTCCGGCAAGCCCGACACCGTAGCGACCAACGTATCCAAGGCCGCAGCCATTGACGCGAGCGTTGACGCCACGCTCACGCGGCTCTACTCCACCGTCAAGGGCTCGCGTGAACTGGTTTCGAAATCACGCGGCGTGCTGG
>NZ_NGUR01000156.1:0-427 GCF_002179865.1 Pandoraea sp. PE-S2R-1 | reverse complement strand
TCTGTCGGTGACCGACGCCCAGGTGCGCGAAGCATTGCTCGCCATTCCGGCGATTGCGCAACTGCGCCGTCCGGACGGCTCGATCGATCAGGCCAAGTACGAGCAACTGCTGTCCGCGCAGAACCTCACACCGCAGCGACTCGAAGCGCAAATCCGTTTCGAGCTGGCATCGAACCAGTTGCCGGCCAGTGTGCAGGCGAGCGCGATGCTGCCGAAGGCCGTGCTCGATCGCTTTGCTCAACTGCGTGCTCAGCAACGTGATGTCTCGGTGCTGAACTTCCCGGTGTCGGACTTCACCGGCAAGGTCGTGCCGACGCAGCAGCAGATCCAGGCTTATTACGACGCGCACAAGGCAGCTTTCCAGACGCCGGAGTCGGCCGAGATCCAGTACGTGGTGCTCGACCCGAAGGCCATGCCGGCATCGGCA
>NZ_NGUR01000155.1:0-431 GCF_002179865.1 Pandoraea sp. PE-S2R-1 | reverse complement strand
GCTCACGCTGATTTGGCTTTTGCCGTGCGTTTTCTGAAGAAGACGACGGGCTCGGTTTCCTCAAATCCAAGTGCGCGGTGTAACGCCTGTGCGTCGATGTTGTCGTTACCGGTATCGAGGTTCGTCGGGAAATTGGATCGGTACGGATGCGGTCGTTGCTCGCTCCTAATGTCTGATGGATAGCGCTTCAATGCCAGGAGATACGATCTTTATCTCGCGTGGTTGCCGTCAATTAGCGATGCATGGGCATTGTCCTCGATACTCTTGGACGCTTGTACAACATGTTTTTGTCTCTTCCGAGCCGGTTGCTTGAGCACTCGCCTGTGTATACGGCTCTTCCTCCGTGAGGTAATTGCTCCGGCTCTCACCTATGCCTGGATCCATGTTCGTCTCTTTTTCCGATTGGTGTTTCCCGGCATGCTGTGCGGATG
>NZ_NGUR01000154.1:0-435 GCF_002179865.1 Pandoraea sp. PE-S2R-1 | reverse complement strand
AGCACGGTGAACACCTGTCCCTTGTCATGCGCGTACAGCGGGCCACATCGCACGTCGAGGTCAAGCCGATCGCCGGCCGCGAGCGCCGTGTGCTGACGGATACGATTCGCCAGATGCACCATGCCAAGCATGGCGAACGGAAACGCGCGGTCCGTCATCAACAACATATGCAACGGGAAGGCAAGCAGATGTGGCCACGTTGGCGGCACGCCGTGGGCACCGGAAAAGCCGCACAGGCGGGCATAACGAGCGATGTCGTTCGCATCGAGCGCGATGTTGCGGCGCTCGAATGCCAGTGGCGGGAGTGGTTGCGCCCGTGCCGGCTTGCGCGCCGACAGCAGCGCGCGGAGATACAGGTGAAGCGGCGAGGGCAGACGGGTGACGTCGATCGCCCTCTGTCCGGTCGCCGACGGCGACGACGCGGTGTCCGGCGGG
>NZ_NGUR01000153.1:0-438 GCF_002179865.1 Pandoraea sp. PE-S2R-1 | reverse complement strand
AATCGGCGTAGCGCGTGCCATTTCGGCAATGCTGTCGAAGAGACTGATGGCCGGTTGTTTGCCGAGCCGCTCGTCGGCCACTCGCGTGGGCCAGCCCTGCATGAGCGTGATCGGCAGAATTGCCGCGACGAACAGACCTGCGACGAGCAGAAGCTGCCCCTCGCTGCCCGCTTCGCCGATATTGAGCAGGAACTGTCCGGTGCTTAAGGCGAGGTAGTTGATCGTGAGATAGGAGCCGAACACGCGTCCACGCATGGTGTTCGGCACCGAGCCGTTGAGCCAGCTTTCCACGGTCGTGTACATGCCCATCAGAGCGAAGCCGGTGCCGAGCCGCAGCACGCAGAGCATGAGCGTGGTCTCGCTCACGGCAAAGCCCATCACGAACAGGGCGGCCAGCGCGGTGAACGCGACGAACGCGCGATGTTGCCCGATGCGCTC
>NZ_NGUR01000152.1:0-252 GCF_002179865.1 Pandoraea sp. PE-S2R-1 | reverse complement strand
CGGTTGATGCATGCGATTGGCCGGTCCGATCTGGCGGAAGATCCCGCGTTGGCGCACAACGACGGGCGGGTGCCGCGCACGCAGGAAATTGACGATGCGATCGGCAACTGGACACGCGAGCGCGCCATCGACGAGGCGCTTGCCGTGCTGCAGGGCGCAGACGTGCCCGCGAGCCGCATCTACACCGTAGCCGATATGTTCAAGGATCCGCAGTTCATCGCGCGTCAGATGATCCAGCGACACACGTTCTCG
>NZ_NGUR01000151.1:0-376 GCF_002179865.1 Pandoraea sp. PE-S2R-1 | reverse complement strand
ATAGGGGTAGCGTCCGAGCCGTTCATCGTAGGTGAGCATGACGGTGACGGGTGTGATCTCGTCGGTCGAGACGTTATCGCGCAAGGCACCGGCCTCGGCGCGGGTGACGGACTCGCCGGCCAACTGACGGCGCACGATGGCAGGGTCGTCGGACAGGAACAACATACGGCCGTCGAAACGAATGGTGTCTTCCATGCAGCAATTACCTCCGGAAGACAGCATAGCGGCCCGTTTTGCGCCCTGCCGTGCCGTCTCGGCAAGCCCGGCGTGACGGTTCGCGAAGTGACGCACGCGCTGCGCAGGCAGCGCTGCGTAAGGCCCTTTGGGAGGTTATGCGCCCGACGCGCCCGGCCCCTGTCCTTGTGCTTGCCCTTGC
>NZ_NGUR01000150.1:0-439 GCF_002179865.1 Pandoraea sp. PE-S2R-1 | reverse complement strand
GATCGGGGATATGCCGTATGCGCTGCAAACGCGGCTGCTACGCGTGCTCTCGGAGCGCGAGATTACCCCGCTCGGGGCAAGTCACGCGGTGCCCATCGATGTGCAGTTGATCTGCGCCACGCATCAGGATCTCGCGAGCGCGGTGGCGCAAGGCACATTCCGCGAAGATCTTTACTACCGCATCGCCTGGGGGTACTCACGCTGCCAACGCTGCGTGAGCGCGACGCAAACCCGAGCTGATCGCTCGCATGCTGTGCGACGAATGGCCGGGACTGCGCCCCGATCAGGCGCTCGATCGCGTGGCGCCCGACGCCCTGTCATGTCTGCTCATGCATGCGTGGCCGGGGAATCTGCGTCAACTACGCGCAGCGCTGCGCTACGCGTGTGCGGTGATGAGTGGCCATATGCTGTGTGTGGACGATCTGCCGCCCGAACTCGT
>NZ_NGUR01000149.1:0-350 GCF_002179865.1 Pandoraea sp. PE-S2R-1 | reverse complement strand
CGATCAACTGACTGCCGACCACCGTCTTGCCAATGGCCGCATCGGGTCGCCAGTCGGGGCGATGCTCCAGCAGATACTCGACGGTGACGGCGAAGTAATGATTGGGCGGAAGCAGGCCCGCGCCCGGCGTCACGATACCGTGCCGATCGTGATCGGTGTCGCAGGCGAAGGCGACGTCGAACGCGTCCTTCTGCGCGATCAGCCCCTGCATGGCAAAAGCGGAGGAGGGGTCCATGCGGATGCGACCGTCCCAATCGGCGGTCATGA
This sequence comes from Pandoraea sp. PE-S2R-1, assembly GCF_002179865.1. Classification (NCBI taxonomy): domain Bacteria; kingdom Pseudomonadati; phylum Pseudomonadota; class Betaproteobacteria; order Burkholderiales; family Burkholderiaceae; genus Pandoraea; species Pandoraea sp. PE-S2R-1. Next base: position 83 of record NZ_NGUR01000149.1, on the reverse strand, counting down.
AGCCGAATGTCGGATCCACGGTCGTGCGGGTTATCGTCAGATTGAGTTGATATCGATCGGCAATCGCCGGCCAATAATGCACG
>NZ_NGUR01000148.1:0-441 GCF_002179865.1 Pandoraea sp. PE-S2R-1 | reverse complement strand
TGTCAGCGTCAACGTGACGTGAACAATGCATTGCGAACTGGGTGCTGGTGGCCGACGCCGGCAGGGATATGTCACGTCTGCCGGGAAACTTGCGCTCACCGAAGACGCCGACGGCCAGGTGAGCGTGGTGTTGATCGCCTGCGTGGCGTAGGACTGACGCTGCGCCATCGTGCCGGCGCGCAGCATCGCCCGCCCGGCCTCGGAGGCGGCCTGCGTGAGCATCTGGCGAGCAAGAATATTGATGGAGAACGCGACGGCCACATAGAACGCGGGCAACAGGATCATCAGGATGAGCGCGAATTCAAGCGCAGCGACGCCGCCGTGACCGCGCGCGCCTTGCGACCTTGCTCCTGCCCGTGCCCCAGACCGATTCATGACGATACTCCCCGTCGCGCACGGCGCTCTGTGGCCGTGTTTGGCGACGCATTGGTCCGACCCATT
>NZ_NGUR01000147.1:0-357 GCF_002179865.1 Pandoraea sp. PE-S2R-1 | reverse complement strand
ATGCGCTCGTTGATTTCCGACGACGTGAGTCCCGCCACCATCTTGCTGCGCGCAATCTCATGTGCCAGATCCCGCGAACATGCCAGATACCCCACGCGGACCGATGGCGAAATCGTCTTCGAGAAACTCGACACGTAGATCACTCGCGACAAGCCGTCCATCGCTGCCAGCGACGGTGTGCCGGCGGGGGCCAACTCGCGGTAGATGTCGTCCTCGACGATCCAGAAGTTATGTTGCTCGGCACACTGCAGAATGCGATGCGCCGATGCCGGCGAGAGCGATGTCCCCAACGGATTCTGCAACGCGGGATTCACGAACAGCGCGCGCGGACGGTGTGTCTGTGCCGCCTGCTCCAGC
>NZ_NGUR01000146.1:0-288 GCF_002179865.1 Pandoraea sp. PE-S2R-1 | reverse complement strand
AGCTCGGGTATGCGTTGGGCATTCTGCTTCTGGTGCCGCTGGGCGACATCATCGACCGCCGTCGCATCGTTCTCATCAAGGGAGTGATTCTCACGCTCGCGCTCCTGCTGGCCGCCTTCGCGCCGGGCATCGGCACCCTGCTCGCCGCGAGCCTGGCCATCGGCCTGACGGCGACCATGGCGCAGGACATCGTGCCTGCTGCCGCCACTCTCGCCCCGGAGTCGATCCGTGGGCGGGTCGTCGGCACGGTGATGACCGGCTTGTTGCTCGGCATTCTGCTCTCTCGGG
>NZ_NGUR01000145.1:0-445 GCF_002179865.1 Pandoraea sp. PE-S2R-1 | reverse complement strand
CGACGAGCGCCGGCGACGATATGGTGTTTCTGGTACAGGCGGCCGATCTGCCGTAATGCTGTAGTGGCGTAATGCTGTAGTGCCCTCAGGGCTCGCTCGACGCAGCGAGCCCTCGCCTAAGTTCACGCACCCCGGTTACACTCGGGTTCCCGGGTCCGCGCGACTCACGGCATGGAGGATAGTGGTTCGTCATGACGCTCAATTGGCTCGACGTCGGCTTTGCCGTCGCCTGCATCCATGCACTGGGAGTCGTCGCCGCAATCCATGCCGTTCTGACGGTACGGACGTCGCAAGGCGCGGTTGCATGGGCGGTGTCGCTCGTGACGATGCCCTACCTCACGCTCATCCCCTACCTGTTCCTCGGCAGATCGAAGTTCATCGGCTACGTCGAAGCGCGTCGCGCCCGCAATGAAGCGCTGCAGTCGCGCATCGGCGAGACGCAGTG
>NZ_NGUR01000144.1:0-445 GCF_002179865.1 Pandoraea sp. PE-S2R-1 | reverse complement strand
ATCTGCTGCCAGACTTCGTTGTCCCGCGCGCCGGTGTCGTAGGCGACACGCTCACCCGCCGGGAATTGCACCTCTACGAATTGCAGCGGGACGGTTGCGCCGGCGAAAGATTGCGTCGCACATAGCCCGAATCGGGGTCCGTCCACACCGGCTGGTCGGCATGGCGGGCGAGAGGCGAGGGCGGTGCGTCTTCCTGCGCTCGCCCGTCGAACAACGACGCGAGCGTGACGTCGAGCGCGGTGGCAAGCTTGTCGAGCACGTTGGCCGTGGGGCTGGTCTGCGCACGCTCGATGAGCGAGATATTCGAGCGGCTTACCCCGCTGCGCTCTGCCAGCGTGTCGAGGGAATAGCCGCGCTCGCTGCGCAGATCGCGCACGCGGCGGGCGATGCGTTCGTTGATATCCATGGTGTCCAGTCTACTGGAAATTAATTTCCAGTAAAATAG
>NZ_NGUR01000143.1:0-316 GCF_002179865.1 Pandoraea sp. PE-S2R-1 | reverse complement strand
GTGCGCTCGCCAGCGCCTTGACCGGTTCGTAGACGCACGTAAATGTGATGCCGAGTGTCGCCACCACACCAATCGTGTTCTCGTCGCAGTACGCAGCGAGCTGCTCAGGCTGTAGCCCCAAAGAATCGCCGGCCAGCGGGACCTGACGCATCTCGACATCGAAATAGCGAGCGAACTTTTCCCAGCACACCTGTACCGGCCCGCAAACAAAGTTCGGCTTATCGGTCGGCTTGCCTTGCGCTGCCATGCGCTTTTTCCATTGCCACTTGAGCGCCAGACCACCTAACATGCAGGCTTCGCTGGAACCCGTCGTTGA
>NZ_NGUR01000142.1:0-440 GCF_002179865.1 Pandoraea sp. PE-S2R-1 | reverse complement strand
AAGCTGCCGCAACTCAAGATTTATGGGGGCGACTGGCCGACGCCCGATGGCACGGGGTTCGTGACTACATCCACGTGGTGGATCTGGCGCGCGGTCACCTGGCGGCGCTAGCAGGCCTGCACAAGTTGGATGAGGGGTTCACCGTCAATCTGGGAACCGGCCGAGGGCAGAGCGTGCTTGAGGTCGTGCGGGCGTTCGAAGCCGCCAGCGGCCGCGAAGTGGCGTACGAGATTGTCGAGCGTCGCTCGGGCGATGTGGGGTCTTCCTACGCCGACGCGTCGCGCGCCAACGCACTGTTGGGCTGGCGCGCCGAGTACGATCTGGCACGCATGTGCGCCGATCACTGGCGCTGGCAGCACCAGAATCCTGACGGATATCAATCGTCGCGCCCAAATCCCTGAGACCCCTCACGGGACGAATGAAAGCAATTCGCAATTGGG
>NZ_NGUR01000141.1:0-336 GCF_002179865.1 Pandoraea sp. PE-S2R-1 | reverse complement strand
AAGCAGGGCCCGGCCCGGCGTCAATGTCCACAGCCCGTGGGGCGTCAACACCCGCACGATACCGCTCATCGCGTAGACCAATTGGGCGCGGTGATGAATGTGCGCGATCTCCCGAGCCCCGTCGGCATAGTCGATCGCCTGTGCAATCACGTGGCGCGCCTGAACGTCCTCACCGAAGGTTTGCAGTACCGGATTCATGCTCATCGATTGCCGTTTTGATGCGAAAAGTAAAAAAATACAATGAATCAGCCATATTTGGCGATTTCTAGGTAAATGTTGTCCTGACGAGAGCCAAATGCCGACGATACCCTTAGGTTTTTGATAATCATTCGCATT
>NZ_NGUR01000140.1:0-391 GCF_002179865.1 Pandoraea sp. PE-S2R-1 | reverse complement strand
TGACGCGAGATACGGCGCCGCGGCCAGCAGCGTCGGTTGAATCAGTCCGAGGCCTTCAAGGCCTGCCGCAAGATACGCCGCTTCATCCCCCCACATGCAACTGACCTCGCGTGCGCACGCACGTCGCGCGTCCGCCCACCGTCAACGTCAGATCGCCGCAGCGCGTAGTGAGTGCATTCACTGCGGGGAGCGCGGCACCGTCGGCGACCGATTCGCCAATGCCCGAGAGAGAAGCCTGCGAGGCCAACGATTCGGCGGGTGCCGTCAGCCACTTCACCGTCGTGTGCATCGCAAGGCCGTCGAGATCGTCGGGCATGCCATGCAGATCGAGATAGCGACGGCTCGCACACGTTACGCGAGGCAGATCGCCCAGGTGCCGCGCCACGAGGCG
>NZ_NGUR01000139.1:0-405 GCF_002179865.1 Pandoraea sp. PE-S2R-1 | reverse complement strand
ACGCGACACTTCGCCCTGCGCGTCCGAGAACACTTTGCCGTGTTCGGCGGTGATGATCGCGGCGAGTTCGTCGCGATGCTTGTTCATCAATTCGAGAAACTTCAGCATGACGCGCGCACGGCGAATGGCAGGCGTATTGCTCCATGCGGGGAACGCCGCCTTCGCGCTTGCCACGGCGGCATTCACGTCAGACACCCCGCCCAGCACCAATTGACGCGGGCTGGCACCGGTTGCCGGGTTGAAGACCGGCTGAGTCCGCTCGCTGTTCCCCTTCACGCGTTGACCATTGATGTAGTGCAGCACGTCGGCAGTATCGTTGAACGCTTGCATTTCGACTCCTCATGAATTGATGAACGATGCCAGCAGTGTATGAATCACCGGAGACGAAGCATAGGCGCTATTATT
>NZ_NGUR01000138.1:0-447 GCF_002179865.1 Pandoraea sp. PE-S2R-1 | reverse complement strand
GAGCGCGCACTTTATCGCCAACATCGATCCGACTGAACTGGCGCGTACGCTGCCTTTGCTCGACCCGGAAACGACGCTCGTAGTCGTTTGCTCGAAGACGTTCACCACGCTCGAAACCATGACCAACGCGCGCACGATTCGTGCGTGGTTCGTTGCGAACGGCATTCCGGAGAGTGAACTCGGCAAGCATTTCGTCGCAGTGTCGACGAACATCGAAGAAGCGACTCGCTTCGGCATTCGCCGTGAGAACGTATTCGAGTTCGGCGAATGGGTCGGCGGTCGCTACTCGCTCTGGTCGTCGATCGGGCTCATCATCATGCTGTATCTGGGGGCAGAGCATTTCGACGCGCTGCTCGCCGGAGCGCATGCGATGGACGAACATTTCCGCAGTGCGCCGCTTGAAGCCAACATGCCCGTGCTGCTTGGCCTGATCGGCATCTGGTATCG
>NZ_NGUR01000137.1:0-332 GCF_002179865.1 Pandoraea sp. PE-S2R-1 | reverse complement strand
CGGCAAAAAACGGACGCAGTGTCGCGTGGCATCCGATCCTGCTCGACATCGTCTACAAGGTGAACGGTTCGGGTGCCCCGGTGCAGCACCCGATCAAGACGGAGTATTTGCGACACGACGTCGAGCGCACCGCGCGCTTTCACGGCATACCGTACAAACGACCGACGCATTTCCCGATCCCGACGCAAGCCGCCGAGCGCGCCGTGCTGTGGGTGCAGGATCATCGCGGCGGCGACCTGTCGGCAGAGTTCGCGAAATCGATCTTTCAGGCGCTTTACGTCGACGATCTGAACATCGGCGAGCCGGCCGAACTCGTGCGGCTGGGCGAGGCG
>NZ_NGUR01000136.1:0-412 GCF_002179865.1 Pandoraea sp. PE-S2R-1 | reverse complement strand
CCACGCGGCCATGCAAACGCAGATCGTGCTGCTCACAGAATTCACGCTGAACGGCACCCAGCCGCTTCGCCGCATCGACCAACGGCGGCGGCCGGCTGCCGTCGGCGGACACCGCGTCGAGATGCGTGAGGTGGTCCTCGAAGCACAACATCGATGCCGGATCGTGCAATGCCGGTACCGTATCTCCGAAGGCGTGACGCAAGAAGCTCACGGCCATCGGCGTCACGTATTCATGGGAGAAGCGCCAGTTGGCGGGTACGAACACCGCGTCGCCCGAGCGCACACGAACCACGCCCAACGCCTTCGCGATGAGCTTCTCGCCGTAGGTCATGGCACCTGGCGTGTGGGCAGGACGCGGCGGCACGACGTTCCCTGCCAATCGGCGCTGCGTGTAGCCGAATAGCCCGCCGCT
>NZ_NGUR01000135.1:0-401 GCF_002179865.1 Pandoraea sp. PE-S2R-1 | reverse complement strand
CAGTGCCCCGGACACCGAACTCTCACGCTGGCTCACACGCCTCTCGCTCGTGCTGGCCGGTCAGCCAGCGTTGCGTGACGACAGTCTTTGCATCGCGAACGACGTGCTCTGGTGGGTGCACCGCTTCGACGGCAGCGAATCGGCCGCGCGCGTGGAAGCACAACTTCGCCGCCAACTCCTGGCCTGCGCGATGGTGACGTCGCAAGGCTTGCGGACGCAGAGCGCATCGCTTGCTTCGCCCTCAGCGCTCGAATCGTTCACGTCTCAGGCTGGGGGTGCCGCCGCACCGCGAGCCGGCATCTTCACTCCTTGCGCCGTTGCCTGACCATGCGGTCTCATCTCACGCGCCTCTCGCTAAACCTCGTCGTCTCGCTCGCCGGGGTTCTGCCGGTCGCACCAGC
>NZ_NGUR01000134.1:0-454 GCF_002179865.1 Pandoraea sp. PE-S2R-1 | reverse complement strand
AAACCGCTCAAACGACCATCCTGTACGGGTGTTTTGCGGAGCCTCATGGCGGCCAAAACACCGCGTGACGGGCCTCGCCGGGGTGCACGCCACTGTCGCAGCCGTCCCAAGTATGGACTTCGAAATTCGACAGATCATGTTAGTTTTTTGACTTCTCGGCGATAGCTTCTCTTCTCCTGAGCAATACGTTCGATCATCAAACGATAGGCGCATATTTTGTTGTATTCGACGCTCTGAAAGGCCACGTTCGGGATGAATCTGTTGGCACAGGCATCTCCCGACTTATCGATGGCGACGACATATCGTTCTCCATCACAGAACTGGCGCCTGGCTGTTCCGTCCGCCCGCATTATCATCGGGACGACTCCGAGATTTACCTCGTCATCCGCGGCGAAGGGCTGATGTAAACCTGGGCCTTGCAGCATCGCACCGAGACCGCATTGCGCGACTGATG
>NZ_NGUR01000133.1:0-433 GCF_002179865.1 Pandoraea sp. PE-S2R-1 | reverse complement strand
GATCATCGCGTGGCAGACGAGCGAGCGGCCTCACTACGCCTTTGTCGGCAAGATGCTTGAGCAAGCCATCGAACGAGTACGCGGCGAGCACCGCCCGATCCTGCACTCCGATCAAGGCTGGCAATATCAGATGGCAGATTGGCAGCGAAAACTCGCCAAGTATGGGGTAGTACAAAGCATGTCGCGACGAGGAAATTGCCTGGACAATGCGGCAATGGAGAGCTTCTTTGCCACGCTCAAGTCTGAGTTCTTTTATTTGAACCGATTCGAGAGTATCGAGCAGCTACGTAATGGCTTACGGCAGTACATCCATTACTACAATCACCAGCGCATCAGTCTCAAACGAAACGGGCTGAGTCCTGTGCAGTACAGAACTCAGCCCGCGAGCGCTGGCTAAGCAAATCTGACTATCCAACTTTATGGGGTCAGTTCA
>NZ_NGUR01000132.1:0-441 GCF_002179865.1 Pandoraea sp. PE-S2R-1 | reverse complement strand
CGCCTGTTCCGCGAAATCAAGAATCCGATCTTCCGCGGGAGATCGTCTGGCGCGTCGGCCTGCCGCTGCTCGCGCTCGCGCTGGTGCTGCTCGCCGTACCGCTCGCCTATCAGAACCCCGCCACGGCCGCACCGTCAACCTGGTCATGGCCGTGCTGATCTATCTGGGCTACACCAACCTGTTGAGCCTGTCGCAGGCGTATGTCGCGCAGGAGCGCCTACCGATGGCCATCGGGGTCTGGTTGCTGCACGCGGTGGCCCTCTGCGTCATCGTGCTGCTTTACTTGCGCCGCGTGCGATTCCGCGGGCTGCTCGGTCGCCGGCGTGACACCGGCGCCGGTGCGACGCGTGCATCGGGAGGGGCTCGCTGATGCGCGTCTACGAGAAATACTTTGCGCGCCAGATCTACCTGGCGTTCCTCTTCGTTCTGCTCGCGTTCGTC
>NZ_NGUR01000131.1:0-294 GCF_002179865.1 Pandoraea sp. PE-S2R-1 | reverse complement strand
CGTGTGCAGCGCGGCATCGCGCGCTCGTTTCAGGTGACGGCGCTGTTCCAGAACCTGTCGGTGCGAGNGAACCTGCGTCTGGCTGCGCTGGGCGTCACGCCGCGCCGCGCGCTCTCGTGCTGGCGCAAGGCGGAGGGCCCGCGTGCCTGCGCGTCCGTCGTTGACGACGTGCTCACGCGGCTCGCCCTCACGCGTCATGCGAACACCGCAGCGGGCGCGCTCTCGCACGGACAGCAACGCCGGCTCGAAGTCGGCATGGCGCTGGCGGCGCGTCCCAAGGCGATCTTTCTCGAC
>NZ_NGUR01000130.1:0-404 GCF_002179865.1 Pandoraea sp. PE-S2R-1 | reverse complement strand
CGTTGGGGTCGAAGGCCCGGACAGCGTAACCAGCCATGGCCGCAAGTGCAGACGGAAGTGCGTAAAGACGTGCGTGAGGCCATGCAGCGGCACGAGCGACTGCACCGCGCCCTGTGTTGCCCCGAGCACGGCGGCATGCGCCGTCAAACGCTCACGCAGCGACGCATCGTCCGGCGCGCGCTCGCCGGTCGGCGGCGTCAATTCCGGCAAGCTCCACAGCCCGCCCCAGATGCCACTATCCGGACGCCGCTCGAACAACACTCGCTCGCCCGAGCCGATCACCAGCACATCGACATAGCGTTCAGGCTGCACTTTCTTGGGCTTGGAAGTCGGCAGTATCCGCTCGCGTCCCGTCGCGTGCGCGACGCAATCGTTGTCGAACGGGCACTCGCCACAACGCGGCT
>NZ_NGUR01000129.1:0-308 GCF_002179865.1 Pandoraea sp. PE-S2R-1 | reverse complement strand
CAACGTGATGGGGCGCTGGCTCAAGGGCGTGTTCCCGGTGTCGACCGGCATCGTGGTGCAGGCGCTGGCGCGTCCGGAGTGGCTGGTCGAGATCGACGTGACGGCCGTGAAGCCGGCAGCGTAAGTCGTATGAACGCGAGACGTGGCTGGTGCGTTATTGCCGGTCACAGATCGCGTCAGGAACGTCGGGAGTTGGATGCAGAGGCGAGGCGGCGTCAGAAGCGCCGTTTCACGTACACCGTCGCACCAATATCGTGCTGACCGAGCAGCGGCACGCGGGCGGTGGCCGACACAGACCAGTCCTGGGT
>NZ_NGUR01000128.1:0-465 GCF_002179865.1 Pandoraea sp. PE-S2R-1 | reverse complement strand
GATGGCCAGGAAGTTTGGTACGTCCGGCAAAAGCGAGGCCGGAGAGATCTCGTTCGGAACGAATACCAGCGCAGGCAACGCAAAGATTGGCGTTGAAGAGGGCGGTAAGCTGTCTTTCGCTGACGGTGCCAGCGCGGCAAACGCAACAATTGGGCTTCGCGACGGCGGTGAATTGACCTTCGCTGCCGGTGCGAGCGCAGGCGCAAGCACGATTTCGGTGGGCCGCGCGTACACGCAGGACGATATTGAAGCTTTGCCGGACCTCGCACCTTCCCTTCGGAAGGGGACCCCGGTTAGCGCGGGCAAGCTGACATTTGACGGTGCTTCAGCCGGCGACGCAACCATCGCTAACGGCGGCGAATTGCGATTCTCAGGAGCAGAGCTGCACAATCTGACGCTGACCAACGAGGAGAAAGGCACTGTCACCATTCTCGGCAAGATGGTCGACAAGCTCGACGAAGATAA
>NZ_NGUR01000127.1:0-395 GCF_002179865.1 Pandoraea sp. PE-S2R-1 | reverse complement strand
TCCCTCGGCACGACGACGCCTGTGGCCGATGGGAGTATTCGACCAGCACTTCGTCGAGCGTGGTGCCGTCGGTCAGCGTGACGGTCAGTCCATTCGCAATCGAACGCTTGTCGGGATCGTGATAATCGCGGGTGAACTGCGGGTCTTCCTCGCAGACGATATTCGCCCGCAACGCATCGATGCGAGGATCTGCGGCCACTGCATCTTCGTAGTCGGCCGCCGTCAGTCGCCCGAGCAACAGCGGCACTGCCACCATGTATTGAATACAGTGATCGCGGTCTGCCGGATTGGCGAGCGGTCCCTGCTTGTCGATGATGCGAATCGCCGCCGCATGCGTGCGGATTCGGACCGAACGAATGTCCTGCGCGCTGCGCCCCATCGCCTGCAATTGGTGA
>NZ_NGUR01000126.1:0-417 GCF_002179865.1 Pandoraea sp. PE-S2R-1 | reverse complement strand
GCGTCACGTTGAGCGGCATCCACTCCCCGCAACATGCGCCGAAATCGGGCGTGCCCGAGGCCCCTGTCAGCGCAGGATCGGCCTCGCGCACGCCAGCAGCCATATCCAGTTCGCGTTGTGTCGTCTGCATGCGACGCACTTCAGTCATTAGCGACTGTTCCATCGAGACAGGCATTCGAATCTCCGTGATGAGTATCCATGTGCCCCCGCTCCCGGTGCGGGCGGCACGACATGACTCCGCACTTTACGCACACCGCCTAGCCACGGGATTAGGCAATCCCCCAAAGCTCGCACGGTTGAGTGATTCCCCATCAACACGGACGAGTCACGCCTTTAGGATGCGAACTTCCCTGCGCCAAGAAGCGCTGCGAACCGTCTTTCAATCATATGAACACTATGCACGCGCCTACGCCGCCC
>NZ_NGUR01000125.1:0-463 GCF_002179865.1 Pandoraea sp. PE-S2R-1 | reverse complement strand
GACGCGACAGCGCCCGGGCGACGGCTTCCGTCGTGGTGCCCAGATTGATGAAGATCGATGCGTGATCGGGGATCTGTTCGGCCAGGCGTATGGCGATGCGACGCTTTTCGTCGGCCAGTTGCGTCTGGCGGGCGTCGTAGGCATCGTTCTCCGCCCGCCCGGCAGGCCAACGCCGCCGTGGTAGCGACGCACCCATTTGCGTTCGGCCAGGAAGTTGATGTCGCGCCGGATGGTCTGCGGCGTGACGTCGAAGCGCGCCGCCAGTTCGTCGACCGTGAGGAAGCCGTCGCGGCGAACGGCGTCAAAAAGCGCCTGCTGGCGCGGGTTCAACGAGGCCTGTCCGGCATCAGAGGTGGCGGAAAGCCCCTCGGGGACATCGACGGACTCGGCAGATTCGGTATGGGACATCGGCACGCACGCAGTAAAACCTTCGTGCCGCCCGGCCGGCGGCACGTTCGCCGTC
>NZ_NGUR01000124.1:0-460 GCF_002179865.1 Pandoraea sp. PE-S2R-1 | reverse complement strand
CGGCGCGAGGCTCGCGCAACCGGTGGCGAGCACGGCGCTCGCACAGGCCAGCGCCAGCATCATGGCGCGGCCCGAGCGAGATGCCACCAACGAAAACGACACAGTGCGCTGCGAAAACGTCGACATCATCCGCATTACGGGGTCACGTTGTAGCGCTTCATGGTCGAGCGCAGGGTGTCATCGTCGCCGTCGAGCTTGACAGCTTCGCGCCAGGTCTTGCGCGCTTCGTCCTGCTGCCCAGATTCCCACAGCACTTCACCCAGATGCGCGCCGATCTCCGCCTGCGCCTGAATGCCATAGGCGCGACGCAGCAGATCGAGTGCCTGTTGCTTGTCGCCGAGGCGATACTTGACCCAGGCCAGACTGTCCATGATGTACGGATCTTCCGGCGCGAGCGACGACGCCTTCTGCAGCAACTTGAGGGCTTCCGGCAAACGCGTATTGCGCTCGGTCAGCGAGT
>NZ_NGUR01000123.1:0-437 GCF_002179865.1 Pandoraea sp. PE-S2R-1 | reverse complement strand
ACGACGACCGTGCTGAGTCCGGCGATTGTCTTCAACTTCCTGTCGAAGGATGCGAAAGGCGGCACCAGCGACCCGATGGTCGCCGTGGACGCCAACTTCAAGCCGCAAGGTGCGCCGCTCAACGCCAATCAATCGAGCTTCGCGAATTATCTTCAGAACATTTGGGAACTCGGGCGTCTCGACGCCGGGCCGCTGTTTCAGCCGTTCGTCAGCTCGACCAACGCCACGTCGTACAAAAAGACGCTCGACACGGTGTCGGCCAGCGCGTCGCTCATGCGCGCCGGTAGCCGCGGGCACGAGAACTACGACTTCCTGAACCGGTTGATGAGTTGCCCGCAATTCGTGAACGCCGGCACGCGCATGACCGAAGGCAGTTGCGTGTGGGGGCGCGTCATCGGCACGCGCGCGGATCGATACGACACGTCCGACGACAGCGG
>NZ_NGUR01000122.1:0-466 GCF_002179865.1 Pandoraea sp. PE-S2R-1 | reverse complement strand
ATCAGCATCAGCACGGGAATGGCGCGGAAGAAGCCGATCACGAACGTGAGTACCCAGCGTGCCGGTCCGCCGAGCATGGCAAGTGCGATGCCACCCGCGAGTCCGAGCACGCCGGACGCCAACGCACTGATCGTGGCGAGCACGAGCGTGAGTGCCGCACCCGAGAGGGGCCCATCGGGAAAGTCCCCCCAGAGCAGATAGGGCAGGTTGTCGAATACGGCGGAGAAATTCATGAGGGGCTTCCGGGAGGTCTCTCGGGCGGGTGCCTTCGTGCGATCGGCGCGATCAGCGCGACGGGGCGGCAGCGTGACGATGCGTGGTGGCGACGCTCACGGCTTCGATCAGCGCAATCGCGCCGACGTAGAGGAGCGTGGCGATGCCGAACGCCTGAAATGTCTTGAACGTCTCGGTTTCCACCTGCCGCGAGGCGTACGACAGCTCGGCCAGCCCGATGCTGAGTCGGAGA
>NZ_NGUR01000121.1:0-466 GCF_002179865.1 Pandoraea sp. PE-S2R-1 | reverse complement strand
GACACGCAAGGCGATTTGTCGGCGGGACAAATGCATCGCCTGAGCGGCGCGGAAATAGACCGGCTTGATTTGCCGCACGCCGTTCATCGTGAAGATCAGAATCGGGATCAAACCGTGCATCACGCCGAAGGCCACCTTGGAGGCGAGACCCAAGCCGAAGATCAGCAAAACCAAGGGATACAGCGTCACCTTTGGCAATGAATACAGATTCATCATAATCGGCTCGGCAACATTCGCAGCCAAGCGATTCGCACCGAGCCCCAGCCCCAGTGCAATGCCCCCCGCCACCGCAATCACCAGCGAATAGAAGAGCGCCCGGCCTGTCTCGGCGGCATCCACCCAGAACGATGCTGTGCCCATCATCTGCCAAAGCCCTTGCACGGTCGCCACGGGAGAGCCGACAGCAGCGCCGTTGAGTAGATGTACCATTTGCCAGATGCCGATGAGCACCAGCAAGACGGCAAGC
>NZ_NGUR01000120.1:0-424 GCF_002179865.1 Pandoraea sp. PE-S2R-1 | reverse complement strand
TCTGCCGCCTGCGCCCATTTGCCGGCCGTCGGCTTCTCACTATATGCGTGCGCCACATTGGCGCTTAAATCGCCGTAGAGATAGACGCCCGTGTTAGCCGATACGCCGGCCGACATACTCATGAGACATACCGATCCCACCAGCCCCTTTGCCACGCAGATAATTGCTCGCTTCATCAATCGATTTCTCCAGTTCACTTGCGGTAATCCGGCCAATTCAGTCGCCCGGCCTGAAACAGCTTGATGCAGGAGAGAATCGTTAGGTTTAAGCGTGTTCACATAAGAGGCAAGGAAATGGCTCATTTCCTCTGCCCCCCTGTCCTGGCGGGGCTCAGCGGCCATTGACAAGCACACATCCGCATCGCCAAAGCACGAATGGCGTCGTGTCGTAACAACACATGCGCGATGCTTGAAAAGCGATGGGG
>NZ_NGUR01000119.1:0-465 GCF_002179865.1 Pandoraea sp. PE-S2R-1 | reverse complement strand
TACGCACACAGACGTCCGCCGACGCCTCACAACTCCCGCAACCCGCCCTGCTCGCGCATCGTCGCTTGCGGGCATTGTTCGACATGCACGCCGACGGCAACGTGCCGCACGCGTGGAAGCAGGCGGTGCTCGACGAAGCCCCTGCCCTGCTCGCGGCACTGCTGCCCGATGGCGGTGTGCTCATGATCGACGACGCCCACTGGGCCGATCCGTCGACGCAGGAATTGCTCGCGCTCATGGCGGAAAATCCGCCGGGCGGTCGTCTCCTGATCGTGTGCGCGCGGCCCGAGTTCGAACTGCCGTGGCATCACACCACGGGCTTGCGCCGAATCGATCTGGCGCCGCTCGATGCCGGTGCCTCCGCCTCTATCGTGCGCGCGGCCACCCCGCGCGTGGCGCTACCGGCAGCGATGCGTGAGCGCATCGTGCATCTCGCCGAGGGCGTACCGCTGTTCTTGCAGGAAC
>NZ_NGUR01000118.1:0-471 GCF_002179865.1 Pandoraea sp. PE-S2R-1 | reverse complement strand
CGGCGTGAGCTTCGGCAACTTTCTGCTCAAGCGCGTGATCGACGAGCTGCAAGTCGATTTCCCGAAGCTGCGCAACTTCGCGACGCTGTCGCCCATCCCCGGCTTCAACGACTGGCTCAAGCAACTGACGTCGCAAGCCCTCGCCGAGGCACTGGGTCCGAAGCGGGCGAAGCTGCTGGCGCAGGAGGCCTCGCTGGCATCGGCGGCCTCGGGGGCGCAGATGGTGGCGTGGTTACAGACATCAGCGGAGCGCAAGAGTGTGCAGGCACTGCAGCGCAGTCTTGGCGAGGCGCTGGCTGCGCACTATCTGGCGCGCGAAACCGTGCGTGCACAGCCGCGCGACCCGGTCGCCCGATTCCATTTGGGCAACGGTGCGCGTGTGGAACGCATCAACTGGCATGCGGATCTCTCAAAGAAAGGCGCGAAGCAGTCGTGCGGCATGATGGTCAACTATCTCTACGAACCCGACGA
>NZ_NGUR01000117.1:0-453 GCF_002179865.1 Pandoraea sp. PE-S2R-1 | reverse complement strand
CTTCGGTGCGCGTGAGAGGGACGTCGTGTATAGCACCCCGCAGTTGATTGAGATTCCGGATCCAGATGGTGCCGGCCATGTCAAATGGGACAAGGTTGCAATTGGTCAAACGGTAACGCTAGCGCTCGACAAGCGCGGGAACGTCTGGGGGTGGGGGACTAATTACTTCAAAATGGTGGAGCGTGCCAATGAAAATGGGCTTATTTCACCGACCATGCTGCTGCAGGCTAGCACGGGATCTGAAGCACACCTTTGGAGGGACATCGATATCGGCTATAGCGCAGCCGCAGCGATTGATAACCGCGGGAAACTGTGGACCTGGGGCCATGATGATTGGGGGCAACTGGGGCGTGGCACCACGGTGACTGGACAGAATATAGGGCCCAACCCCGTCCAAATGGAGCACGGAGAGTGGACGCAAGTCGTGATCGGCATGCGCCACATGATTGGCAT
>NZ_NGUR01000116.1:0-575 GCF_002179865.1 Pandoraea sp. PE-S2R-1 | reverse complement strand
ACCCGCCACATGACGGGCCCGGATTGGATCGAAGCCACGATCTGAATCACGTGGATGCGACCGATCCTACCACGCCGGAAAGCTTATGCCAGCAGGCTAAAGGCCCCACAGGCGCCTAGTGTGTGGCGGATGCAACCTCAGGCGGTTCGGGCGCCTGCGCAAAATACTGCACGCTCGCCGGAATCGCGAAGCGGATATCCTCGTCGAGGAACGCGCGCATGAGCGCCAGATTGATGTCTTGCTGCAAATCCATGTACAGGTTGTAGTCGGGACTGAGCACGAAATAGACGACTTCGAAATCGAGTGAGCTGGCGCCGAATTGCTTGAAATGCGCCCGATCGAATCGCGTCTTGCCCGAAGCCTCCACCGCCTGCTTCACCATTGCGGGCACATGCGCGAGCTTGTCCGGCACTGTGTGGTACGTCACGCTGAAGGTGAACACAATGCGTCGCTCGGACATCCGCTTGTAGTTGTGCAGCGTGTTCTTTAGCAGCTCGGTATTGCCACAGACGATCTCCTCGCCGCTCAGGCTGCGAATGCGCGTCGTTTTCAGGCCGATGCGTTCGATGGTGCCC
>NZ_NGUR01000115.1:0-468 GCF_002179865.1 Pandoraea sp. PE-S2R-1 | reverse complement strand
CAAGGCGTGCCGCCGTCGCGCATCGAGACGGTGCGTCGTGTTCACGTGCGCTATGCGGGGACCGATTCGGCGCTTGCCGTGCCATTCGGTGACGTCGCACAAATGCGCGCCGCTTTCGAGGCGGCCTATCGTCAGCGCTACTCGTTTCTGATGGACGGTGCGGCGTTGATCGCCGAAGTGGCATCGGTGGAAGCCATCGGCCACTCGGATGCACCTGTCGACATCGCGCCGCTGGACGCCCGCACATCGGGCGCGCCGCAAGTCGTCGATCATGTGAAGTGCTTCGCGGGCGGTGCGTGGCACGAGGCGGCGCTGTTCGCCCGCGACACACTGCTCGCCGGTGACACCATCGACGGACCTGCCATCGTCGCGGAGAAGAGCGGTACGACTGTCGTCGAGCCGGGCTGGCAGGCGCAGATGAGCGCACAGGGCAATCTCGTGCTGACGCGTGTGGTGCCCAGACGAACG
>NZ_NGUR01000114.1:0-425 GCF_002179865.1 Pandoraea sp. PE-S2R-1 | reverse complement strand
CCACCAGATCGATCCCGTGCTGTAGATCACCACGAGGCTGTCGTCGCTGATGCCTAGCGCCTCGACAGCGTCTTTGAACGCCTCGGCAGGCGGCAGCATCAAATGAAACTGATGGTCGTGGTCCGAGAGCTGTGCATCGATGTCGATGAACTGCGCACCGGGAATATGGCCGGCCTCGAAGGCTGCGCGCTCGGGTTGCACCCGTTGCTTGACCACCGGGTCGACGACCATCGTGGCGCTGCAATCGAACAGGCGTAGCTCGGGCGCGTCCAGATGCGCGGCCAGCCAGTCCGTCGAGACGAGAAAGCCGGGTTCGATGCCGGTAGACGATAGGGCTTGGGACATGCAAAAGCTCCGTGAGAGCGGCGAGAAGTCAGGCGTCTGCCCAGGCGGCGAAGCGACGCTGTACCCATGCGATACCGGCG
>NZ_NGUR01000113.1:0-474 GCF_002179865.1 Pandoraea sp. PE-S2R-1 | reverse complement strand
CGAGTTTCGTCACCGTAGCTGGTTCGATACTCCCTCGCGCGAAGCCGCCACGTTGGCGATGTTGCGGGAGACGGGTGCGGCGCACACCATCGTCGATAGTCCAGGCGGATTCGACAACACGGTGCCTGCCGTCTGGGCGACAACGCGTGACGACCTGTGCGTCGTGCGTCTGCATGGACGCAACGCCGCCGCGTGGAACCGGCAGGGTGCTGTCGCCTCGTCCGGACGCTTCGTCTACGAATACAGTGCGAGCGAATTGATCGACATCTCGGCTCGGGTTGAACGCATCGCGGCGCTAGCGGACGATACGCATGTCCTCTTCAATACGAATCATGAAGATCAGGGCATGAAAAACGCTTCGGCGTTTCAGCGCAGGCTCGTGGATCTGGCGCGCGGCGCGTTTTAGTGGGCGTGTGTATCGTCGGCAGCAGGGCCACCGGCCTTGGATGACTTGCGCCACGTCGGCAGATCGGC
>NZ_NGUR01000112.1:0-418 GCF_002179865.1 Pandoraea sp. PE-S2R-1 | reverse complement strand
GCCAAGCCAGCGACGCCGGACCGACGAAGTCCTGAGTGTCCAGGTGCGCCAGAGCTTCCTTAGCAGTGACCGTACATATGGCGCGAGACGGGTATGGCACGACGTGCTCGCACTCGGCTTACGCTGCGGCCTGCATCGCGTAGAGCGGCTGATGCGCGAGCAGGCGCTGCGTGCGAGGCCAAGACGCCGTGGCTTGCCAAAGGACCGCGCTCAACGTGGTGCGGTCGCAGCAAACGTGCTTGACCGTCAATTTCAGGCAGACGCGCCGAACCAGAAGTGGGTGGCCGACTTCACGTATATCTGGACGGCCGAAGGCTGGTTGTATGCAGCGGCCGTGCTGGACTTGTACTCGCGCCGCATCGTTGGCTGGTCAATGCAGGAAAGCATGAGTTCGCAACTGGTCGCCGATGCACTGATG
>NZ_NGUR01000111.1:0-457 GCF_002179865.1 Pandoraea sp. PE-S2R-1 | reverse complement strand
GCCCCGCGCTCGCGGCCGCAGACGTTGGTTTCGCGATGGGCGTGACCGGCACCGATAGCGCGCTTGAGACGGCCGACGTCACGTTGATGGACGACGACCTGCGCAAGCTCCCCGCCTTCCTGGCGTTGTCCAGACGTTCGGCGAGCGTACTCAAGCAGAACATCATTCTGGCGCTCTCCATCAAGGCGGTGTTCTTCGCGCTGGCGGTTGCGGGACTGGCGTCGCTGTGGATGGCGGTATTCGCCGACGTGGGCGCGAGTCTGCTGGTGATCGCCAACGGCATGCGCCTGTTGCGCACGAAGGTGGCGTGAGATCGGCATGCCACGTGTTTTACGCCTCACGCCTGTGATGCCTGACGCCTGACGCTCAATCCTTGCGCATGCCGCGCTCAAGGGTGTGGGCGTTGGGCAACTGACACAGCACGTGGGCAGCGCGGCTGGTCGCGTTCACGATGACC
>NZ_NGUR01000110.1:0-474 GCF_002179865.1 Pandoraea sp. PE-S2R-1 | reverse complement strand
GACCTGATTCGACGTGCGCAGAATGCCGGTTTTTCGCTTGAGGAAATCCGCTCGATTCTGCCGCCGGATCTGAACGCGTGGCCGCACGACACGCTGCTGGCGGTCTTGCGTCGCAAGGTGGAGGAGATCGACGCGCTTGAGCGGAATCTGGCGCTAACGAAGCACAGCCTGTCGACACTGATCGATGCCATCGAGCATCGTGCTGAAGGAGAGGACTGCCAGGTGGCGGCGCAACGCGTACTCGCGTCGGTGCGTCAGAGTCAGGACACGCCGGGCACGGTGCCCAGGCGTGTCGCGGGCAGGAAGCGCGCCTGACCCCTAGCCCCTTGACGCGGGCGAAGGATTCATCGGCCCGCGAGCATCGCGCGCGCCCTCACTGCCGCATGCCGATCGCCAGACGATTGAACGCGCTCATCAGGGCGACGGCGAAGCTCAGGTCGGCGATTTCGGCTTCGGTGAAGTGTTCGCGCAGCG
>NZ_NGUR01000109.1:0-475 GCF_002179865.1 Pandoraea sp. PE-S2R-1 | reverse complement strand
GGCATCGATCACGTACGCACGCAGCGACAAGCCGCAGTGGCTGCGCGATGCCGACGCCTGTCGCGCGAAGATCGCTCACTTGATCAACGGAAATGCCAAGCAAGTCGCCTTCACCAAGAACACCTGCGAGGCGCTGAATCTGGTCGCGCAAGGCTTACCCTGGCGCTCGGGCGAGAACGTCGTCACGAACGACCAGGAGCACCCGTCGAGCCTCCTGCCGTGGCTGAACCTGCGCAAGCGCGGAGTCGAGGTACGCGTGGTTCGGGCACGCAACCGTGAGGTTTCGCTCGATGACATCCTCGCGCGCATCGACGACAAGACGCGCGCGGTTGCGGTGTCATGGGTGCAATCGACCTCCGGGCAACGGCTTGACATCGATACGCTCGCCCAAGTGTGTCAGGCGCGCGGCGTGCGACTGGTGGTCGATGCCATTCAGGGACTGGGCCTGCTCAAGCTGGATCTCACCAAGACACCG
>NZ_NGUR01000108.1:0-477 GCF_002179865.1 Pandoraea sp. PE-S2R-1 | reverse complement strand
AATCCAACGCCTCCGAGATCAAAGAAGCGCTAACATCAGGTAACCAGTCTTCGAAAATGTTGGAATCTCTCGCGGATATGGCCAGTTCAGTTTCGCAGCGGGTTGCTCAGTACGAGAGCGACTTGTCAGATTTTAAGTCTCGTGGAGAGGATCAACTAGCAACTATTACAGGCCTTCTCCCGGGCGCCACTAGTGCCGGACTCGCACACGCTGGGCTGCTGCGGTCCCGGTGGACACCTTGTTAAAGTGTGAAGGTGAAACCGGAGATGGCAGTTGGGAACGAGAAGAGTATTCAGTCGCGAGTTCAAGCTCGAGGCAGTCAAATTGGTCAAGGAACGCGGCGTGTCGGTCGCGCAAGCGGCGCGAGAGCTTGACGTGCACGAGAACGTCTTGCGCAAGTGGATGCTCGATGCAGCGGCCGACCCGCAGCGTGCTTTCCCTAGGCAAGGCGTGACGACATCAGAGCGTGCTGAGATT
>NZ_NGUR01000107.1:0-452 GCF_002179865.1 Pandoraea sp. PE-S2R-1 | reverse complement strand
TCGCCCCGCATTCAATTGGTCTACGTCGCGCCGGGTAATGGCGGCACGGCGCTCGACGAGCGTCTGCGCAACGTGCCCATCAGCGATCCGAACGTGCTCGCCGAATTCGCCGTGCGCGAAGGCATCGCATTGACGGTCGTTGGCCCGGAAACGCCGCTCGCCGCCGGTATCGTCAATATCTTCCGTGCGCGCGGTCTGAAGATCTTCGGGCCGACGAAGGAAGCTGCGCAACTCGAATCGTCGAAGGACTTCGCCAAAGCGTTCATGAAACGCCACGGCATTCCCACCGCCGAATACGAAACGTTCACCGACGCCGCACTCGCTCACGCCTACATCGACGCCAAGGGCGCACCGATCGTCATCAAGGCCGACGGTCTTGCGGCGGGCAAGGGTGTGGTCGTGGCGATGTCGCTCGAAGAAGCGCACAACGCCGTCGACATGATGCTGGCGGA
>NZ_NGUR01000106.1:0-414 GCF_002179865.1 Pandoraea sp. PE-S2R-1 | reverse complement strand
ACCTCCGTGTCACGCCCACCGCCGCCACAATGTCGGGCAATGCACGGATCGTCGAGATCGCGCCGTCCAACTGACGCCGCCGTGATTGCTCACCACAATGGCATCCGCCCCGGTATCGCGTGCCGCACGCGCATCTTCAGGGTCGAGCACGCCCTTAAGCACGAGCTTGCCGCCCCAGCGCTTCTTGATCCACTCAACGTCGTCCCACGACAGGCACGGATCGAACTGCGCCGCCGACCACGCCGCGAGTGAACCGATATCGTCCACCCCCTTGGCATGCCCCACGATGTTGCCGAATGTGCGTCGGCGTGTGCCCAACATACCCAAGCCCCAGCGCGGCTTGGTCATCATGTTCGCGATGTTCGGCAGCGTGAGCTTCGGCGGTGCCGACAGGCCATTCTTGATATCGCGATG
>NZ_NGUR01000105.1:0-396 GCF_002179865.1 Pandoraea sp. PE-S2R-1 | reverse complement strand
CGCGATCACGATTTTGTGCAGATGAACGACCCCTGATCGTCCACGACCGCCACGCGCGGGCCTTCGGCGCGGAACAGCAAGGCGTTGGCCGGCACACTCAGATGTGCCTGTACCGCGCTGGGCAGCGCGAGTTGCACATAGGCACCCGGGCGCAGTTTGCCATCGGGATTCGGCAGGGCGGCTTCGATTTGCAGCGAGCGGGTCGCCACGTCGATGGCACCTGACACGTGCGTGATCTTGCCCTGGAAGTGTTCGCCGGGCAGCTCGGCCTGCGTCACCACGACGGACTGACCCACCGCCACGCCTTGCGCGTAGGCTTGCGGCACCTGAACGTACACGCGAAGCGGGTCGGTCTGCGCCAGCGAGAACAGCGCGCGGCTGCTGCCACTGCCGGCA
>NZ_NGUR01000104.1:0-440 GCF_002179865.1 Pandoraea sp. PE-S2R-1 | reverse complement strand
GCACATCGCTTGCGCGGTGGCTTCATGGCGTTCGGCCTGAGTTCGCTGGCAACGCTCGCGGCACAAGTGGAACATCTGGCGCCCCAGGCGTCCGCAGGACAGATGGAAGCCGCATTCGATGCCCTCGACGCGGCATGGAACGACTGGCTGCGGGCCCAAGGGCATGCCATTGCCAGCGACGCCTGACGATCGCGTCAGGCGTTGTCTCTCCTTCCTTATTGCTCTACTCGACGAAGTGTTCTGAAATCAGTTGGCGTAGCCATTGATTGCCGGCGTCCTGATGGTAGCGGCGGTGCCAGAACACGTTGGTTTGCAGTGCAGGAAGGCGCAGCGGCGGCTTGACGAACCGCAAGCCGAACGGCGCGGCAGCCCGTTCGGCAAATTTCTGCGGCACGGTGACCACCAGATCGTTGGCACTCACGACATACGGCACGGCAATG
>NZ_NGUR01000103.1:0-265 GCF_002179865.1 Pandoraea sp. PE-S2R-1 | reverse complement strand
TAGCTAAGCCGCGTCCGTTCCCCAATTTCCCATCGAGATGTCATGAATCCCGCACTTCTTATCGCCCGTACGGCGGTTCACGCGCAAGACGCGCAGTTGCAGACCATTGCCAACAATCTGGCCAATGTGAATACCACAGGCTTCAAACGCGACCGGCTCGCGTTCGAAGACACGTTCTATCGTGTCGTGCGTCCGGCGGGCGCACGCACGCAAGCCGATGCCACCCTGCCCGGCGGCATGTACTTCGGTACCGGTGTCCGTCTGG
>NZ_NGUR01000102.1:0-481 GCF_002179865.1 Pandoraea sp. PE-S2R-1 | reverse complement strand
CCGCTACCCGCAGGCGAGCGGACGCGACATCAAGGAACTGATGAAGCTGGCGAGCCGCTACTGCAAGGTCAAGGACATGCCCTACACCGAGGACGTGTTCAAGCTTTGCGGACTGTTCCGTGGTTACGAGGGGTGAAGGGCAAGGTTGCGGCGCAGACTCATGCGCCGCAATGCCCAGATCACGACAAGGGCCAGTGCAATGCCGGCCAGAATGTCGACGAGATAGTGGCCGCCGAAAGGCACTGCGGCAATCGTCATCACGACGTTGACGACAGCAAGACCGACATTCCATCCCCGCAGATGCCGCGTGACGTAGACGAACACGACGGCGTGAGCGGCATGCAGCGACGGCAGGGAAATGAGGCCTTGATTGTCACTGAGGTTGATGACGCGCTGAGTGCCATCGCGCAGGGTGGCGAACTGTGACCATTCCGAGGCGTCGTACGCACGGACTTGTCCGAAATAGATGTGCGGATTGGAC
>NZ_NGUR01000101.1:0-264 GCF_002179865.1 Pandoraea sp. PE-S2R-1 | reverse complement strand
CGTTGCGCACTTCGATCCGATCTCGTTCCTGCTGACGTCGGAAGACTACGACGTGTGGCTGCGTCACATGCTTGACGAGAGCATTCCGCCCACGCTCGCCGACCGCCATTGGACGAACACGATCGATCGTGTGCTCGGCATTCTGCAGGACCGCAAGTCGAGCTTTTCGCGTCACCGGCTGGCGGTCACCAGCCTCATCGGACTGCGCCAGATCGAGCAGTTCCTGCATCACGGACTGGTCGGGCGGCTGGGACTGCCGCCGGG
>NZ_NGUR01000100.1:0-463 GCF_002179865.1 Pandoraea sp. PE-S2R-1 | reverse complement strand
AGCATGATCGATAACGGCGCGCTGGCGCCCGGAAAGCGCTTGCCATCGGTTCGGGCATTCAGTGAGCAGCACAGCATCAGTGTCTTCACGGCGCTTCGGGCCTACCGCCTGCTGGAGGATCGCGGCCGGTTGGTGTCGCGTCCCCAGTCGGGCTTTTACGTGGCGGGCGAGCGTCGTCACCTGCTGGCGCTTCCTTCGGTGCCTCGTCTGAAGCCCAAGGCCTCCACCGTGTCCATCAGCGGTGCCGTGGCGGGTCTGCTAGAGCATGCGTCGAACGAGTCGCTGGTTCCCCTTGGCTGCACGGTGCCCGACGCCTCGATACTGCAATCGAAGCGACTGGATCTCGCATTAGCTCGCGCGGCCCGGCAGCATGGCGATCGGTACAACATCTATTGCCCGCCCCAGGGCGAGCCAGGCTTGCGGCAAGAGATTGCCAAACGCTCGATGCGCATGGGACATGTCA
>NZ_NGUR01000099.1:0-483 GCF_002179865.1 Pandoraea sp. PE-S2R-1 | reverse complement strand
CCGTGCGCTACGACCTCGGCTCGCCCTGCCCCGATGTCGGTCGACTGACCGATGACATCACGCTTCCATCGCTTCCATCGCTTCCCGGCGGCACCACGCTGTACGACGCGATGCAGGACGGCAGCGGCGTCTTGCTCGACGCCTCTGCCGCACAAGCGGCCTCCCGGCTCGTCGCCGCCGTGACGCCAAGGGTTCGCTGCGTGGCCATCGATCAGGGACCGTCGCGGCTGATTCGTCCAGACGCTTGCGTGGCATGGCTTGGCGAGGGCGATAGCATCGACGGACTCGAAGCCGCACTGCGCCGCTGGTTCGCAGGAACGCCGCAGGTCGCATGACTGCCTGACGCTTCGCGATAACGCGCGACTTCCGGCGACGGCGAACGCATCGCCGTCATCACACCTGCGTATTCCAATATCGAAAATTGGCGCTATGCTCCGCGACGTGAAATGGCTCCGTCTCATCCTCGTCTTGTTGTTGTGCGGG
>NZ_NGUR01000098.1:0-483 GCF_002179865.1 Pandoraea sp. PE-S2R-1 | reverse complement strand
CGCGCGCGGTGTTCGGGTCTATTTCCGGATCAGGTTTTGGCGCGACGCGTGGATCTGTTTCGGGATCGACCTGCGGACTCGGGTCTTCGCGAGGGCGGATTCGAGGCGAGATAGGCACCGTCTTGATGTCAGGCGGATTGGCGGGCTCGAACACGTCACCGATGTGCGGTACTAGCTTGGGATTCTCTTTGACCCATATCACCACGTCCTCTTCGGTGACGGGCTCCGAGTCGCGATAGGGGAGCCCCGCATAGTCGGGTGCTTCTGCTGCCTGCCGCCACGATTCATCGACGATGTCGGCGAGCGTCCTAGGGCTTATCGGCATTCTCAGTAGTTCCCGGTTCATGCCGGCGCGCGCAGCATCCAGATCGGGGTAGATCGATTCCGTGGTCATCCGGTTGAGCCCGTAGAAGGCGTCGCGGGTGATGTCGAACACCGCGGGGTTCAGCTCGAGCGTTACCCATTCATGCGGCGCGGGACAAA
>NZ_NGUR01000097.1:0-370 GCF_002179865.1 Pandoraea sp. PE-S2R-1 | reverse complement strand
CTCACATAATCGGCTAGCGTATGAATTTCATCCGGGTAGAGGCATGCCATCCATGCGTCCTCGCTGAGCAGTACCGTCCGAGGAGCGGTTGCCAGGCGTGCCGTTATTGACGATTTGCCCGAAGCGATCTTGCCGCAAACCATGTGCAAGACAGCGGTATGACAGCAGGCAACTCCATTCACTTCTCGATTCATTTTCAGGCGCTCCGTGTGAGCCCAGAAAGCAAAAAACCCGCCTTCGGGGCGGGTTTTGATTGCATATCGACCACTCAATAGCTATCCCGCCGTGATTCGCGCGGCGCTAATAATCGAGTTGAGGGTCAAATGGTTCATAGGCCGAAGGTTAAATCAATCCGCTACGCATGACAAGC
>NZ_NGUR01000096.1:0-467 GCF_002179865.1 Pandoraea sp. PE-S2R-1 | reverse complement strand
ATGCTGGTGCGCCCCGTCGCCACGATGCGTGCGCGAAGTTCTACCAGATTCCCCACCAGAATCGGACGGCGAAAGCGAATGTTGCCGACGCTGACGGTCACGCAATAGCGGCCCGACCACGTGGCAGCGCAGGCGTAGGCAACTTCGTCGATCCATTTCATCAGCGAGCCCCGTGCACCTTGCCGCCGAAATTGACGGCGGCCGGCTCGGCCAGAAAGCGGAAAGTGACTTCGGAGCGTTCGCTCTGATTCTGCGGGGTATTCATGATGTTTGTTTTTGCGGGCTGATGGTTCTTTCGCGACAGCCGTACGGTCTTTCGAGTGCGGGTCGGGGAAAGCGCAATGATACTGCGATTGCGTAAGGTGTGCCGCAGCCCGATTTGGCTGGCCCATTTACCTCGATTCACCGTGTTTTGGTGGATATAACCGCCCCTTGCGCGACTCGCGCAGCGCAAGAACGTACAAGCG
>NZ_NGUR01000095.1:0-419 GCF_002179865.1 Pandoraea sp. PE-S2R-1 | reverse complement strand
GGATCTGGCCTGGACACCGCTTCGCTACATCAACAAACGCTACGATCACGAAGTGTTGATGTCGTTCTTCCGTGCCTCGCAAGTGGGCTACGTTACGCCGCTGCGCGATGGCATGAATCTCGTCGCGAAGGAGTATGTGGCTTCGCAGGATCCGGCCGACCCCGGCGTGCTGGTGCTGTCGTGTTTCGCTGGTGCCGCACAGGAACTGGACGGCGCGCTGATCGTGAACCCATACGACATTGACGGCATGGCCGAAGCGCTGCGCAGCGCGTTGAATATGTCGCTCTCGGAGCGACAAGCTCGCCACGGCACGATGATGTTAACGTTGCGCGAACACAATCTGTCGACGTGGCGCGACCGCTTCATCGCCGACCTTCGCGCGCCGGTCGGCGCTACCAAACCGGCACTGTTACGCTGCT
>NZ_NGUR01000094.1:0-357 GCF_002179865.1 Pandoraea sp. PE-S2R-1 | reverse complement strand
GAGCACGACAGCCGTGCCGGTTTCCCGCTGCAACGTTTGAATGAGGGTGAGCACCTGCGCCTGAATCGTCACGTCGAGCGCCGTGGTCGGTTCGTCAGCAATGAGCAGCGCAGGACGGTTGGCGAGTGCCATCGCGATCATTACGCGTTGGCGCATGCCGCCGGAGAGTTCGTGCGGGTAGTTGTCGAGCCGTGTCTCGGGCGCGGGAATGCGCACCCGCTTGAGCATGTCGAGCGCTTCGGCACGCGCCGCGCGCCGGTCCAGTCCCCGATGGCGGCGAATGCCTTCCTCGATCTGATGCCCGATCGTGAACGCCGGATTCAGCGAGGTCATCGGCTCCTGAAAGATCATCGCGAG
>NZ_NGUR01000093.1:0-475 GCF_002179865.1 Pandoraea sp. PE-S2R-1 | reverse complement strand
GGAGCGTCCGATCACGTCGGGCCGCATTCGCGCCTGGGAAGCGATTCGCCGTGGCCGCCACGCTCGCGCTGGTGAGCTTCCTGCTGATCTTGCCGCTCAATGCGCTGACCAAGTGGCTGTCGATTCCGGCGCTGTTCGTCGCCGGCACCTATCCGTTCACCAAGCGCTTTCTGGCGATTCCGCAGGCTTATCTCGGCGTGGCGTTCGGCTTCGGCATTCCGATGGCTTTCGCCGCGGTGCAGGATCAGGTGCCGGTCATCGCGTGGGTGCTGCTGCTCTCGAACGTTTTCTGGTCGGTGGCCTACGACACGGAATATGCGATGGTCGATCGCGACGACGACCTGAAGATCGGCATCAAGACGTCGGCGATCACTTTCGGACGTTTCGACGTGCTGGCCATCATGCTCTGTTATGCCGGCGCGCTCGGCATTCAGGCGGGCGTTGGGGTGTATCTGGGTTTCGGCTGGCCGTTCTG
>NZ_NGUR01000092.1:0-337 GCF_002179865.1 Pandoraea sp. PE-S2R-1 | reverse complement strand
CCGGCACGGCACCGAATCATCAATGTTGTTTCGTCCCCGGAGGCAGCGTCGCGGCCACATTCGCCGAGCGCCGTTCGCCCAGTGTGATCAGCAGCTCGACATCCTCCTCGCCAGACTCCGTTTCTTCTTTGCGCGCCACGGCCCGTACAACGTCGCTCACCGTCGTGCCCACAGCTGTTGATTCCAGTTGGTAGCTCGCGACAATGCTTCAGGCGCGAATACCTCGTACGAGGCCGTGTTGTGACGTCTTTCGCCAACAGAAATCATAGAGGCGACAGTTCCCTCATCCCCGTGTAATTCGCTCGGACATTGCCATAAGGGTTTCCACGCAATGGGA
>NZ_NGUR01000091.1:0-453 GCF_002179865.1 Pandoraea sp. PE-S2R-1 | reverse complement strand
ACGCCGGAAACGGTCGATGTGCTCAACGCCGATCTGTTCGCGAAACTGGCGCAGGGCGCTTACCTGATCAACGTGGCACGCGGGGCGCATCTGGTCGAAGCCGACCTGCTCGCTGCGCTGGAGAGCGCTCAGATCGCCGGCGCAACGCTCGACGTGTTCCGCACCGAACCGTTGCCTGCCGACCATCCGTTCTGGCGTGCACCGCGCATCACCGTAACGCCGCACATTTCCGCCATGACGTTGCGCGACGAAACGGTCGCGCAGATCGCGGGCAAGATCGCCGCCCTTGAGCGCGGCGAAGCCATTACCGGCATCGTCGATCTGACACGCGGCTACTGAGCTATTTAGCCGCGCCTCAGATCCCTTGCCTGCACCCCTACGAGGAGACAACTCATGGTGACGTCCCATCTGCCGCAGCGCGTGAAAGTGGTCGAAGTCGGCCCGCGCGACGGC
>NZ_NGUR01000090.1:0-277 GCF_002179865.1 Pandoraea sp. PE-S2R-1 | reverse complement strand
GGGTTGCCGAGGTCGTAGTGCGCATGAATGTTGCGTCGACTGCCTGCGCGGGAGTTGGCGCGCAGGCGATGCCGGAGGTGATACCAGACTCGCGCGAGCCTTGAGCCCGTGACGGTTTTGGAGACCGACGGCAGATTCCGTATGGCCATCCGGAGCAGCGCTACCAGGTCTGGCGAATCGACCCATCCGGCTCGATAAGCCTCTGCGAAGCCGATATCGCCGGCATGCAGGATGCGGCGGCACGCTCGCCAATCATGCAGGTGAATCGTGGCGTGCG
>NZ_NGUR01000089.1:0-567 GCF_002179865.1 Pandoraea sp. PE-S2R-1 | reverse complement strand
GCTGAGCGCGCCGGGCGTGATTGCGGCCGTATGTGTGCCGTTCCCCTATCTCGCGCAATGCCAGACTCGCCTCTCGGGGCAGGTGCTGGGCTTTGGCGCGCAGGACGTCTCGGCACAGGCTGGCGGCGCCTTCACGGGTGAAGTCGCCGCGTCGATGATCGCCGAGTTCGGCGCGCAGTTCGTGATCGTTGGGCACTCGGAGCGTCGTACGTACCACGCGGAGACCGATGCGAACGTTGCGGCCAAGAGCGTGCGCGTGCTCGATGCGGGCATGACGCCGATCGTGTGCGTGGGTGAAACGCTCGCCGAGCGCGAAGCCGGTGAAACGAAGGCAGTGGTGACGCGTCAGCTCGACGCTGTGCTCGCCGCGCTGACGGTGGAGCAGGCCACGCAGATCGTCGTTGCTTACGAGCCGGTCTGGGCGATCGGCACGGGCAAGACGGCAACCTCGGCCGAGGCGCAGGAAGTGCATGCACATCTGCGCTCGTTGTTGCGTGCGAAGGGTGAGGGCGTAACGGATGTGGCGGTGCTGTACGGCGGCAGTGTGAAGCCGGACAACGCCGCCGA
>NZ_NGUR01000088.1:0-466 GCF_002179865.1 Pandoraea sp. PE-S2R-1 | reverse complement strand
TGGAGGCGGAGCGTGCCGGTGCGTTGGTCGTCGACATGATTGAGCAGGACCTTGCGCAGAGCACTCAGGAAGCGTTGATTCGCTACTTGCGCCGGCATACGAAGACGAGGGGCGACCGCTCTTCATGATGACGCGTTCGTCGGCCATTCTCGACTTGACGGCGGTTGGCCCGGACGAGGCCATCGTGCTGTGCCCGGCGAACCACAGTCCGCCGGTACGCGTGGCGCCCTACCCTGGCGCTCCGGGTTTCGAGGCGGTGGCGACCTGTCTGGCATCTCCTGAAGTGAGGGCGCGAATCGCCGCGCCGCCAGCCTCTGCCTGACGGAACGCGGCGCGTCTGCAAGTGAAATCAGGACGGGTCGCTATCACAGCCTGAGACGGGGGGCGAGCCGGCTTCCGTACGGGAGCGGGCTTGCGTGATGTTGCTGTAGGGGGGCACGTCTTGCGTCAGCCAGACGTTACCGCC
>NZ_NGUR01000087.1:0-407 GCF_002179865.1 Pandoraea sp. PE-S2R-1 | reverse complement strand
CGCCGTCTGCTTCGGCACGCCAAGCGTCTTGGTGATGTAGCTCAGCGAGAACACCACGATGAGATAGAAGATCGCCGCAGGGCCGCAAAAGAAGAGCGTCCAGCGAATGAGCGGTTTGTAATGCAGACGCACGGCATCGCGCAGCGGATTGCTCACCTTCACGACCTGCTTTGCCTGCTTCATCGCAGCGAACGCCGGTGTTTCGTGCACCTTGAGTCGAATGTAGACGCCGACGACGACCAGCAGAAAGCTCAGCACGAAGGGCACGCGCCATCCCCACGACTCAAACGCTTCCGCCGACAACGAGGCCGATAGCCCGAATAGCGCCGCGTTGGCGAGAATCTGACTGACGGGCGAGCAGATGCCCAACAAGCCGGAGTACCTGCCTCGCCGGTCCGGGCTCGCGT
>NZ_NGUR01000086.1:0-487 GCF_002179865.1 Pandoraea sp. PE-S2R-1 | reverse complement strand
CACAGCACGCGCCACGCGCAGCACCCGGGCATCGGTCGGCATCGGCAAGCCGAGCGGCTCCGCCGGTGCACGCGCGATCTCGTCGACCAGCACCTGCGCAAGACGCAATTCGTCCTCCGTCAGCGCCTCGCGCGTCGCCCACGACACCGCCCGCTTGACTAGCGCCGCCAGCAACTCCGATACGCCAACCACGCAAGGCGCCGACGGCAACCCTGTGGCGGCATACGGCGCCACCAGCACGATCCATCCGCTGACGACCCCGCTGAACGACACGCGATGCGTTACCCCCGACGGAATCCAACCCGCACGATAGGGCGGCAGTACCCACGCGCCAGACGGCGTATGCACATGCACCAATCCCGAGTGGATGCAGAACAACTGACCGCGCACGTGCGAATGCCAGTCCAGCTCGCGCGTGCCGATCCGGAAAAGACTGCGCTCATGGTCACGCCCGCCAAACGCCCACACCGGTGGGCCGTCAAGCCGG
>NZ_NGUR01000085.1:0-366 GCF_002179865.1 Pandoraea sp. PE-S2R-1 | reverse complement strand
AGACAAGCGCGGCCATCCGCCTGCTGATCGACCTGGCACTGGGCCTGCTGCTGTTCGAACTGGGAAGCCGCCTCAATCTGAAATGGATGCGGGCCAACCCCTGGATCATCGTCACCAGTGCGCTGGAAGCCTTGCTCACCTTCGTGGCGGTCTACGTTGTGCTGCGCGTGTTCAGCGTGTCTCCGCTCACGGCGGTGCTCATCGCGTCCATCAGCATGGCGACGTCGCCCGCCGTGGTCATTCAGTTGAAGAACGAACTGCGTGCCGAAGGTCAGGTCACGGAGCGTTTGCTGGCTTTGGCGGCGCTCAACAGCGTGTACGCGGTCGTGGCGGTGAAGCTCGTCTACGGCTGGATGCACCAGGCCT
>NZ_NGUR01000084.1:0-485 GCF_002179865.1 Pandoraea sp. PE-S2R-1 | reverse complement strand
CCTTGCAGGTCGGTCCGTCGTGCGGCACTTCGACGCGTATGAGTTGACGGTAACGGCGCCGCATCCGCTCGACTTCCATCTTCGTCTTGTCGTCGTTCCGATAGGTACCGACGAAGATCGTGTAGTTCTTGTACTCGAGCGTGCCGACCATGCTCTCGAGCATGGCGGCAATCACGTCGTACTCGAGCCACGCCGGCACCATGATCGCCAGCGGCTGCTCGCGTACGGCACGCAATTGTGCGGCATTCAACGGCGTATAGCGCCGCTTGATGAACAACGAGCGATAGATCTGGCGCCCCCAGTACCACGCGTCGACAAACAGGTCGTCAACGCTTGACATGAGGATGATGACGCCGACCACCGCACCGGCAATTTCCAGGCCGTGATAGTAATCGGCCACCAGATACGGCCAGTAGAGCGAGGAGATCACGGTGGCGGCCCTCGACGATCAGCGATTGCTGTTCTTCTTGTGACCGGCACGCAGC
>NZ_NGUR01000083.1:0-439 GCF_002179865.1 Pandoraea sp. PE-S2R-1 | reverse complement strand
ATGGCGTCGAGTGGGCGACCGACGCTGTTCTCGCACGCGAGAAGGCGTTCGGAGAGCGCCTGAAAGCCGCGAGTCTCGACTTTCAGGACAAGTTTGGTTATCCGCCGGGCAAGCACGGTCCGGAGTCGCTCAAGCTCGCCTCGAAGTGGATTGCTCACCGTTTCGGCTGCCTGTCGCTCACGTTGGAAATGCCGTTCAAGGACAACGCGAATCGTCCCGATGCGCAAGTTG
Source organism: Pandoraea sp. PE-S2R-1 (assembly GCF_002179865.1). Taxonomy (NCBI): domain Bacteria; kingdom Pseudomonadati; phylum Pseudomonadota; class Betaproteobacteria; order Burkholderiales; family Burkholderiaceae; genus Pandoraea; species Pandoraea sp. PE-S2R-1. The sequence continues at coordinate 208 of NZ_NGUR01000083.1, read as the reverse complement.
GCTGGAGCGGTGCGCGAAGTGCGGCGCTGGGTGCATCGATGCTCGCGGCGATCTGGTCGCAGATGCAGGCGGACAATGCCTGAGCGCTAAAGCGCTGAGTGCCTGCAGACATATAGGGACGTAACAAAGCACGACGCGCAATGCGTCGTGCTTTATTCGCGCACCGGATCGCGTTGCGGCGATCAGTTGTTCGTCTTCTTCGTCGTGC
>NZ_NGUR01000082.1:0-480 GCF_002179865.1 Pandoraea sp. PE-S2R-1 | reverse complement strand
TGCACTACCGCAGCGCGCCGAGTTGGCGAGCGTGGCTCGCGACACAATGCGCGCGCTGGCCGATCTGCACGCCGACAGCTTCGTGCTGCAGCCCGGCAAGTTCGTCTTCGAGTTGCGGCCTCGCCACGTCAGCAAGGGACGCGCCATCACCACACTACTGAAGGAGACCCCGTTTGCCGGGCGAACGCCGCTGTTTGCGGGCGACGACCTGACCGACGAGGCCGGATTTGCCGACGTGAATGCGCTGGGTGGCATCACGATCAAGATCGGCGACGGAGAGACTTGTGCCCGCCATCGTTTGCCGTCGCCGGAAGCGCTGACGGCCTGGTTGCTGACGTTGCGCCACACCTCCCCGCGCCAACCCTCACAGGAGAATGGAGTATGAGCCGCTTAGTCATCGTGTCGAACCGAGTTGCCCCGATCACAGAAGGCAAACCTACCGCTGGCGGTCTGGCCATCGGCGTGTTCGATGCGCTCAAG
>NZ_NGUR01000081.1:0-256 GCF_002179865.1 Pandoraea sp. PE-S2R-1 | reverse complement strand
TGCGCCGTATTACATTCGGCCGGCACAGGCGGGTCTCGTCGACTGGTTCCAGACACTGGCGGATCGCTCGCGCGCGCCGCTCGTGCTGTACGACATTCCGTATCGCACTGGCGCGACACTCACGCTCGAGACGTTACTCACGCTCGCGGGCCACGACAATATTCGCGCGATCAAGGATTGCGGCGGCAACGCGCACACCACGCAGGCGCTGATCGCCGATGGCCGCCTGTCCGTGCTCGCGGGCGAGGATCATCAG
>NZ_NGUR01000080.1:0-490 GCF_002179865.1 Pandoraea sp. PE-S2R-1 | reverse complement strand
ACCGCATGGACGTGCTGCCGGAGCGGCGCGCCTATGAACCGGGCGAGACGGCCAAGCTTCAGGTGCGCATGCCGTTCCGCTCGGCCACTGCGCTGGTGGCGATCGAGCGAGAAGGCGTGATCGAGACGCGCACGATGGAGATCTCGGGCAAGGATCCGAATGTGTCGCTCAAGGTTGATCCGTCCTGGGGGCCGAACGTCTACGTGTCGGTGTTGGCGGTGCGCGGTCGCATCCACGAGGTCCCCTGGTACTCATTCTTCCAGTGGGGTTGGAAGCAGCCGATGGAGTGGTTCCGCGCTTTCTGGTACGAAGGCCGGGAGTATCAGGCACCCACCGGGCTGGTGGATCTGGGCAAGCCGGCCTATCGCTTCGGATTGACCGAATTGCGTGTGGGCACGGCAGGGCAGCGTCTGGGCGTGGAGGTGAAGCCCGATTCGGCGACATACCCGGTACGAGGCCATGCCAAGGTGCGTATCAAGGTCACGCAGCC
>NZ_NGUR01000079.1:0-290 GCF_002179865.1 Pandoraea sp. PE-S2R-1 | reverse complement strand
TCGAGCTACGCAACCAGCGTCATTTGCCCAAAGCGCGGCAAGTCGTTTGGGAAACACGTCAATCTCACTGGCTTTCGGGCCGGTTTTCGATAGTTATGCCGACAATGGGTGCAGTCGATATCAGTGACCCACGGAGGCGGAGTTTTGCAGACATTTTTTTCTCAGGCGCTCGGCGTTCACGCCGCCGCGTTGCGCGCGAGAGAGGAACGCACGCGCGTGCTTGCGGCCAACCTCGCGAATGAGGCGACGCCGGGCTATCAGGCGCGCGACCTCGATTTCAGCGAGCGAGT
>NZ_NGUR01000078.1:0-325 GCF_002179865.1 Pandoraea sp. PE-S2R-1 | reverse complement strand
CGCGCAGCAAGCTGACCGTAGTGGCCGACAGACCGATGAAGACACCGGCCCCGGCGATCGGAATCAGCGACTGCACCAGATGATTGAAGCGCGACGTCTGCCACGGCCCCATCGCCCGGTTGGCCAGCGCGAAGATGATCGTGAAAGCCGGCCCCAGCAGCAGACCGTTGCCGAGAATGTACGTGACGACCATGCCGCCATCAAGCCAGGTGAAGACGTCGCTCTGCTCGGGGTAGTTCGTGAACACGTACCACGGCGCGTTCGTCTCGAACGGCCACATGATGTTGTGGTCGATGAGCCATGTGGCGAGCACCGTCTTGGTCGC
>NZ_NGUR01000077.1:0-410 GCF_002179865.1 Pandoraea sp. PE-S2R-1 | reverse complement strand
TTGCCGTCGGGCTGACACTGGTGGTGTGGCTCAACGGTCACGATCATGAGCACGACCACGGGCACGACCATAAGGACGGTGGTAACGCCTTGGCGATGTCGGCAGTCAATGCGAGTGAAGGCGGCGGTATTGCGGCGCCGGGCAAGTCGCCACATTGATCGGGTGATACGACGCCCCGGCATTTGATGTTGGGCGGCGAAGCAAGCAAAAAGGGCGTCCCTCGGGACGCCCTTTGTCATTGCTGCCGCGTCGATGCCGACGAGCATGGCCGATGGCTTACGGCCTACGGCTGTGAGCCAGTCGCGACCGGACGACGTTTGTCGGCACACCATTCGCTCCACGATCCCGGATAGAGACTGGCGCCGTGCAGTCCGGCGACTTCCATCGCAAGCAGATTGTGGCAGGCCGTC
>NZ_NGUR01000076.1:0-490 GCF_002179865.1 Pandoraea sp. PE-S2R-1 | reverse complement strand
GGTGATGACGGACACATTGCCGTTCGCGCCCGTGCTGTCGGTGACGACAAGACTGCGCGCGGCGTTTGCGACGAGGGTGCCGCCCACCGTCACCGGCCCCGTCAGACGGATGTCGCCCAGCGCACCGTCCTGCGTCGCGAGCGACAGATTGCCGCCGATTTGCGCCTCCTTCAGCGCCAGTGCCTTCGTTGCACTCAACGCGGTGTCGCCGTTCGACTGAAGGTTCGCGAGCGTGAGATTGCCGCCCGCCTGCACGTCCATCGCCTTACCGGATTGCAGCGAACCGGCCGACGTCACATCGCCGGTCGCCGTCAGTCGATAGCCGGTCTCGCCGAGTCCAGTGCCGCTGAGCGCGACGTTGCCCGCGCTCGTCATCTGCACCTGTTGCTGCGCTGCATGGTTGGCCACGGTCAGATCGCCGCCCGACGAGAGCGTGAGGTCGCCCGTCGTCGATGCGAGATCGCCCGCCATGCGCACACCGAGACCGGCC
>NZ_NGUR01000075.1:0-369 GCF_002179865.1 Pandoraea sp. PE-S2R-1 | reverse complement strand
TCGTGCGATGGTGTGTGACGCAGATTGCCTCGTAGGCATTTCGGCAGATTTCTCGCTGCCGATGCCCCGTGGTTTCGATCGCGACGGCCAGATCGATCAACGATCTGACGGGTTGGTCTCCTTCCGAAGAGAGACTGAAGCGCACGCGCTGCGACGCTTCGACGAATACGCAAGGAATGGCAACGTCCTGAGAAAACGCTTGCAGAATTCTCAGTGTCAGCACATCGGCAGTGACGGTTGTGGGCCGAGTCCGCTCGAGAACCGAAAGCGCCCAGAGATCGAGCGTTGGCGTCTGATGCATCGCCGTGCCGATCTCGAATCCCGGACCTTCGGCCATGAGGCGTCGAATCAGGTCTTCGGCGATCGCCA
>NZ_NGUR01000074.1:0-491 GCF_002179865.1 Pandoraea sp. PE-S2R-1 | reverse complement strand
ACCGACGCCCCAACGAGGAGTCGCAATTGATTCAGGTCTATTCCTGGGCTACGCCTAACGGCCACAAAGTCCACATCATGCTCGAAGAGTGCGGGTTGCCCTACCATGCACATGCCGTCGATATCGGCGCGGGCGATCAGTTCAAGGACGCTTTTCTCGCCATCTCGCCGAACAACAAGATTCCGGCCATCGTTGACGAAGACGGTCCGGACGGCAAACCGATCTCGCTGTTCGAGTCAGGCGCGATCCTGCTGTACCTCGCGGGCAAAACCGGGCGCTTCCTGCCGGAAGACGTACGCGGCAAGTACGAAACGCTCGAATGGCTGATGTTCCAGATGGGTGGCGTGGGGCCGATGCTCGGTCAGGCGCACCATTTCCGGATCTACGCCCCCGAGAAAATCGATTACGCGATCAAGCGCTACACGAACGAAGCACGGCGTCTGTATGGCGTGCTCGACAAGCGACTGAGCAACCACCCCTATGTCGCGGGC
>NZ_NGUR01000073.1:0-450 GCF_002179865.1 Pandoraea sp. PE-S2R-1 | reverse complement strand
AAAGTCGGCGGCCAAGCGTGGTTTGCAGATCGTCTACTCGCAGCGCTACCAGATCGGTTCGCTCGACCACTCGGCGGAAGTCACCGAGATCAAGGCGGCGCGTCCGGACTGGATCATCGTGACGGGTTATATCAACGACCTGATTCTCGTTCGCAAGCAGATGGCCGACCAGAAGCTTGGCGCCCCGGCGGTCACGATGATCAACGGCCCGGCTTACGACGAGTGGGTCGATGCGGTGGGCAAGCCGCTGGCGAATAACGTCACAACCGCAAGCTGGTTCCATCCGGTGCTGGCGTATCAATCGACTGACGTCTTCGGCTCGACGGCTGCGTTCGTCAGTGCGTTCCAGGGCAAGTACCACAGCTTGCCGGACTTCACGCAGGCGTCGGGCGCCGGCGTTGGCGTGGTCTTGCAGCAGGCGATCGAACGTGCGGGTACGCTCGACCGAGA
>NZ_NGUR01000072.1:0-380 GCF_002179865.1 Pandoraea sp. PE-S2R-1 | reverse complement strand
GGCACCGTACTCGTGGTCCTTGTCGCCTGGCGTTTGCGCCCCGACGATCCCTTGCTGCTCTCCACGCAATTCCCCTGGCTATGGCTGGTAGCGCTCGTCGGTGCGTTGCGCTACGGTTCGCTGGCCGGTGCCGCGAGCGGGCTGGTGCTGATGCTGGCCTGGTATGTCTTGTGCGCATCGGCCGGCGGGCCGTTTCCGATGGTGCACTTCGCCGGCGGGATGACGGTGACGTTGATCGCCGGGCATTTCTGCGACATCTGGTCTCACCGGTCGAATCGGGCGCAGGGCATCAATGCCTACTTCAGCGACCGGCTCGTCGCGATCACCCACAACCACTATCTGTTGCGTGTCTCGCATGAACGGCTTGAGCGCGACTTGCT
>NZ_NGUR01000071.1:0-364 GCF_002179865.1 Pandoraea sp. PE-S2R-1 | reverse complement strand
ACGTGTCGCGACGGCCGAGCAAGGACTGGAAAACGCGGGCGCCGTGGCCGATGCAGCCAAGTCCCGATACCGGCGCGGCATTGGCACCGTGATCGAAGTGGCGCAAGCGAATCAGAACTATGCGCAGGCGAAGCTGGCGTTGGTTCAGGCACAAGGCGCGCAAAGCAATGCGTATCTGACGCTGATCTCGGCGATGGGTATTTCGCCGCTGTCGAAGCCGAAGATTGCCGACATGCCGGTGCGCACGCTCTCGCCCGCGCTGCGCCAGCCGGTCGAGCAGATCGTTGCCTCCGCGATCGCAAGGCGGCCCGACGTGCTGAGCGCCTACGCCGCAGAACGCGCGAACCTGGCGAAAATTCAGGCG
>NZ_NGUR01000070.1:0-492 GCF_002179865.1 Pandoraea sp. PE-S2R-1 | reverse complement strand
CGGGTAGCGAGCGAGCCATCATCTTCCTCATGACTTGTCCGCGATGGACCTTGACCGTAATTTCGCTGAGTCCCATACGCGCCGCAATCTGCTTGTTGAGCAGGCCAGTCATCACATAAGCGAGCACTTCCTTCTCGCGCATCGAGAGGGAGTCATACAGAAGCCTCACTGTCCGATGCGAGGCTTCGCTGGCCAACCTCGCGCGGTCCTTCGTCAATGCCTGAGAGACGGCATCGAGTATGTCCTGATCCCGGAACGGCTTGGCCAGAAAATCTGTCGCACCGTCCTTCATCGCTTTGACGGACATTTCGATATCGCCGTGTCCTGTGATAAACACGACCGGTAGCCGGATGCCCTCGCTAATGATGTCACGGTGAAACGCCAGGCCGTTGACGCCGCGCAGGCGAACGTCGAGCACGAGGCACGCCGGCACGGGGGGACGCGCGTAAGCGAGGAAGTCTTGCGCACTCGCAAACGTCTCCACCTTCAGGT
>NZ_NGUR01000069.1:0-493 GCF_002179865.1 Pandoraea sp. PE-S2R-1 | reverse complement strand
AGTTATGCCGAAATCTCGGCCGCCGGCGGTGGGATCAAACATACGGTGCGGCACACGCGCGATGCCACAGAGGACGCGCTCTTCGAGTCGGCACGCAAACGTCTGCTCGCCCTGATGCGCGACGGCGTCACTACGGTGGAAATCAAGTCGGGTTACGGCCTCGATCTGCATAGTGAACGCAAGATGCTGCGGGTGGCGCGTCGGCTCGGTGAAGCGCTGCCGGTGACGGTGAAGACAACGTGTCTGGCCGCGCATACGGTCCCCTCGGAGTTCGCGGGCAAGGCCGACGAGTATGTGAACTATGTCTGCTCGGAGATTCTGCCGAAGCTCGCCGAGGAACATCTGGTCGACGCCGTCGATGCGTTCTGCGAGACCATCGCTTTTTCACCGGCGCAGGTCATGCGGGTGCTGCTGCGCGCGCAAAAGCTGAAGTTACCCGTGAAGCTCCACGCCGAGCAACTCTCCCCCCTCGGCGGATCGAGCCTCGCTGCCG
>NZ_NGUR01000068.1:0-421 GCF_002179865.1 Pandoraea sp. PE-S2R-1 | reverse complement strand
TGCGCTCGCAGGGATGGTCGTCGCCGCCGATGTGGGACCCGATTGCAGGCGATTACCGTACGGCCGATGGCTGGATTCGTCTGCACACCAATGCGCCGCATCATCGTGCCGCCGCCCTTGCAGTGCTTGGCGCGCAGGCCAATCGCGACGCGGTGGCACGCGTAGTCGCTACGTGGCAGGCGGATGCGCTCGAAACCGCCGTCGTCGCCCATGGGGGATGTGCTGCGGCGATGCGCACGCTCGCGCAGTGGGACGCCCATCCTCAAGGCGAGGCCGTGGCTCGCGACCCCTTGTTGCAGTGGGAGACGTTCGACGTTGGATCGGCGGCGGGTGTTCAGCGCGACGTTACCGGTTGGAAGCCGATGCGCGAACGCCCGCTCAGCGGCATCCGCGTACTCGATCTCACACGCATTCTCGCGGG
>NZ_NGUR01000067.1:0-494 GCF_002179865.1 Pandoraea sp. PE-S2R-1 | reverse complement strand
CGGAACTGGAATGGAGCGACGTCGGCCTGCACGGGCATATCGAGGCGCTGCTGACGCAAAAAGGGGCCGCAACGGCTTAAGACGTCAAGACGTTAAGGCGTCAAGGCGACGTCACTCGGCCGCGACCGTCTGCGCGGCTTCATTCACATGATTCAGCAGGCGCGCCGTCGGGCCAGCGAGCACGCCTTCGCGGTGTGCGCAGTACAGCGGCGCGCGCGGTGCCGGCGTCAGCGGCCGGTAGACAATGCCCTCCACCTGCATGCGCATGAGCGAGGCGGGTACCACCGACACGCCGAGCCCCGCCGCCACGAGCGAGAGGGTGGTGAGCAAACGCGGCGCTTCCTGCTCGATGTTCGGACTGAAGCCCGCGCCGTGGCACGCGGCGATGATCGCGTCGTATAACCCCTGTCCCGTGCGACGTCGATAGAGAATGAGCTTCTCCGCCGCGATGGCCGTCATCGGCACGGCCGCCTTGCCTGCACGTCCGGTGAGCG
>NZ_NGUR01000066.1:0-268 GCF_002179865.1 Pandoraea sp. PE-S2R-1 | reverse complement strand
GTGCAGGACGACGCCATCGCTGGTCAGGGTTCGATCGGCGAGGCGGCCGAGGGCACGTCCGGCAACGCGTCGGCGGATGCCCCCGAGCCGGTCATCGGCGGCTCCGATCTCGTGCGTGGCTCGGTCGTGCCGCCGTGGTCCGCCGCGAAGCCTTACGTCAATCTGTACAACCACAAGGCGCCTATTCAGGCCACCGTGGTGGGCAACTATCGCCTGACCGACGCGAGCACCGAGAGCGACATCCATCACATCGTGCTCGACTTCGGCA
>NZ_NGUR01000065.1:0-479 GCF_002179865.1 Pandoraea sp. PE-S2R-1 | reverse complement strand
TTGCGCTTGCGTCGCGCTTCGGCTGCCGGGTTGATGCAGGCGGATGGCCTCGATCAACTGTGCGCCGATCTTGAAGACGGGATTGAGCGAAGTCATCGGTTCCTGAAAGATCATCCCGATGGCCGAGCCCCGCAAGCGGCGCATCTTCTCTTCCGGCGTCTGAGCGAGGTCGATCACCTCGCCCGACGGCGTATGAAGCTGCATGCTGCCGGAGACGATGCGGCCGCCGCCCAACTCAATGAGCCGCATCATCGAGAGCGACGTCACCGACTTCCCCGACCCGGATTCGCCGACGATCGCCAATGTCTGCCCCCGGCGAACATCGAAGGAGACGTTACGGACGACCGGCGGCAAGTTGGCCTTGCTGCTGCCGAACGCAACGCTCAGGTTCTGGACTCGGGCAACCAGGTTTTCACTCATGTTCTGCCTCGTCAGCCAACGATCGCCGATACGGCGGTGTCCAATGACTTCCTGGCTTG
>NZ_NGUR01000064.1:0-319 GCF_002179865.1 Pandoraea sp. PE-S2R-1 | reverse complement strand
ACGCGGGCGTTGGCCGATTTCCTCGTGATCTGGTTCGCAGACGTGACTGCGTCGGCATCGTTGGGGCAATGAAAAGCGGTAGGACAGTGGTCTGGATTCTGACAAAACAAAAAACAGACCATAATGGTAGATAAACTACCAATTTGATCTATAATCACGGCCGGTAGTGAATCCTGGTGACACGTCGCTGATATGGCCGTTTCTGGCGTGTCAGCGCGTCATTCAGCACTGCGCTAGTCCCTCCACGCACACCCGGCGCGCCCCCAGGGCGGTCCAGGTCCTTTGAAGCATTCAGGCATGACTGACACGACATCTCCTC
>NZ_NGUR01000063.1:0-326 GCF_002179865.1 Pandoraea sp. PE-S2R-1 | reverse complement strand
ATAGCGGTGCGCTTTGGCGGGGTTCATGCCGGCGGCGTGCGCGAGGTCGCGCAGCATCATGGCGTTCGACGCTTCGGTCAGCACCTCGATCAGCCGGAAGCCTACTTCGATGGATTGGATGCCCGAGCGGGTTTTCTCCTCGTCGGGGGTGGCCGTGTTGTCGTCGTTGTCGATCTTGTTGTCTTGGTCAGGCACTGTCATGTGTCTCCGTCTTCGCCTATGTCTTGATCTTCTTGTTCGCCTTCGCGGCGGCGCCGGGCCTCGTTGATGCGAGACGTGCGCCATCGGTGCTGCCTGGGAATCGTTGGGCGATACCGGTCGATGGT
>NZ_NGUR01000062.1:0-495 GCF_002179865.1 Pandoraea sp. PE-S2R-1 | reverse complement strand
CACGATGGTGGCGCTCGCGGGCTTTGGGCGATTGGGCATCGATCAGGCACTGACGCGTCAACTGGCGATGGACGTTGCGTCGGGGCAGTCCGGCGCCGTTCGTCCGACGATTCGACGTGCGCTGATGCACGTCTTTTTCGCGTCGGCGGCGGTTTCGGTCTTGCTGGCGGCAGGGGCGACGCTGTTTGCCAACGATGTGCTGAGGAAGCCTGAGCTTGCGGTGCCGCTCATGCTGGGCGCACTCTCTTTCGTCCCGCAGAACGTGGGGGCCGCGATCGCGGGTGCCCTCGCCGGATTGCAGCGGGTCGGTTACAGCCAGATGATCTACTCGTGGCTCTGGCCCGCGATTTTCTGTGTCGCAGTCATTCCGCTGGTGGTGACGGGGCACCTGACGGTGGCGAATACGCTCGTGCTGATCGCCGTCAGTTTCACGCTGGCGGCGATTGCCGGTGCGGTGCTGTTGCGACGTTTCTTGCGCGAGGTTCCGGCCGGCAC
>NZ_NGUR01000061.1:0-496 GCF_002179865.1 Pandoraea sp. PE-S2R-1 | reverse complement strand
CCGGAAACTCCACCCAGTGATGGCCGGGTTCGCGCGGCACGTGACCGAACGCGCGAAAGCGCAACGACCCGCAATGGAACAGGTATTCCCAGCGGTCGCCGAGATACATCGACGTGACGAGTTGCGCGTTGACGCGGTTGTGGCCCGGCCCCTCGGCTACCTGCACGCGCTCCAGACGAATGACCGCCTGCGCGTCCTGCCCCGGTGCGAGCGGGTCGCGTGCACGGGCTTGCAGCGCAAAGCCGTCGCCCGCGAGCGTGACGAGATCGCCGTCAACGGCGCTCACCGTGGCGTCGATCCGGTTGTTGCTGCCCATGAATTCCGCCGTGTAGAGCGAGCGCGGCGAGCCGTAGAGTTCAGCGGGCGTGCCTTCCTGTTCGATGCGTCCGTTGCGCAACAGCAGGATGCGATCCGACATCGCCATGGCTTCGGTCTGATCGTGCGTGACGCACAGGGCGGAGAGCCCCAGCGAGACGATCAGCTCGCGCAGCCAGGC
>NZ_NGUR01000060.1:0-382 GCF_002179865.1 Pandoraea sp. PE-S2R-1 | reverse complement strand
GAGACGCAGCTCAATGTCCGGCTGCTCAATCGGAGTACGCGAAAGCAAAGTCTGACGGACGTCGGCGCGACATTTCTCGAACATGCGCGGGAAATTCTGCGACAGACCCGGCTTGCGCAACAAAGCATCGAGCGATTCCAGAACACTCCGCAAGGGCGCCTGCGAATTTCTGCGCCCCACACGTTGGGGACCACGGTGCTTGCGCCATTGATGACGAGATATGCCCAGGAGAATCCCGAAGTGTATGTGGACGTTGTCCTCAGTAACCGCCGGGTTGATTTGATTCAGGACCGATTCGATCTGGCGGTACGTATCGGGCCGCTCGAGGATTCGAGACTGATTGCCCGCCCATTGCGTCCTTACCGCATGGTGATTTGTGCGT
>NZ_NGUR01000059.1:0-359 GCF_002179865.1 Pandoraea sp. PE-S2R-1 | reverse complement strand
CCTTCGATTGCGGCGCCGGCCGACCTCGCGTGGTTTGCCCACGGGGCCCGGGCAGCGAACTTGCAAATCGATTCCTCTGCCTTGTCGCCGATTGTAGAAAACCGAAGCTTTCATCAAGCTTTCGCCCCATGCAGGTTTTCGTTCCCGGCACGTGGGTGTTTACCCGCTGTTGGCTTGCGCAGGTTCCACGGGCACACTCGCCGTCGCATTCCGCTTCCGCCGTTATGAAACTGCTGCTGATCGAAGACAACGACACATTGGCCCACTGGCTCGCCCGCATGCTGCGCGACGACAACTTCACTGTCGACGCCGCGCGCGACGGCGACGCCGCCGACCGTCTGCTGCAATCGGAGACGTAC
>NZ_NGUR01000058.1:0-282 GCF_002179865.1 Pandoraea sp. PE-S2R-1 | reverse complement strand
AGTGTGTGTGTCGGACATGAGAGCAGCGGAAGACAAAACGGTCGCGCGACCCGGCGTCTTGACGTAGGTCGTGACGCGGATACGCGAAAGGAAAGCGTCATCGTGCCCGAAATCCCAGAGGGGGGCCGTGATTCCGCGCAAAGCCTTGTGCTTACAGGGTTCTCGGGGTGCGGTATGTGTTTCGCCTGATGAAATTTACGTTTTGTCAGATGAAACTATGGTTGGCGCGGAAATCGCCGGGCCTCAAGACGCCTCAGCCTCGATATGAAAACGCGCGATGCG
>NZ_NGUR01000057.1:0-423 GCF_002179865.1 Pandoraea sp. PE-S2R-1 | reverse complement strand
AACCAGACCTCGCTCGAGGCCATTCGTCATTCCGAGAAGCCGGTGGCGATCACGCACGCGAATCCCGATTCGATATTCCCCACAAGCGCAACAAGACGGACGACGTGCTGCATGCCCTGCGCGACAACGGCGGCGTGATCGGCTGCGCGGCGTATCGCAATATCGCGGGCGACTACTTCTGCCTGACGGTGCGTAACTGGTGCGAACTGGTGGCCCGTACGGTGGATATCGCGGGCATCGACCATGTGGCGATCGGCACGGACCGCAGTCATAACACGACACAGGTCGATCTCGACTGGATGCGGATGGGTCACTGGACCCGCGGCGTCGACTACGGTGCGGGATCTGCGGCCCGCCCGGGCAAGGCGGCACGTCCCGAGTGGTTCGAGGAAGTGCATCAATTGGGCGACGTTCATGGCGGCT
>NZ_NGUR01000056.1:0-498 GCF_002179865.1 Pandoraea sp. PE-S2R-1 | reverse complement strand
GGCGACGCGATGGAGTTCTTGCGCAAGCACCTCACCCCCGAAGGTCAACGAACCGGAGACGTGAATCCGCGGTAAGCGCGCGCCCTCATCTGGCCGGGGCACGGCGCTGTAATTGTATCTGTCGCGGATACAAAGCAACCACGATTGATGTCTTTATCCCACGGGGTGCGACATCCATACTTCGGCCTATACGAACTGGAAAGACTGCAAGTGAAACCCGTCGGGTTTCCCGGTGATTTCCGAAATGAAAACTCACTCGCGTTATTCGAGAACACCTTGTTTTATTAAGGAGTACTACCTATGATTCGCAATCACAAGCTGTTCTACAGCTCATTGAGCGCGCTTGCGCTCGCTAGCGTGATCGCCGTAGCGGGCATCGCGCGTCATGAGGCGTCTCCGGTAGGGGTCGCGCATGCCGCTGACGCACCGCCGCCAGCGGCAGAGGTCGATGTGGCGGCCGTGATCTCACGCACGATCACCGAGTGGCAGAGCTATTCC
>NZ_NGUR01000055.1:0-463 GCF_002179865.1 Pandoraea sp. PE-S2R-1 | reverse complement strand
CAGGCGATAGCCGAAGCGATTGTCGGGGCCAAAGCGTCCGCCGAGATCGAGCTTTTCGCTCCACACATTGCTCGCTTCGTAGCCGACCGAGAATTGACGCAGCGGCTCGTCTGTCGGCCGCTTGAGCACGTAGTTCACGATGCCACCGGGTGTGCCGAAGCCGTACATGAAGCCGGCCAGACCCTTGAGCAGTTCCACCTGCTCGAACGGCTCGAGCGGGATGTCGGCTTGCCACGAGACGAAGTTCTGCCCATCGATCTTGGTGCCGTCAAGCATGTCCACGCGCATGCCGCGCACGGCGAAATACGAGTTCTCGTTGCGCTTGTTTTCCGAGAGCGTGGTGACGGCCGGGTCGTACTTGAACGCGTCTGTCGCGGTCTGGGCCATCTGGTTCTTGATCTGCTCGCTATTGACGGCGACAACGGAGAACGGGGTGTCCACTGCGCGCCGTGTGCCCAATGCG
>NZ_NGUR01000054.1:0-328 GCF_002179865.1 Pandoraea sp. PE-S2R-1 | reverse complement strand
ACGCAATCACACGCGGCATGAACCCGTTGCCAAGCGCAGGAAGGCAGGCGATCGCCATGCGTCCGAGCCCATGCGAGCGCAAGCTGCGCATTCGGTGCTCGATCACCTCGAACCCGCGGAAGAACTGATTGACGTCCTGCATCAGTGCGAGCGCTTCTTGCGTCGGCACCAGCCGGCTTCGCACTCGCTCGAACAGCCGAAGATCGGCCATGGTTTCGAGTCGACGAATGGCCTGACTGACGGCGGGCTGGGAGATGCCCAGCAGGCCGGCGGCTTTGCTCGTACTGCCCGCATTCATCACCGCTCTGAAGATCTCGATATCCCGGAT
>NZ_NGUR01000053.1:0-498 GCF_002179865.1 Pandoraea sp. PE-S2R-1 | reverse complement strand
CGCACGAACGAACAAACGCACGCCGAGCTGCGTCTCCAGCGTGGCGATCTGGCGCGACACGGCACTTTCCGTCAGGAACAGCTCTCGCGCCGCGTGGGTAAAGCTCTCAGTGCCGGGCGGCCGCCTCGAAGGCCAGCAGCGCCGCCGTGCCCGGGGTCTTGAATTTGCGCATGTTAATTCCTAAAACGCATCAAGTGGCAATTTTATCTCGCTTTACGGGCGTGACATCCGTTCCAATAATGCAGTCACTGCAAGAAGGCATGGGGTGACGCGCCCCAAGCCGTGCCCTGACACCCTGCGGCGCCGCCCCGAGACGGCGCCCACCCTGCGAGACAATCCGATGCGCAATGCCAATGTGCAGTCCTTGCTGGTTTCCCTGGTTGGGGAAGCGCGAACCAACGCCCTCTTTGCCACGCTCAATTCGCCGTCGTTTCTGGCCGATTGCGAACCCGGCCTCGTGACCCGCGCCGAACTGGCGCAAGCCATGAACATGGCCCT
>NZ_NGUR01000052.1:0-491 GCF_002179865.1 Pandoraea sp. PE-S2R-1 | reverse complement strand
GAATCAGGATCGGACTCGGATGCCAGAGGAACAGCGCGACGAGCACCGGCACGCCCGCAAACCAGATGCGCGGCGACAACACCGCGGTGATGCGCCCCCCATCGAACGGCGAGAGGGGAATCAGGTTGAACAGGTTCAGGAAGCATCCCGAATAGGCGAGCGCGAGCAGCAGATTGCTGTCCTGCTCGCGTGCCGCGAAATAGCAGACCATTGACGCGAGGGTGCCGACGAACGGTCCGCCCAGCCCGACATAGGCTTCCGTCTGGGCATTGAGCGGTGTTTCCTTGAGTTCGATCCATGCCCCGACGAACGGGATGAACGTGGGCAGCCCCACGTCCAGCCCGCGCTGGCGTGCGGCGACGTAATGACCCGCTTCATGTGTGAATAGCAAGATCACGAAACCGAGCGCGAACTTCCATCCGTACACGAAGGCATAGACCACGATGGACAGCAGCATCGTGCCGCCCGTCGTCAACACCTTGCCAAGCTTC
>NZ_NGUR01000051.1:0-484 GCF_002179865.1 Pandoraea sp. PE-S2R-1 | reverse complement strand
CGTCGTATGTCGCCTGGATGTCATCGAGTGAATCGAGCGCGACCTCGGTCGTGTTGGCATTGGGCAGACGGTCTGAGGTCAGCCCGAGCGCACGCAGATCGCCTGCACGCACGAACCATCGCCCCTGACGACGGACAACGGGCGCAAGTTGGCCGGTGGACTCGCCGTTCACGATCACCTCAAGCACATAGCGCCCGTCGAGCCGCGAGACGCTACTTGCACGGGGTGGTGTAACCGTGGCCGAGGTCGCGAGCGTGGTCTCATCGAACAGCGTTGTGCCTGAGGCGCCTGCGCGTTCGCCCGTGATCGCGGCGGGCGCGGCAGCGCGTACGTCGCCCGTCTTGCTGAACAGGGTGATGCCGAGTGTCATTGTGGTGGCGAGCACCATGGCCACGGCACCCGACGCGGCCTTGGTCCACCGCGGCGGGGCAGTGGGGCAGGTGCGGCGGGAGGTGTTGACGAGCGCGGCGATGACAGCGGCGAC
>NZ_NGUR01000050.1:0-434 GCF_002179865.1 Pandoraea sp. PE-S2R-1 | reverse complement strand
GGGCGCAGGCTACGCGCAACAGAAGCGTTCCTACCGAGCGCTACTGTTGCAGCGTGTTTGTATCCAAACGATCGAAACCATGAGAGTTGCAGTAGGCAAAGAGCGTTTGCGAGATTGATCCGAGTCTGAACTGCCGGGGGCAGCTTTCTACGAACCGGGTCAATCTCGCGACGCACCGATAGACCTGGCTGATTCGGGCGGAAGGCGCTTTTCTTCGCCTTTGAGCGCCATCGAATGTTGGCTTCTGGCGGTTATGGCACCTTCACAGGATGTTGGACAGCGACTGCGCGACAGGATATATGACGCAATCAGAGATCTCGTAGAGCACGGTAAGCTCCTGCCTGGTCAGCGATTGACGGAAGCACACCTTGCTGAACGGTTTGGCGTGTCAAGAACGCCCGTGCGCGAGGCGTTGTTTCAACTGGCTCGAGAGG
>NZ_NGUR01000049.1:0-501 GCF_002179865.1 Pandoraea sp. PE-S2R-1 | reverse complement strand
GGCCAACCGCTTCTGGGCCGCACCGCCGGGTGAGCGCGTCATGCTCGCCAACGGCTTTTTCGAGCATCTCGGACTCGTGGGCGGCTTTATCGCCGTGGCGTGGTACGACCTTAGATCGCATGCTTCGCGGAGAATTTCATGAAGCTCTATCTCGTCTCGCTCGGCGTCGGCGTGCTCGTCGGCATTCTTTATGGCGGCCTCGGGGTGCGCTCCCCTGCACCGCCCGCCGTCGCGCTTCTCGGCTTGCTCGGCATGCTGATCGGCGAACAGGTCGTGCCCCCGGTCAAGCGTCTGCTGGCTGGCGAACCGGTCAATCTCGTGTGGTTCCATCGGGAATGCGTGCCGAAGATCACCGGACTGCCCGGGCCCGTCGTGCAGACATCGCAGGATGAAGGCAAGACCGACACGCCGAAGGCCTGATCGACCCTCCCCCTCCCGCCACGAATCGGCGATGGCTCCGTTGCGAGCCATCGCCGGTCGTCGTTCAGGCTGGCGCCTGCG
>NZ_NGUR01000048.1:0-841 GCF_002179865.1 Pandoraea sp. PE-S2R-1 | reverse complement strand
ACGGATCTGTGGGACTCGACGCTCCCCATCAAGTGCATTGCGGAGCATTTCCCCGGGCGCACGACAAACGCGGTGCGCAAACACGGCCGCTACGGGTTGGGGTTGCCGGATCGCAATGGGGAAGCGTGGTCGGGCCACATCGATCGCCTGGGGCGCGATTCAGCGAGAGCTGCGGAAGGTGCCGATGGCTGATTCGAAGTATCTCGCGATGGTCACCGGCTACTCGCGGCGCCAAATCCTGTTGCTTCTCAGTGAGCACCACGAAGCCGGTGACTTGCAAGTCGCAGGCTGGGTACGTTACGCCCCCGGCTGGCGCTTGGGCGGCACGTTATGCACTCGGGAACGGCGTCGACGTTCAGAAGCCTGAGCCGCTGACGCGCAAAGAAATCGACAGACGTCGCACGCTCAGGCTGAGCAAGGACGCCGAATACCAGGCCGCCCGCTGCGCGCGTGCGCGAGTCCGCTACGCGATCAAGACAGGCAGTCTCGTTCGACGAGACCCTTTAATCGCGGCTCTTTACGGTACCGCGTAGGCGGGGAATCAATGGCACGAATTCGTTCAGTCAAACCCGAGTTTTGGACGTCCGAGCAGGTGATGGACGTCTCTCGTGATGCCCGCATCCTGTTCATCGGCATGTGGAATTTCTGCGACGACGCGGGAATTCACTCGACCAACGAGAAGCGTCTGAAGGCCGAGGTGTTCCCGGCCGACGACCTGACTTCGGCGGATGTTCGCCGAATGGTCGACGAACTGCTTCGCGTCGGCTTGCTCGACGAGTATGAGGTCGCCGGACAGCGCTTTTGGATCGTGACGGGCTGGCACCACCAGAAGATCGATCAG
>NZ_NGUR01000047.1:0-418 GCF_002179865.1 Pandoraea sp. PE-S2R-1 | reverse complement strand
CAGTTTGTCCGTCGCGCTGAAAAGCACGGCCGTGGAGGCGTTCCACAGGCTCTGCCGATTGCCGGTGCCGTTGTTGTTCCACGTGTAGCCCGCGTTGGCGAGGAACGTCCAACGCTCATCGAGGGTGTATTGCATCAGCAGGTTCGCGCCGGTCGTCGCGCGGCCGTTGCCGAGGCCGCGTTCCTGACTGGCCGTCGGCAACGTGACGAACGGCTTCAGGCCGAGGCTCCATTGCTCGCCTTCGAGAAAACGCCATTTGGCTTGCAACTGAAGATCGCCGAAGCCGTTGGTCCAGCCGTTGCCGTCGGGGCGCATACGTTGGTATGGCGCCTGGATCGCGACGTCGAGGTTCGGCAGCACGCCGTAAGTCAGCGTGCTGCTCCACTGCTGCTGGCGCGAGGTCTGCAGCGTCGTCCAT
>NZ_NGUR01000046.1:0-503 GCF_002179865.1 Pandoraea sp. PE-S2R-1 | reverse complement strand
TTCTGCTGTGACCTTGCCGAGCTTCTCGAAGTCGGGGCGACGCGTGCATCGACCCTGCATGTCGAACGATGCTCCGGAGTTCTCGCGATCCGGCCCGCCCGTCGAGCCATAGCCAACGCGAACCGGTGCCACGATGGCGAAGCCTTTGGCGAGCCAGTAACGCACATGTCCTTTGAGAATCGGTTGATTCATTTTGGCGCGGACCAGAGCATCGGAGGCGCGTCCGTGCTCGAAGATGAGCACAGGGAAAGGTCCGTTGCCCGACGGTTTGTACACCTCGGTGTGCATGCCGATATCGCCGCCGAAGGTGCCGGCCCCCGGCACCACGATGGACACGATTTCCGGTGAGGGATCTGCGGCAGGCGCGGGCGATGCGGCGTTGGTGGTTGTCTCGTCGGTGGCGGCAATGGCCGTCGAGATGCCGGAGAAGGGTGTCAAGGGTGCCGTCAGAAGGAGGGCGCAAAGCCATCCTCCGCAAAGTCGTGAGCGTGCGGTGAAGCGTT
>NZ_NGUR01000045.1:0-586 GCF_002179865.1 Pandoraea sp. PE-S2R-1 | reverse complement strand
GGCCGTCACGTGGGGCAGAGTGGCGTGAATGCCGGCGTGAATGGCCATGGCGGCGGCATTGACCGGGCCTTCGCCGTGATGCAGGGCACCGGCTTCGTCGACGAGAATCAGATCGTCCGGGTGGATCGAGGAGAAGTGCTGCGCATAGCGATTGACCCAGAAACGGTCGTGAAACTCGGGGTCGCGCACGGTGATATGCCCGGCGATGCCTTCCGCGAGGCCAAAGCGCGCGAAGATCCGGAAGGCGACGGCGAGACGTAGTTTGCGGTCGGCACGTTCGTCCTCGACGTTATCGAAGACGCGCGGTTTGGGTAGCGGTGCGCCCAGCGGCGTGGGAATGGCAAAAGCCTCGTGCGGCAGATTCATGAAGACGCTCCGTCGGGTGGGGACGCCGTGCTTGCCGCATTCGGAAGACATCGCGACGCGGCGCATCGGCTGACAGCGAATTGTCCCGGCACGCGGGCGGCACGTCCATCGACGAAAAGTCACTGGTCATGTACCTGCCGCGCCGGTGGCCGAATTGCCGCGCTTGGCGAGCTGTCAGGGGATCACTCGCCCGGTCGAAACAGTCCGTTGAGGGTTGCGC
>NZ_NGUR01000044.1:0-271 GCF_002179865.1 Pandoraea sp. PE-S2R-1 | reverse complement strand
ACGCCCGTTCTACACCGACGCGTTGGGCGAGTTCGATTGCGGAGAGTGGACGTGTGAACCCGGCGCGTGGCGCATCGCCTTCGGTGCGCATCGTCAGGAGTATTTCTCGGTGATCGAGGGACGCATTCGTATCAGCGACCTCGACGGCAACGCCTCGGAGTTCGGGCCGGGCGACGCCTGCGTGATTCCGGCGGGCTTCGAAGGGGTGTTCGAAGTGGTGGAACCGGTCCGCAAGCATTTTGTGATGTTCGAGCGTAAGGCGCAGTCATGA
>NZ_NGUR01000043.1:0-434 GCF_002179865.1 Pandoraea sp. PE-S2R-1 | reverse complement strand
TATTACTTCGAAGACTTTGCAGTAGGTGACACCTTCGATCTGGGCGAATACACGTTCACGGCAGACGAGATCGTGCACTTTGCCCGGCAATTCGATCCTCAGCCGTTTCACGTCGACGAGTTGGCCGGTCGCGAGTCCCATTTCGGCGGACTGGTGGCCAGCGGCTGGCACACGTGCAGCATCATGATGCGGATGAACGTCGACAAGCTGCTCTCGCGCTCGGCGAGCATGGGGTCGCCGGGTGTCGAGCAAATCGAGTGGCTCAAGCCGGTGCGTCCGGGGGACACGATTACGGTGACGAGCAGCACGCTGGAAGTGCGCGCTTCGAAGAGCCGTCCCGATCGCGGTATCGTGCGCCAGCTCTGGACAGCCACGAACCAGCACGGCGAAGAAGTGTGCCGGTTCCGGGGAACGGGGCTCTATCTGAAGCGCGT
>NZ_NGUR01000042.1:0-490 GCF_002179865.1 Pandoraea sp. PE-S2R-1 | reverse complement strand
CTGTGTCTCTACTATCCGAGTCGACGACACGTCACCAGTGGCCTGCGCGCACTCATCGAAATGCTGCGCGTTACTTGAAACAATGCGACGTTGATCCCGGGCTTCGGCACGATCAAATTGCCAGCTCAACCGCGTTCTCGTGACCAACCCCATCCGGCCATCGCGTCAAGCGCTTCTTCCGCTAATGCTGGGGTTGGCCCGTCGTCGATGTCTGCGCGTTTGCGTCGAGCGGCGACGGGGAGGGCAACGCTCAACCGTTGATCCTCGGCGACAGCAGATCTTCCAGTCCGATCGCGTAATACATCTCGCGCCGCATCCGATCCGCCACGGCATTGACCACTTCCGCACCATCCTGCGACGGATCGACGTGCACGCGGAACGGCCGCTTGCCGAACGGAAGGTTCACCACGTTGACGATCTGGCGCGCGACCTCCGTCGGATCGGCATCCGCCGGCTCAAGCCCCGCCAGTCCCTCAAGCGCCTGACCAGT
>NZ_NGUR01000041.1:0-349 GCF_002179865.1 Pandoraea sp. PE-S2R-1 | reverse complement strand
CAGCACGATGTAGCTGCCGTACGCCAACGAGAGAAGGGCGAGCGTCACGCCGATATACGTCCAGCAGCGCAGCGGCACGGTGCTGAAGCTGGTAATGCCTTCGAGCGCGAAATTCCACAGTCGCCAGCCGGAGAACTTCGATTCGCCCGCACTGCGCGCATCGCGCACGTATTCCACGATTTCCGTGTGGAACCCAACCCACGCGAACAGCCCTTTCATGAAACGGCGGCGCTCGGGCAGTCGTTTGAGCGCGGTTACGACACGTCGGTCGATCAGGCGGAAATCGCCGACGTTCTCGGGCAACTTCACTTCCGAGAGACGGTTGTGCACGCGGTAATAGACTCCCGCA
>NZ_NGUR01000040.1:0-325 GCF_002179865.1 Pandoraea sp. PE-S2R-1 | reverse complement strand
GCGTTCGCGCTGGATTACGCCAACGGCCCGTTCAAGATTGGCGCAACGTACGAGAGCGAGAACAACCGCACGTTGAACCTCGGTGGCGGCTTGGGGCTGTCGAGCTATCAGGGCGTGAATCTGGCCAGCGGCGCGACGTTCCCAACCGACAACGTGCGCAATTACGGTGTCGGCATGTCGTACCGGATCGAGCGCTGGTTGCTGCACGCGCTTTTCACGGCGACGCGGATCCAGGCAGGCGGCAGTGCGCAAACGATGACCAACTACGACGTGGGGGCGAATTTTCAGTGGACGTTGACCAATGCCATCAACGCAGGTGTTGCGT
>NZ_NGUR01000039.1:0-430 GCF_002179865.1 Pandoraea sp. PE-S2R-1 | reverse complement strand
CTTTGCGCTGTTTGCCCGCGCAACGTGGCGACGCGCCCGTCGCGGCGACCCGAACAGCGTGTGGTCGCACACGGCGACAACGCTGCCCGAGCCGGCGGACCCGGCACGGACCTGACGGCGTACGCAAGCGAGGAGCGGCGGCTTTACGTAGCACCCGTAGAGTCCGCCACCTCCATCCCTTGCGCGACCGTTCACCCCCACACAAGAAGACCGATTTCAAGACGTACTTCGTCGGCACACGACGTATCACACAGGGAGACTCACACCGATGTTGCACCACCGCCCTCTCGCCGGGCGCGGCTTCGTTCGCCCGCGCGCCGCCCATGAGCACACGCCCCGCCTCGCTTCGCCCTTTTGCGCAACCCTTTCGCCGTCCGCCGTGTCGCGTGCGGTTGCCGGCGTGTTCGCGA
Organism: Pandoraea sp. PE-S2R-1; assembly: GCF_002179865.1. Taxonomy (NCBI): domain Bacteria; kingdom Pseudomonadati; phylum Pseudomonadota; class Betaproteobacteria; order Burkholderiales; family Burkholderiaceae; genus Pandoraea; species Pandoraea sp. PE-S2R-1. Next base: position 20 of record NZ_NGUR01000039.1, on the reverse strand, counting down.
TTTGTGCAGCGTCGCTGACG
>NZ_NGUR01000038.1:0-506 GCF_002179865.1 Pandoraea sp. PE-S2R-1 | reverse complement strand
GAGCGGCAATGACGGATGAAGCGCAGGGCTTCCAGATGATCTTCGCCGTAGGTGCGATAGCCGGCATCGGTTCGCGGTGGGGCCGTCAGCAGGCCCGCCCGCTCGTAATAGCGGATCGTTTCGACATCGGTGCCCGCCGCCCGGGCCAATTCTCCGATTTTCATGCTTGACTCCGTAGTCACTACAGGGTTTTGAATGAAGGGTAACACGAATCAGGAAACCAGGAGTCCACATGTCCAACCCCTCGGATTCGGCTCGTTTGGCGGGCTCGACGGCGGAAGATCTCAAGGCCCATGACCACGGGGAAGCCCCGGGCCATGCGCACCGTCACGATCACGGGCATCGCCACGACCACTCGCATGATCACGATCATGACCATGACCATGACCACGGGCACGCGCACGATCATGCCGCGTCGCAGGCTTCCGGTGCGCCGCACACGCACGGCGGTTCGTCCTGTTGTGCGGGTGACGCAAGCATGATGCCCGTCGAGCCGGTGCCGTCGA
>NZ_NGUR01000037.1:0-658 GCF_002179865.1 Pandoraea sp. PE-S2R-1 | reverse complement strand
TATCGGTCTTGCACCGGCGGTGAAGGCCGACGAATGTCTCGTGCTTTGTGCGAATGGACCCGACCCTCTGATCCGGTTGGGCCTCCAACCGCTGGCCATGCAAGCCGTTGCGTTGGAGAAGTTTCCAGAGCGTCGCTGGCTCGCCGTTCTGCCTCGGGAAAGCGCTCAGCGTGTCGAGCGCATGGCTGAAGGTGTTCACCGTATTTACCTCTACGCACCGATGACGGAGCAGCTCACCAGCGCTGTCTCACCTTCGACAGCGCCGACAAAGTAGGTCTGCGATGCCGAACGTCACTTTCTATATCGATGCGGAAAAAATGCCGTCTGACGAGCGTCTTGCCGGGCTTTCCGGCGACTGCATCGAACTCTGTACGACTGTGCTTGGCGCGGCGCTCAAAAACGTTCACATCGTCTTTGTGGACGTTCGGCATGGGCAGGGGCACCCCGTCTTCGCGGAAATCCAATATCGCCTCGAGACGTTTCGCACGCCCACGGTAATGAACCAGTTGATGGACGCGTTGGAAAACGCCATCGCTCACCGCACTGGCCTCACGGCACGCATTCGTTGTTTCGGATATGCGGCGTCGAGCATTCACGCCCGAAACTAGCCAATCTGGAGAACTGCTGTGTCCGTTCCTGTCTTTCCAAGCCAGCAAGT
>NZ_NGUR01000036.1:0-500 GCF_002179865.1 Pandoraea sp. PE-S2R-1 | reverse complement strand
CGGCGCACGCGCTGAAGCTGCGCGGCGAAGCTGCCATTGCGGTGTCGTTCTTCGGCGACGGCGCGATCAACCGTGGGCCGTTCCTCGAGGCATTGAACTGGGCACGCGTTTTCGAGTTGCCGGTGCTGTTCGTCTGCGAAGACAATCGCATCTCGGCCACCACGCCGACCCGTCCGATGACGGCGGGCGATGGCGCGGGCGCGCGCGCAAACGCGCTGGATATCGCATCGCTCTCGGTAGACGGTAACGATGTGGAGGCGGTATACGCCGCTGCGGGGGAACTGATTGCCCAGATCCGCCAAGGCGGTGGCCCTCGCCTGCTTCACGCGATTACCGACCGGCACAAAGGCCATGTGTCTGTCGATCCGGGCACTTACCGGAACCCGGCGGATGTCGCACAGGCGCTGCTGCGCGACCCGATTCCGCGTGCCCGCGCGGTGCTCGAGGCACGAGGGCTGGCCGAGGAAGCCACCCGCGTCGCGCAGGCGGCCAAAGAGGAA
>NZ_NGUR01000035.1:0-510 GCF_002179865.1 Pandoraea sp. PE-S2R-1 | reverse complement strand
CGCCTGCGCAGCGCGTCCAAAATGCAGCGTCCGGGCCAACGTCACGAAGTAGCGAAAGTGCCGAAGTTCCACAGAGTCCTCACCGGTTGGTTCACGTCCGCCGCTATGCTACCGCGCGCGTCATTTAGGCGTCATCGGGCATTTCATTAGGTTGAACCTAACAACTTCGCCGCCCCTGGGCAATGACTCCCGCGCCCCGCGTGTTCGAATGGACACACCCGATTCGCTGCTGGGTTTTGCGCAGCGCCTGTCGCCGGAGACCCTCTCTGGGGACGCTACATTCACTAGCGGAGTTTTTTACGATGCCATCGCTGTTTCCCGCCACCGTTCGCCTTGCCCCGCGCCATGCCGCTCGCAAGTACGCCCGCCTGTGCGCGCTGACGATCGCCCTGTGCGCCGGTGCGGCGCCACTGCTCTCACAGGCCGCCGAATTGCCGATGCGTCCGGTCCTGTCGCTCGACGCCGCACAAAACGTCATTCGTGCCGCGCAAGCCAAAGCCACCGCCGAGG
>NZ_NGUR01000034.1:0-511 GCF_002179865.1 Pandoraea sp. PE-S2R-1 | reverse complement strand
GGCAACGAAGGACGTGAACATCGGCGGTATCGATATCGCCGCAGGCTCGAAGCTGCTGATCGTGACGTCGTCGGCCAACCATGACGAAGCGCACTTCGCCGACGCCGATCTGTTCGACATCCGCCGCGAAAACGCCAGCGACCAGCTCACGTTCGGTTACGGCTCGCACCAGTGCATGGGCAAGAACCTCGCCCGCATGGAGATGCAAATCTTCCTCGAAGAGTTCACCCGTCGTCTGCCGCACATGAAAATCGCGGAGCAGGAGTTCACCTACGTGCCGAACACGTCGTTCCGTGGCCCGGAGCATGTGTGGGTCGAGTGGGATCCGGCACAGAACCCCGAACGCCTCGATCCGGCCGTGCTGACACGTCAGTCGCCCGTGCGTATCGGCGAACCGTCGGGCCATAGCGTGACGCGCCCGGTCGTGGTCGAGTCCGTCACCCCGGCCGCCGAAGGCATCGTCAAGCTTCGCCTTGTCGCCCCCGATGGCCGTGCCATGCCGCGCTGGGCA
>NZ_NGUR01000033.1:0-509 GCF_002179865.1 Pandoraea sp. PE-S2R-1 | reverse complement strand
TCACGGCGAACAGTGGCACGATCGACAGGATCGAGGTAAACGTCAGACTACCCGCCACTTGCGGAATCCGGTCGTCCCTGCGCCCGCGCAAGCGCGTATCTCAGCAGTTGGCGAACGTTGTTCCAGTTGATGCGGGACAGTTTGAGCAAATCGGGCTCCTGAATGAGAATGCTGGCGCGGCAGGCGCTAGCCCGATCCGTTACGCCAATAGGAACGCCCTATAATACCCGCACTTTTCGCTTGCCTTTCACCTCAAGACCCGAGGGCCCAGGCGGGTTTTCCGCCGCGTTTGCCACCTCGAGCCAGCCGATTCGACTTCATGACTGAAATCCTCGTCCTGTATTACAGCCGTCACGGCACCACCGCACAGCTCGCCCAATGCATTGCGGCCGGCATCGACAGCGTGCCCGGCGCCCAAGCGCGCGTGCGCACGGTGCCTGCCGTCTCGACCGTGTGCGAAGCCAGTGCGCCGGACATTCCGGACAGCGGGCCGCCCTACGTCGAATTGC
>NZ_NGUR01000032.1:0-348 GCF_002179865.1 Pandoraea sp. PE-S2R-1 | reverse complement strand
GACACTTTCAACGCCTCGTAGTCGGCACGCATATTGACGAACATGGCGTCTTTCCTAGCCGCCTTCTCGGCGTCCGTGTCTGGACTGTCATAGAGCGCCTCCAGACGTTTTCGGTAGCTCTCCACCAGAGTTCGAAACTCACGTCGGTGCGCATCGTAGCGCTCATACTCCATCACAGCGTCCGGGTGCGCTACCAGCCAGCGCTGGACGCCCACGGTTTCCACCGTCACCGCAAAAGACTCGTTGAACGTGGTATCCCCTCTGACAAACAGAATCTGATGGGCGAGTTCGTGGAAGATCATTCGCGCGACTTCCGCGCGGGGAAGATAGATGAACGTGTTCAGCAGC
>NZ_NGUR01000031.1:0-429 GCF_002179865.1 Pandoraea sp. PE-S2R-1 | reverse complement strand
CGGATCGCACCGTTTTGCCGGCCTTACTGCCCAGCGTTCTGGCTTTGCCATGGCTCGCCTGGCCCCGCTCGTCCGGCAAACGTGTCGCGAATTCGTTGTTTTGTCTTCCGGATTTCTCACATTGAGAGTCACGAGCGCATGATGCCCTTTCTGCCCGATACCGCACCACGCCGCCGCCGGCTCGCGCTGGCCATTGCCACTACCGCCATCGCCGCAGCCTCATTGGCCGCGTGCTCACGCAAAGCCCCGCCGGAAGCGCCTCCGCGCCCGGTCGTCGCTGTGGCGGCAAAGCTCAGCGAGCAGACGCCCACCGCGTCGCTGCCAGCGCAGATTGAGGCACGTTATGCCACCCCGCTGTCCTTCCGCGTCGCAGGCAAGATCATCGACCGGTCGGCAAGGCTTGGCGACGCCGTCAAAGCGGGTCAGGTC
>NZ_NGUR01000030.1:0-291 GCF_002179865.1 Pandoraea sp. PE-S2R-1 | reverse complement strand
CGACCCGCGGTCGCCAGCGCCGGCAAGCGCCCATAAAGCCATTCGGCGATGGCTGTCCCGGCACGAGTCATCAGTGTGTGCGGCGGAAGTTTGGCGGCGGCCGCCTGCTCGACGTCGCGCAATGTGCCGGGAAAATACAAGTCGAGTGCTACTGATGCGCAGGCCGCTGCAAGGGGCGCCGTTGAGGCCTGAATCGGTTCCGCGGGGCGTGCCAGCGGACTCTGGCTGACAGGGGCGGCAGGAACGTTGACGTGCGAAGAATCGGACATGACAGGCAAAGCTCCCGGTAGC
>NZ_NGUR01000029.1:0-518 GCF_002179865.1 Pandoraea sp. PE-S2R-1 | reverse complement strand
CCGAACACACGCCAGTGGTTCGTCAGACTGCCGGCCCAGCCGAGTTCGGCGCCGCGCACGCGTTGGCTACCCGCGTTGATCGTGCCGCCGAGGCCGTCCGAGACGCGTGCATTCGTCTTGTCCGTCTGGAACAGCGCGGCGGTAAGCGACAGGCGCTGATCGATCACGTCCCACTTCGCACCGATTTCGATGTTGCGGCTACGTTCCGGCGAGAGGTTCGTGTTGGTCGTCGTGAGCTGGTCGGTACCGCCCCCCAGACCGCTGTTCGCGCCCGGCGGATTGGCCGACGTGCCGTACGACGCATACAGGCTCAGCGACGGCAGCACCTTGTAGATCACGCCCAACTGGAAGCTGAACAGATTCGAGGTGTTCTTCAGGTCCGGCGCGCCGGCTTGCACGGCGTTCACGTCGAAACGGTCGAAGCGCGCGCCCGCGTTGATGAGCCAGCGATCCGAGAGCTTCACGCTGTCGAACAGGTAGGCCGATGCCACGTTGGTGCGCGTGTTGGTCGCGGCCCC
>NZ_NGUR01000028.1:0-496 GCF_002179865.1 Pandoraea sp. PE-S2R-1 | reverse complement strand
GATGAACGAGAAGCGCTATTGGTCGAGCCGAGGAATAGTTATCCCGGAGCGTCATCCAATCGACCACATCCTGAGCGACGACCCCGTGAAAGCCATCGTCATTGCTTTCGACGCCGCGCAGGAGGTCGGCGCAAGCTTGGCGAACTGTCAGGCATTTTGGAATCAAGATCTCGGGAGCTTCTGGTTAGCCACGAGGGGAACTAAGATGAATTTGCTTACCCGTGCGTACATCCTAGAACGATACGGTGTGAGACTTGGTGTCGCACAACTCTCAGAACTTCTATGCGTTGCGGAAGGAACTATCCGCAATCAGATCAGTGCCGAAACGTTTCCGGTTCCAACGTACGTCGAAGGGGGTAGGCGCTTCGCTTCATACGAAGCCATAGCGACCTATCTTGACGCGATGACACAACGCGCAAATCGTTCCTAGTGGAAAGCAACGAACAAGGGCTACCTATATCCGAATTGATCGCAGCGGGTAGCCCAATAACAAACT
>NZ_NGUR01000027.1:0-488 GCF_002179865.1 Pandoraea sp. PE-S2R-1 | reverse complement strand
ACGAGCAGCAGGGGCAGGCCGAAAACGAAACTGCCGATGAAGGTGGCCGCGGCGAAGTCTAGCGTGCTCCAGTGCCGTTCCAGTCCGCCGAGCAACCGCAGCGACGTGGCGATCACCAGGCCGGTGGCGGCGGGCATAAGGCCGGAGAGCAGGTGCTGGACGAGAGACGTTTGTCCCCATCGCGCGTAGGCGAAGCCGATCAGGATGATGACGATGGTCGGGCAGAAGTAGAGGCCGGCGACGGCGGCGGCGGCGCCTCGCGGTCCGCGGAAGCGGCGTCCTAATACGGTGGCGATGTTGGCGACGTTTGGCCCGGGCAGCAGTTGCGCGAGCGGCAGCAGTTCGGCGAATTCCCGGTCGGTCAGCCAGCGGCGTTGATCGACCACCATACGACGCGCCCAAGGTAGCACGCCGCCGAAGCCCGTCGCGCCGACGGTGCCGAAGGCCACGGCCAGTTCCCGGCAGGTAGGGCGGTGCACTGGCGGGGC
>NZ_NGUR01000026.1:0-673 GCF_002179865.1 Pandoraea sp. PE-S2R-1 | reverse complement strand
CAGGCATATTCTTCGAATGCTCCGGAATAGGAAAATTCCCTACCTTCTCCACAATACCCAATTTCAACGCAGCCGAAATTTGAAAAAAAATCCAAAAATTCGTCTCCTTCTTAACGAGACTCTCTACATCATCACACGCCTCCGAAAAAATTCCCGGAAGAATCCTAACCAAAGTTCCCATTAAAGAATTCTTATTTGCATACTGCAAATACGCCAATCCTTTTTTCGTCAATATTGAGAACACATCACCCATTTTTATCATTTATCAAATCCCTCGAATTTAATTTTTCTAAGCAACTCCACGCCTCACCTCAAAGAATCCGAGTAAATCGAATTCTTACTAGAAATACTATTTATCTTATTCATCAATGATCTAGAATTTTTTCCGAGACCATTATATTCAATCAGCACCTGCTCCACCGCCCTCGCATCGTACCTAGAAATTCCCTGAAGTTCGGGTATTGGTTCAATGCTGATGCCTTTCTCTTTCAGTGATCTGCATGAGAAATCTGGACCACCTGGAATGTTAGTTTTTCGGCAAACTTTACCCTTGGAAAAAGGAGGGGTTTGCTATGAAACGCAAGCGCTTTTCAGTCGAACAGATTGTCGCAGTACTGAAGCAAGCGGAGTTGGGCATGCCGGTCGCAGATCTCATCCGGCACGTCGGTATTTC
>NZ_NGUR01000025.1:0-258 GCF_002179865.1 Pandoraea sp. PE-S2R-1 | reverse complement strand
GCGACGGGCTGGAAAGCCCGGTGGTTAGTGGTTTTGGAGCTTGTGAGTCGCTACGGCGGCGAACGAAAAGAAGCGAAAAAAACTGTTGACGACGACGAGAAGCTGCGACATAATCTCACTTCTCTGCTGCTGATGCAGCGACGCAGAAAACGAAGCGACGGCGCGGTAATAATGCGACGAAGCAAAGTTCGAAGCGATTGATCTTTAAAAATTGAACAACCGATAAGTGTGGGCACTCGATGAAAAGTGCGTCTGCCT
>NZ_NGUR01000024.1:0-453 GCF_002179865.1 Pandoraea sp. PE-S2R-1 | reverse complement strand
CGTAATCGCGCATGAATTCTGGAACCAGTACCAAGTCCAGCCATTGCTCCAATGAAAGTTCCGTCCCGTCTATATATCGGCGATTCTCTCGTTTTCGCTTCATTTGAAGTGTTGGAAAGTTTCAACTCGGGACGTCGGACGTCGTTAGTTCTGTTCCGGGGTAACGATCGTCGGGGAGGTGCGAGTTCTAGGGGGCTATCTCAAGGCCGGCGGGAATGAAATGTCACGCGCCATGACAGGATCTAGAAACGGTTCGTTTTACGGGCGACGGAGGCGGCTCTGAGCCCGTAGGCGGATGGATTTTTCTTATGCGTGAGCGGTCCGCTCAGGTACCGTCGACAGTTTTACGCCTAGCGCGCGCATGACTCGCAGTACCGTGGAAAACCGTGGTTGAGCATTTGGCGAAAGAGCTTTGTATAGACTCTCTCTGCCAAGTCCGGCAGCTATCGCTAC
>NZ_NGUR01000023.1:0-542 GCF_002179865.1 Pandoraea sp. PE-S2R-1 | reverse complement strand
TGGACCCCTCGCCGCATATCACCGGTGTTTTTGCATGCCGTGCACTTTCCCCCGCAATATTCATTTCAAATTTCATTTCAAATGAATTTCGTTAGCCATATTGAATTTCGGATAATAAAACGACGGTCTCCATGGTCGGTACGTTAAATGCCAATGTGCCAAAAGCATTGGTGAATACCCTCGAATTCACCGTATGAGTCAGCATGGCGATGGTTGGTGCTTGACGGGGGGCGAAATGCTACCTACCCTTTCGCGGAAATTACTAAGGTATCCGTCATTTCCTTATTGACGTTCGTCGACATCTGCCGACCAGCATGAGGAGAATGTGCGGGAAACGATGTTTCGGTCTTACTCCGAAACACGCAAACAGAATTAAAAAATAAATCTTTGCCGGGTATCGGCCAGGGATTTGGGGGAAGTCAGATGAGAAAAATACAAGACTCAAGGGGCGAATCGGTATTCATACCGTGGGCGTTCTGCGCATGTGCCGGGGGCGATGCACGCGCATTGCCGGGTATGTCCTGCATAGGCAAGCGACAAAT
>NZ_NGUR01000022.1:0-1320 GCF_002179865.1 Pandoraea sp. PE-S2R-1 | reverse complement strand
TTGAACCGCCCCGGATTTGGTGGAGGCTCCAATTCTTGAGAAAATGGAGCTATGAACAAGTCGAACAAATTTTCTGCTGAAGTCCGCGAGCGTGCTGTGCGCATGGTGCAAGAGCATCGGGGCGAGTATCCCTCACAGTGGGCGGCGATCGAATCCATCGCCCCGAAGATCGGCTGTACGAGCCAGACGCTGCTGGGATGGCTCAAGCGAGAAGAAGTTGATAGCGGTGAGCGTGAGGGCGTCACCACGTCGGAACGTGAGCGCCTCAAGGCACTGGAGCGTGAGGTTAAGGAACTGCGCCGTGCCAATGAGATCCTGAAGCTGGCAAGCGCATTTTTCGCCCAGGCGGAACTCGACCGCCGCCTGAAGTCCTGAATGCCTTTGTCGATCAGCATCGCGACACCTTCGGGGTCGAGTCGATCTGCAAGGTCTTGCGGATTGCCCCGTAGGGCTATCGGCGTCATGCCGCGCAGCTTCGAGATCCGTCGCGGCGCTGTGCCCGAGCGAAACGCGATGAGTTTCTGAGTCCGGAAATCAAGCGAGTCTGGCAGGCCAACATGCAGGTCTACGGCGCGGACAAGGTCTGGAAGCAGTTGAACCGGGAGGGTATTGCGGTGGCACGTTGTACCGTCGAGCGGCTGATGAAGCAACTGGGTTTGCGCGGTGTGAGGCGTGGAAAGCGAGTTCGCACGACTATCCCCGAAGTATCGGCTCCACGCCCCCTCGACCGGGTCAACCGTCAGTTCAAGGCTGACCGGCCGAACCAGCTCTGGGTGTCGGATTTCACGTACGTATCGACGTGGCAGGGCTGGCTCTATGTCGCATTTGTGATCGACGTGTTCGCTCGGCGCATTGTCGGCTGGCGCGTCAGCTCGTCGATGACTACGGACTTCGTTCTGGATGCACTTGAACAGGCGCTGTACGCTCGACGGCCGGACAATGACGGAACACTGATTCACCACTCCGATAGAGGTTCGCAATACGTCAGCATTCGCTACAGCGAACGGCTGACCGAAGCAGGCATCGAGCCGTCGGTTGGCAGCCGGGGCGACAGCTACGATAACGCGCTGGCTGAAACGATCAACGGTCTGTACAAGGCAGAAATGATTCATCGTCGTGCGCCGTGGAAAACGCGTGAGTCTGTCGAATTGGCGACGCTGCAATGGGTAGCCTGGTTCAACCATCATCGGCTGATGGAACCTCTCGGCTATATCCCGCCCGCTGAAGCTGAGGCAAACTACTACCGGCAATTCAGCAACAATGTTGCAGTGTCCGTATTAACTTAAACCAATCAGCCTCCAAGATTCCCGGGGCGGTTCA
>NZ_NGUR01000021.1:0-1517 GCF_002179865.1 Pandoraea sp. PE-S2R-1 | reverse complement strand
CTTTCGCGTCCGATGACGCGAGAAAGCTCGGCGATCACGCAATACATGGTGATCAGGGTGGCCAGCAGGATCTGGATCGCCCAGAAACGAGGCCAGCTTATGTCCGCCCAGAGCCACGAGTTAGCTGCCAGCAAGCCAGAAGTGTCTTTCCAATATTCATATTCATAGAGCCGCTCCAGGTAGTGAACAACAAGCGCGACCACTGAGTACATCAGCGTTTTCCATGCAACATTCCAAACCGATGTGGTTCCGGGCGCTGCAAGCGCCGGCCGCTCCGACGGTGTCGTCTCAGCGACCACCGGCGGTCCTTGTCTATTGATAACGTAGTCTGAAGCTGGCAGAAGCGGTATCCGAAAAGCGAAATTCTTGCGAAAGGGATCGTGAGGTCATGCCGGCTCGATGAGGGCAAGCAGGCGGTCGCGCCATGCCAGCGCCTCAACGGCCGCACCCGGGCCGGTCGCGCGAACGGCTTAACGTCCTGCCCGGCAATTCCCCGAAGACCTTGTGATACTGCTCGGAGAACCGCGACATGTGGCGAAAGCCCCATTTGAACGCGACCTCGGATACGGTACACGTCGGCCCCGCGACCAGCAGGTCGCGTAACGCGCCATTCAGTCGTACGTTCAGGAACCACCTTCCCGGTGTCATGCCCACGCTGCGACGAAAAATCAGCTGGAGCGCGCGTGGACTGTAGCCGCTCCGTTTGGCAATCTCCGAAAGCGTTAGATCAGTTCCGTCAGACAGGGCAAGACGCTCGCACGCCATGATCAGATGATGATGGCGTTGTTCGGTGACCGAAGCTTCCGCCCCGCAAGCCGGCATCGCACCGATCAGTGCATCGACGTATCCGGTTACCAGCGACTGACACATTTCGGTCGCCAGTTCCGCAGTGATACCACCCGTGAGTTCCAGCGACTTCGCGATGCTCATTGCATCGTTGGCCAGACATGTCAGCGCAATGCGGCCACCGCGTCGAAGGCGCACCGAACTGGCCGCCGGTCCCGGCAACGCTAGCGGCCGGCCGGTTCGAGCAAGCGCGGCTTCCTGCAGGCGCTCTTCCGGGATCGTGAAGTTGACCCAACGTGAGGATGCGCAGGCATGGTAAAGAAGTTCCACGCCTGCCGGGTAAATCTGGATATCGTCCGGCCCGATCGAGACAGTGTTGTAGCGGGTGACGTCACTGCCTTCTGCCATGAAACCAATGCAGAGCGCATCGCGCGGCATGCTGCCCCGCGCGACGACGGGAAAGTCATAGCGGCCTGCTTCGAGTCTGATCTCGCCAAGCGTCAGACGCTCGTGCTCCATGTTCGCGCGCTGCGACGACAGAAGACGATGCTCAAAACTTGCACCATAGACAATATCGAAGGCGTGTGAGGGCTCAAAGCCTGAATATGCGTGCCTTAAATAGGTCGACTCAAACGGCATGACACATTCTCCTCAAGGATTTCGCTTTTTGGATAACACTTGTCCCAGGAAGCCACTATCTTGAATCTGTACGCCACGAAGTCGAGGCCACA
>NZ_NGUR01000020.1:0-21276 GCF_002179865.1 Pandoraea sp. PE-S2R-1 | reverse complement strand
TCTTCTGTCGACCTCAGCCACGCCGCCGACGACCACAAGATGATTTGCATGTGGTTGCAAAGTCTCCACCAGCACCAGCGTCTTTGCGATCTCGATACGATAAGGCACGAGTGAAAATGTCGACGGTATGGGATGCTGCTCAAGCCAACTTTCGGGAACACTGGTGACAAGCACCGGGGCGTGTTCCCAGATGGTGTCGTGGTAGCGAATCGCAAATTGAGCAGCATAGTTTCCGAGCACAATGACGAGATCCACCGGCTGCCCGGCGTATTTATTTTTGAGCAACGCGAACAATTCGTCAGCGAGGTGACCGCTGTCAAATCGAAATCCGTCAAGCGTCTCCAGGTAGATCTCCGTGCCGGCTGGACTATTCGCTTGTATGACGTTGCGCATGGCCTGAATCTGAACTAGCGCCGCCGGTTGCGTCGGATCTGCACCACTGAGAATGACAATCCTCGACGGGGGCGCTGCGAACACGACGGCGGCGGCAAGCGCCCACACGCCCCCGAACCCAAAGCGAATTGCCCGCCGCCAGGCGTAACCGACAAAGAGGCAGACCAAGACAGATATGGGACGAGGCTTGCCGCAACGCACATGATTGAAGATTGCCAAACGCAACTCCGCAAAAACGGGAACAAAGGCGGGTGCGACGCCAATAGCAATGCTCGGCGCCACACGTACGCGCATTCGGGCGATAGCTCGCGCAGCAAGGTCCATAGGATCACCATACTGGCATCGTCATGCGCAGCCGATTGACTCCTTGCCACGGATCACACTATCAGGGGGGAAGCGCTGTTTCCGGAATGTAGCCTTGCGCCTTTCTTAACAACTCGGCCAGCGACATGGCGCCAAACTTGCGCATCAGGGTGGCACGGCAGCTTTTCACTGTCCGTTCACAGATGCCAAGTTCAGCCGCTATCTGCTTGTTGCGCAGCCCACGGGAAATGCCCAGCAGTACAACCGTCTCTCTCGCATCGAGAACAACGTCGCAGTTGTCGTCATCATCGGTCTGTGTTCGCCGCGGCTGTCTGTCGCCCATCGCCGCGTCAAGTGCATCGACCAATGCGTCTCGTCCAAACGGTTTGATAAGAAAATCGATTGCCCCGGCTTTCATCGCCGCTACCGTTCGCGATAGATCACTATAGCCGCTCATGAAGATAATGGGCAAAGCCGTCGACCATCGCTTGAGCGCCCGTTGTAGATCGAGCCCACTCGGACCGCCAAGCTCCAGGTCAAGCAAAAGGCAACCCGGCCGCGCATCCGGATCACTCACCAGGAATTCGCCCGCAGATGCATACTCTCTGATGTCATAACCCAACACATCCAACAGACGCGCGAGTGCCATACGAAATGAAGGGTCGTCGTCAACGACATGGATCACTGCATCATGACGGCTATTCATAACGTTCTCCGTATCCCGCACAGTGTTGTCTTCGGGCCCCGAGAATAGTAACGAACCGCTGCTGATCGTAATTAATATTATTCAACAGCGGAATTTTAATAACCGACCTCACTTAATACCGGACATCTCTATTTTTCTGCGATCGTCGATCTGAAATTCTTCGAATTTCCAAACTAGAACATTGATAGCACCTTACACGCCATCAGTAAAGTGATTGATTTACGACGCATCGCACACCTGAATCATTCCATCAACAAATGCGACAAAAATAAGTTATACAAAGCACCTCTACCCGTGTCCCAATTTTTCCGACATCGCTGTTGGTAGTCCAGTCCGCCCGTCGCTTTCCCGCAGGCAAACGCCCATTACCCCGAAGGGCAATCCCATTTGCCCCATGCCCCTATGGAATAGCGTGAGAAGTGGTGCGAAACTCCGTAAGACCAAGACAATTCGAAAATCTCGCGGAGGACCAAATGCGAAGACGACTCTTCACCCCCAAGGTCACCCTCTCTCTCGCGCTTCTGGGCACAGTCCTGTCCGGTTGCTCAACCACGGGTAACCAACCGCCTTCACAAGCGACCAACGAAGCGCAGCGACGGTCGATCGACACCAGTGTCCAGGGCACGCTCTCTCGCCTCTATCAAGGCACGCCCGGCGCCCGGGAATTGGTCGCGAAGGCGCGAGGCGTGCTCGTGTTCCCGTCCGTGGTCCAGGCCGGGTTCGTGGTTGGGGGAGAGCACGGAGATGGTGCATTGAAAGTCGATGGCAGTACCGCAGGCTATTACAGCATCACATCGGCATCGATCGGCATGCAGTCGAAGGCGATCATCTACTTGTTCATGCCCCAGGACGCGCTCGACAAATTCCGCAACTCGAATGGCTGGTCAGCAGGCGGGGATGCGTCAGTCGCGCTAGTGAAAGTCGGCGCAAACGGCCAGATCGATACCACGACCACCACCAAGCCCGTCTAGGTCATCGTGCTCACGAACAGCGGACTGATGGGCGATCTTTCCTTGTCTGGCACGAAGATCAATCGTTTGAGCCTGTAGCTGGCGGTGCGGTGGCCTTGACGACGGATGTCACCGCACGCACTCGCCCGTGCCCGCCGGGTCCCTGTCCACTTTCCGGTGTATCAATGACCGGGGAGCGTCGACCACGCGCTGATGCGAGGCAGATCGAATGGCTGATTCCTTTCACTATCGAGATGTCGCCCCCCATTTACGGCCACGCAGTCTGACGCTGGCATTGGAACAGCGCATTCTGTTTGATGGCGCCGGGGCGACTGCCGCCGAACAACACCACCCGGCGGATTCCGCACACCCCGCTGCGGCAGCCGAACCCGTGGCCCGCCAAGACGCGAAAGCCGACGCCCGAACCGAAGCCGCCCCCCCCGCCGTTGTGCCATCTGCGCCCGCCCCCTCACCCGCGCCACGTAATCTGGTGGTGTTAGACAGCCGCGTAGAAAACGGTGACGAACTGCTCGCACAACAACCAGCCAACACCCAAGTCTTGGTCATCCAGCCCGGGCAGGACGCCATCGCCGCCATCTCGGCCGCCCTCGCGAGCATGGGAAGCGCCGACTCCGTCCAGATCTTTTCGCACGGCGCCGCCGGACAATTCACCCTCGGTAACCAGATCTACACGAGCGCAACACTCGCCCAGATGGCCAGCTCGCTTGGCACCTGGCGCAGCCACCTGAGCAGCGACGCCGATATCGAAATCTATGGCTGCGATGTCGGCGCGGGTAGCGCGGGCCAAGCGCTGGTGCAGACGCTTGCCAGCCTGACCGGGGCGACCGTGGGGGCGTCCGACAACGCCACCGGCAGCGCCGCGTTGGGCGGCGACTGGACGTTAGAAGTGACCACCGGTCCGCTCGACAAACCGATTGCCCTGAGCGCCTACGCGGTGAGTCACTACGACCGCCTGCTCGACAACGCCAGCCCGACCGTGACGCTATCGAGCGCCGCACAGGACGTGCTGCTCGGCGATCAGGTCACGTTCAATGTGTCGTTTTCCAACACTTCGAGCCAGGTCGGCTACGCGCCCTATATCGACCTGCTGATCCCGGCGACCGGCAAAGACGGCAACGACGGTCTGAGCTTTGTATCGGCCACCTATCTCGGCCAGGCGGTGACGAGTTTCGTCATCACGTTCGATGCCAACGGCAACGCCGTGCATCCGTTGGCCAAAGACGCGAGCGGCAATCCCCTCGTCATCAATGCGGCCACCTATGGGTTGCGTGCGGGCGACCAACTCGTGGTGCTCGAACTGCCCTTCGCCAGCGTGCAGCAAGGCCAGCCGCCGATCACCGTTCAAGTCACCGCATCGCTGAGCAACCTGGCGGACACCGCATTCTCGAACAGCGGCCCAGACCTTACGATCGAGGCGCGCGGCGGCTTCGAATTCGGTAACGACCCGTTAGACAACCCCACGACCGACCCGACCATCGTGTCGGCAACGTGGCAAGACTTCGTCGTGCACCCGACCGTGGTCTTACTGACGCAAACCGTGAACATGCCCGAGGGAGAAACGACGACGGGGCCCAACTTCGTCCACACGGAAACGGTCACCGCAACGGCGGCGCCGGGGCAAACACTCAGCAACGTGTTCGTCACGCAAAATTTGCCCGACAACGTGCAAGTCACGGCCATCACGCCCGGCAGCGGCGGCACCATCGTCTCGCTCACGTTGCAAGACGGCAGCGTACTCACCAGCACCCTCGCGATCAACGCAGCCATTAACAGCGACTCAATATTTATCCGCGCCTATACCGTCGAGTACGCATCGCTGACGGGGTCGGTCGATACGGTCGTCAGTTTTTATGTCCCGCAGGTCGATGCGACCGGCGCGAGCGTGATCGATCCCACCACCGGCAATCCGGTCACCATTGCCTTCGGCACTGCATCGGGTACGGCGCAGTGGGTGCCGCTCGACCCACGCGACCTGACGCCGCCGCAAACCAGCGTGGATGTCTCGGGCACGGCCAATGGGACCGGCACCACCTTCATCGCCAAGGTGGCGACCCTCGAGAAGCAGGTGACCGAGCAGAACGACACCGGTACGCCGGGCGTGACGCCGGGCGATACCCTCGGCTACACGCTCAACATCGCGCTGTCCGATTACTTCGGCATGGGCAAGACGCAACTGGGTGCGGGTCAGTTCGTCGTCACCGACGTGCTAAGCGACGGCCAGACACTGACCGGAACCCCCACGCTCACCTACGTGCAGGACGGCGTCGCTCACACCATTACGCTGGTGTACACGAGTCAGGTCAACGCTGACGGCACCACCGCGATCACTTTCGACATCGGCGCATCGATCGCCGCGTCGGCCCCGCTCAAGACAGGCGCATTGGCTGGCGACATCGTGTCCGACAACACGCGCCAAGGCGCGACGACCGCGCAGATTTCCTATCTCGCGCTCGTCGACCAAGCCTACAAGAGCAGTTACACGCAAAGCGAAATCAACGAAGGCGATTCGTTTAGCAACCATGCCATCGTCACCGGCACACTGCTCGTCGATCGCCTGAACCTCACCGGCGGCACCGTCACCGACGACTCGTCGACCACGAGCACCGTCCCGACCAGTCAGGTACACATCGACATCGTGTCGGTCAACGGCGCGGCTCCGCCATCCAACGGCGAGCTCAAGCCGGGCGACCAAGTGACGTTCAGTCTCACGTACAACCTGGTGACGGGCGACTACGAGCAACTCTCGCTCACCGCCTTTCTACCGTTGCCCTTGCTGAACACCGCTGGCATCAATTGGAGTCAGGGCAGCGGTGTCGACCAATGGACCTTCGGCAGCGCGAATACCAATCAAGGCGGTGTCGTCAGTGTCACCGACGGGGCCGGAAATTCGATCATCTTCAATTTCGGCAGCTATGCGACGAACGGCACGAGCGGCACGACGATTCAGGTGAATTTCACCCTGCGCGTAGGCGATCAGCCGTACGCGGACAATCGCTCGCTCGATGTCCTGGGTCAGTCGAATCAAGTCACGACCATCAATCACAACGCGCTCGTCTCCAGCAGCGTGGCGGTGATTTCATCCATCGCGGAACCGACGCTCGCCATCACGCAAGGGGTGGTCTCCAGCAGCGCAGGCACGATCACCGGCACGACGGGCAGTTGGAGCGCCCCCGGCTCGACGGGCGTCCCGTTCAGCGGCCATGTGATCGACCCCAGCACTGTCGACGGCGATGTCAGCGGCATCGATGCTGGCGACGCGCTTCGTCTGGCCACCGTCATCAAGAACTCGGGCGGCGGCGGCGCATTCAACGTCGTCACGACGGTAACGCTGCCGGGCGGCCTTCAGTTTGTCGGCGGCAGTCTCGCGGCGGCCAATCTCGCCATCTATCGCGGCGACGGCACAGCGTTGACGCTCGGCGTCGACTACACCGTCAACGGCACCACCATCACGTTTCTCGACGCTGGCAACGCCGCAACGTTGCTCGCCGGTCGCCCCGGCACGACGGCAGATCAAGCTGGCTCGAATGTCATCGTCATTACCTATGACACGACGGTGGTTGGCAACATCGCCGCTGGCAGTTCGCTCCAGACCACAGCAACACTCACCAACTATTCCAGCGTGGAGAACGGCACCGACTTCACGCCGACCGACCTAACCGACACGGCCAACGAACAAGTGGCCACACCCACGATCACCGTGGTGTATGCCGACGGCACGCTGAGCGACAGCGACTCTACAGCCTCGCATACCACCGGCAACGATCTGGTCATCGGCGAGGGCATGACCTACGACATCGTCGTCACCCTGCCCGAAGGCACCACGCAGAACCTGCGCATTCAAGACCTCATTCCAGCCGGTATGCAACTGGACCCCACTTTCGGCGGCGGCTCCGGCTACGTAATCATTACGACGCGCGCCGGTAGCGCCGCCCTCGGGGCGGACTTCAACGGCTCGGTCGTCGGCACCGCCACCGGCGCCACGATGACCTTTACAACAGCGCAAGCCAATGCCGACAACGTCACCGGCAACAATGCGTTCGTGATCCGCGTGCGGCTCACCGCGAGCAACGTCAGCAGCAATCAAGCTGGCGTCACCCTCGCCA
Source organism: Pandoraea sp. PE-S2R-1 (assembly GCF_002179865.1). Classification (NCBI taxonomy): domain Bacteria; kingdom Pseudomonadati; phylum Pseudomonadota; class Betaproteobacteria; order Burkholderiales; family Burkholderiaceae; genus Pandoraea; species Pandoraea sp. PE-S2R-1. Next base: position 14,800 of record NZ_NGUR01000020.1, on the reverse strand, counting down.
ACGGCGCGCAATTGACCTACAGCGACCCCGACGGCGACACGCCCAACGGTGCCACGCCGCTCGATCGCACGGTCGCGCAAACCGGTGCGTCGCCCACCGTCGTGATTCGTGAACCAACGCTCACGGTGACGCAGACGACGCCGGGGCTGAACCCCTACGGCGTCGACAAAGGCGATACGGTCGAGTACGACATGACCATCAGCAACGGAACCGCCGCCACCGATTTCGACGCCTTCGACATCACCTTCAGCGATGCCCTACCCGCGCAACTCACCGGGCTGACGTTTACGGTCACATACAACAACGGCGCGACCAACAATGGTGGCGTCGACTTTGTGCTCGATAGCGCGACCGGCCTGCTGCACACCGCGAGCGGTGCGAACATCGATATCGTCAAAGGCGGCAGCATCACCATCAAGGTGACGGGCACGGTCGTGGCCCAAGCGGCAAGCTTGCCGTCGTTCGACAACACCGCGACGGTCCAGTGGACCAGTCTGAACGGCACGGCGGGTGGCACCGCTGACCCCGCGGGCGAGCGCACCGGCGTCGATGGCCCGGGCGGGCTCAACGATTACCAAGCGAGCTACACGCAGACCGTACAGATCGCGCAGGCCATCCTGATTTCACGCGTCGGCGGCATGCCGGGCACGGCGGCGTCATCGCCCACCAGTGCGCCGACCGAAAGCGTGACCGTGGGCGAAGTGATCCGCTACCGCATCGTCTCGCTGGTCGCAGAAGGCGACGACGGCAACTACTCGGTGCAGATCACCCTGCCCAAAGGCATGGAGCTGATCAACATCCTCGATGGCGGCGGCATTGGCAACGCCGACGGCTCGATGCGCATTGTGTTCATCTCGAACAACGGCATCGCCACGGACATCACCGACCTCATCACCAGCGGCGTGCTCGCCGAACTCGGGAATCAGCACAGCACCGACGCGCAGCCGATCGACCCGAACCTCACCGGCGATGCCATCAGCGGTGTGTTCAATGGCAAGTACCTCACCGTCGTCAACAATGCAGACGGCACGCAAACCGTCACGTTCAACCTCGGTCACATCGTCAATAACGACACCGATACCGACTTCGAAGGCATCGTGATCGAATTCAACGCACGGGTGCAGAACGTGGACACCAACACGGCTGGCACCACGCTGACAGTGACGGCGGTCGATATCGCGGACGGCGTGAATCAAGTCACGCCGGGCTCCGTGAACGAAACCGTGGCCGAGCCGCATTTCACGGGCATGCAAAAGCAGGTCTACGACTTTTCGAACCCGAGTTCGACAACGGGCATCGGCACCGCCGACGTGCGTATCGACTTCACACAAAACGGCGGCTCCCCGGCCTACGACGTTGTCTTGAACGACAGCTTCCCCGGCGCGACCGGCTACACGTTCGATCATCTCGTCTACAACGGCACCAGCTATACAGCAGCGCAACTCAGCAGCATCGGTGTCACGGCCGACATGACGAGCGGCCTGCATCTGACATTCGCCCAGCTCAATGTGGGCGATAAGGTGCAAGTGTTCTACTCCGCCAACGTGCCCAACGCCACGGTCATTGCGCCGACCAACGCGACGCTTACGTGGACCAGCATGCCCGATTCGTTCACCAGTTGGGGCGGGTCGAGTGTCGGTGCGGCGGGCAGTATTCAGGGCGAACGTACGGGCGACGGCAGCGGGCCGAACAACTACGTGCTCAACGCGGCTGCCGGGTTAGGTGTGATTCAGGGCACGCTCTGGGACGATACGACGTCGGCCACCGCGTCCACGACACCGGACGGACCGGGGCTGGCAAACCAGACCGTCACGCTCGTCTGGGCGGGGCTGGACAACGACATCACCACCACCGCCGACAACCAGACCTTCACAGCCACGACAGATGCCAACGGTCATTACTCGTTCGGCGTACTGCCGGTGGGTGTGTATCAAATACTGACGCCGTCCGATATCGACTTGCGCCCCAATCCGGTCGACGTGCTGAAGGTGCGCATCGACACCGACGGGAACACGCTCGGCACCGTCAACGTCACCCTTGCCGATGGCGTCAAGGGCGAAGCCGACGCCGGGTATGTCGAGCAGAATGCAGCACCGGCCAACGCACTGCCCGGCACCCCGCCCGCCGGTAACGAAGACACCACCTTTAGTCTCGCCGGCATCACGATTAGCGACATCGACGCGGGCAGCGGCAGTCTTCAGATCACGCTGACGGTCCTTCACGGCCAGCTCTCGCTGAGCAGTCTTCCCGCCGGGGTGACGCAGTCCGGCAGCGGGTCCGGTACGTTAGTGCTCACAGGCGGCCTGAGCGCATTGAATCAGGCGCTCGCGAACCTCCAATATCTCGGCAACGCGAACTACAACGGCACCGACACCCTGACCATCGACACCAACGATCAGGGCAACTTCGGCGATGCCAACGGCAACGGCATTCCCGGCGAGCCAGGCAACGCCAGCAGCGGCACGGGCGACGCGCTCCATGCCATCAGCACGCTCTCGATCACCGTCATTGCTGTGAACGACCCGCCAGTGGCCAACCCCGACACGGCGCAGGCCACCGAAGCCGGTGGCACCGACAACGCGACCCTCGGCGTCAACCCGACTGGCAACGTGCTCACCAACGACACCGACGTCGATATCCAGACCAACGGCGACGTGTTGCACGTGACAGGCGTCAGCAATTCCGCCGGCAACAGCGTGAGCGTGACGGCAAGCACGCCGGGCGTCCTCGCGGGCGCATTCGGCACGCTGACCCTCGGGCCGAACGGCGGCTACCAATATGTCGTCGACAATGCCAACGCGAACGTGCAGGCGCTGCGCCTGTACAGCCAGACACTCACGGAGACGTTCACTTACCAGATCGTCGATACCGGGGGGCTGACGTCGAGCGCCACGCTTACCATCACGATCCACGGGGCTAACGATTCACCGACCGGCGTCGACGACCATATCTCGGCCACAGAGGCCGGTGGCGTCACCAACGGCACCCCGGGGACCAACCCCAGCGACAACGTCCTCACCAACGACACCGATCCCGATTCCGCGGCCAACGGCGAAGTGCTACACGTAAGCGGCATCATCACCGGCCCCAAAGTCGCGGTGAACGGGCCGCTGCTCTCCGTGGCATCGGGTACCGACAGCACCACCGGCACGCCGGTCACCGGCGCGTACGGCACGTTGACCATCGGCGCGGACGGCACCTATCGCTATGTGGTCGACAACAACAATGCGGCCGTGCAGGCGCTGGTCCCGGGCGACGCGCCGCTTGTCGACGTTTTCACCTATCAGGTAACGGATGCGAGTGGTCTGAGCAGCCTCGCGCAGATCACGGTGCAAGTGAGAGGCGCCTACGACAACCCGGTCGCGAACGACGACGCAGGCTCGGCCACGGCAGGTTCGGCCAACCCTGCCACCACGCCCGTCGACGCGAGCGGCAACGTCATTACCGGCGCCCCCAACGGCAGCGGTGCCGACTCCGACGTCGATCACATCGACCAACCGAACACGGTTTTGAAAGTCGACGGTGTTCGTACCGGCACGGAAGTGGCGGGCGGCACCTTGAACGCCGTCGCGTCGGGCACCACGTCCACGAACGGCACGGTCGTCACCGGCACCTACGGCACGCTGACGATCGGCGCAGACGGCTCGTACACGTATCACGTCGATAGCGCCAACGCGGCTGTGCTCGCGCTGCCTGCCGGAGGCACGTTGCAAGAGACGTTCACCTACGAGATCGTCGACACCGAGGGCTTGCATGACACCGCGCAACTCGTCATCACGGTCACCGGCGCCAACGACGCCCCTACGCCGCAAAACGATACGGCGCACGCGCAAGAAGCCGGTGGCGTGAACAACGGCACGGCGGGGATCAATCCGTCCGGCAACGTGTTGTCGAACGACACCGATCCGGATACCGGCGACACCGCCACGCTCAGTGTCAGCGCGATCCGCACTGGGGAGATCACCGGAACGGGCACCGCCGGGACCATCGGACAAGCGTTGGCGGGCGCCTATGGCACCCTCACGCTGGGCGCCGGTGGCAACTGGACGTACACCGTCGACAACAACAACGCCACCGTGCAGGCGCTGCGTACCGCAACGGATACGCTCACCGAGCACTTTACTTACACGGTGACCGACACGCACGGTGCCACGGCGCAGGCAGAACTGACAATCGTCATCACCGGTCAGGACGATACGCCGGTCGCCGCGAACGACATTGCGCTGGCCGCCGCCGATAACGGCAGCGGCAACGCCGTGAACCCTAGCGGCAACGTGCTGACGAACGACACCGACGTCGACGCGGGCGACAAACTCACGGCCATCGGCATCGGCACCGGCACGCTCACGAATACCGACACGTTCTCCCTGATCACAACCGGGAGCAGCAGCACGTCGGGCCCCACGCTGATACATGGCAGCTACGGCGATCTTGTCATTGGCGCCGACGGCACCTTCACGTACACGGTGAATACCACCAACCCCGATGTCATTGCCCTGCTGCCGACGCAAATCCTGTCTGACGTTTTTACCTATCAGGTCAGCGACCTCGCTGGAGAAACCACGGTAGCGCGGCTCACGGTGGTCATTCGCGGACGGGACGACCCGCCCGTTGGCGTCGCCGACACGGCAGACGCCACCGAAGCGGGCGGCGACCACAACGCGACAGCAGGCGTCAATCCATCGGGCAATGTGCTCGACAACGACTCCGATCCGGACAACGACCGCACACCGGGAACCGACGCCATCCACGTCGCGGCGATACGCACGGGAGACCTCACCACGACGGACGGTACGGCAGGCACCTTGGGCACAGCGCTCGTGGGCGCCTATGGCTCGCTCACCATCAACCGCGATGGCACATGGAGCTATGTCGTCGACAACAGCCTGCCTGCGGTGGGGGCACTGCGTACCTATAACCAGACGATTCAGGACGTCTTCACGTATACCGTCTCCGACCAGTTCGGCCTCACGGCGACCACCACGCTCACCGTCACCATTCATGGCGCGGAAGATAATCCGGTCGCCATGCCCGACACGGATAACGCACTCGAATCCGGTGGCGTCGCCAACGGCACCCCGGGGCGTAATGCGACCGGCAACGTCTTGACCAACGATCACGACGACGACAGCGCCGCCAACGGCGAAACCCGGCAAGTCACCAGTATCAGCAGCGCGGCGGGCACTGCGGCGCTCCCCGGCGCGACGCTCGTCGGCCAGTACGGCCAGATCGTCGTCAACGCCGACGGTACGTACGACTACGCCGTGGACAACAGCAACACCACCGTGCAAGGGCTGCGCACCTTCACCGATACGCTCACCGAAGTGTTCACCTACACGATGGCCGACGCGGACGGCGTCACCTCGACGAGCACGCTCACCATCACGATTCACGGTGCCAACGACAATCCCGTGGCGCATGACGACACGGGCAGCGCGCTCGAAGCGGGTGGGGTGAACAACGGCACGCCGGGCCAAAACGCCACGGGCAATGTGCTGGATAACGACACGGACACCGATAGCGTGGCGAATGGTGAGTCCAAACATGTCGTTGATCTGTCGAACGCGGCGGGCACCACGGCGACGGCAGGCACGGCGCTCACCGGCCAATACGGCCAGATCGTGCTTAACGCCGACGGCAGCTACACGTATGTGGTGGACAACGCCAACGCCACCGTGCAAGCGCTACGGACCAACGGCGACACGCTCACCGAAGTCTTCGTCTACCGGATGACAGACACGGCCGGAGCCACGTCGCAGGCCAAGCTGACGATCACCATCCGCGGCGCCGACGATGCCCCTGTCGCTCAGAACGACAGCAACACGGCGAGCGACCAGACACCGACACCGCAATCCCACGGCAACGTCCTCATCAACGACACCGATGTCGATGCGAACGACGCGCTCACTGTGGTGGGGGTGCGTCCGGCTGCGGGCGGGGGTGTTGCCACGGCCCCGGGGCAGGCACTCGCGGGCCGCTACGGCACGCTCGTGCTCAATGCCGACGGCAGCTACACCTATGCGATCGACCTGACCAACCCGACCGTACTTACCGCTGCCGGACTGGGGCAAGTCTTGCAGGACGTCTTCACTTACACCGTGAGCGACCTCGCCGGACAGACCGCGCAAGCCCAATTGACGCTGCATCTCGACATCTCGGCACCGTACATTCCGCCGAGCGGCGACAACGGGCCGCACTGGGACCAAAGTCTCGTGCCGCGCGACAACGCGCCGCAAAACGTGGGCTTCATCCCCACAGTGTTCGTGACACCCGTAGTCGAAGCGAACGCCCTGCGCGAACTCTCGTTCTCGCGCGAGGCCGACGGCAGCCAGATCGGCTGGCCGCTGACGGGCCTCGACGATTCGGCGTCGAGCCGCGTGCCGGATCTCGCACCGGGTCAGTTCGTGAGCCGCGTCGTGCGCAACAGTCAGATCGTCAACGACTTCGACGACGCGTGGATCTTTGGCCGACATGGCCGCGTCAGTCTCTCGGCCGACGGCCTACTGGCCGATCCGTCGGTGTTTGCGGCGCTGGCAAATCATATGACGCAGGGGATGCATCCGCCTGCGGAGCAAGAAGCACCGAAGACCGCAGAGGGCTTTCATTCGCAATTGCAAACGGCAGCGAAGAAGCTGCCTGCCATTCGGGACACCCAACGTGACACGCACAAACGCAAGCCATCGTAGCAAGACGCCTGTCTTGCCAACTCGCAGGGCGACGCACCTCGCTGCCGCGCTAGTGTGTTCACTCGCCGTGTTGTCGGGTTGTGCTTCGCTCTATCCGCAGCCGGAGCCTGCCGACTCGGTGAAGCAGCGCGTCGTGGACGATCAGATCGCCATGTACGACGGGCAGGAGCCCGTCACCGGCCCCATCACGTTCTACGAGGCGGCGGCCCGCGCACTGAAGTACAACCTCGATTACCGCCTCAAGCTCATGGAGAGCGCGCTGGCGGCCAACCTGCGCGATGTCTCGACCAATGCGCTGCTGCCACAGCTTGTGGCCTCGGCCGGTTACTTGGGACGCAACAACGACTCTGGCGGCACCTCGATCGGTATTGAAGACCGTCAGGTCAGCTTGCGGGCATCGACGTCGGAGGAGCGCTATCACCAAGTGGCCTCGCTCGGCATGTCGTGGAATCTGATCGACTTCGGCATGGCGTACTACCGGACGCAGCAGAAAGCCGACCAGATGCTGATGGCCGAGGAACGCCGCCGCAAGGTGGCGCAAAACGTATTGCAGGATGTGCGCAACGCTTACTGGCGCGCGCTCTCCGCTCAGCGTCTGAAGCCCGAAGTCGACCAGCTTCTGAAACGCACCCAAACGGCGTTGCAGCAGGCACGCGAGGCCGAAGGCAAAGGCCTGATGCCGAAGCAAGACATTCTCGCGTACCAGCGCGCGCTGATCGATTCGATCTCGCTGCTGACCATCCGTCGCCAAGACCTCGAGTTCGCGCAAGCCGAACTCTCGGCGTTGATGTCGCTGCCGCCCGGCACCCCGCTCGTCCTAGCCGATACGCAAGAAGGCACGCTGCCGAACCTCTCCACTCCGGTGACGACGTTGGAGACGCTCGCGCTGCAAAACCGGCCGGAAATTATGGAGGAGTGGTATCGCAAGCGCGTCAACGAGAACGATATCGCCATTGCCAAGGCGCAGCTCTGGCCGAATATCGGTATCGACTTGAGTACCAACTACGATTCGAACACCTACCTCTACAACAACGCTTGGGCGGCCATCGGCGTGCGCGTGTCGGTCAACTTATTCCGGCTGCTGCAACTGCCTTCGCTCAACGCGCAACAAGCGTCTCAACAACAGACCGATCAAACGCGCCGACTCGCCCTGTCGATGGCGATTCTTACGCAGGTGCGCATCGGCACGCTGCGTTACCAGTTAGCGCGCCAGCAACTTAGCTTCGCCGACGACAGCCTGCGCGTCGACAAAGACCTGCTCGACTATGCCAACGCAGCGCACACCGTCTCGCTCGGCTCAGAACTCGAAGTCATTCGGGCAGAGGGGCGTTACCTGCTGTCGCGCTACCAGCGCGAAGCCGCGTACTCGGATGCCCAAGCCGCCTGGGGTCGCGTCTACAACTCGCTTGGTTTCGATGTGATGCCGGACGCCATCGCCAAGGACGACGTTGCCACGCTCGCCAAAGAGATCGAGCGCACGATGACGCAGCAGCAACAAAACCCGGAGGGCATCCCAGCGCCCGCCCCGACGGCCCAATCTCCCCAGCCCGTTGAAGCCGCCTATGCAAAATCAGAGGAGTAACCCTTTGCGCGCCTGGATACCTGCGATGGCCGCATGGCTGGTGTTGGCCGCGGCCCCGGCGCTGGGCGCCAAACCCACAGGCGGCAACGACAGGCCCGACGACCCGAACGTCATCCGCGTTTTGCTCGCGCCGAATCTCGAGACCACGCTCTCGAGCGAGATGAACGGCACCATCGTCGACCTGCAAGCGTCGCTGGGAAAATCGGTCGCCAAGAACGCCGTGATCGCCCGGATGAACTGCGCCGAAGTGCAGGCACGCGCCAATGTGGCAAAGGCCGAGTTGAACATGGCCGACCAAAATCTGATGGCCAAGCGCAGCTTGCGCGAATTGAAAGCAGCAGGCGATATCGAGGTCGCGCTCGCGTCCACCGAAGTGGAAAAGGCCAAAGGCGCCCTCGCACTGGCGAAGGCCCAGCAGGGCTATTGTCAGGTCGGCGCGCCCTTCAGCGGACGCATTGCCAAGGTTTATGTGAAGCCCTATCAAACGGTGGCAGCGGGAACCCCCATCGTCGATCTCGTCGGCGACGGCGCGCTCAAGGTGCGTCTGAATGTGCCGTCCGCGCTACTGGTCAAGCTGCGCCCGGGCAGCCGCCTCGATATCACCATCAACGAAACCGGCAAAACGTATCCGGCACGTGTGAGCGCGGTCAATTCACGCGTCGACGCAGTCGCACAAACCGTTGAACTCGAAGCCCAACTCGACGGCACGCCGCAGGATTTGGTCGCGGGCATGAGCGGCATTGCACGCTTTCCGAATCCGCAATGAACGCGCCCTTTCCGCCCAACCCATTGCTCCAGTTTCTCGACGCGCTGCGTGAGCGCGCCATGGCGGCGGATTCCATCAACGCCCTCGCCTTCACGATGGGCAACGACTTGCACGCCGTACTGCCGTTCCGGCAAGCGCTGGTCTTCGCCGATCACGGCAAGCGGTGCGAGTTATTGTGCGTCTCGGGCTTGGCCTTGCCGACCGAAGATTCGCCGTATCTGGTGTGGCTGAACCGCGCCAGCGTCTGGATCGGCACACAGTGCACGACGCCGGAGCCGCGCTGGATCGCGCGAGACGCCGTCGAACCGCCGCCTGACATTGCCGAAGGGTGGGCAGACTGGTGGCCGCAGGGCGTGTGGTGCGTGCCGATACATGCGCCGGGCGGCAAGCGCCTCGCGCTTCTGATCGTGCTACTGGACACACCGCCCACAGAGGCCTTCACCACCGTGCTGCACGGTGTCGTGCGCACGTGGGGATACTGCTGGTGGGCACTCGCGCGCCGTAGCGTGCGCTTTGGCTGGCGACCGACGCGGCGTCAAGTGATCGGCGCGTGCGCGGTCATCGCGATTCTGTTGCTCGTGCCTGTACGGCAGACCGTGCTGGCCCCTGCCGAAATCGTGTCGAGCGACGCGCGCATCATCAGCTCGCCGATCGATGGCGTCATTGCGTCTCTGGAGGTACGACCGAATCAACGCGTGGAGGCTGGCGCCCCCCTCTTCACACTCGACGAGACATCGCTGCGCAGCCGTGTCGACGTGCTACGCGGGCAGGTTGCCGTTGCCGACGCCGAGTTGACGGCCGCCAGTCAACGCGCGTTCGATAACGCGCAGAGCAAGAATGATTTGACCGTGCTCGGTGGCGTGGCGGAGCAGCGGCGCGCCGAGTTGGCCGCCGTCACGGCGCAGTTGAAGCGCACCCGCGTGTTCGCGCCGGAAAGCGGCGTAGTGGTGTACAGCGATCCCAACGACTGGATCGGCAAGCCCGTCGTCACCGGCGAACGCATTCTTCAGTTGGCCGATCCCGCCAAGCCCGCAATCTTGATTCATCTCGCGGTGGCAGACGCTATCGCACTCGATCCGGGTGACGACGTCACGCTGTACCTCACTGCATGGCCGCTGTCGCCGCTACAGGGCAAGATCGTCGAGACCAGTTATGAAGCCAAGCCAACCGACGACGGCATCGTTGCGTATCGTTTGCTAGCCAGTATCGACGGCACCCAAGACCATGCACGGCTGGGACTGCACGGTACCGCCAAGCTGCATGGCCAGCGTGTAGCGCTCGCTTACTACCTGCTGCGGCGCCCGCTGGCGTCGCTGCGCGCCTGGGCCGGACTGTAATGCCGATCGATCCGGAATCCCCCTCGCCCGCGTTGCGCGACGACCTGCGCCTGGACGGAGCCGCCCCTAGCCGCAACGGTGAACCGGCGTGGGTCATCCACGACGTCGTCGCCAATCGCTTCTACCGTATCGGCTGGCTCGAATTCGAATGCCTGCTGCGCTGGGACCAGCCGCCTGCCCGCATCTGCGACGACATTGCCGCGGCGACGGCCTTGCGCCCCGTGATCGATCAGGTGCTCGCGTTCCGTGCGTTTCTCGAGCAGCACAGCTTGCTCAAGCCGACGGCTCAGGCGTACGCGCGCCTGCACCGCAGCCTGAAAGGCACAAGCTGGCTGACCTGGCGCTGGTGGCTGCATCATTACTTGTTTTTCCGCATTCCGCTGGTGCGACCGCAACGCTTTCTTGCGGGGCTAACGAAGCGGCTGGGCTGGCTTTTTACCCCGGCGACGCCGATTGCCATCGTGCTCGCCAGCGTGCTCGGCATCGTGCTGGTGCTTCAACAATGGGACGTCTTCACGAAGGCCGTCGTGGACTCGTTTTCGGTCGACGGCGTGCTCAGTTTCGCACTCGCGCTGATCGTCGCGAAGACGCTGCATGAACTCGCGCACGCGGTCGTCGCCACGCGTCTGGGGCTCAAGGTGGCACACATGGGCATCGCGTTCGTGGTGATGTGGCCGATGCTCTACACCGACACCGGCGAGAGCTGGAAGCTGCGCAGCGCGCGTCAGCGTCTGGCCATCGCGTCGGCAGGCATTCTGTGTGAGCTGTCGCTGGCGGGCCTGTCCACCTTGGCGTGGGCGCTGTGTGACCCCGGCCCACTGCGCAACGGTTTGCTTTATCTGGCGACCACCAGCTGGGTGCTGTCGCTGGCGATCAACGCTAGCCCGTTCATGCGTTTTGACGGCTACTTCATTCTTTCCGACCTCCTCGACTTCCCGAATCTTCACCAGCGGGCTTCTGCACTCGCGCGGGTCAGTCTGAGGCGCACGCTACTCGGTCTGGACGATCCGTGGCCGGAACCCTTCCCTCCTGCACAACGCCGTGCGTTGGTGGCTTTCGAGTTCGTCACGTGGGTCTATCGCTTTACGCTCTTTCTCGGCATCGCGGTGACCGTGTACTTCGTGTTCTTCAAATTGCTCGGCATCTTCCTGTTCGCCGTCGAAGTCTGCTGGTTCATCGCGCTGCCGGTAGCGCGCGAATTGGGTCACTGGTGGCGCGAGCGGCGGCGCATCCGCCACAGCCGAAAACTCGCATTCGGTGCGATCGCGCTATTCGGTCTCGGCATGCTCGCCATTCCGTGGCACATGGAGATTCATGCGGACGGCGTGGCACGCGTCGAGCGCTCGCTGCGGGTGTTCGTGCCGTTCCCGGCACGCATCCAGATGATTCGGGCAGCGGGCAACGTGCGGGAGGGCGAAGTGCTTATGGCGATGGAAGAGCCCGACATCAACGCGAAGATGAACAGCAGCGAAGCTGGCATTCGCGGCTACGAAGCGCGCTTGTCCGGGCTAATTGCCGATGCCAACGGTCTGAATCAGGAAACCTCGGTACGCGAGCGCTTGAGCGTGCAATACGAAGAAGCGGCGGCCGCGCACTCCGAAATTGCCCGTTTGCGCCTGACGGCCCCGTTTGCGGGGCGCTGGATGGACGTGAATCCTGACTGGCGGCCGGACCAGTGGATCAACCCCAAGACGGCCGTGGGTGTGTTGGTCGATCCGCACAGTTGGCAGGTGGACGCCTACGTCGGTCCCGATTCGATTCGGTATCTGAAGGTTGGCGACGAGGCCCGCTTCTATCCGACCGGTCACGTGTCGCCGATTGCCGGGCGCGTGGTGGCAGTCGACACCACACGCGCACGCCAACTCGACCACCCGATGCTGGCGTCGCGCTACAAGGGGCCGCTCGCCGTGTCGACCGAGCGCGATGCCTTGATACCGAATCCGCCGGTATTCCACTTGCTTATCAAGCTCGATGCGCCGCCCCCCTCGCTGTGGGAGACGCGCGGTCAGTTGCAAATCGAAGGCATGCGACGCAGTTTGTTGTTCGAAGGCGTCACCCATTTGGCAGCGGCGTTGATCCGTGAGAGCGGATTCTGATGCCTCAGCCGATGACAGCAGCAGGCGTTATCCACGCAGGTTCCCGATTCACCACTCTGGAGAATGCAATATGAAGCGAGCCTTTTTCATCCCCGTCCTTCTCAGCGCCGTACTGGCAAGCAGCGCCGCCTTGGCGCAGACGCCTGCCCCCGCACCGGCACCCGCAGCACCGGCAGCCACTGCACCGGCCGCCGCAGGCCAAAGCGGCGACGCGTTAGTGCAGATGCACAACCGGATCCGCGCGGCGAACAAGGCGTACGACCGAAAAGTCGCCGCTGCTAAGAAGGTCTATAACGACAAGGTCGCGCAAGCGCGCGCCGAGCGGGACAAGGCCATTGCCGACGCACGCGCCGCAGCCGGCGCAGGCGCCTGAGATGGCGGGTCACCTACCCTTTGCGCTTCGCGCTTCAGCAAGGGGTGGGTGACCCTGTAAGACGTGAGATTCCCTCTGGGGAATCGGCGTGCATGTATCAGCAGCAACGACGTGGCTAGAATCTGAGCGTCACGTTTAGACTTGGGCCGTTGAAACGCAATTTTTGCACCAATTGATCACCGGAACCGTAAAAGACAAGATACCGGTACGTCAGGCTGATATCGACCCGCTTCGCCGAATAGCCAATCCCGCTCAACGCCTGCCAGGTCACCCTCGAGGTCCCGGTACCGACATCGATATAAAACGGCACATACCAGCGACCGTCCCTGGAGAGCAAGGCGCGCCCCCGCACACCAACGAAGGCGTCGAACACATTCTGGCGCTCCGAGGCGCTGACTGCGGGGCTCGCGGCCAGGCCACGCTCGACGCTTGCGACGGCGGACGCGTCCAATGTCGCCTCCACACCGAGATACCGCACCCCAAGCACCGCATCGACGTTGTCCCACTCGCGCCGCACCATCGTGTATCCGCCGCCCAATTGAATCAGCGTACCGCTCAGGCTTGTTTCGGCACTTTGCTGGGTTTCACCTGCGCCGAACGCGCCGTTGATCGTCTTGCTCGTGCTTTCGTGTCGCCCGAAATTCAGATAGATGCCATCCGCCAGAAGACTCCAGTCTCCTTTTCTCGCCTCGCCTTGCAGCATTAACGCGAAACGCAGGTGTTCCAGATAGTTGTAAGGGCCAGTGTCCGCATCCGTTCTGCCGGCAGGCAGGGAAAACCGCAGCGATCCACCAACGCTCGGCAACCAGAGATAAGGGGTGATGGCGAATTCCCACGGAACGCTCGCGTCGGCGAGGGGCGGGGCGGGTGACGCGGAAGGGGCAGGGGTAGTGGCAAGCACCGTCTCAACGGATATCACCTTCGTCTCTGCGGCCAGCGCCGGTGTGCATATTGCAGTGATAAGCAACACTGCAGCGCGCAGTGCGGCCACCCCCTCCTTACAACGATTCATGATTGAAGTCCCCTGTCTCGCATCGGGAAAAGCTGACCGTTGGGTCACCCTGGCGCTAGTGTCACGTGCTTGTCTTCAACGTGCCATCGGGGAGTCGGGGAGTCGGGCAATCCGCTTGCCCTTTGAGGCAATTCACGCGCATCGCAAAGACACGCGACGCAGCGCCACTAACCTCAACGCCACGCACTGCCGATCTGGATATAAATGGCGTTCTGACCGGGGCCATGCGCCACATCGATGCCCATCGATAGGTATGCGGTATCAACCGGGGAACAGCATCGTGATAATGATGCGCCCACCCCAGCCGTGCGGACCGGCGTCAGGGCTCGCAGCCCAGTAGCGAACCCCACCGCCGATGCTAACGGGATGACCGTCGATCTTGACCAGTTTCGACACAAAGGCGTTGATGGGGGTCGACCATTGCCTGTGCGTCCAGTCGTATGTCGATTCGGTATTGACCCCGAACGTCCATGCCGTTTTCGTCGTGTAAGTGAGGAAGGGCTGCAAGAACGTCGAACTGACCGAATCGCGATTCTCCGGGCCGGCAAAGGACCAGATGTGATTGGCGAGCATCCCGTATGTCCATCCCGACGATTGCATCAAGACGACTGCGGTCGGGCCCGCCCCCCATTTACGTGACGAGAGCAACGGATCGGTGCCGGTCGGAATGAGAAAGGCCGGCCCTACCCCCCAGATCAAGCCAGAGGCAGTGGGTTTCTGTGGAGATAGGAACAGACTTTGCACCACATCGCCAAGCCCGGTCTGAGAACCAGCCCCCGGTACCACATTGTTCTGTGACACCACAGGAAGAATCGTCCGCGAAATCAGGTTCCAGTCCTGATTCAGATGGATCGGCACCACCGGCTGAAAATTCATCAAGAATTTGTTGCCGTCGCGGTTGGGGCCAACATCCGAATCGTAATTGAACTGGAACGGCACGCTGATCAG
>NZ_NGUR01000019.1:0-135968 GCF_002179865.1 Pandoraea sp. PE-S2R-1 | reverse complement strand
GCTTTGCGCGACCGGAATTCCATAACGTCGCAGAATCGTACCGCTGCGGATTGATGCGCGGCTTCTTCTGATTAGCAAGATCAGATTTTCTGCCAATTTCCGCGCCAAGTTTTTTATCACTTGCGCTTAAAATCCGCTGTTCTTCATGTGCAGAACTAACGGTTCACCGTAGCGGGGCGATGGAGATTGGGTTGCTTTAATCCATTACCCTGAAAAGCTGGATTCTCGTTACTCGGTTCGAGTAATCGTTTGAAAGATACGAGAGATGACATATTCGGGGGCTATCGTGACGGTTGTTTTATTGACCGATATGGGCATCGCTGAAGCGTATGTTCACGCGCAGTGCTGCCCGGCACACGATGAATCCACTCTCGAACCCCGGGACAAAGCTCCCACCCGTTGTCGTCATCTCGCTGACCGATAGTCTTACGCGTCGCGCCCACATTACCGAACAACTCAAACGCGCCGGCGTGCCGTTTCGCTTCTTCAACGCCGAACGCGTGAGTGAGTATCCGGCTGTCTATGACGTGCAAACGCGTCTTCGCACTTATGGCAACCACCTGACACTGGGTGAAGTCGGTTGTTATGACAGCCACTATCGTGTGTGGCAGGAGCTCGCCGACTCGAATAACGACATCTGGTGCGTGCTCGAGGATGACGTCCAACTTGCGCCCGGTTTCGCCGCACGCTTGAGCTACACACTCGATGCGACGACGCCCTGGGGGATTGCTCGCCTCAATGAAGGGGGGGACGCAGGCCGGTGGCCCGTGGGACAGCTCCCAGATGGCGCGATTCTGCATGACCACCGCAAGCAGCCCGGCGGAACGCAGGCTTACCTGATTCGCAGGGATGCTGCGCTGACGCTTCTCACTTATGGCAAACGCATGGTGCACCCCGTTGACGACATGTTGAATCGGAACTGGGAGCACGGTATCCGCATGATCTCGACGTCGCCCGCAGTCGTCTCTCACTGCGATGAAATTGTCGACACCACCATCACCGGGAGAAAGAAAGCGCAACGCTCGCTTCCCGAGAAACTGCGCCGCGAATTTCATATGGGCCGGGATAGTCTGAGCCGGCACGTGGATGTCTGGCGCCGGCGCTTCCTGGAATCTCGTCGTTGGAACGAAAGGACGTAAAGAACGAAAGCGCTCCGGCGAAACAAAAACGCGCTGCCTCAGAGAGGACAGCGCGTCATCACTACGGGTAAGTGAAGCTTCTACACCTCACACCGCAGCCGTTTCCTCAGGGAACACCGGCTCACCGAGGTTCAGCATCAGGCGATTCGCCCACGCGAAGATGGCGATCGAGTGGATCAGGTCGAGGATTTCTGCATCCGTCAGCCCCGCTTCACGCAGCGCCTGCAACTGTGCCGGGCGTACATCACCCGGTGTCTCGGTTAGCTCGATCGAGAACTGCGCAATCGCTTTCTCGCGCGCCGTCGTTCCCGCCGTGCGCGGCTCGTCGAACACCTCCCGGATCACATCGTTTCGCTTCGCCAGTTGCTCGAAACGCTGGGCATGCACCGACGCGCAATACACACAACCATTGATGCGCGAGACCACCGTCGTCGACAACTCGCGCTCAGCGCGCGGCATTCCGCCCGGCGCGTACATGATCGCGTTGAACGCCGCCGAGCGCTGGCGCAGCACTTCCGGCTGATGCACCAGAAAGAGGTAGTAATCCGACGTCTTGGCCTTCGGATGACTCTCCTCCAGCACTGCGACCTGCTCCGGCGTGGCCTTGTCGAGTGCCACGACGTCGAGCCACGCGTCCCAGTCGAGTGACTCGTTGGTAAAACCGTGCGAACGGATGATCTCGCTCATGCTGTTGTCTCCCGCGGAGCCAGTTGTTTGAGGGCTTGCAGACCCGCCACCAGACGCGTCTGGTACGACAGGAACGCAATCAGTTGGGCAAGTGCCACCACCGCCGGTGTCGTCAAACCTGCTGCCGGCAGTTGCTGCAATGCGGCCTTGTCGCCCGCAACCGGGTTCTCGATCAAGGTGCGCGTGAAGATCAACATCGCGCGCAGACGGGCATCCGTCACGTCTTCCGGCTTGCCATTCTCGACGGCGGCCAGTTGCGAGGCATCAACGGCATGCTTGCCCAATTCAGCGCGATAGTGCGCAGCGAGCGAAGGTGAGGGCGTGAGTCTGCTGGCATACAGCGCGACGAGCAGGCGCTCGACCAGCGAAATGCCTTCGAGTGCGGGATCGAACAGCCCTTCGTAGCTGCCTTGCGTGGCGACGGCAACTTTGTCGCGCGCATGTCGCAGCGTGTGCGCCGCTGAGCCGGCTTCGAGCCCGGCCACGCGGTCGACGAGATCGTCAGCGATGTCGTATTGAGTGTTGGCGGTCATGATTGTCCTTGTGATTGGGCGCGCTCGGCCACAGCTTTCGCGAGGAACGCCTGCACGGCACTCCACGAACGCTGATCGGCGAGTGCGTTGGCATCCGGCTCACCTCCGCCGGTGCTGATCTTGCCCGAAACCGGATGCGCATAGACGAGCTGCGTCGTCGGCACATACGGAAACACGATGGCGTGTCCGGCACGTGCGAAGTCGAGATGCTCGACCGGATACGGATGGCCATGCTCGGCCAGCCGTTCGGTCACCATCTTCGAGTAAAGGCTCGACGGCCAAGAGCCATCGTCCTCAGCGGACAACAGCATCACCGGCCCACGAATCTTCTCGACCGGAATGCGGGCACGCGCCACGGCTTCCGCATCGTCGAGCGCCGTCAACATCGCTTTGGAATGACGATGCGGCGGCGGTCCTTCATCAAACGGTGCCCACGACGCTGTCCGGTTGTTTTCCCAGATATGCGGCAACGGCTTGCCATCCAGCAGCCACGTCGGGCCTTCGCGGCCGAGTGCCGGGTCGCACGCGTTCTGCGCACTGTGAATCAACGCGCTCGGCACATAACCGATGACGGCCGACACCGCTTCGGGGAACGTCGCGCCGAGCAGCAGCACGAGCTCACCACCACGTGACTGACCCGACAGCGCCACGAAATCATGGGCCGGTTTCACCGTACGGCGAAGCCAGTCCATGCCCTTGGCGAAGTACTCCAGCGGCGTATTGGAGATGTAGTCCGACAACCCCGGCGTTTTGAAATAGCCCAACGCGAAGGCGGCATAACCGTGCGACGCATAGAGCGCCGCGCGCGGTTCGTTAATGCCGCCACCCGAGCCGTTCAGAATCATCACGGCCGGATGCGGGCCGTCGCCCGGCGGCAGGTACAGCGTGCCGACGAGTCCGTCTTCACGCACCTCGCGCCGGGTGACGCCTTCGGCGGCCAGACGCTGGACGAACGAGACGGAAACCGAGGTGGCGTCCCCCCCATCCGCCTGCGCCACAACCGTCGTCACCAGCGGTGCCGACACCGGTTGCGGGAACACGTCACGGCTCTTGCCGTCTTCGGGCACCTGCGACCAGATGAGTCCCATGGCGGACACGCCCTGATAGCTGCCGGCGACGGGCGCATCGCGCGCCACATCGACACAGCCTTCAGCGTCGGCTTCGAAAGTGGCTTCGGCATGCCACACCACGCCGCCCGCCCGCGCGGTATGCGCGGTGAGCGTGACGCGCGCACCGGGCGCCGCGCCGCGCACCACCAGGTGGCGCGGCACGTCGATCAGTGCATCCGCGGGTGTTGCCGTGAGAATGAGCGATGACGTCATAAGGCAATAGATCCCGTGGCGTCCGCTTACTTCGCGGCCTTGGTCACTTGCATCGCGACCGTACGATCGCTCGTGAACGGCGTGACCTTCAGGCCCTTACGCACGGCCCAGATGTTCTGATAGTGATACAGCGGAATCACGCCAACGTCGTCCGACACGACCTTGACCGATTGACGCAGGATCGCTTCGCGCTTGCCTTCGTCGAACTCGGCGGTCGATGCGTCGAGTGCCTTGTCCACGGCCGGGTTGCTGTAATGGCCCCAGTTCGAAGCGCCCAGACCCTTCTTGGCATCCACGGTCGCCAGCACGTTCACGAGCGCGTAGCTCGCTTCGCCCGTGCCGTTACCCCACGCGAGCATCGTCATGGCGTAGTCGTTCTTGTTCGCACGGCCCGAGTACACGGCCCAAGGCACCACTTCCACCTGCGTCTTCACGCCGATGCGCGTCCAGAACTGCGCCACTGCCTGCGCCGTTTCCGGGCCTTGCGGATAGCGGTCGTTCGGCACGTGCATCGTGAGCTTGAAGCCCTGCGGGAAGCCCGCGTCGGCCAGCAGCTTCTTCGCTTGCGCGGCGTCGAACGGAATGTTCTTCACGTCCGGGTTGTAGCCGAACGTGTCTTTCGGCATCCACTGATTGGCTTCGCTGGCCGTGCCCTGCATGATGCGCGACACGATGGCATCGCGATTGATGGCGAGCGACAGCGCACGGCGCACACGCACGTCGAGCAGCGGGTTCTTGGCAAGCGGCTTGCCATTGTTGCCGGTAATGAAATCGTTCGGACCGTCGCGGAACGTCGGTTGCAGTAGCATCACGCGCAGACCCGGATACGGGAACACCGTCACGTTGGGCGACTTCTTCAGACGCGGAATGTCCGAAGCGGACACCTTGTCGATCACGTCCACGTCGCCGGCGAGCAGCGCGGCGGTACGGGCTGCACCGTTATTGATGTAGCGATAGTCGACTTTTTCCCACTCGGACTTGCCACCCCAGTAGTTGTCGTTGCGCACCATTTCCACGCGGTCGCCCGGCGTGTACGACACGAACTTGAACGGCCCCGTGCCGATCACGGCGCGCCCGGCGTTGTAGTCGTCGGTGTTCGACTTCTCGCCCACGTGCTTGCTCACGATATGCACCGACGCGAGGTTCAGCGGCAGGTCCGGGTTTGCAATCTTGGTCTTCACGACGAGCGTGAGCGGATCGGGCGCGCTCATCGTCTCGATGGTGCGCAGGTAGCCCGCGAACGTCGCCACGCTGCCCGGCACGTTACGTGCGCGCGTGTATGAATAGATGACGTCGGCGGCCGTGAACGGCTGGCCGTCCTGCCACTTCACGTTCGGGCGCAGCTTGAATTCCCACGTCTTGGCGTCGAGCGCCTTCCACGACACGGCGAGGCCCGGTTGCAGCTTGTTCCACTTGTTCTCGACGAGCAGATCCCAGAAATGCAGATCGACCGAGCGGTCGCCCGCGTGGTTGTTCAGTTGCGGATCGAGCGACGAAAGCGGATCGGCAAACGCGATGCGCAGGGTCGAGCTTTGGGCGTTTTGTGCGGAGGCCGCGGCGCTCGTCACGAGCAATGCAGCGGCTAACGAGGACAACAAGAAGCGTTTCATTATCGGCAATCCTGGTCGTTGATGAATGAAAGAAGGTCTGACGTGACACTGACCGTGGGCCGGTCACGTCGTCGAATGATTCGAATAAGGCAGCTAATGTAGTGATTCGGCGATATCAAACGTCGTTCAGATGGCACGCACTCACGTGGTTGATCGCTACGCCGCGCAGCGTCGGCACTTCCGTGCGGCAACGCGGCATGGCGTGCGGACAACGCGGGTGAAAGTGACAACCGCCCGGCGGCGCAATCGGGCTCGGAATCTCGCCGCGAATCGCCGAGAACGTCTTGTGACGTACGTCGATACGCGGAATCTCGGCCAGCAGCGCCTGCGTATACGGATGATTCGGGCGGCGGAAGACTTCTTCGACCGGTGCGCTCTCGACCACCCGGCCGAGATACATGATCACCACGCGATCGGACAAATGCTCGACCACACCGAGGTCATGGCTGATGAACACGTACGTGAGCTTGAGTTGCTCGCGCAGATCCATGAACAGATTGAGAATCTGCGCCTGAATCGACACGTCGAGTGCCGCCACGGCTTCGTCGCACACGAGCAGATCGGGCTGCACGGCCAACGCACGTGCGATGCCGATGCGCTGACGCTGACCGCCGCTGAACTGGTGCGGATAACGATGACGCAGCGCCGGATCGAGCCCGGCGCGCTGCAACTGCGCGCTCACGTAATCGTCGAAACCCGCGCGATCGGTCAGGCCATGCACCAACGCGCCTTCACCGACAATGCGGTCGACGCGCAGGCGCGGATTCAGACTCGAATACGGGTCCTGAAAGATCATCTGGATCTTCAGGCGGGCATCGCGCTTTTCGTCGTCGCTCAGCGAGTCGGCGGGGCGGCCATGAATCTGTACTTCACCCGACGACGGCTTGAGCAGCCCCGCGAGCATGCGCCCGAGGGTGGACTTGCCACACCCCGACTCGCCGACGAGACCGACGACTTCGCCCGGCTTGACGACCAGATCGACGTTATCGACCGCGCGCACGACGGCGGGCGGATGCGACAGGCCGACGCGTTCGAGCAGACGCCCGGCCGGGCCGACGTGACGCTCGCCAAAGCGCTTGCTGACGCCGCGCAGCGCGACGATAGGTGCAGGCAATGTGGCACTCGGGGCGGTAGCCGCACGGTTGCCGCCAGCGCCGTGATGACCCTGCGGGCTGTTGGGTTGTGCGGTGCTCATACCATCTCCTTTTGCAGCGCGGCGCCCGGGTGGAAGCAACGCACCAGACGGCCCGGCGCGGTCTGCGTCATCTCGGGGCGTACAGTGCAGGCCGCCGTGGCGTAGGCGCAGCGCGCGGCGAATGCGCAACCCGCCGGCATCGTGAGCAGATTCGGCGCCATGCCGGGAATCTGGCGCAGACGCTGACCGCGTTTGTTCAGACTGGGCAGGCTGCCGATCAGCCCGGCCGTGTAAGGGTGTTGCGGCGCGTCGAGTACGGCGTCGACCGCCCCTTGCTCGACGATGCGGCCCGCGTACATCACGGCCACCGTATCGGCCAGACCGGCGACGACCGACAGATCGTGCGTGATCCAGATCAGCGCGGTGCCGTGCTGGCGCGCAAGCTTCTGCACTTCCGAAAGAATCTGAGCCTGAATGGTGACGTCGAGCGCAGTGGTCGGCTCGTCGGCAATGATCAGATCGGGCCGGTGCAACATCGCGATGGCGATGGCCACGCGCTGGCGCATGCCGCCCGAGAGCTGATGCGGATACGCGCGCAGGCGCTCGTCCGGGCTGGGAATACCCATCATGCCGAGCGTGTTGCGCGCCAGTTCGCGCGCTTGCGACTTCGACACGCGTTGATGCGCACGCACGGCCTCGATCATCTGCACGTCGATGCGCAGCACGGGGTTGAGCGTCATCATCGGGTCCTGAAAGATCATCGCGATGCGATTGCCTTGCAGGTGGCGCAGCTCGGCCGGCGTCAGACGCGTGAGATCGCGCCCCTGAAACAGCACTTCGCCGCCGACGATGCGACCCGGCTCATCGACGAGGCCCATGATCGAAAAGCCGGTGACTGACTTGCCCGATCCCGACTCGCCCACGAGGCCCATGATGTGGCCGGGCGGCAGCGAAAACGAGACGTCGTCGACGGCCGGCAACGTGCCCGCACGCGTAAAGAATTGCGTACGCAGGTTGCGAACTTCCAGCGTGAGTGGCGTCGCGGCACTAGTAGGAGTAGAAGGCGTCGCACCGCTCATTTCTGCAACCTCGGATTGAACACATCGCGCAGGCGATCGCCTACGAGATTGATGGCGACGACCGCGATGAGCAAGGCGAGGCCGGGATAAACGCTGATCCAGTATTCGCCGGAGAGCATGGTCTGGTAGCCGTTGGCGATGAGCAGGCCGAGCGACGGCTCGGTGATCGGCACGCCAAGACCGAGAAACGACAACGTCGCTTCGAGCGTGATGGCGCGTGCGACTTGCAGCGAGCCCACGACGATGAGCGGCGGGAGGCAGTTCGGCAGAATATGGCCGAGCACGATGCGCCAGTTCGGAATCGCCTGGCAGCGGGCGGCTTCGACATACTCGCGGCGCGATTCGACGAGCGCCTGACCGCGTGCCGTGCGCGCGAAATACGCCCACTCCAGCACCACGAGTGTGAGCACCACGTTGCCGATGCCTTTACCCACATACGCAAGGATCATCAGTGCCACGAGAATCGACGGGAACGACAGCAGCAGATCGACGAGCCGCATGATGAGCGCATCGACGCGGCCACCCGAGTAGGCGGCTACCAGACCGAGAATCGTGCCGAGAATACCGGCGATGAGTGCCGAGCCGACACCGACCCCCAAGCTGATGCGAAGGCCGTAAATGATGCCCGACAGCAGATCGCGTCCCTGACCATCCGTGCCCAGCCAGTAAGTGAACGTCGCGGCACCGTTGGCGGTACCCGGTGGCAGACGTGCGTCCATGACGTCGAGCTGCATCAGGTCATACGGATTCTGCGGCGTGATCCACGGTGCGGCGAGCGCGGCGACGGCCAGCACGACAAAGATGACCAGACCGAACACGGCACTCTTGGAGCGCAGGAATTCGTGCAGGCCTTGCTGCCAGGGCGACTCGCGACGCACCGGTACGGGCTCGACGGCGGGTGAAACAGGCGGCGCGCCATTCGGAGAAAGATTGAGCGACATCAGGCAGCGGCCTCCACGCGCACACGCGGATCGAGCCACTTATAGAGCACGTCCACGATCAGATTGAGCGACACGAACAGGCACACCACAACGATGAGATACGCCACGATCACCGGGCGGTCCAGTGAGTTGATGCTGTCGAGAATAAGCTTGCCGGCGCCCGGCCACGAGAACACGGTCTCGGTCACTACGGCGAAGGCAATCGTCGAACCAAATTCGATGCCGAGCACCGTCACGAGCGGAATCAACGTGTTGCGCAACACGTGCACGACCACGATACGCAACGGCGAGAGGCCCTTGGCGCGTGCGAATTTCACGTAGTCTTGCGGCAGCACTTCGGCCACGCCGGCACGGGTGAGGCGCAGGACGAGCGAGATCTTGAACAGTGCCAGATTGAGGGCGGGCAGAATCAGGTGACGCAAGCCGTCGATCGTCAGGAACGACCACTCCACGCCGAACACGCTGACCGTGGCACCACGTCCACTCGCGGGCAATATACCCAGATGCACGGAGAAGAACATGATCAGCATCAGGCCGACCCAGAACGTGGGCAGCGAGAAGCCGACGATGCTGCCCGTCATGAGCAGCTTCGAGATCGGGTTGCGCGGATAGAGCCCGGCGAACAGACCCAGCGGAATACCGATGAACACCGCGAGAATCAGCGCGGAGACGGCGAGCTCGAGCGTGGCCGGCAGGCGTTGCAGGATCAACTGAATCGCGGGCACGTTATAGACGAAGCTGTTACCCAGCTCGCCATGCAGCGCACCGCCGAGAAACGACAGGTACTGACGCCACAACGGCTGGTCGAGTCCAAGCTGCGCGATGATGCGCGCACGGTCGACCTGATCGACGTCCTGACCGATCAGGATATCGACGGGGTTGCCGATGGCATGCAGGCCGACGAACACGATGAGCGTCATCAGCCAGACGACGAACACCGCTTGCAGCACGCGGCGGAGAATCCATGCACTCATGCGATGCGCTCCTCGCGAGCGGCGCCGTCGTCACCATGGCCGTTGTCACCATTCAGTGCGGGCGGCGGCGGGGCGGGCGTCCATTCGTCGCCATAAACTTCAGGCTCGGCGTACGTTTCCATATTGGCGTAGTGATGCTCGACGTCTTCGCGATAGAACGAACCTGCCAGCCCTTGTGCGAGACGCTTGGCACCCTCGCTCACCGCAGGGATATCGCCGGAGACAGCACCGTGCGTGAGCGTAGCCGGCGCGCAGAAGCAGTGAATGCGATCGAGGCCCGGGCAAGCACCGGGTGTCGTCTCGAGGAATTCAAACGTCGGTCCGAGGTCGGGCGAATCGGAGAGCTCGACATCTTCGTCACCCGCCGCAGGCGCGTAGCGGTCGCTCCACTTGCGCACGTACTGCGCAAACGGGGCAAACTCCGGACGGCTCGTGATATCGATGCGGAACCCCGTCGCAAAGACGAGGAAGTCGAGCACAAACGTGCCCTTGGCCGTGCGCACATGCAGTTCGTCGCCGACCGGGGTGACGTCGAGAATCGGTGCACCCAGATTGAAGCGGGCATTCGGATGACGCGACACGCGCAGCGTGCTGCCACGCGGGGGCGGCACTTGTTGCACGTTGACGTAGTGGCGAATGCGCCATTTCCATTCATCGGGCAGGTTCAGATGGCCGTGGGTCAACCCGGGGTTGCCTGCCCCCTTGCCCTTGTTGATGCGCGGAATATCGTCGCGGCGGATGAGCAGATCAACGCTGGCGGCACCCGCTTCGAGGGCGGTGGCGGCGCTGTCCATGGCCGACGCGCCGGCGCCGATCACGCCCACGCGTTTGCCGCGCAGCGTCGCGTAGTCCATCTCGTCGGACGAGTGCGCCCAGAAGCGGCGCGGCAGGTCACGCGCAAACGCGGGCACGGTCGCACCGCCCAGACCGTCGCGGCCGGTGGCGAGTACCACGTGGCGCGCATAGACGGTGCTGTCGCCTTCGGGCGACGTCACGGACAGCGCAACCAGACCGTCTTGCCCGCCACTCAGCGGCGTAATGGCGGTGATGCGATGTTCGTTACGCACGTCGATCGCGAGCACGTCGCGATACCAGCGCAGGTAGTCCATCCATTGCAGACGCGGAATCTTGTCGAGGGCATCCCACGCGTCGAGGCCGAACTGCGCTTCGAACCATGCGCGGAACGTGAGCGCAGGCAGGCCGAGCGCCGGGCCGGTCAGTTGCTTGGGCGAGCGCAGCGTTTCCATGCGTGCGGTCGTGGCCCACGGGCCTTCGAAGCCACGGGGCGACTGATCGAAGATCACGGCGCCGACACCCAGATGCGTGAGCGAGGTGGCGGCCGCGAGACCGGCCATGCCGCCGCCGATGATGGCGACGTCGAGCACGGGTTGTCCGTCGTGCGTGCGCGCAGGCACCCAGCGTTTGGCGGGCAGTTCGAGCCAGGCGAGGTCCTGACGCAGGCGCGTTTCGAGCGCGGTCAGGCCGATGGCGGATGTCGGGGACTGGGTCATGACGACAGGGCTTCCTTGGGGGCGGGCAGATCGCCGTAGAGCGACTGCAAGACTTGGGCGTGTTCGGTGGCGGCGCGCTGCACGAAGTCGGGCAGCAACGTGCGGGCGGCGTCGGCCAGCGCATCGACGAAGGCGAGCGCAGCCGGTGATGGCGCGCGGGCGTCGCGTGTGATGACGCCGAAGAAGAACGGGATGTCGGCGTCGATGGGACGCACGGCAACGTCGGCCAACGGCAGACCGTAAGCGGTCACGGGTTCGAGCACGGCAATGCCGAGGCCGGCACGCACCGCAGTCATCGCGTTGATCGACGCGTTGGTTTCAATCAATCCGACCGGGGCGACGCCCGCCTGGCTGAACGCCTGATCGAGACGGCGGCGCAGCCGGTAGGGGTTCTGCATCGTGATGATGCGCCGGCCTACGCATTCGGCCAGCGGCAGGCGGTCGTAGGCGGCAAGCGGGTCGTCGCAACGCACGGCGGCGACGCAAGCCGACTCGCCGATCCAGTGCACGACGATGCCGCGATGTTCGAGCGGCAGGCTGGTCACGCCGATGTCGGCGGCACCCGTGAGTACGGCGTGCACGACTTGCTCGGGCGAGGTGCTGCGCATCTGGATCTGGGCGCTGTCGCGCGCGAGTCCGGGCAACGCGAGGGCGGCGGGGACGAGGCCGGCGGCAAGCGCCGAGGTCGCCGCAATATGCAGCGGCCGGGTCTGACCCCGGGCGATCTCGTCGGCGCGGGCACGAATTTGCTGCAACCCGGCGAGCACGTGCTCGACGTCTTCGAAGAGCAGAAAGCCTTGTTCGGTCGGCGTGACGCGCGGGCCGCTGCGGGTGAACAGGGCGTAGCCGATTTCAGCTTCCAGCTCCTGAATCATCCGGGTGATGGCGGGCTGCGAGCGTCCGAGCAGGCGTCCGGCAGCAGTAATGCTACCGGTCGACATGACCGCCGCGAAGGCTTCGAGTTGGCGTAATTCCATCGTGCTCGGTGGGGTGGGACGGCGTTGGGCGGGGCGCGACGGCACCGCGTGCGGTGCGTGTTGTCCGGTCATCGACGTCGCCGAGGCCGCAAAAACGGCAATTCTTGTTGTATTCGGATTGCGTATTCTTCGGCCATCAGCATGCGTCTTGCAAATACTTAATATTTATATGCTCATGCCGTACGGTGCAAAGGCGGGTTTTGCCTAGGTGACGGCGGTGCGGAAATAAATGGGAGGAGCGGTGCGGGGGAGGAACGGCGGCGTCTTCAGGGCGCGCGCAGGCGATGACGCCCGGCCAGTGGGTGGCCGGTGCGTTCCGTGTCGATACGCCGGGAGGGAATTTATTCCGCGTCGAAGGGCAGGCGGCGCTGTGCCGGGTCTTCCGGACGCGGCAACCGGCGACGCAACAACGCCACACCCTTTCGCTTGGGGGCAACGTCTTGAGGCGGTTCGACAGGACTCAGGCGAAATGCCGGCCGTGTGAGGTGAATGATCACTAACGGGGACGACGCGGCCAAACGTCGCCCGAGCAGGCGGTAGATATCCGGATCGAAACCGGTCACCGGCGGCATGCCGTCGATCAGATCATTCAGGGCGTCTTGTGAACTGACGCTCCCAAGGTACTGCCAACGGTCGATCACGTGATATTCGACGTTGGGGCCGTCGGCGTCATCCACGACACCTTCGGCAGTCGCGCGGCGCTCTTCAATGGCGATCGGGCCATCGTAGGGCCACGTCTGCAATTGCAGGGTGGCGAGCGCTTCGCGCAGGCGCGCCGTGTGCGGGGCCAGGGGCGCTGCACCGGTACACACGCCGTCGCAGCGTTTGACCTGATAGCCGAAGCAGGGGCGTCCCGCCTCGCTTTTCTCCAGCCCGAGCTGGGCACAGCAAAGCCGATGCTCGTCGGCGAGCGACCGCAGTGCCATTTCTGCCCGGTTGCGCGACGAGAACGTGCCGTAGAGCGTGCCCGCACTGGCAAAGTCCACGGTGCGGGCGTTCACGAGTTGCGGCGTGTCGCTCTGCGCATCCATCTGCCAGCTATAGAGACTGGCCGAGCGACGCAGCATCCGGTTATGAATCGGCTGCAACTGTTTGACGAGTTGCGATTCCAGCAGCAACGCCCCGAGTTCGCCCGCCGTGCGCCGCGCTTCCACGCGGCGAATTTCCTGCGAGATCCGCAAGTCTTTGGCGACCTGATGGTCGCTTGAGAAGTGAGAACGCACGCGCGCGCGAATGTCGACGCTCTTGCCGACGTAGAGCAACGTATCGCCTTCGCCATAGAACAGATAGACGCCGGGGGTATCCGGCAGGGCGTCGATGGCTTCGTCCGGCAACTGTGGCGGCTGGCTGGCGCGTTTGGTCACACGCTGTACCGCTTGGTCGATCAACGCCGGTTGATAGAGCGTGTGCAGCTTTTGCCAGAACTGCCAGAGCAGATCGGCATCGGCGAGCGCGCGGTGGCGACCCAGCGGTTCGAGGCCGAAGCGTGCGATCAGCGCGTCGAGCCCGTGGCGCGCGGCGGCCGGAAACAACAGCCGCGACAGCCGCACGGTACACAGAACGTCGGCCTGAAACGGGATACCGGCGCGACGGAATTCATTCTTGAGAAAGCCGTAATCGAAGCGCGCGTTGTGGGCGACGAACAACTTGCCATGCAGCCGTTCGGCGAGCCCTTGCGCCAGCGTGTCGAACGACGGCTGACCCCGCACCATCTCGTTGGTGATGCCGGTCAGTTGCTGAATGAAAGGGGGAATCGATTCGGCAGGGTCGAGCAACGTACTCCATTGCTCGATGCCGTTCGGTCCGACCTCGACCACGCCGATTTCGGTGATCCGGTCGGACAACGCATTGCCGCCAGTGGTCTCAAGATCGACGAACACCATCGGCGCAGACAGCGACCGGGCGAGCTCGTCCGGATCGACTGGGTCGACCGGATCGACTAGATCGACTGGATTCAGGCCGGGCATGCCGGGCCACCGGCGTGGGGCGATGACGAACGTGGGGTGGACTTGATACCTTTCGCCGCAGCAAAATTCGCGGTGTCTTCAGGGCTATCGTCGCCAGCGAATGCGGCCACGATGGCGCGGAACACGGCGGGTGTCGGCGCGTCGGGCCAATGCAGGTCGACGTTGGCGTCGAGTGCCGGCAACTCGCCCGCGCGACGCAGGGCTTCATCGCCCGGCAAGCGCAACACGTGCGCAAGCACCCACGCCTCGTGACGCGCATGCAGTCCGATGTCCGCCTCGGCTTCGTCGGCGATGGCCACGAGCGTGCGCCAGTCGAGCGCCATGACGGTCGTGGTGACATTGGCGGCAGTGGTGACATTGGCGGCAGTGGTGGCCGCGGTGTCAGCGGTGGCAGCGGCAGCGTCATTGCCCTCGGCACGCGCGGACAGCTCACCCGCGAGCGTGCGGTGATGCTGCGCATAACGCGCGGCAATCTCGCGCACGACGCCCGCAAGATCCCGCTCGGCGGCGCTTAGCGCCAGTTGATCCCAGTCGATTGTTTCCATGAGAAGGTTCCTCGATTGGGTGACATGATACTGTATAAAATCACAGTGCGCGAGTGACGTGGACGCGACATTGTTCGCCGGGGCGCGCACTCATGTAATACTCTGCGCCATCCGTATTCATCCCCTTTTTGCGCAGGAGTTTGGCCAAGATGTTGACCCTGTACACCTTTGGTCCGGCGTTCGGACTGCCCGATGCCAGCCCGTTTGTCATCAAAGCGCAGATGCTGCTCAAGCTGGCCGGGCTGCCTTATCAGACGGACCGCGGCGGCTTTCGGCGCGCCCCCAAAGGCAAGCTGCCGTTTGTCGACGACGACGGGCAGATCGTGCCGGACTCGACGTTGATTCGCCTGCACATCGAACGAAAGTACGGGTTCGACTTCGACGCCAGCCTGACACCCGAACAGCGTGGCGCGGCGTGGATGTTCGAGAAGGCGCTGGAGGATCACTTCTATTGGTATGTGGTGCAGGCGCGCTGGTGCGACGACGAGAATTTCGCCAAGGGTCCTGCGTCGTACTTCAAGTCGATTCCATGGCCGGTGCGCCCGGTGGCGGAATCGTTCATCCGCCGCAAGATCCGCACCACGCTGCAAGGTCAGGGCACGCAGCGCTACTCACCCGCGGAGCAACAGCAGTTGCTGGCCCGTGGTGCTCAGGCGGCCGCCCAATTGCTCGGCGACAAACCGTATTTCTTTGGAAATTCGCCTTGCGGCGCGGATGCCACGGCATTTGCGTTCATCGCGAGCGCGATGGCGCCGCAGTTCAAGCATCTGTTGCGTGACGAGATCGACAATCACCCGAATCTCACGGAATACGTCGCGCGCATGCGTCGCGAGTTCTTCCCGGATATCGCCAACTGACGCCGGTTGCGGCCGACCCGCATCAAGTCACGTCAGCACGTCGATATTCGGCCCGGTCTTAACCGCTTAACGCCTCAACCCGCCTCTGACGCCGTCTCGTCGCTCGACAGTACATCGGAGAGCACGAGATTGCGCCCGGAGATCTTCGCGGCATACAGGGCGCGGTCGGCGCGCATGCACAGCGCTTCCAGACTCTCATGCTCGTGCCACGTCGCGACACCCCCGCTCAGCGTGTAGTGACAGACGCCGAACGGCCCCGCCACGAGATGCCGGCTCACCTGCGCGCGCAGGCGCTCGGCAATGCGAATGGCACCCGCCGTATCGGTGCCGGGTAACAGCACGGCAAACTCCTCGCCGCCCAGCCGCCCGAAGATATCGCCTTCGCGCAAACCGTCGCGCACCAGTTTGACGAACTCGCGCAGCACGGTGTCGCCGCCCGCGTGGCCGTAGGTGTCGTTGATCTGCTTGAAGTGATCGAGGTCGATGACCACGATCGACAACGGCCAGCCGTGCGACAGCGCCCGCGCCATCTCCTGCCGGGCGAGCAGATCGAAATGCTTGCGCGAGAGTGCGCCCGTCAGATAGTCGCGATTGGCGGCTTCTTCCGCCGTGGCCAGCATGGCGTCGTGAATCATCATGACGGAACCCATCGTCATCGCCGGCATGACGACCGCGCCGATGGTGAGCATGACGGCGTTGAACGTCGACGCCCCCATCAGCTCGGGGCCGGGCGCGGGTGCCCAGCCGAACACGGCACCCCGCACGATGTGTCCGATGGCAAATGCCGTGGCGAGTCCCGCCGTGAGCCAATAGTTATAGGGATGCCGCCGTGGCGGGATGTGCCGCATGATAAGCACGGCCGTGGCGAGCAGGACCACCGCGTGATACGCCGAGACAATGACGACCCGCAACTGTGTGTTCTCGCTGCCGTAGAACCAGAACAACATGGACCCGGCCAACACGCCGAGCGACGCGCCGAGCACCGGCCAGTGCGGTGACTGGCCGAGGTAGCGGGCACAACCGGCGTAATAGAGCAGCAGGCCGCCGCCAAGCATGACGTTGGCAACGGGAATCGAAAGGAAGTCGGGGACGTGGCCGCGCAGGGCGAACAGTGGCAACGAGATGAGCACCGCCACGTTGGCCCAGCACCACTCGCGCACTCCCGCGACGCGCGAGCGTACCAGCGAGCCGATGATCAGCAACATCATGAAGCTGAGCAGGGCAGTGATCGCGAGCAGAGACGTCGTCAACATGGGGAAGGCCGGCGGGGGGAGGCGGGCATGTGTAGTGCATTGTAATGTACGACGCTGTGCGCGTTACACACCAGTAGAATGGCCGGGTTAAGGTTTACCGTCTATCTTCTGGAGCTTTTGTCATGTCGATGTCCTGCCTTCACCGTTTCCTGACACTCACGCTTGCCGTGGCCGCTGGTCTGAGCGCAGCCGCGGTGCAGGCGCAGGAGCCGATGACACGGCGCTCGGCCCAGCCGCCGCTGTTTGCGACGCCGGCCAGCGGCGTGAGTGCCCCGGCAAGCGACATCAACCGCGATGTGAAACCGGCACTCGAAGCCGCGAATCTCTGGCTCGGACTGGTGGATATCAATCGCGCAGAACAAAGCTGGGAACAGGCGGCAGCCGTGTTTCAACGCTCGTTGCCGGCCGACGCGTGGGCGCAGAGCCTGAGTGCTGCGCGCACGCCGCTGGGCAAAGTGAAGTCACGCAAGGTGGCGGACGCGGTGTTCACGCGCGCCATTCCGGGGCAGCCCGACGGTGAGTATGTGGTGATTCAGTACGACACGGCGTTCGAGAACAAGGCCGACGCGCATGAAATGGTCACGATGTTTTACGGCGTCGACAGCCGCTGGCGCGTGGCGGGTTATCTGGTGCGCTGACCGGCCGGACGATTCGAGGTAGCCCACGCCCTTGACGCGGCCCGGCGGCAGCCTTCTGGGCGCGTCTATGCAGCTTGTATGGGGAATGTAGGTAGATGGCGCGCTTGAGACCCGCCGCTCGTGCGGTTCAGCGCGGCAGGGCGGGCTCGACGATGCCCATCGTCGTCTCAACGTGATGACGCGCAATCTGTGCGGCGCGCACTTCATCGTGCGCACGCAGCGCGTCGACCAATTCGCGATGCTGGGCGTTGGTTGCGCTCAGTTGCTCGTCCGAGAACATGACGGGAATGCGCAGCGCCCAGTAATAGAACTGAATACGCTCGTGAAACTGCGTCAGCACGACGTTATCGGCGGCTTTGACGATCAATTCGTGGAATTCGCTGTTCAGGCGGTTCAGTGCCAGACGCGGCAGATGGGTGCTCGGCTCCATTTGCTCGATGAGCGCGGCAAGCGCATCACAGGCTTCGGGCGTGATTTTGCGGGCGGCCAGCCGCGCCGTTTCCGCTTCGATCGCGGCACGGCTTTCGAAGATCGCATTCACCTGAAGGTGATCGACCCCCTGAACTTCCCAACCGCGATTGCGGGCGATAAAGCCTTCGCCTTGCAGGATCAGCAGCGCTTCGCGCACCGGCGTGCGGCCAACGCCGAGCAACTGGATCAGATCGTCTTCGATAAGGCGCTGCCCCGGCTTGAGCTCCGAGGCGAGAATCATGCCGCGGATTTTCGTCCGCACTTCACCAGTAATCAGGTTGCTGGGCGCTTTCATCTGATGCTTATCTTCCCTTGAGCGGCGAGGTATCCAGTGAGGCGCTAGGCCCCCATTGCCGCTGCGGATTTTACAGAGTTTCTTTCTGACCCTTCAAAACCGTTCCCAAGGCGTCAAAGTTGTGGCAGCCATGCGGACCGCGGATGAATGCAGTCCGGTTTTGCACAATTCTTTCGGTTTCCGAAGCGAGGGCTCGCTTATACGCGCGTTTGAAGCGAGTGAAAAATACCATAAGCCCCGGCGTAGCGGGGTTCGCGCTCACTAACTTGTTGCGTGAGTGCCCACATCGCGAGCGTTGCGGGTGCCGAAACATGCGTCGCCCAATGCGGCTGCGGCGTTGATGAATATGTGAAACATCGGGCGGGTAGCACCTGCCGGTATAACCCTTCAATCCTGAGGGTTATGCCGAATGGCGGGCTTGGCTTCTGACTTGTTGGACGTGTAGGGGCGAAGCGCATCAATGCGACCCCGTTTAATCCAATTATTTCTAAATATGAAATAAATGATTGTAATTGATGGTATTTATCATCAATTCGCACACGAATAGACTGTCATTGTCGACGATGAATCAAGCATCGCCCCTTTCAATAGACAGGAGAAACACCATGAAGCGCACTCTTATTACCTCTGCCCTGATTTCCGCCATGTTGGCTGTGTCGGCCGGTTCGGCCTTCGCCAGCGATGCTTTTGACGGCCCGTCGGAATTCTCGTGGGTTCCGCAAACCAGCGTGCTCACGCGTGCTCAGGTTCGCGAAGAACTGATCCAGGCGCAGAAGGACGGTCTGGTCGTGCAACACGACACCGTCTACCCGAAGGCTGTGCCCAGCGCACAACCGGCCGCCGCTGCGGCACCGGTCACGCCGGGTTCGGTCGGTGGCCTGCAACGCGCCGGTACGACCTACTTCGGTAACTAAGCCGTCACTCAGCCCCCCGGGTCGCCCTGTCATTGAGTGATGGGGGCTGATGCATCAAAGGCACGTCCATAAGTCTCTGTTAGCAGGAGGCGGTGGCGTGCCTTTTTGCGTGGTGCTCGCCGCGCGCGAGCCCGTGGCACAATCGCCGGCATCCGCTTTGTGCCACTTCGCGTGCCATCGCACGCTTGCTCCCATGACCCCAATGCCTCAAACGCGCCTGCGCCGTGTCTCCCGATACTGTGCGGCGGCATTGCGCGCGTGCGCTTTCGCCGGCGTGACGTCGCTCGTTCCTTTGATCGCCCTTTCGGGCGTCGCGCCGTCGGCCGCCCATGCCGCCGATAGCGCCGACAGCAACGCGGGGCCGGCGTATGGGCCCGAGCTTCAGGGCTTCGACTATCCGTATCCGGTGAACCGTTTCGACTTCACCTCGCAGCGCACGCCGCTGCACATGGTGTATCTCGACGTAAAACCGGCGCAGCCCAACGGTCGTACCGTCGTGCTGCTGCATGGCAAGAATTTCTGCGCGGCGACCTGGCGCGAGACCATCGACGTGCTGTCGGGTGCCGGCTATCGCGTGATTGCCCCCGACCAGATCGGCTTCTGCAAATCGAGCAAGCCCGCGCAATATCAGTACAGCTTCCAGCAACTGGCGAACAACACGCATGCGCTGCTCGCGTCGCTGGGAATCACCCGCGCGACGATCGTCGGCCACTCGACGGGCGGCATGCTCGCCGCGCGCTATGCGCTGATGTATCCCGAAGAGACGCAGCAGTTGGTGCTCGTCAATCCGATCGGTCTGGAAGACTGGAAGGCACTCGGTGTGCCGTCGAAAACGGTGGACGAGTGGTATGAGCGCGACCTTCGTACGAGCGCACCCAGTATTCGCCGCTATGAACAGGCGACGTACTACGCCGGGCAGTGGAACGAGCGTTATGAGCCGTGGGTGCAGATGCTTGCGGGGATGTATCGCGGACCGGGCAAGCGCATCGTCGCGTGGAACTCGGCGCTGCTCTACGACATGATCTACACGCAGCCGGTGGTGTATGAATTCGGCCAGATTCGCGTGCCGACATGGCTGCTCATCGGCGACAAGGACACGACCGCGATCGGCAAAGATTTTTCGCCGCCGGAAGTGCAGGCGCGCATCGGGCATTACCCGGCGCTCGCGAAGGCGACGCATGCGGCGATTCCCGGCTCGACGCTGGTGGAGTTTCCCGAACTGGGCCATGCCCCGCAGATGCAAGACCCGGTGGCGTTCCACAAGGCGTTACTGGAGGGACTGGCGGCCGTGCGCTGAGTGATGCTTCAGAGATCAGAGGTGCTTGTAATAGAACGTCGTGGCGCAGAATTCGCCGTCGGGCATGAGCGCGAACTTCGGCACGTCGCCTGCGCGTTGCCAGCCGCTGCGTTGATATAACCGTTCGGCGTCGCCACCGGAGACGGTGTCCAGCACGAGGACATGGCGGCGCTCGGCGCGCGCCACATCATCGATGGCTGCCATCAGTGCCTGCGCTACGCCTTGCCGACGCGCGTCGCGATGCACCAGCATCTTCGCTACGTCGGCGCGGTGCGGCTGGTTTTCGGGAAGATCGAGAATCAGTTGCACGGTGCCGACGATCTTGCCTTGATTCCCTGCTTCGCCATCATGGGTGCGCGCAACCAGCAGCACACGCTCGCCACGGGCCACGCTCTCGGCGACCTTGCGCCAGAACGTTGTTGCACGTTCGCGCGTGAGCGGCAGCATGAAACTGACCGATGCGCCGCCTTCCACGCAGTCGATCAGCACATCGGCGAGCGCGTCGACTTCGGCCAGCGCTTGCGCGCCGTCGAGCCGTTGCAAGGTAATGGATGACGTCATGTTGCCCTCCGGGCAGCGACGAACGGTAGCGTAACGAGCCCGACGAGGTAGTGCGCCGTCGCCGAGGTCGGGTTGTGATAGCCGATCGGTCGATCGAGCCGCATCGCGAGACAATCGCCGGCATCGAGCCGCCACGTGGTGTTGCCCAGCGTAATCTCGATGGTGCCGCCGATGACCCAGACCTGTTGCCAGACTTCGTTGTCGCGCGCGCCCGTGTCGTACGCCACGCGCTCGCCGGCCGGGAAGTGCACTTCCACGAATTGCAGCGGCGAGGCTTCGGCGGGCGAGAGGTTGCGGCGCACGTAACCGGAGTCGGGGTCGGTCCACACGGGTTGATCGGCGCGTCGCGCGATCGGCGAGGGCTGCGCATCGTCGCCGGCGCTCTCGTCGAACAGCGAGGCAAGTGTGACGTCGAGTGCCGTCGCCAGCTTGTCGAGCACATTGGCGGTCGGGCTCGTCTGGGCGCGCTCGATGAGCGAGATGCTCGAACGGCTCACGCCGCTGCGCTCGGCCAGCGTGTCGAGAGAGTAGCCGCGCTCACTTCGCAAATCGCGAACCCGGCGGGCGATGCGTTCGTTGATATCCATGCTGTCCAGTTTACTGGAAATTAATTTCTAGTAAACTAGACGTCGAAATTAGACATCATTGTCATCGCTACACCTTGCGTGGAAACCTCATCATGAAGCCAGCCGTCACCGTTCGCGACGCCACCGACGCGGACCTCGCCGTCATTCGCGATATCTACAACGATGCCGTGGAACACACCACGGCCATCTGGAACGAGATCGTCGTCGATCTCGACAATCGTCGCGAGTGGCTGACCGCACGTTTGGCGAAGGGTTTCCCTGTCATCGTTGCGCAACGTGGCGACGACGTGCTCGGCTACGCCTCGTATGGCGACTGGCGCGCATTCGACGGCTATCGTCACACCGTCGAACATTCGATCTACATCCACCAGAATGCGCGCGGCGGCGGCGTTGGCGAGGCGCTCATGCGTGCCCTGATCGAGCGCGCGCGTGCCGCAAACATCCACGTGATGATCGCGAGCATCGAAGCGCAAAATGCGCCGTCGATTCGCTTGCACGAGAAACTCGGTTTTCGCACGGTCGGTGTTTTCAGCGAAGTGGGCACGAAGTTCGGCCGCTGGCTCGATCTCACGTGCATGGAATTGCGCATCGTCTGAGCGCGGCGCGCGCAGTTGCCGGAACGCGTCGGCACTTGTCGGACGCAGCCGGAGAAAAACGATAAAAATCAGCGCACTGCACAAAATAATTTGCCGTGCCCGCCGATATCGGGATGGCGCCGTATTCCAGTGGATATAGCGCCATTTCCGATCAAGCATAAGCAACATCATCCGCGCCGAATATCGCCCGCTCTTGCCCGCCGCACGGTGCGCAATGCGCGCAAAGCCGCGCCAGTTCTCACGCAGCGCGTCATCCGTCACCTTGTCATTCACATAGGCGGCGTGTAGCCTTCAGGTGTCCGGTGTCACTCATGAAGCGTGGTCCTATAAGACTTCACGACGACATCACGGCAGATGAATGTCGCGCACTGCGCACAAGCATCGTGGGTCATGACTTTGCCCCAGGCGTCGTGATCGTAATCGTGCTGTTTTGCGTGCCGTTTTCCGTTTCGTGTTGGTGATACGTCCCCCCAAACAAGAAGGCCGTACCCCCGGCCGACGGACGGAACGCTTATGCCGCGCCTGCCAAGAAAACACTGTCCGCCAGCGGCAATGTCGAGCGATGATGCTCGCTCATCTGCTGCTTCCGATACCCCCCAGACCCCCGATACCTCAAGTCCGTCAGGCTTCGCCCTGTCGCGGCGCGGCTTTCTCAAAGCCTCGGTGATCGCGGGCATTTCGGTCTACATCGCCCCGCTCGGCAGCCGCGCATTTGCCGCGCTGTTCGAAGACAAGAACCTCACCCCGGTCGCGTGGGATGCCGCCACGGGCCAAGCCAAATTCCGTATCGACGGCACGGCCAAAGTCACCGGCGCGAAGATTTTCGCGCGCGACGTGCGTGCCGCCGATATGCCCGGCTGGCCGAAGCAGCAGGCGCATGCGTTCGTGCTGCGCGCGACGCAGGCCGACCGGCCCTATCTCGGCTTCGATCTCGCGCGGCTCGACGACGGGCTGAAGCCCGATCGCGTGGTGACAGCCGATGATCTGGCGCGCGACGGTGTCGCATTCCCAGAGTTTTATGGCGACGACATGCTGTTGCCTGCGGGCAAGACGCCGGCCTATCTCGGCCATGCCGTGGCGATTCTGATCTATCACGACTTCGCGCGTTTTCGCTTCGCCAAGGACAAGCTCAAGTTCCACGACGAAATCATTCGCTACGGCGAAGTGAGCGGCCCGCTGGAACGCGATCCGTGGGGCACCTTCCGCTTCGTGCGCGTGGGCGGAAAGACGGCCTACGACGACGATATCTATTCGAGCCTGAAAGATGCACCGATCTTCCCGAGCATGATGCGCAAGCATCTGCCGGTGTGGCCCGACGGTAACGATCACGGCAAGCTCGACGAGCAGGGCATGGCCTACGCGGGCAAGATCGGCGAGTCGCTGACGCACCCGCCGGGCGACTGGCTTGTGATGTCGCGCGAGTACCGCACGCAGTCGGTCGACACGGCGGCGCTCGAACCCGATAACGCCAACTGCTGGTACGACGCCAGCACGCAGACGCTGCACATGGTCGTGCCGACACAGTCGCCGTCCGAAGTGGCCGAGAATGCGGCCGCGATGGTGGCCAAGGGGCACTTTCCGGTCAAGCGCCTGATCGTCTACCCGTGCTACACGGTCGGCTACGGTTCGAAAGACCACTACAACATGCCGTTCTACGGGCTGGCCGCTGCGATGTACGGCGACGGACTGCCCGTGCGGCTCGCTAACGACCGCTACGAACAGTTTCAAACCTCGCTCAAGCGCCACGCCTTCACGATGCGCTATCGCATCGGTGTCGACAAGACGAGCGGTCTGTTGCAGGCGTTTGCTGCCGACATGGAGTGCAACGGCGGCGGGCGCATGAACTTCTCGCCGTCGGTGGCCATGGTGGGCGCCACGGCAGCGCAGTCGATCTACTACTTCCCGCAGAGCGATCTGGCGAGCGTGGCGATTGCCTCGCGCGCCATCGACGCGGGCTCGGCACGCGGCTACGGCACGTTGCAGTCGATGGCGGCCACCGAAATGATGATCGACGAAATGGCCGCGCAA
Source organism: Pandoraea sp. PE-S2R-1 (assembly GCF_002179865.1). Classification (NCBI taxonomy): domain Bacteria; kingdom Pseudomonadati; phylum Pseudomonadota; class Betaproteobacteria; order Burkholderiales; family Burkholderiaceae; genus Pandoraea; species Pandoraea sp. PE-S2R-1. The sequence goes on along the minus strand of NZ_NGUR01000019.1, from coordinate 112,051 downwards.
CTGGGGCTGGACGCGATCGATTTCCGCATGAAGAACGCACTTCGTTCGGGCATGAAGAACACGCAGGGCGCGATTCCTGCGGGTGCCGTGCGCGTCGATGAAGTGCTCGCGAAAGCCAAGGCGCATCCGCTCTGGACGCAGCGCGACAAGAAGAAGGCCGAGTACGAAGCGGCGCATCCGGGCCGCCGCTACGGCGTGGGCTTCGCGTGCGTGCAGAAGGACTTCGGCACCGGCGCAGAGACCTCGTTCGCACGGGTGGAGATCGACGATCAGGGCAAGATCAGCCTGCATCACACGGCGGCCGAAATCGGCACGGGGACATCGACGTCTCAGGCCGTGGCCGTCGCGAAGTGGCTCGGCATGCCGGCTACCGACGTGCACATCGCCATCACCGACTGGCCGGAGTTGCCCGTTGTCACGAGTGGTGACCCGTACCTGATGTCGCAGGCCGATCAGGACAAATTGGCGGCGAACCCGCGCTGGTCGCCGGGTTACGCGTCGCCGTCGAGCGCGACGAATTCGGCGTTCTATTTCACGCACAGCACGCGCGAAGCGGCGAGATTGCTGTTTATGCAAGGGCTTTGGCCGGCGGCGCTGTCGATCTGGCGCCGGGGGCTTGGCGGTGGTCAGGCGGCACCGCTCGTGGTGCGTGTGGAAGATGCGCGCTGGGTCGAGGGCAAGCTCTCGGCCGCTGGCATGGAAGCGTTGCCGCTGGCCATGATCGCGAAGACGGCCCACGAAATGGGGCTGGTGACGGGCGCGACCGTTCACGTATTCAACCGCTGGCAGTGGGCAGAAGCCGACTGGGATCTGGGCGACGGCACGACGCAGCGCCTGCCGGTCGACGGCATTGCGTTGCGCTTCGGCAAGGGCGGTGCCAATGCACCGGCTGCGGCTCCGGCGTCCACACCCGCAGCCGCACCGGTGCAAGCGCCGGCGGGCAAGGGCAGTCATCGCAACAGCAGCAATGCGTCGGCGAAATCGGCCGCCGCAGCGCGTGCGGCGAACGCTTCTGCCACGCAGGTCGCAGCGCCCGTGCCGGCCACCGGCTATCGCGTGATCGACCGCAAGCGGGTGTTCTACCCGCCGGTGCAGCGCAACAACGCGGCGGTGACGTATTACAGCGCCGTCGGCACGCTGGTCGAACTCTCGGTGCATGAGGCGACGGGCAAGGTCGAGTTGCTGACGCACCACTCCATCATGGAGTGCGGCAATCAGATTTCGCCGCAGTTGGTGTCCGGTCAGTTGCAGGGAGGTCTCGCCATGGGTATCGGCCACGCGTTGCACGAGTACCTGCCGCTCTATGAAGACGGCCCGGGCAACGGCACGTGGAACTTCAACCGCTATCACCTGCCGCGCGCAACCGATGTTGCCGTGTGGACGCAGACCGGTGAAGTGCTGCCACCGATTTCCGAATCCGATGTGCCCAAGGGCATCGCCGAAGTGGTGATGATTCCCGTGGTGGGCGCGATTGTGAACGGCCTCGCGCATGCGATCGGCCATCGTTTTACTGACTTGCCGGTGACACCGGAGAAGATCCAGGAGGTACTGGCATGACGGACACGACAAACGCCCCTCAAGCGGCGTCGAACGCTGCGGGCAGCGCGGCAGCGGGTGCAGGACAATCGATCGCTGGCACCTCGGCACCGGCTGCGGCAAGTGGCGCTAGCTTGGACAATGGCGGCGCGTCGGCGCAGGCAACACCCGCTACTACCGGCAACGGCAAAGCGCCGTGGGATGTCTTGCCGGTGACGGTAAAGGTCAACGGCGTTTCGCATGGGCCAACCGATGTGCCGGCGGGTCTGATGATGATCGACTACCTGCACGAGACGCTCGGGCTGACCGGCTCGCGTCTGGGCTGCGGACAAGGCATTTGCCACGCCTGCGTGGTGATCGTCGATCATGCCGACGGCAGCAGCGAAACGGTGCGCACCTGCATCACCGGCGCGAACTACTTCGACGGCAAGACGGTGAGAACGGTCGAAGGCCATGCGACCCACGATGCCGACGGCAAAGTGACGCTGGCACCGATTCAGCAAGCGTTTCTCGATCACTTCAGTTTCCAGTGCGGCTACTGCACGCCCGGTTTCGTGAACGCGGCGACGGTGCTCATCGAAAAACTGAAACGCAAACCGGTGGCGCGCGCCGATCTCGAGGCTGCCATTACCGAAGGGCTCAACGATCATATTTGCCGTTGCACCGGGTATGTGCGCTATTACGAGGCCGTGCGCGACGTCGTTCTGAAGACGCCCGGCTGTCTGACCGACGCGAAGTGAGAGGACACGCCATGAACCTGAATCGTGTCACCTCTTCGTCCTTGCCGTCCTCACTGCATCAGTTGAGCCGGCTGAGCCGCTTGGGCGCGAGTGCGGTTTGCGTCGCGGCGGCGCTGCTGCTCGCGGCGTGCAACGACTCGACGTCGCCCAAGCCCCCCGACCCTTCGCAGCCGCCGCAACCCAAGACGTCGATGATGCCGTCGCTCGTCACGAGTGCGATGGCGGCCGATGCGCCGGCGTCCGGTGCTTCGGCGGCTGCCAGTGCTGCGGGAACCGGCAACGCAACGGCCGTCGTCATGACGCCGGGTAACCCGGCGCCGCCGGAACTGGTTGCACGCGGCAAATACCTCGCGCGCGCGGCCGATTGCGCGGCGTGCCACACGAGCGCCGACGGTGCGCCGTTTGCCGGTGGCGTGCCGCTCAAGTCGCCGTTCGGCACGTTCTACGGCACCAACATCACGCCGGACAAGGCCAACGGTATCGGCAACTGGACGGCCGACGATTTCTATCGTGCGCTGCACGATGGCAAAGCGCCTGACAAGGTGCTGTATCCGGCCATGCCGTACACGTCGTACCGGCAGATGACGCGTGCCGACAGCGATGCGATCTACGCCTATCTGATGTCGGTGAAGCCGGTCGCCGTGGCCAATCGGAAGCACGATCTCTCGTTCCCGTACAACATGCGTTTCGGCATGCGTTTCTGGGACTGGATCTTCCTCAAGGACACGTTGCCCGATGCATCGAAGGGCCAGTCTGCCGACTGGTTGCGCGGACGCTACCTTGCCAATGCGCTCGGTCACTGTGCGGAGTGCCATACGCCGCGCGGCACCTTCGGGCAACTCGATGGCGCGAAGCCGCTCGGCGGTGCTGCGCTCGCCCGTATCGCCGCACCGGATCTGACGCCCGAAGCGCTCGCTGCGCGTGGCTGGACGTTGAAGGACTTGCAGACGTTCTTCGGCACGGGTGTTGCGCCGCAAGGCTCGGCCTTTGGCGAGATGTATCCGGTCGTGCACTTGAGCTCGCAGTATCTGACGCCGGATGACTTGCGCTCGTTGAGCACCTACCTGCTGGGCGATGCACCGCCTGCACCGAAGCCGTTACCGGCGAGTCCGGATACCAGCAAGCTCGTCGCGGGCCGCAATATGTACCTCGCGGTATGTGCCGGTTGTCACGCGGCGGACGGCACGGGCAAGCCGCACGTTGCCGTGCCGATGCTGGGCAATTCGACGGTGCGTCAGAAGGATCCGCGCAATCTGATCGTGGCGATTCTCGACGGTATCGAGCCGCAGAAATTCCCGGGGCTCGAAGCCATGCAGGACATGCCCGGTTTCGACAAGCGGCTGACGGATGCGCAAATTTCCGAGCTGACCAACTACCTGCGCGTGGCCTACGGCGCTCAGGCAGGCGACGTGAACTCGGAGATCGTCAAGCAATTGCGGCAGAAGTAATCCGCGACAAGTGCAACGAGGGTCAGGGCTACGGCCGTGACCTTTGATGGGGAAAGCGCACGTTTCGACCGAACGGTTGAACGTGCGCTTTTTTCGTTCTGATCGGGCGCATAATGCGCGCCATGTCCCGTACACAACGTCTTTTCTCTCTGATGCAACTGCTGCGCCGTCACCGTTATCCGGTGGCGGGGGCGTCGCTCGCCGAATCGCTGGGCGTGAGCCTGCGCACCCTTTATCGCGACATTGCGACCTTGCAGGCGCAGGGCGCACACATCGAGGGTGCGCCGGGGCTGGGCTACGTGCTCAAGCCCGGGTTCATGCTGCCACCGCTGATGTTTTCCGAAGAGGAGATCGAAGCCATCGTGCTGGGTTCGCGCTGGGTGGCCAATCGCACGGATGGCGCATTGGCCGATGCGGCGGGCAACGCGCTCGCGAAGATCGCCGCCGTGCTGCCGGCCGATCTGCGCGCGTCGCTCGAAGCTTCGACACTGCTCATCGGGCCGGGCGATCCGCTGCCGCCGATGACCGTCGATCTGACCGTCATTCGCGAGGCGATTCGCACCGAGCGCAAGTTGCATCTGGCGTATCGCGACGAAGCCGGAAAAACGTCGGAGCGCGTGATCTGGCCGTTCGCGCTGGGCTTTTTCGAGCGCGTGCGCATGGTCGTCGCGTGGTGTGAGTTGCGCGACGGCTTCCGGCACTTTCGCGCCGACCGCATCGAGACGATGACCGTGTCGGCGGCGCGTTATCCGCGCGGCCGCCGCTCACTGCTCAAGGCGTGGCGGGAGACGACGGGGCGACGTGAAGAGTGACAGGGAATGACGGTAAGTTGTCTGTCGACTACTGACAAAAACTGACAGCATGTCCTTCTACGATACGTGCAATGACGACGCACACCGAGGCGCCCGGTGCGTGAGAAACGTCAGTTGACACGTGAGTTAGTACGTCAGTAATCCAAATCGACAGGAGCTTGTCATGCTGCATCCGAATATGGTCATTCTGTATGTTGCCAATACCGCAGTGAGCGCTGCGTTTTACGCCGATCTGTTCGACCGTCAACCGGTCGACACGTCGCCGGGTTTCGCGTTGTTCGTGTTTCCGTCGGGATTGAAGCTGGGGTTGTGGGCAAAGCACACGGTGGTACCGACCGTGATTGCGCCGCCGGGGGGCAGCGAAGTGGTGCTGCCGGTGGCGTCCAACGAGCAGGTGGACGCCACTCACGTGGACTGGAGCGCTCGCGGAATCACGATTTTGCAAGCGCCCACCACGATGGATTTCGGCCGCACGTTCGTGGCGTCCGATCCCGACGGTCACCGTCTGCGCGTGTACAAGCTGGCGGATGATCCGAAGTAAGGGGGCTTAGGACGCCGACGCCGTCTTCACCAGCACCGGCGTATCGCGATACTGCGTGGGGAACATCCGCTTGAGGTCTTTCACCTTGGGCAGATCGTTGATCACGATGTACGGATACGTCGGGTGCTCGGTCAGAAAGTCCTGATGGTAGCCCTCGGCCGCATAGAAGCCGGTGTACTTCTCGACCTTCGTCGCAATCGGTTTCGTGAACGCGTGCGAGGCGTCGAGTTGCACGATATAGGCTTCGGCCACGCGGCGCTGCGCGTCATTCATCGGGAACACGGCCGAGCGATATTGCGTGCCGCTATCCGGGCCCTGACGATTGAGTTCGGTCGGGTTGTGGGCGACCGAGAAGTAGATTTGCAGCAGCTTGCCGTATGACACCTTCTGCGGATCGAACGTGACTTCGACCGACTCGGCGTGGCCGGTGCTGCCGCTGCTCACGGTTTCGTAGTCGGCCGTTTTCGCCGTGCCGCCTGCGTAACCGGAGACGGCTTTCGTCACGCCTTGCACGTGCTGGAAGACCCCTTGCACGCCCCAGAAGCAGCCGCCCGCGAAGACCGCAGTTTCGGTGCGTGCGCCGGTGGCCGGCTCGTCCAGTTTGGGGGCCGCGATCGACACGGCCGGCTCGGCACCGCCGAAGGCGTAAGCGCCAACCTGCCATGTGAAGACCCCGGCGGCGACGGCTGCGGCCGCCAGCAGCGACCGGCGCAGGCCCGAGGCCAGTGCGGCAGCGCGCTTGGTAGCAGGCTTGGCGGGCTTGGCGGGCGTGGCAGAGGTAGCCGAGGTGGCCGGTGCAGTGTGTTGCGGATGATGCTTGTTCATCTGAAGACTCCCGATTCGATTAACCGAACGTGAAGGCATAAGCCGACACACCCGGGTCAAGAAACTCGATGCTGAAGGTGCGGTCGCTCACATCGCCGGACTGGCGCACGAGCTGATACAACCGCTGCGAGGTCACGGTGCCGGTGCCGTCTGCGGCGACGTCAGTACCGTGGGCATCACCGGGTGCCTGACCATCGACCGTCACGCGAAAACGCACCGGTTTGCCGTTGGCGTCCGGGCCCAGTACCAGATGCAGGTCGCGGGCATGGAAGCGGTAGACGATGCGGGCACCGGCGTGCGTGGCCGTTGCCTGTTCGGCACCCACCTTCCACGAGCCGCCAAGGCCCCACGCGTTGAGCGACGGTGTCGTCGGCGCGCGGTAGTCGTTTGCCTGATTGCGCAATGCACCGCCCGGCGACGCGAAGTTTTCGGCCCGCTCGTAGCCGACATAAGTCTCGGGCGAGCGCACGTCGCGCATATCGGCCGCCTGTTGAATGCCGTTGGCCTGCACGTCCGAGAGGCTGCTGGCCACCTGCGTGGCGCCGGCTTCGCGCAGCAGTTGCTGGATCACGCGCTCCGACTCGGCATAGTTGCCTTCGCCGAAGTGGTGATAACGCACGCGTCCCTGCGCGTCGATGAAGTAATGCGCGGGCCAGTACTGGTTGTTGAAGCCGCGCCAGATCGCATAGTTGTTATCGATGGCGACCGGATAGTCGACGCCGAGGTCATGAACGGCTTTCTTGACGTTGCCGATATCGCGCTCGAAGGCGAATTCCGGGGCATGCACGCCGATGACGACGAGGCCCTGATCGCGATACTTCTGCGCCCATGCCTTCACGTACGGAAGCGTGCGCAGGCAGTTGATGCAGGAGTATGTCCAGAAGTCGACGAGCACGACCTTGCCACGCAGCGACTCTGCGGTCAGCGGCGGCGAATTGAGCCACTGCACGGCACCGTCGAGCGACGGCAACTGACCTTCGACTGGCAACGGCGCCGGCTCGGTCGCGGCGGTGCGCGTCATGGCGTTGCCCGCGTTGCCAGTGTTGCCAGTGTTGCCAGTGTTATTGGCGCTTTGGCTGCCAGCGCCCGTCTCAGCGGCGGCGGCATCGCCTGCACCGGCACCATTGCCTGCACTATTCCCAGCACCACGGCGGGCACCCAACTGGTCGACCAGCTTCTGTTCGATGCCACCCGTCGAGGCGGTCGAGAGTTGGGCCAGCACGCCGGTATCGAGACCGAGCGCAATCGCGGCAACACCTGCGAGCATGAGGCCGCCGAGCGCGCGGCGAATCCATTCACCGGCACCGAGCGAGCGTTTCATGGCGGCGAACACACGGCCACCCACGAGCAATGCCAAAGCGAGCGACGTGGCGGCACCGGCGGCGTACGCGATCAGCAGCAGCGTCGTGCCGACACTGGCGCCTTGCAGTGCCGCGCCGGTGAGCAGCAGCCCGAGAATCGGACCGGCGCACGGGGCCCACAGCAGGCCGGTGGCAATGCCCAGCAGGAACGATGCCCCCGGACGCGTCCCCGCCGTGGCGGCGTCGCTGGCTTGCCCATCACCTTGGGCCGATTGCGACAGCCGGTCGCCCAGCGAGACGAGCGGATGCGTCAGGCGTTCGGACAACTTCGGGAACAACAATGTGGCACCGAACAGCGCGACCAGCGCGAGGGCGAGCCAGCGGCCGTACTGGTTGGCCTGCACGACCCAACTGCCACCCACGGCGGCGAGCGTGGCGACGAGCGCAAACATCAGCACCATACCGGCGAGCATCGGCAGCACGCTGCGCGAGAACGACTGTCCGGCGCGCGAGAAGACGAACGGCAGCACCGGCAGAATGCATGGACTGACGATGGTCAGGATCCCGCCGAGATAGGCGAGGATGAGCAAGGTCATGAAAGCGCTCCTTTAGCGTGTTTAGCGTGGTCCGGCGGGGCCGGAGGATTAGCGTGTCGTTAGGTTGTTGTCCGCTGGTTGTCCGCGTGTTGCCAGCGGGTTGCCGACTCGTTGCCGGCTTGTTTCCCGTGCGCTATCAAGCGGGCTGCGGGCGGAACGTCATGGCCAGACCGTTCATGCAGTAGCGCAGGCCCGTCGGCTTCGGGCCGTCGTCGAAGACATGCCCCAGATGGCCGCCACAGCGCCGGCAGTGCACTTCCGTGCGGGTCATGCCGAAGCTCGTGTCGGTATGGGTGGCCACGGCGTTGTCGAGCGGCGTCCAAAAGCTCGGCCAGCCGGTATGGCTGTCGAACTTGGTGCGCGACGAGAACACCGGCAGGGCACAACCGGCGCAGAAGAACGTGCCGGTACGGTGTTCGTCGTTGAGCGGGCTCGAATACGGGCGCTCGGTGCCTTCCTGACGCAGAATCTCGTACTGGCCGGGTGTCAGGCGTTTGCGCCATTCGGCGTCGCTGTAAGCCACTTCGAAGTGTTCGGGGGCGCTGGCGCGCCGGGCATCGTCGGCACGGGCCGGGCGCACGAGGCGCGGCACGAGTCCGACGGCCACGGCGGCGGCCGCTGCCGTGGTGCTGAGCAGGAATAGGCGGCGCGACGTCGCTGGGCGAGTCGCAGCAGCAGTGCTGGCAGCGCTGCCAGCGGTAGCGACGGGCTGGGCGGCCTTCTGGGACGGCGTCTGGTCGGACAACTTCATGGCATCCTCCGGTGAGTGGGGCCGATCCGGCGCCGGGGCTGACGTGCCCGGCCCTCGCAAGACCTGGGGGGCGCGGAGGGCCGGGCGCATCAGCGGTACGGCGTTGCAGCGTATTACCTTGGTAGCGCGGGTGCTGGCGCCGGATCGATGACTGAAGGGTAGTGCGTCCGTGATGGCAAAGTCCTCACGTAAGATTAAACAATTCGTGATACCTCAAAGGGCCTGAACTGCGCACAATGAGGTCACCCAGACCCACCTTTCCCGGGAGTTCCCCCTACGATGGATTCGCCGCGCCGTGTCCTGCTCGTCGAAGACGACGTGCATATCGCCGATCTGCTCACGCTGCACCTGCGCGACGAACGCTTTGACGTCGTGCATTGCGCCGATGGCGACGAGGGCTTGCGGCGCCTGTCAGAAGGCGGTTGGGACGCCCTGATTCTCGACCTGATGCTGCCCGGCGTCGATGGCCTCGAAATCTGCCGCCGCGCGCGGGAAATGACCCGCTACACGCCGATCATCATCACCAGTGCCCGGGCAAGCGAAGTGCACCGCATTCTCGGGCTGGAACTGGGGGCGGACGACTATCTGGCCAAGCCGTTTTCGGTGCTGGAACTGGTCGCACGGGTCAAGGCGCTGATGCGGCGGGTCGATGCGCTCGCCCGAAACGCTCGCATGGAAGCGGGCAGTCTGGCGGTGGCGGGCCTGTTCATCGATCCGATCGCCCGCGAGGCGACGCTGGGCGGCAAGCTGCTCGACCTGACGCCGCGCGAATTCGACCTGTTGTACTTCTTCGCCCGCCAGCCGGGCAAAGTGTTCTCGCGCATGGACCTGCTCAATGCCGTCTGGGGCTACCAGCACGAAGGCTACGAGCACACCGTCAATACCCACATCAACCGCCTGCGCGCGAAGATCGAAGCCGATCCCGCGCAGCCGGCCCGCATTCTCACGGTCTGGGGGCGTGGCTACAAATTCGCCAGCGATGCGACGCCCGAAGGCAATCCGACCGACGCAGGGGCCGCATGATGACGCGCAAATGGAATCTCACACTCACGCAGCGGTTGTCGCTGGTTTTCGCGGCGCTGTTGCTGGTGTGCTGCGGCACGTCGGCCTGGTTGCAGGTGCGGGCAAACCGCATGCACGAGGCCGAAGTGATTCAGGGCCTCTCGCGTGGGCTGGCCGAGCACATCGCCGCCAACGCGCAACTGATGGACGCGAACGGCATGAAGCCGGACGCCGTGCGAAACCTGTTCGGGCAACTGATGGTGGTCAACCCGAGTGTCGAGGTGTATCTGCTCGACGAACAGGGGCGTATTACCGGACATGCGGCCCCGGAAGGACATCTGCGGCGCACACAGATCGATCTGGCGCCGGTGCATCGGCTGATCGATGGCGAAGCGCTGCCGATTTATGGTGACGACCCGCGCAACACCGATGTGCGCAAGGTCTTCAGTGCCGCGCCGTTACGGGTGAACGGGCAGGAAGTGGGCTACATCTACGTGGTGCTGTTGGGCGAAGCGCATGACCGCTTTGCGGCGCGAGGCGCGACCAGTGCCGCGCTCAGTACCGCGCTGTGGTCGATCGGACTGGTCGCGGCGTTGTGCCTGATTGCCGGTCTGGCGGCGTTTGCGTGGATTACGCGCCCGCTGCGCCGGCTGACCGATACCGTGCGCGAGTTCGATATCGACGCGGCACCGGCAGCGCTGCCTGCCGTGTCAGCGGATGAACTGGCGTCGCAACAGGCGCGGCCGAACGACGAAATCGTGGTGCTTGAGCGCGCGTTCCGGCAGATGGTGGACCGGCTGGGCGAGCAATGGCGCACGCTGACACGTCAGGATCAGGAGCGTCGCGAACTGATCGCCAATATCTCGCACGATCTGCGCACGCCGCTCTCGTCGCTGCATGGTTATCTGGAAACGTTGTCGCTCAAGGACGCTACGCTGGCACCGGCCGACCGTCGGCGTTATCTGGGCATCGCACTGGATCAGAGCCGCAAGGTGGGGGCACTGGCGCAGTCGCTGTTCGAGCTCGCGCGTCTTGAGCACGGTTTCGTGCAGCCGGAAGCCGAGCCGTTCTCGGTGACCGATCTGATTCAGGATGTGTTCCAGAAATTCGAGTTGAGCGCCGAGTCGCGCGGTGTCGCATTACGGGCGCAACTCGCACCGCAAGTGCCAACCGCGCGCGCCGATCTCGGGTTGATCGAGCGCGTGTTCACCAATCTGCTGGAGAACGCGTTGCGTTACACGCCGTCGGGCGGGGAGATCGTCGTGGCCGTGGCCCCGGCCGGGGCGGATATCGAAGTGCGGGTGAGCGACACGGGGCCGGGCATTCCGGAGAGTGCGCGCGAAGGCCTCTTCGAGCGGCCCTTTACGGTGGGCGGGGCCCGCCGCGAGGGCGGTCTGGGCCTGCGCATCGTGCATCGTATCCTGCAACTGCATGGCCGCCGCATCACGCTGGTGGAAACCAATGTTCAGCCGGGGCAGCCCGGTCATGCAGGGCAGGGCGCGACGTTCCGCTTTACTCTGCCGACGTAAGCGGCACCGGTGCTGCCGACGGGGCGGGTTCTGCGGTGGGCGCAGGTGCCGTCGCGCTTTCTTTGGCGGCACCCGGTGCCGCCGGCTTGTCGGTAGCGACCGGCGTGGCCGGTTCGAAATAGGTCAGTTTGCGCACGAAGACGTTCGCAAACGGGTCGACCTTCTCGCCTGCGCCGGACGGCGAGGTAATCACCACGCGCACGACGTTGCCGCGTTTGTCGTGGCGATAGTGATATTCCGAGACGTGACGCTCACCGGTTGCGGCGTCGGTGCGCGTGACGCGCATGAGTTCGTGACGCGGCGAGTATTCCGAGACTTCGTTATCCCACGCGAGCGGCAGCCACTGGCCGTCGATGAAGGCGGCAGCGCCTGTATCGCGCACGATCCGGCTGCCGTCGGGCTTGCGTTCCACGTTGGCAAACGTGCGATACGAGACGATTTTGGGGGCCGGACGGACCTTGCCGTCGGCGGTGACGATCTGGCGGGCTTCGTTGGGCGCTTCCCATTGCCGGGAGAGCACGAAGCACTCGTCGTCGAACAGACGCGCCTGCAAGCTGCCCTGACGGCGATGATGGGTGCCGTTGGCGCCGACGATGATGCGGCGGGTCCACTCGACGCGCTCGCCTTCCTGACGGACTTGCTCCTTCCACGTGCCGCGTCGTGCGGCGCCGTTCACGATCCATTCGTCCGCACCTTGCCATGCCACTGACGCGCCATCGACGCTCAGCAACCGGCCATCGGCGGCATACGTGTAGCGCCCGCGATCGGTGCTGGTGAGCAGATGCCCCTGCGGATCGAATTCCATCACGAAGCGATTGCCGTTATCGAGCGGGCCGACCTTGCCGGTCGTGCGGTCGTAGCTGGCAATGAAGCGGGTTTCTTCGATACGGCGCACGCCGGCGGGAATGCCGCCGAAGTTGCGCATCAGGTCGTCTTCTTCGCGCAACGACGTCTGAACGCACCACGGCAGTGCAGCGGGCGCGGCGCTGGCGGCGTCGGTCGCGGCGGGTGAAGGCGTTGCAGGGGAGGTGCTGGCGGCGTTTGCCGGCTGGGCGGCGGGTGCCGTCAGGCGCGGCGGGCTGGCGGCGCAACCGGCCAGCAGGAGGACCAGTGCGAGAGAACCCAGGACAGGACGCGCGGAGAACACGGATCGGACAGGTCGGACAGATAAAGCGGACGTCATCACGAAAGGTTGCCGGAGAAATTTTTCCCCGATTGTACCGGCTCCGCGTGACACGTTCCCGGCTTCGCCCGGGCAGGGAGGGGCAAATGGGGAGAAAGCGGGGGAAAGTGATGGGATCAAGCGCGCCCGGCAGAAATTTGTTTTTGCCACCGTTGGGCCTTATGATTGCCCGGACGTTTCGACCTCATAGCGATGTTTTTCGGACGTAAGGGGAGTGGGCATGGGTGACCGGATGAGAAAGCCAGCGCAGTCTCTGGAAGCGACACACGTCGTACAGGCCCGCTCGGCCGTGGCGGGTGGTGGCCATTCCGACTTCGCGGACAACCGGCCCGAGGCCGAGGGGCTGCGCCAGTTGCAGGCCATGGCCGATAACAGCCCGCGCATGGTCGCGCAGCGTCAGGCGCAGGCGCCGATCAACCGCACGGGACTCCCCGATTCACTGAAATCCGGCGTCGAGTCGTTGTCCGGCATGAACATGGATCATGTGCGGGTGCACTATAACTCGTCGGCCCCGGCGCAGCTCAATGCCCACGCTTACGCGCAGGGCAGCGACATTCACCTCGGACCCGGTCAGGAGCAGCACCTGCCGCATGAAGCCTGGCACGTGGTGCAACAGGCACAGAACCGGGTGCGGCCAACAATGCAGTTGAAGGCCGGCGTGCCCGTCAATGACGACGAAGGGCTGGAGCGCGAAGCCGATGAAATGGGCACGAAAGCGCTGGCGTCCGGCAACCCGGCGACAGCCTAGCCGGCCCTCGTCGCCACGCGAACCAGCACCACCGTCGCACCGTTCTCCCGCAGCAACGCCATCGTGCCGCCCAGACGCTGCGCACGCCTGCGCATACTATGCAGGCCGGCGCCTGCGTGTTGGGTATCACTGCCGCCGCCAACGCTACTGCTGCTGCCAACTTCAAACCCCACGCCGTTATCTTCCACCCGCAAGGTGATCGCTTCGCCCTCGTCTCGCAAGTCGATGCGAACCCGGCTCGCGCGGCTGTGCTTGAGCACGTTCGTGAGCGCTTCCTGAAGAATGCGCAGCAACTCCAGCGACTGGGCGGCGCTCAGCTCGCACTGCCCGATGCCTTCGAGCCGCCAATCGCATTCGATCTTCTGACTCTCGAACAGCACGGTGATCCGGTGCCGCAACGGTGCAATCTGTTCGGCCAGCGTCAGCCCGCCGTTCTGATGCGTGGCGGCCGTATCGATGACCATGCGCAACTCGTCGCGCAACTCCTTCAGCAAGCCGAGAAATCGCTCCGGCGGCAGCGTATGCGGTGCGTGTTCGATGGCGGCGATGCTCGATACCAGCGCACCGCCCAGACCGTCATGCAGGTCATGCGCGAGGTTCAACCGTTCAGCCAGACGGGCGTTCGCGACTTCGAGTTCGTGCTGACGATTGAGCGTCAGCGCCAGTTCGTCGCGGGCGTCGTCCACCCGCACGCGCAACTCGTCGTTGAATTGGGCGATGCGACGCGCGTTCTCTGCGAAGCGCCGCGCCAGCACCACCGCCATGCCGATCATCAACACCTGCGACGTCTGCGCGGTGTAGTAGACATTGGACGCGAGCACGCCGAAGAACACCAGAAAGTCGTGCGTGCCGGCGATGACGAACGTCAGCGCACAAAGCGAGACCACACGCTGTTCAAGCTGCCGCTCGCGCCACGTGAGGGCGAAGAGCAGGATGCAACTCGCCAGATACGTCACGCCGGGGACGACCGCCCAGATGGCGCGTGTGCTCGCGATACTCTGGTGCGGCATGACCATTAGCCAGACCGCACCGGCGCCGAATATCGTCCACATGGCCGTTTCGATTCGCGGCATCCTGCGCCCGCAGAAGCGCAGCACGAACATCGTAAAACAGCCGCAATACGCCAGAAAGGCGATCGAGACGAACACTTCCCACGCGTCGTTCGTGACCCAAGGCCAAGGGCGAGTGGCGACCTGATTGACCGCGTAAAGCCACCACGTGAACGACATTGCGCTGAACCAGCCGTAGGCGGTTTCTTCGCGCCGGTATAGCCACAGCGTGAGCACGAAGATGCCGAGCGTGATGGTGATGGCCAGACTGAAGAGTTGCAGGTCGCGCCGCACCCATCGTTCTTTTTCGTAGCGCGCGTGAATCTCGGCCGGCGCACCACGTACGACCGGGCCGAGCCCAGGGCTGTAGGCGGAAAGCCCGGACACGCGCAAGAGCAACGTGTTGACGCCGGGTCGCAGTGCTGGCGCTTCCACCACCCAATAACGCGGGGTATTCCACGCGCGGGTGAGCGGTTCGACCAGCGAGTCTTCGCGAGAGAGGAGGCTGCCGTTCAGATAGACGGCCCCGGCCATGTTCAGATACTCCAGCAGCAAGCCGCGCGCCTGCGCGGGCGACGTCTCCTGCCACGTGAGCCGGTACCAGACCACGCCGTCGTAGTGCGGCCAGCGGGTACTCCAGACATCCGGCAGCGTGACGCTCTCCCAGCCGGTATCGGGTGGCTGCGTAGCATGCCAGTCGGCACCGGCCCGCACGGCTTCGATGCGCTCGAACGTCAGGGGACGAAGATCGATGTCCGCGCCCGGCAACTGCGCATGGGCGGCACCGGCAAGCAGACCGAAGATGGCAAAGAGATGGCGTAGCCGGAATTGGCGAAGTCGCAGGAAGTGCCGGAGCGCAGCAATCAGCGTCAGGGCAGCAAGCCGAACGTGCGGGCTTCGAACACGGCTTGCGTGCGTGAGTTGACCGCCAACTTCTTGTAGATGTTCTTGATGTGGCATGCGACCGTGAGACTTGAGATGGAGAGCAAGGCTGCAATCTCGCGGTTTGTCATGCCTTTGGCGACGAGCCCGAGAATCTCGATTTCTCGCGGGCTCAATGCCGGTGGCGCGTCGGCCGTTTGTGTCTGGCTTTGACCTTGAGCGGCCCCACTGGCCACACCGGCCACACCGGCCGCCGGCAGCGGCACGGCGGCCTGCGATGGCCGGGTGACGCCGACAAGGCTGAGGATGTGTCTGGCCACAAACGGATCGATCGGCGCGCCCCCGCGTAACGCGCTGCGAATCGATAGCGCGATCTCCGTATCGTCGCGCTCCTTGAGCAGATAGCCGGTGGCGCCCGTGCGCAACGCGCCCACGATGATCTGCTCGGTACTCCACGCGGAGATTACCAGAATCGGTAACGCCGGATCTCGGGCGTGAAGCTCGCCAATCAGGTCGATGCCACTGCCGTCGGGCAGGCCCACGTCGATGAGCGTGAGCGCGAACGGTTGATCGGCCAGAATCGCGCGCGCCTGCGCCAGACTGCCGGCCACGTGCACGGCGTCGTCCGTATAGCCGAGGGACGTGAGGATGCTGCGCATCCGCGTCTGGGTGGCGGGATCGTCTTCCACAAGCAACAGCGGGCCGGGCAGAACCGGCTCGGCAACGGCGGGCGTGCTGGCAGACATGGCGGTGTGGGGTAGCGGCAAAAGGGGACTGACTGGTTAGGCAAATTAGCACACCGGCGTAACGGGCGCCCATCCCCGAAACAGGGGAGGCGCCCCCCCGGCTTCCCTTTGCTCCCCTTACTCAATTCGGGGGATAGTGCACAAGGGCTGCGCAGTGCTAAGTTTCTCCGGAAATTACCGCGCCTTTCCAACCGCACCAAAAACGATCAAAAGCGATCAGCAGAGCGGCGCGCATCCTGTCAGTCGGCACATGATTCGGAGTACGGGGGCAAGCGTGCGAGGCAAATCATCTCAGGTGGCGGTACCGCTTCGCTTGAAGGCGCTTTGCAGCGTCGCAGGCGTCATGCTCGCCGGTCCGGCGTTCTCTCAAACCTCGGGGCCGTTGTTTCTCGACTATCGCGGTGCCGCGGGCGGGTGCTGCCATAACCACAACGGCTATGACGGTGCGCCCGGACAAATCGACGTCGAGCGCACGATCACCGGCCTGAACATTCGTTCGACCAACGGCGCCACCGGGGTGGCCGTCGATGTGAGCGGCGGCAACGGCGGCAACGGCGACACCAACGACGACGACAACGGTCGCGATCACTGGGGTGGCAACGGCGGCTTCGGCCGTATCGTCGACTTTGGGCTGGTCAACAGCACGGTCATCAGCAACGGCGCCGGCGTGTCGGTGATCTCGAAGGGCGGCGATGGCGGCCTTTGGGGCAACCGCGGGAACGGCAATGGCAACGGCAGCAACGGCAATTTCGCACGGCTGACGATCGACGGCGGCGCGGTGACAGCCATGGGATACGGCCTGTCGGCGCAGGCGATTGGCGGCAATGGTCAGGCGAGCGCGATTCCGTCGTTTGGCGGGGCGGCGGCCGGCTTGAACGCCGGGGTGGGCGGCAACGCCGGAGACGCCAGCGTGGTGGTGCGCGGCGGGGCCAGCATCACGGCGACGGGCGTTGGCAACAACGGCGGTGCGGCGATTCGCGCTGAGTCGCTGGGCGGACAAGGCGGCCTTGGCGTGGACGATTCGGAGAGCGGTTACGTGCTCTCCGGATGGGGCGGCAACGCGGGCAACGTCACGGTCTCGATCGCAGACGGCACGGTGGCGGCCCACGGCAATGGCGAGGTGGGCGTGCTGGCGCGCTCGATCGGCGGCAGCGGCCCGGCGGGCGTGAGCACAGACGTGAAGGGCTCGAATGGCGGCAACTCGGGGCAGGTGACGGTGACCAATGGCGCCGCCATCACGACCGACGGTGCCAATGCGCCGGGCATTGCCGTGTACAGCCTTGGGGGGCGTGGCGGCGATGGCGGGGGCGGTGTGACGGGGAGCGGCTTCACCGGCGGCGATGGCGGCACGCCGGGCGGGGCCTCGGTGACCAACACCGGCAGCATTACCACGCTGGGCCTGGGCTCGATGGGCATTCGCGTATCCGTGGTTGGCGGCGCGGGCGGCAACGGTGGGGCAGCGGGCCCGTGGTCGGGCCACGGCGGCAACGGCGGCGGGGGCGGCAACACCGGACAATTGGCCGTCACGATCCATAACGACGGCAACATTTCGACCGCAGGCAAAGACGCGCTCGGCATTCTCGCGCACGCCGTGGGCGGGGGCGCAGGCTCGGCCGACGTGAGTCAGGGCCTGATGAATATCGGCGGTGGCGCGGGCGGCAACGGCGGGCTGGGCGGCAATATTCAGGCCGACAGCAATGGCACGATCTTCACCACCGGCGATCAGAGTGCCGGAGCCCTGATTCAGAGCATTGGCGGTGGGGGCGGACACGGTGGCGACGCCGATACGACCGGCATCATCGTGGGCATCGCCACTGGCGGACACGGTGGCGCCGGCGGCGCGGGGGGCACGGCCACGATGGATCTGGGCGGCGCGATCTCGACAGCGGGCGCCGGTTCTGCGGGCCTCATTCTGCAAAGCATCGGCGGCGGCGGCGGCGCTGGCGGGTCTGCCAGTGCGATCACCGTGGGTGTCGGGCTCGGCGTGGCGGTCAGCCATGGCGGCAGCGCCGGTGGCGGTGGTGAAGGGGGCACGTCCCGCCTGACGTTGGAGAACGGCAGCAGCATTACCACGCAAGGCGCGGCCAGCGATGGTGCGGTGGTGCAGAGCATCGGCGGTGGCGGTGGCTACGGCGGTCTGGCCAGCTCGGCAGCCATTACCATCGCCCCCGATCTCGGGCCGGAAATCCCGACGGGCACGTTAAGCCCGCACTACACCGCAGGCGGCAGTGGCGGCGACGGCGGCAACGGCGGTTTCGCTCAAGTCGACAACGCGGGCGGCGTCTGGACGCAAGGCGACAAGAGCATCGGCATTCTGGCGCAGAGCATCGGCGGTGGCGGCGGGGGCGGCGGCAGTGCGGCGGCGGCGTTGCGCACGTCGACGATCGCGGCGGCGGGCAGCCGGCTCAACATCAGCGTGGGCGCGACCATCGGCGGATCGGGTGGGCAAGGCGGTTTCGGTGGCGTGGCAACGGTGACCAACGAGGTCTCCGGCAGCGTCGCCACCGCAGGCGATCACGCGCCGGGCATCGTTGCGCAGAGTGTCGGTGGCGGTGGCGGCAGCGGCGGTATCGTCCAGCAGGAGACTGCGCAGTCGTTCTCGGCAACGCTTGGCGGACCCAGCGCGGCGCTCGGGAGTCTGAAGTCGCTGGTCAAATGGCTGGAGAACGGCAGCCAGCCGCCCTCGATCTCGTTCGGATCGCTGACGGCGGGCGTGGATGTTCGCGTAGGCGGCACCGGGGGGGAGCGGTGGCGACGGCGTGGGTGCCAGCGTCTTCAACAAGGGGCGGGTGACAACGGCCGGCGACGGCGCGGCGGCCATCGTCGCGCAAAGTATCGGCGGCGGGGGCGGTCAGGGCGGGACGGCGGCCTCGACGAGCGTATCGAGCCTGATGTCCAGCATCGACAATCTGCTTGGCGTGGTCGCGGGCAAAGCCAGCGCGTACTTCGATGTCTCGCCGAATGTCGGTACGAACGTCGCGGTCGGCGGTTCCGGCGGCAGCGGCGGCAATGGCGGTCCGGTGAGCATCGCCAACAGTGGCCTGCTGGCGACGAAAGGCTTTTCGTCGCCAGCGATCGTGGCGCAAAGCGTCGGCGGCGGTGGCGGCGCAGGCGTGGCCACCGCGCAGAATCTCGAAGCGTTCGTCGCGAACTGGGCACCCGACAGCGCGCCGGAAATCATCGGCGAAGTGACGCGCATCATCGATCTGCTCGGCTCCAATCTCGCGAGCGCGCAGCACAACGTCAACGTCAGTGTCGGCTCGCAAGGCGGCAGTGCGGGCGTGGCCGGACAGGTGAACGTGGATGCCAGCGACCCCGCCAGCAATATTCAGACAAGCGGCGACAGCTCGCCGGGCATTCTCGCGCAAGGCGTTTCGGGCGGTGGCGGGATGGCGGGCGCCACCAGCTATACGTTCGGGGCGAGCAGCTTCGGCACCGCCGCCGGCGCATCGACACCGGCGCTGTCGCTCTCGCTCGGCGCGGCTTACGCGGGCAATCTGGGCAGCGTCAATACCGCCCCGTATCCCGTGGTGGTCAAGAGTGGCGGCGTGATCGCCACGCAAGGGGCCGATGCAAGCGGCATCGTTGCGCAGAGCATCATGGGCGGTGGCGGGGCGGCATCGGTTGGCCTCGCGGGTAACGCGAGTACGCATCTGGCCGATGGTCAGCAAGCCAGTGCGCCGACCATCACGCTGGGCAGCACGTTGAGCGGTTCGATGTCGCCTGCGTTGATGACCGGCAGCAGCGTCAACGTGCTCAGCGCCGGCAGCATCTACACCAGCGGCACGCTCTCGCACGGCATTCTCGCGCAGTCGGTCTCGGGCGGTGGCGGGGTTGCCGGGCTGACGTCGGGTGCGTCAATGTCGGCGTTGCTCGCGGGGTCTGTCATCGCGCTGGGTGCATCGGAATCCGGCGGCAACAGCCTGCTTGCCAATGCCGGGAGCGTGCTTGTCGATCTGTCGAGCGCCACCGGGAGTGCGAATTCGCCCTCGGTGATTGCAACGCAGGGCGCGCTCTCGTTCGGCGTGCTCGCACAAAGCATTGGCGGTGGCGGCGGCTATGCGGCACTGACGAGCGGTGGCGCACCGTCGACGCTGCCGGTCACGAGTCTGGCGCTCGGCGCGAAGGACCACACCGGGGGTGCCGGGTCGGATGTTGCGGTGACGGTGGGCAATAACGTCGTGGTGCAAACACAGGGACAGAACGCGCATGGCGTCGTCGCACAGAGCGTGGGCGGTGGCGGCGGTATCGCCGGTCTGACGACGGCGCCGGGGCTTGTCACGCTGGCGTCGGTGAACAACACGTTCAGCAACGCGGGGATCAATGACGGCGGCACGGTCGAAGTGACAGTCGCCGGTGGCATCCGCACGCAGGGCGATGGCGCGGCGGGCGTGCTTGCGCAAAGCGTTGGCGGCGGGGGCGGTATCGCGGGCGATGCGGCTGCCGTGACTTATGGTCTGGACATGGTCCGGTTGGCAAACGTGTCCGGTGCTGTGGGCGGGGGCAACACGGTGCGGGTGAGCGCGTCGGGCAGCATCGTGACGTACGGCGTGAACGCCCCCGCCATTCTTGCGATGAGTCTGGGCGGTGGCGCGGTGTTCACCGAGGGTGGCGTGCTGCTGAAGAACCCGCCGAACTGGAGCGGCAATGCCGGTGGCGAGATCGATGTGAGCGTGCAACCCGGCGCGACAGTGGCGGCCATGGGCGCTGGCTCACCCGCCATTGCCGCGATCAGCATGGGCAACGCGGGCGCGACCGGCAACAACGTTATCGAGGGCAAGCCGGTCAGCGTGACGGTGGGCAAGGGTGCGACGGTCATGGCAAATGCGACCTCGGGCATCGGCATTCTGGCGATCAACACCGATGGCGTGACCATCGACAATGCGGGCACCGTCTCGGCGGCCACGGCCATCGAGTCGTTGGGCAAGGCGAGCGTCAACAACAGCGGCATCGTGCAGGGCAACGTGCAACTCACGACCGACAGCACGTTCGTGAATCAGGCCGGTGGTGAATTGCGAGCGGGCCAAAGCGTGACGGTGGGACAACTTCAGAATTTCGGCACGTTCAGCCCCGGCGGTCCGGGCGTCTTTCAGGTGTCGCACGTGTACGGTGCGTTTTCGCAGACAGGCACCGGCGTGTATGCACCCGATCTCGATTTCACGCATCACAACAGCGACTTTCTGGTGGTGTCCGGTGCGCTGACGTTCGGCGGCAGCGTGGTGCCGGTGCTTCACAACCCGGTGAAGAACATCTGGCTCGGGATCGGCCACTTCGATCAGGCGCCGACAGGCGAGACGGCTGTCGCGAAGAGCACGGCCATCGTATTCAACTACCAGATGAAAAACAATGGCGGCGGCTCGCAAGATCCGCTGATCTCCGTCGACGCCAATTTCCGGCCGCCGGGTGTCGCCCTGAACGCCAACCAGACGTCGTTCGCCAACTTTCTGCAAACGCATTGGGACATGGGTGTCGTGGATACCGGGCCGCTGTTCCAGCCGTTTGCGAATGTGGGCGACGCCGCGTCGTACCGCAAGGCGCTGGATGTGCTCTCGGGCGCGGCAACGCTCATGCGCGCCGGTTCGCGCGGACACGAAAATTACGACTTCCTGAATCGGCTGATGAGTTGTCCGCAGTTCGACGGCGTGGGCACGCGGCTGTCCGAGGGCAGTTGTGTGTGGGGGCGCGTGATCGGCACGCGCGCCGATCGCTTCGATACGGCGGATGACGTCGGTTTCCGCAGCCAGCAGGTGACGTATCAGTTCGGTGCGCAAAAGGAGATTGCGCCGGATTGGTTCTTCGGCGGCTCGGCGAGTTATGTGGTGACGCATGCGCGCTCGTCGGATCGCTCGCTCGATGTGTCGAGCGACGGGTTCCGTGGCGGCGTGACGTTGAAGCGGCAGATGGGGCCGTGGCAAATCGCGCTGGCGGTGCTGGGCGGTTACGAGAGCGGTACGCAGAACCGGACGATCGACTATCCGGAGGCTGTCGCACGGGCGACGAGCAAGCCCGATGCGTTCTTCGTCGGGGCACGGTCGCGACTGTCGTATCAGGTGAATTTCGCCGACTGGTATGTGAAGCCGTACGCGGATCTCGATGTCGTGTACGACCGCAGTGGTGCGTACAGCGAAAGCGGTGCGGGGGTGCTCGATCTTGCGGTGCAAAGTCAGGGGCGCACGACGGCCGTGTTGAGTCCCACGGTCGAGGTGGGTGGCCGATTCGACTATCGCGGGGTGACGCTGCGTCCTTACCTGTCGCTCGGGATGAGCTTTGCGTCGAAAGGCGATGTGAGTACCGAAGTGTCGCTGGTGCAGTTTCCGAGCGCGCCGTTCGTGATTTCGTCGTCGCAACCCCGCGCCTACGGCAACTTCGCCGTGGGAGTGGAACTGCTCTCGGGCAAGGGGCTGGAAATGCGTGCCGAATATAGTTTGCGCACCGCGCCTTCGCAGACGGTGCAGAGTGCGGCGTTACGGTTGGCCAAACACTTCTGACGCGTTGCTGATGTGACGTAATGACAAAGGCCTGCCCGCTTGGATCGCGGGGCAGGCCTTTGTTCTGATGCAGATCGCAGTCGTTTCGCAGGTCAGGCGGCGGCTTTGGCGGCCGCCTTGAGGACGTCGCTGGCGGCGGCGATGAACTCGCCGGTGCGCTCGACGCTCGTCTTGCCGTCGAGCCAGTTGGACGTGAAGCAGAACGTCACGGGCGTCTTGCCCACGAGCATCTCGCCCGCGAAGCACAGCGCGTGGAAGTTCTCCCAATCGAGACTGCCGCCCTTGCCATACGCGAGCAGCCCATCGGGAACGGCCATCCACACGGCGTCGGCCATGGCGGAAATACGCTTGAACTCGGTCAGCGAAGACGGCTTCGCGAACAGCTTCTCGCGCAGCACCTGCCGATACCACTTGACCAGATCGGCGGCGGAACTCGTCATCGTTTCGTGATCGTTGATGACGTCGGTGCGCGGCTTCAGTCCGAGGTCTTCGTTGCGTTCCATCTTCTGCATGCCGGCCCAGCCGAGATCGACGCCCGGTGCCGCGCCTGCGAGATACGAGAAGAGCTTGCGCGTTGAATCCGGGATGCGCGCCGTGGGCAGGCCCACGCGCTTGAGCAGTTCGCGAACGCGGTCGGGGCCGACGGCAGCGAGCGAAATGTCGGTGCCCAAGTTGTCGCTATGCGAAATCATCGCTTCGAGCGCGGTGCGGTACTGGGTCTGTCCGGTGAGCCCGATCAGCACCGGGCTGCCCGGCGTGCGCACGGCGTCGTTGACGTCGCAGAGCTGGGACTCGGAGCGCTGGTTGTAGCCCGTTTCCACGTCGAGCAGAAACTGCCCGAGGATGTACGTCTTGACCGCGCTGCCGACGAACAGCATCCGGTCCGGCGCGTAGGCCGATTGCCAGCCACCGGACGGAATGTCGGCGAGGACGAGGCAACCCGTCGTTTGTGGCGCGAGGGCGCCGAAGCGGCGCACGGCGGCGTCGAGATCTGCACGGCCGGCTGCGATGGCGCTGGCGGCTGGGGTGAGCAACGCCGGTGTGGCGAGTGAGGCGGCGGCAAATTGCAGGGCTTGCCGGCGGGTGGGACGAAAATCGGTCATCGCGAGAGGTCTCCGAAGCGTGAGCAGGGGGCGGAACATGAGGCTTGGATGCCGCAGGTTCTTGCCTGTGTTGCTTTGCGGCGAGGCCGGGGCTGACGTTAGCACGCAGTTTTTACGATGACGATCCCCTCTTTTGAGTAGTCGCCTATGCGCGGCCGGGCCAAGCTATGATGGCGACGTGCGCGGGCTGCCCGGGATGGTCAGGATCGTCGGAATCGTGGGGCAGCATCAGTCGTGAGCGCGGACGTGACGAGCAACATCGTATCCCCGTAGTGCCACCGATTGGACGACATGACGGAAGACATGACGAACGACATGACTGGTACCGTGACCGACACCGCACGCCATAACCCCGACAGCCCCGGCAACCGCGGCAACCGAGATATCCCCGGCAACCCCGGCGGCCCCGGCAATCCTGAGGCGCCTGTGCCGGCGCGGCCCCGCTCGGCGACACACGGCGCGGTTGGCGCCGCCGGTTTCGTGGCCTTTCTCCTGTCGCTGATCCTGCTGCGCGCCTACCGCCCCTTCGGGGACGACGTGGTGGCGAGTGCACTGTTCATGGTCGGCATGACCTCGGCGACGGTGCTGCTGGTGGACCTGTTGTGGCAGAAGACGTATCGGCGCGCGTCGACGGGATTGAGTTTCGAGCGCGACGATCCGTCGTGGTCTCGCACGCTCGTCAAATTCACCGGACTGTTGGGCAGCTTAGGGTTCGTCGCGCTGTTGTACTGGCTGTTCCCGGAGTATCACGGCGACTTCTACGATCGCTACTACCGGATGCTGACGCTGATAATGCCGCCCTTGCTGGTGCTGGCGCTGCCGTATCTTTACTTCGTCGATCGCAGGATGCCGCAGCCGTTGGACGGCTATTGGCACGTTGGCCAGCTCGTGACGTTGCAGTGGGCCAACGTGGACCGCCGCATCGTCGGGCAGCATCTGCTTGGCTGGCTGGTGAAGGGGTTCTTTCTGCCGTTGATGTTCGGCTATCTGTGCAACGACCTCGCCCGATTCCTGAGCGCCGATGTCAGTCAGCTCTCAGGCTTCAAACCCTGGTTCGATCTGTTGTACGGCCTGTGCTATTTCGTCGACGTAGGCCTGACGGTGATGGGCTACCTGCTGACGTTGCGGCTTGCCGATACGCATCTGCGCTCGGCCGAGCCGACCATGCTGGGCTGGGCGGTGGCGCTGGCGTGCTACGAGCCGTTCTGGTCGTTGATCGGCCGCCAGTATCTGCACTACGACACCGGGTTCGCATGGGGCGAGTGGCTGTGGGGGTCTCCGCTGCTTTACGGCATCTGGGGCAGCGCGATCCTGCTGCTGACCATGATTTACGTCTGGGCCACCGTGAGCTTTGGCGGGCGCTTCTCCAACCTCACCCATCGCGGCATCATCACCAACGGCCCGTACCGCTGGACCAAGCATCCGGCGTATGTGGCGAAGAATCTGTCGTGGTGGCTGATCTTCATTCCGTTCGTGGCGCGCGGGCCAGTGGATGAGGCGCTGCGCCACTGCCTGCTGCTGCTCGGGGTCAACGGTCTCTACGCGATGCGGGCGTGGACCGAAGAGCGCCATCTGTCTCGCGATCCGGTCTATGTGGCCTACGCGCGCTGGATCGACGCGCATGGGCTGTTTCGGTTTCTGCCGAATTTGTCATGGTTCGGCGGGCGCTGGCGGACCGAACGCGCCAGCTAGGCGGGGGAACCTCGCCGGTCAGGCATCGTCAAAAACGGGACAATCGACCGCTGAAGTGGCGTCGATCCCGTCGACGCCGAGCCTTCGCATCCAAGAATATTCACCTCCGGGAAAACCCCGCGTCTTGAAATCGTAAAACCCCGTCCCTATAATTAGCACTCGTTGGTGTAGAGTGCTAACGTCATGAATTCATCTTATATGCAATATCTTGCATATATCGTTTTGACAATCTCACTGAGAGAAAAGAGGAGCTTGTAATGAACCTTCGTCCCTTGCATGACCGCGTTATTGTCAAGCGCCTGGACAACGAAACGAAGACCGCATCGGGCATCGTGATCCCTGAAGCCGCCGCTGAAAAGCCGGATCAGGGCGAGATCCTGGCGGTTGGCCCGGGCAAGAAAGACGATCAAGGCAAGTCGATCGTGCTCGACGTGAAGGTGGGCGACCGTGTCCTGTTCGGCAAGTACGCCGGCCAGACCGTGAAGGTCGATGGCCAGGAACTCCTGGTCATGCGCGAAGAAGACATCATGGCCGTTCTGGTCAAGTAAGACTGTCCCCCCAGACATCTACGTAAAGAATTCAAGGAGTTATTGCAATGGCAGCTAAAGAAGTCGTTTTCGGCGATTCCGCTCGTGCCAAGATGGTCGAGGGCGTCAACATCCTCGCCAATGCCGTCAAGGTGACCCTGGGCCCGAAGGGCCGTAACGTGGTGCTCGAGCGCAGCTTCGGCGGCCCGACGGTGACCAAGGACGGTGTGTCGGTCGCCAAGGAAATCGAACTGAAGGACAAGCTCCAGAACATGGGCGCGCAAATGGTCAAGGAAGTGGCTTCCAAGACCAGCGACAACGCCGGCGACGGTACCACCACCGCTACGGTGCTGGCTCAGTCGATCGTTCGCGAAGGCATGAAGTACGTTGCCTCGGGCATGAACCCGATGGATCTGAAGCGCGGTATCGACAAGGCTGTCGCCGCTGCGATCGAAGAACTGCGCAAGATCAGCAAGCCGTGCACGACCAACAAGGAAATCGCGCAAGTCGGCTCGATCTCGGCCAACAGCGATTCGTCGATCGGTGACCGTATCGCCGAAGCAATGGACAAGGTTGGCAAGGAAGGCGTGATCACCGTCGAAGACGGCAAGTCGCTGCAAGACGAGCTGGACGTTGTCGAAGGTATGCAATTCGACCGCGGCTACCTCTCGCCGTACTTCATCAACACCCCGGAAAAGCAAGTCGCCATCCTGGACAACCCGTTTGTCCTGCTGTTCGACAAGAAGGTCTCGAACATTCGTGACCTGCTGCCGGTGCTCGAGCAAGTCGCCAAGGCTGGCCGTCCGCTGCTGATCATCGCCGAAGACGTCGAAGGCGAAGCCCTCGCAACGCTGGTGGTCAACAACATCCGTGGCATCCTGAAGACCTGCGCCGTCAAGGCTCCGGGCTTCGGCGACCGCCGCAAGGCCATGCTCGAAGACATCGCCATCCTGACGGGCGGCCAAGTCATCGCTGAAGAAATCGGCCTGACGCTGGAAAAGGCAACGCTCAACGAACTGGGCCAAGCCAAGCGCATCGAAATCGGCAAGGAAAACACCATCATCATCGATGGTGCTGGCGAAGCCGTGAACATCGAAGCACGCGTCAAGCAAATCCGCGCCCAGATCGAAGAAGCCACCAGCGACTACGATCGTGAAAAGCTGCAAGAGCGCGTGGCCAAGCTGGCCGGCGGTGTTGCCGTGATCAAGGTCGGTGCTGCGACCGAAGTCGAAATGAAGGAAAAGAAGGCACGCGTCGAAGATGCGCTGCACGCTACCCGCGCTGCCGTGGAAGAAGGCATCGTCCCGGGCGGCGGTGTTGCACTGCTGCGCGCTCGCGTGGCCGTTGCCGACATCAAGGGCGCCAACGCTGACCAAGACGCCGGTATCAAGATCGTGCTGCGCGCGATGGAAGAGCCGCTGCGTCAGATCGTCGCGAACGGTGGCGAAGAAGCCAGCGTCGTGGTGGCCAACGTGATTGCCGGCAAGGGCAACTACGGCTACAACGCCTCGACGGGTGAGTACGGCGACCTGGTGGAAATGGGCGTTGTCGATCCGACCAAGGTCACGCGCACCGCGCTGCAAAACGCCGCTTCGGTGTCGGGCCTGCTGCTGACGACCGACTGCGCTGTTGCCGAACTGCCGAAGGAAGATGCCCCGATGGGCGGCGGTATGGGCGACATGGGCGGTATGGGCGGCATGGGCATGGGCATGTAAGTCTCGCAAGAGACGGCATGTCCGGGGTGCCTCCATGGTTCGGGGTGCCCCGATTGCCCGGTCGTCGGACTTCAACGGTTGGCATTGATTTACCGTCGAAGTCCGCGCCAAAGAAAAGCGGCAACGAGTTCTCACGAATTCGTTGCCGTTTTTTTATGGGCGCGCGGTTTTGCCCCCGCGTGCGATGCCCTTGCCGAGTGGCACTGTCGCGGCAATCTCATCCTGCATCCACTGCCAGAACGCATGGATGGCGCGCTCGCGCGGATGATGCTCGCGCCAGCTCACGTAGTACTCAAGACTCGGTGGGATGCAGACGTCGCCCACTTGCACCAGTTCGCCCGCCGCAATGGCGTCGCGCACCAGCAGGCTGCGCGTGGTCGCTAGCCCTTGTCCGGCGACGGCGGCGCGTAGCAGCAACCCCGCATCGTCGAAAATTGGCCCGCGCGTGGGCTCGTGTGGCGGCAGACCCGCCGCGACCAGCCAGTCGCGCCAAGACCGGTGCGCAAAACGCAGCATCGGCAGCGTCGGCGTATCGTCGATCGTGAAGTTCGGGAGCCGATCGATCAACTCGGGGCGGCAAACGGCGATGACGTAGTCAGTCAGTAGTTTGCGAGACACGAAGCCGGTTGCCTCCACGCGCTGATGCCAGATGCCGACGTCGACCGAATACGGGTCTGGGGCGGCCACATCTGTGTGGAGCCGGATCATCAGATCGATGCCGGCGTGTTGTGCGCTGAAGCGATCGAGCCTTGGGATCAGCCATTGCGCCGCCAGATCGGTCATCACGCTGACTTCCAGCCGTACGGTGGCAGCCGATGCCCCCGCCGCAGTGCCCGCCCGGGCTTCGGTGAAAGCTTCGTCCAGTTCCGACATGCCGATGCGGATGCGCTCGGCCAGACGCGCCCCGACACTGGTCGGAATCATGCGGGCACCGACCCGCCGGAAGAGGGGCGTGCCGAGTTGCTGCTCGAGCGAGCGCATGTGATGGCTGACAGCACTGTGCGTCAAATTCAATTCGTCGGCCGCCCGCGTAAAACTCCGGTGACGGGCAGCCGCTTCAAGTGCACGCAGCGATTGGAGGGGAGGAAGGTGTCGAAACATGATGTCAAATTCTACTCACAATGCGCGCTCAAAGGTTTCGTTGGCTTGGGATCGACGTTCCCCGGACAATGGATACCCAAGTAAATTACTAAGGTATGGCTTCATGTCGAAAGCACTACGCATCTTTGTGCTGTTCGCCTGCGGGTACTTCGTCTCCTACGTGTACCGCGGTGTGAATATCGGGTTTGCGCCGTTCATGACGCGCGAACTCGGACTCTCCTCGGCCGATCTCGGCTTGCTTACGAGTCTCTACTTTCTGGGCTTCGCCGGTGCACAGTTGCCAGCGGGTGTGCTGCTCGACAAGTTCGGTCCGCGCCGCGTGGCGTCGATCGTATTGTTGCTGGCGGCGGCGGGTGCAGCGCTGTTCGGTCTCGCACAAGGACTGGGCGCGCTGATGGTGGGACGTCTGCTCATCGGTGTGGGCGTGTCGGTGTGTTTGGGCAGCGCGTTCAAAGCGCTGGCGCAATGGTTTCCGGTGGCGCGTCTGCCATTGCTCAACGGGCTCGTGATGGCCGTTGGCGGCTTGGGCGGCGTGGTGGTCGGCACGCCACTCAACTGGCTGCTCGGCATGACCGACTGGCGCGTGGTGTCGTTCGGCTTGGCCGGGCTGACCGTTTTCATGTCGGTGGCGTTGTGGTTTGGCGCACCGGAGAAGTCGGGGGCGCATGCGCAGGGTGGATTGTCGGAGGCGCTGCAAGGCGTGCGCCAAGTGCTCGGCAGCGCCATGTTCTGGAAGGTGACGTCGCTCTCGGGGATCACGCAGGGCGTGTTCTATGCGATGCAGTCGCTTTGGATGGCGCCCTTCATGCGTGACTTCGAAGGCTTGTCGGCAGCGCAAGCGGCGTCGCTCGTGTCGGTGGTCGGTCTCGCGATGATGGCCGGCAGTGTGGTGTTCGGCGCAGCGGCACGTTCGCTCGAGCGTCGCGGGGTCAGCGTGTTTGCGTTCTCCGGCGTCGGGATGGTCATCTTCGTCGCGGTGCAGTTGCTGTTGATGCTGGGCGCGCCGATTCCGCCGGTCTGGCTGTGGACGGCTTACGGCATATTCGGCGGCACGGGCATTCTGTCGTACGCCGTGCTGGCCGAGTATTTCCACGGCACGCTGATCGGACGCGTGAACACGTCGCTCACGCTCGTCATCTTTGTGTTGATCTTCTTGTGTCAGGTGGGCATCGGGGCAGTGCTCGGCGCTTATCCGGCACATAGCCCGAATGCGCATTTCACCGCTTGGGCGGCGCTGATCGTGCTTCAGGTGCTGGGTGCCGTGTGGTACTTCTGGCCGCAGCGCCAGCGTGTGGGGAATGCCGCGGCGGCTTAACGAACGGACTAGTTCAGGCTAGCGCTCGCTTTCCAGCAGCTTGAGCCAGGCGATCAGCCCGGCGTCGATCTGCGCGAGCGCTTCGGCCGATAGGGGAGCGAGCATGCGATGCTCGTTCGCCACGTGCGCGTCGACGGCGCGCTCGATCTGTGCGAACCCGGTGTCGGTCAACTGGACGAGCGTGCTGCGCGCGTCCTCCGGGTTCGGCACCCGCGTGACCCAACCTCGCGTTTCCAGACGTTGCAGGCGATGCGTCATCGTGCCGGACGTCACCATCAACGTGGAAAACAACGCCGTCGGCGCCAGTCGATACGGCGCCCCTGCGCGACGCAACGTCGCCAGCATGTCGAATTCCCAACCACTCATGTCGAACTCGGCGAACGTTGCGTCGAGTTGCTGCTGAACCAGCGCTGCACAGCGCTTCAACCGGCCGATGATCGCCATCGGCGCGACGTCGAGATCGGGGCGCTCGCGATTCCACTGCGCGAGGATCGCGTCGACTGCGTCGCCCGTACTATCTGCGCCCTTGCGCGTTTGTCGGCTCACCATGTGTGACCTCACTTATCTTGACATCAAGACAAAATGATACCAAACTGCAATTTATCTTGAATTGAAGATAAATAATCATGACGACTTCGACGTTGGTTTCGCCCGCGCGATTGAACTGGATCGACGTGTTGCTGACGGCCTTGGCCCCGATGATCTGGGGATCGACCTACATCGTGACGACGCAGCTTTTGCCGCCGGACCGGCCGTTCACGGCGGCACTGATTCGTGTGTTGCCATCAGGGCTGCTGTTGCTGATCTACGCGCGCCGATGGCCGGTAACGCGTGATTGGGGGCGGTTGCTGGTGCTCTCGGCGTTGAACATCGGCGCGTTTCAGGCGTTGTTGTTCGTGGCGGCGTATCGGTTGCCGGGCGGTTTGGCTGCGGTGGTCGGTGCGATTCAGCCGTTGCTGGTGATGGGGCTGGCGTGGGGCGTGGAGCGTCATCGTCCGTTGGCTCCCACGGTGTGGGCGGCGGTGGCGGGTGTAGTCGGTATGGCGATTCTGCTGCTGTCGCCGACGACGGTATTCGAGCCGGTGGGGATTCTGGCGGCGCTTGCCGGGGCCGCGAGCATGGCGACCGGGACTTATCTGACGCGTCGCTGGCGCGTGGACATGCCGGTGCTTGCGCTGACGGGCTGGCAGTTGGTGCTGGGTGGGTTGATGCTGGCGCCGCTGGCGTTGTTCGTCGACGCGCCGCTGCCGTCGCTCACGACGTTACAGACGCTGGGATATCTGTATTTGTCGGTGGCGGGGGCGTTGCTGGCTTACGCGTTGTGGTTTCGCGGGATTGCGCGTCTCGCGCCGGTCGCGGTGTCGTCGCTCGGGTTGTTGAGTCCGCTGACGGCTGTGGTGCTGGGATGGGTGTTGCTGGGGCAGGCGATTACGGGGTTGGCGTTCGTCGGGCTCGCGATGGTGTTCGCAAGCATTCTCGCCGTGCAGTGGACGGCGTCGCGGGGGAAGTGATGTCCCCCCGGACGCTCGCGACAGTCGCCGGTTATGCCGCGACCCAGTCGCCCGACTTGCCGCCGTGCTTCTCCAGCACGCGCACGTCGGTGATGGTCATGCCGCGATCGACCGCTTTGCACATGTCGTAGATCGTCAGCAGGCCGACTTGCACGGCCGTGAGGGCTTCCATTTCAACGCCCGTGCGGCCGATGGTTTCCACTTGCGTGCGGCAATGCACGGCATTCGCGCCGTCGTCGACGAGAAACTCGACCGTCACGCGCGTGAGCGCCAGCGGATGGCAAAGGGGAATCAGATCTGCTGTGCGCTTGGCGCCTTGAATGGCGGCAATGCGCGCAATGCCCAGCACGTCGCCTTTCTTCGCGGTACCCGTGCGAATCAGGGCGAGCGTTTCGGGCTTCATCAGGATGGTGCCGCGTGCTACGGCGATGCGGTGCGTGCTGTCCTTACCGCCGACGTCGACCATATGGGCCTGACCAGCGGTGTCGAAATGGGTGAGTTCTGCCATGGATAGGTGCCAAATGTGATGTGCGGAGCCCGTCGGGAAACACGCCGGGAACGTCCACACTTGGCTGCTATCATAGCAGCAGCCTCGAATGACCTGCGCCATGCCGCGCCCATTTCCATGACGCGTTCATCACATTCGTTCCGCGCTTTGTCACGCATTTCCCGCTGGCGGCGGGCCGTCGCCTGGGCGTTGCTGCCGGTGATGAGCGCGATGACGTTCGCGGCGGCCGTGGTGCCCACACAAGCGGCGGCGCAGTCGCTGCCGACCCTCGGACAAAGTTCGGCTTCCGACTTATCTCCCGCGATGGAACGCAAGCTCGGCGAGCGGGTGATGCGCGAGATTCGCGCCGACCCCGACTATCTCTCCGATCTGCTGCTCTCCGATTACATTAATACGCTTGGCGGCAAGCTGGTCGCGGCCACGCGCAAGGTGGGGCTCGATGCTAGCCAGAGCTTCGAGTTCTTCGTGGTGCGCGACGCCGCCATCAATGCGTTTTCGCTGCCCGGCGGGTTCATCGGCATCAATACCGGCCTGATCGTCACGACACGTACCGAGTCGGAGCTCGCGTCGGTGGTCGGTCACGAGACGGGACACGTCTTGCAGCACCACATCGCGCGAATGCTCGGACAGCAGGCGCAGAACTCGTGGATTGCGCTTGGCGGCATGCTGCTTGGCTTGCTCGCCGGGATTGGCGCGCGCAGCTCCGATCTGGGGATGGGCATCGCCATGGGCGGGCAGGGGTTGGCAGTGGATCGGCAACTGCGTTTCTCGCGCGACGCCGAACGTGAGGCGGATCGTGTCGGCTTTCAGTTGCTGCAAGCGGCGGGCTTCGATACGTATGCGATGCCGACGTTCTTCGAGCGCCTGCAACGTGCGGATGCGATCAACGAAGCGGGCGTGCCCGAGTATGTCCGCACTCACCCGCTGACGACCGAGCGCATTGCCGACATGCTCAACCGTTCGCGCAACGCCGGCTATCGTCAGCCGGAGCAGTCGCCGGAATATGCGTTCGCGCGGGCGCGCTCACTCGTGTTGCAGCAGAAGTCGGCGAGCGATTTCGCGACGATTGCCGAAGCACAACGCACGGCCATTCGCTCGCAGACGGCACCGAGTGTCGCGGGGGCATGGTACGCAGTGGCGTTGGCGGAGTACAAGCAACATCGGTGGGAGCCGGCGCGCGAGGCGCTGGAGAAGTCGCGTGCAGCGTTTGGCGGTACGGGCGTGGGCACGCCGAGTCTGGCGGTGCTGGCGTCTGACATCGCGCGCATGCAGGGCAAACCGGCCGAAGCGCTGCGCATCGCCACGGATGCGCGTGCGGCGTTCCCGCTGTCACAGGCGTCCGACATGGCGTATGCGGATGCGCTGGTGGCCAGTCAACGAATTCCCGAAGCCACCAAATTTCTGAAGGATCAGGTCGAGCGCTATCGCAGTGAGCCGATCTGGTGGCGCGCGCTGGCAGGCGCGTGGGCGGCGGGTGGCAAGCGTGCCAAGCAGCATGAAGCGCTGGCTGAGCAGTACGCGCTACAAGGCCAATGGATGGCCGCCGTCAGCCAGTTGAAACTCGCCCGCGACGCCGGCGACGCCGACTTCTACGAAATGTCGACCATCGACGCACGACTGCACGAATTCCAACGTCGCTATAAAGAAGACAAGGAAGACGAGAAGGACTTCAAGCAGTTCGGGTGAAGGGCGCGCATTGATTGATGGATGCGATTTCGAACAGCGACCCGCGTCTTCGGATATTCCCCATCGAGTAATCAGACAATCGCCATTGCGCGTCGCCGGACATGGGGCCAGCATGCATTGACCTTGTTTGCTGCGCGCCTCGTACGTGAAACCCTTCGTCGCCTACCTCACCCTCGACCTGCTGCTCGCGTGCTACCTCGGCATGTGGAATGCGACGGTACCCGTGCTGTTGCTCACACGCTTTGGCACCGCGAGCGTCGTCGCGTACGAGATCGCGCTGGCCGCGTGTGCGCTTGTTGCGCTGCCGGTGGCAGCGGCGTGGGCTGAGCGTCTGCCGCGTGGCCACGTGATGCGTCTGGCTTGCGTGATGATCGCGGTGTCGGGCATTTCACGGCTCGCCGTCATGAGCGTGACGAGTGGCGTCGTATTCTGGGTCGTCAACGATGCCGTCGCGGTGGTTGCTTTTGCGCTGGCACAACCGCTGCTGAGCGTTTATCCCGCCGAAACCGTTTCGCAAGCTCGCGTGATGGCCGCTTTTCGGCAGCGCCGTGTCGTGGTCAGTCTCGGGCGCATCAGCGGCCCGATGCTCGTGGCCGCTGTATTGACGTTCTGGTCACCGGCACATGCCCTTTGGGGGATCGCAATTCTCGGGTGTGCGACGCCGCTCCTTGTCACTCGGTTGCCGTCGTTGTCCATGCAAGATGACGTTGCACGGGAAACCGTCTCAACGCACGCCCGATTGCGCAACGTATTCTCGGGTTTTGTTCTGAAAGTCCAACTACCCGCGGAGCGATTCTTCACGCTATGCGATACGTTGCTCGGTGTCGCAACGGCCAGCATCGTTCCGATGCTTATCCCTCAATTGACGCGATGGGCATCGCTTCCGGAATCACAAGTTGGCTGGTTGATTGCCGCCTTCGTCATCGGATCCATTGCGGGGGTGGCGATCCTTCACCCGCGCATATCGAGACTGTTGAACCATCGGTTCGGTTATGTCTTGACGTGGCTGGGGCTAGGCGTCTGCCTTGCGGTGACGTGCGCGGCGCGGAGTGCCATTGGACTTGCCGCCGGGTTGGCGCTTGCAGGAGCCGTGGGGCGTGCCTTGCAATGACGGGTGTCGATCGACGCATGATTGCCATGCCACCGTCAGTGCGCATTCGTGTTGCCGGAGCAACCCTGCTCAGCGCGCAATTGGCCAGCATGTTGTCGTTCGCGCTCTATGGCGCCGCGTTCGCCGGCGATCAGGTGAGCGAGTCGCTCTCGTGGCTGTGGTGTTTGTATGCGAGTGTTGTCGCCATTGCGGCCATGGTGGCTTTCGTTATGCGCGAGCCGTGGGCGTTGCTCAAAGAAGAGACCGCAGAAGGCCGCGCGGCGCTGTTCTACACGGACAAATATCCCGAGGTGTTCGCCGAGGGGGCATCGGTATCGCGCGACGCTACCGGGTAACGTTCAGTTGCCTGCGCCGTCGGCCTGCGGATCTCGCTCGAAACCATACGTCTGCGGCAAAGTGCCCGCATGCACGGTGGCGAACGGTAACGATTCGCCGTTCTGCCAATGCAGTCGAACTGCCGCTTCGGCGTCTGCCGTGTCGTCAGCGGTTTGCGCAATTTCGGCGGCCTGCGCCAGATCGGAGACACGCGTCAGCAGATCGATGTCGTGATCATGCAGCAAGGCCAGCGGCGCAACAGGGCGAATGCGATCACCCGCGTCGGCATCGCCATTCCCACCGTTCCCACGCGCAACCGGCGTTTCTCCAACAAACGCCACGTTGCCATCCTCATCGAGCAGACAAGCCTGCGGCACGAACGCATGCCCCAACTGATCGGTCAGCACCGGTGCACCATTACCGTCGTTCGCCGCGGCATCCCACGACAGGCGCACGACGAACGGCGCATACGCCAGCCCGACATACACGCGCTGCGGGCCGTTCTGGAAATACCATCGTCCGGCCTCGTCGCTGTCGTAATTACGCGCGATGAACGCCAGCAATGCCGTGTGGCGAATCGGATCGCCCGCAGTGCCCGCCGCCTGCGCCGCTTCGTCGCGCATGCGCCATTGCCCGCGTCGGTCGAGCGAGAGCCAGCCGTAGCAGTGCGGCACGTTGGGCCACTTGGCCATGGCCTGTCGAACGATCTCATCCATGGGGCGGTCGGGGAAGGAATTGGCGGAAATAATCGACGACGGTACGCGGCATCCACGTCATCCCGCCCGGAAACGGTCCGCTCATGAAGCCGACATGCCCGCCATTGGCCGGTTGCAGCAAATGCACGAAGCGCCCCACGTCGGCCTCGCCGGGCAACGCGCTGGCCGGCTGGAACGGATCGTTGCGTGCGTTGAGCACCAGTGTCGGCACTTCAATGGCCGGCAAGATCGGCTTGCTCGACGCCCGCGTGTAGTAATCGAACGCGCTGTGATAACCATGCAACGGCGCCGTCACCACATGATCGAACTCGCCGAGATCGCGCGCCGACATCATCAGGTCGCGGTCGTACAGTCCCGGGTACTGCTCGAGCTTGGCCAGCGCCTTCTTCTTGAGCGTGCCCAGAAAGTTGCGCGTGTACACCATGTTGAAGCCGTGCGAGAGCGCCAGCCCACCCGCACGAAGATCGAGCGGTGCCGACACGGCACTCGCAGCGGTCACGATTTGTGCCGCGTCGCCTTCGCGCTCGCCGAGCCAGCGCAACAACACGTTGCCGCCCAGCGACACGCCTGCCGCAAACATCGGCCCCGACACATGCGTGCGCAAGCGCCGCAGTATCCAGTCGATCTCGGTACTGTCGCCGGAATGGTAAAAGCGCGGCGCACGGTTCATGCGGCCGCTGCAACTGCGAAA
Source organism: Pandoraea sp. PE-S2R-1 (assembly GCF_002179865.1). NCBI lineage: Bacteria > Pseudomonadati > Pseudomonadota > Betaproteobacteria > Burkholderiales > Burkholderiaceae > Pandoraea > Pandoraea sp. PE-S2R-1. The sequence continues at coordinate 75,883 of NZ_NGUR01000019.1, read as the reverse complement.
GTGGGGAATGACGCCACGCCAGCCGAGCGCTTCGACTTCGCGCATCAACGTGCGCGCGTAATGGCTGTCGGAGCTGCCTTCCAACCCGTGGAACAACACGACGAGTGGCGTTTCGACAAGACCGGCCGGCGCGGGCGGTGCCTTGTCCGATGCCGGTGGGGCGACCAGCCAGTCGACGTCGACGAAATCGCCGTCGGGCGTGTCCCACGTCTCCCGCCGGAATTCGACCGGCGGGCGTCTGCCCAGCAGCGCCGGGTAAATCGTCTGGCTGTGCCCGTCGGGCAGCCACCGGGGCGACCGGTAATCTGAGGGGAAGAATGTCGCGGGCCGGGCCGTCATGTTGACCTCATGACCTTGTGGCGATCAGTGCAGCCCGTCCGGACGGGCGTGCATCATCAAACTGAATTGCTCGACGGCGTGCTGCGGCAACGGGCTCGAATGGATGTGCGCGAAGCGCCAGTCCCCTTGCTCGTGCACCAGCACGTACGTCGTGTGAATGAGCTGGGCGGTCGTCTGCCCGGCGTCTTCCTTGCCCACGCGCATCGCTTCGGTGGCGGTGTGCACGACCGTGCCGACGGTGTCGTACTCGGTCGTATCGAGCGAATCGATCAGCACCACACTTTGCGAGAACTGCGCGACCAGCCCGCTGCGAATCTGCTCCAGACCGTCCCAGCGCGTGCCGTCGGGGCGGATGTAGCTCACGAAGTCTTCGTTCGCCCACAGCGACATCGCACGATCCGTCTGGCCCCTGCGCAGCGCGTCATAAAAGGCCGTGATGGTTTCACTGGCGGCATCGAACAGGCGGACAAAACGTGGCATGAGGATTTACCGTTGGGTTTAACCGTTAGGACTAACCGGGGGCGAAACTTACCGCTGCGTGAGCAGAATGTTGCGCAGATTGGCGAACACATGCTCCGGCATCAGCTCGTTCAGGCAGCGCGTATGGCCCAGCGGACACTCGCGCGCGAAACACGGGCTGCATTCCAATTGTAGCCACAGGATGTGGGCTTGATCGGACAGCGGCGGGGTGTGGCGCGGATCGGACGATCCGAACAGCGCGATCTGCGGGCGGCGCAGGGCAGCCGTCACGTGCATGAGCCCGGAATCGTTGCTCACCACGGCGTTGGCGCGTGCCAGCAACGCACAGGCTTCCGCCAGCGACGTCTGACCGCACAAGTTGCGCACGAACGGGGCGTCGGCAGCGATCTGCTGGGCCAGCGCACCATCCTTGCCCGAACCGAGCGCGATGATCTGCGCATACGGGAACGAGCGGCGCACCAGTTGCGCCAACTGCGCGAAGTGGCCCGGCGGCCAGCGCTTGGCCGGCCCGAACTCGGCGCCCGGGCAGAACACCACGAGCGGCACACGCAGATCGAGACCGAAGCGCGCAAACACGCGCGCCGACTCGTTCAGGTCGGCTTCGATACGCGGCGTCGGCAGCGTTTCGGGCAGCTTGGCACCGGGCGCAAACGCCAGCGCAGCGTAATGCCGCACCATCGGCGGGCGCTCGTCCTTGCGCGGGTTGGCGTGGCGCACGTTGAGCAGGCCGTAGCGCTGCTCGCCCTTGTAGCCGATGCGCAACGGAATGCGCGCCAGCCACGGAATCAGCGCCGACTTGAAGGAATTCGGCAGCACATAGGCGGCGTCGTAACCCTCGTCGGCGAGCACGCTCGCGAGCTGATAACGCGCGAGCGGCTGCAACTTGCCGTGCGCGAGGTCGGTCGAGACCACGCGCGAAATCTCCGGCATGCGCTCCAGAACCGGGGCGACCCAGCTCGGTGCGATCGCGTCGATGGTCAGACGCGGATGCAGACGCTTGAGCAGGGTAAACAACGGCTGCGCCATCAGCGCGTCCCCAATCCAGTTGGGGGCGATCACCAAGGCTTTATGCATCGTGGCGGAGACTCTAAACGTTAAGCGTAGCGATGAAACTCGCAGGTGACCGGCATGGCGACTGCGCCCGCTCGGTCAGGACTTGCACGACCTGTCAGGCAGCTTAGTGGTGACCCTTGAGTACCACACCGGCCTTCAGGCGATAGCGCGTGCCGCAGTACGGGCAGGCGGCTTCGCCATGGGTCACATCGATGAACACGCGGGGATGGGCGCTCCAGGCTTCCATCTTCGGGTTCGGGCAATGCACCGGCAGATCTTCAGCGCCGACTTCGACGATCGGCATTTGTTTGACTTCGCTCATGGGGTTCAGACCGTGATGGGTGTTCGGGTATTCGGAATTTCGGGGCCGGCACGGCTCGCCATACAAGCCAGCGTGCTCACCAAAAGTCGCTATTGTAAAGCAGCCGACCCCTTTGCGGACGGCTCGCGGCGCGCACCGGCGCGCGTCGCACGGGCGAATGCCGCGGCAACGTGGCGCATATGCGACACCTCAAGCGTTGTACCTGCAAAAACCGGCAGTAACTGCCTCACAGCGTACTAAGCAACTATTTACCGTGACTATAATGGCCTGTCGTCCGCCATAGATGATGAATATATTCAGGAGACAATCCGGCAACGCCAGGCGGGCGAACGGGCGTGCCGGGCGCCGTCGGGACCGCTTTGCCCCGCAATGCCATCCAGTGCGCCGCTTGCCACGGCGCTCGCCCCCAGACCATGCCAACGCTTCGTTTGCCAGCCGCTGAACGTGAAGGGTTCGCGGCCGGTTTTCGCATTATTTCGCCGCTGTTGCCTGCCATCTTCTCGTGGGGCCTCGTGACCGGGGTGGCCATGAGCAAATCAGTGCTCACCGTGCCACAAGCCATCGGCATGAGCCTGATGCTCTACGCCGGCTCGGCGCAGCTCGCCACGCTGCCCCTGTTCGCCGCCGGCATGCCGCTTTGGACGATTCTGCTCACGGTCGCCATCGTCAATCTGCGTTTCGTGATCTTCAGCGCGGCGCTGCAACCCCATTTCTCCTACTTGTCGCTGCCCCGGCGCATTGTGCTGGGCTACGTGAACGGCGATCTGGGCTTCGTGATGTTCATGAACCAGAACTTCGCCAATGGGTACGTGCCGGGCAAGGAGGGCACGTACTTCGGCATCACGATCAGCAACTGGGCGGTGTGGCACGTGTCGTCGATCCTCGGCATCATGCTCGGCGCCCTCGTGCCCGACAGCTGGGGGCTGGGCTTCGCGGGCACGCTGGCGCTCATTCCGATGATGGTGCACACGATTACCACCCGCTCGATGCTGCTGGCGGTGACGCTGGCGTCGGTCATCGGGTTGCTCGCGTTCGATCTGCCCTATCGGCTGAACCTCGTGCTGGGCGTCGTCGGCGCCCTCGCGGCGGGCATGGTGTGCGACGAACTGAGCGCGCGCCACGCGCGCAAGCTGAGCGGGGGGCAGCGCTGATGAGCACGCTCGAAATCTGGTTTGCCTTCGTGGCCATGACCGCCGTGACCGTGCTCACGCGCACCTTCTTCCTGCTCGCCGGTGAGCGGGTCGCGCTGCCGCAGCGCCTGCAACGCGCGCTGCGCTACGCTCCGGCGGCGGCGCTGGCGGTCATCGTGGTGCCTGAGGTGCTGCTGCTCGACCATCAGTTCGCGCTGCACATCGGCAATCACAAGCTGGCCGCTGCGGTGGCGGCCACCGGCTGGTTCGTCTGGCGGCGCAACATGATCGAGATGATCGTCATCGGTATGGCGGTCTACACCCTCGGGCGGTTGTTCCTCTAAGCAAAACCCCGGGGGTACCCAAAATGGTCAATCGGAGGGTGGGATCAGTTAAAATGCATGTTTTTCCCACTATTTATTCCGGATTCTCATGGCTTCCGTCGTACGTCTTTCCGATTTGATCGCTCAGGGCCGCCTCGCCGGCAAACGTGTCTTCATCCGCGCCGATCTGAACGTGCCGCAGGACGATGAGGGCCGTATCACGGAAGACACGCGTATCCGCGCTTCGGTGCCGGCGATCCAGATGGCGCTCGACGCCGGTGCTTCCGTGATGGTCACGTCACATCTGGGCCGTCCCACGGAAGGCGAATTCAAGCCGGCCGACTCGCTGGCCCCGGTGGCACAGCGCCTGTCGGAACTGCTCGGCCGTGACGTGAAGCTCATCGCTAATTGGGTCGACGGCGGTTTTGAAGTCGCGCCGGGCGCGGTCGTGCTGCTGGAGAACTGCCGCGTCAACAAGGGCGAGAAGAAGGACAACGACGAACTGGCCCAGAAGATGGCCAAGCTGTGCGATGTCTACGTGAACGACGCGTTCGGCACGGCGCACCGCGCCGAAGCCACGACGCACGGTATCGCCAAGTACGCCCCGGCCGCCTGCGCCGGCCCGCTGCTGGCCGCCGAACTCGAAGCACTGGGCAAGGCGCTGAACGCGCCGGCCCGCCCGCTGGTGGCGATCGTCGCCGGCTCGAAGGTCTCGACCAAACTCACCATTCTCAAGACGCTGGCCGACAAGGTCGACCAACTGATCGTGGGCGGCGGCATCGCCAACACGTTCATGCTGGCCGCCGGCCTGCCGATCGGCAAGTCGCTCGCCGAGGCCGATCTGATCGAAGAAGCCAAGGCGATCATCGACGCCATGGCCGCACGCGGCGCATCGGTGCCGATCCCGACCGACGTGGTCTGCGCCAAGGAATTCAGCCCGACGGCTGAGGCGACCGTGAAGGCCGCTGCCGATGTGGCCGCCGACGACATGATTCTCGACATCGGCCCGCAAACGGCCGCCAAGCTGGCCGAACAACTGGGCAGCGCGGGCACCATCGTCTGGAACGGTCCGGTCGGCGTGTTCGAATTCGACCAGTTTGGTCATGGCACCGAGACGCTGGCGCGCGCGATTGCCGCCGCCAAGGGCTTCTCGATCGCCGGTGGCGGCGACACGCTGGCCGCCATCGCCAAATACGGCATTGCCGATCAGGTGAGCTATATCTCGACGGGCGGCGGCGCTTTCCTCGAATTCCTGGAAGGCAAGACGCTGCCGGCCGTGGATGTGCTGCAACAACGCGCAGCCCAAGCCAACTAATTGGACTGAAGGAGATCTAAGTGGGGCGGGGCTGGAGGACCAGTTCGTCAGTCCGGAAATGGAGCGTGCACGGCCGTTTTGCACGCTTTATTGCGAACGTTTGAGTTCGAATCGAACGATTTCGTACGGACAATACGAACTTTTTGGTTAACCTCTGGCCGCGTAAATAAAGTACAACCATCGAAGCGCCAGCATTGTCGAACGCGCTGCTACCAAAAGAGGATGAAGAGATGGATGTAATGAACCGCTCCACCAAGATCGTCGCCACCATCGGCCCGGCATCGAGCACGCCGGAAGTGCTCTCGCGCATGATCGCTGCCGGCGTGGACGTCGTGCGGCTGAACTTCTCGCATGGCAAGGCGCAAGACCATATCGAGCGCGCGCAGATGGTGCGCGACGCCGCCAAGGCCGCTGGCCGCGAAGTGGCCATCATGGCCGACCTGCAAGGCCCGAAGATTCGCGTCGGCAAGTTCGAGAACGGCAAGACGACGCTCGAAACCGGCGCCCCGTTCATTCTGGACGCTGATTGCGAAGTCGGTAACGACGAACGCGTGGGTCTGGACTACAAGGAACTGCCCCGCGACGTGCGTCCGGGCGACGTGCTGCTCCTGAACGACGGCCTGATCGTGCTGACCGTCGACCGTGTGTTCGGTAACGAGATCCATACGACCGTGAAGGTCGGCGGCGATCTCTCGAACAACAAGGGGATCAACCGCCAGGGCGGCGGGCTGACGGCACCGGCGCTGACCGCGAAGGACATGGAAGACATCAAGACCGCGATGGCGCTCGGCGCCGACTACGTCGCGGTCTCGTTCCCGAAGAACGCCACCGACATGGAAATGGCGCGCCGTCTGGCCAATGTGGCCGGCGAGCCGTACGGCATCAAGCCGCGCATGATCGCCAAGATCGAGCGCGCGGAAGCCATTCCGGCGCTGGAAGAAATTCTGGCGGCCTCCGACGCCATCATGGTCGCCCGTGGCGATCTGGCCATCGAAGTGGGTAACGCTGCCGTCCCGGCGCTGCAAAAGCGGATGATCCGCCTGGCGCGCGAGATGAACAAAGTGACCATCACGGCCACGCAGATGATGGAATCGATGATCCACAACCCGGTGCCGACGCGCGCCGAGGTCTCGGACGTCGCCAACGCCGTGCTCGACGGCACCGACGCCGTGATGCTGTCGGCCGAGAGCGCTGCGGGCAAGTACCCGGTGGAAACCATCGCGACGATGGCAACCATCTGCGTCGAGGCCGAGCGCTTCGAGACGGTGGAACTCGACCGCGATTGGCTGGACCAAACTTTTACGCGCATCGACCAAACGATTGCCGCCGGCGCTCTGTTTACCGCGTATCATCTTGGCGCGAAAGCGATCGTGGCGCTGACCGAATCGGGCGCGACCGCGCTCTGGCTGTCCCGGCACAAGATCCACGTCCCGATTTTTGCGCTGACGTCGCAGCTCTCGAGCCTGCGCAAAATGTCGCTTTATCGCAACGTTTTCGCGATGGGTGTCGAGTCCACGCATGACCGCGATCAGGCGTTGAAGCAGGCCGAGCAATTGCTGCTCGCGCGCGGTGTGGTCAAGCGCGGCGACACGATCGTGTTGACGGTCGGTGAGCCGATGGGGCAACCCGGTGGTACCAATACGTTGAAAATCGTCCAGGTGGGGCACGCGTGATTGAATGGGCCGCGCGCGTGAGGCGAGGCGCAAAAGCGCATCGTCCCGTGCGAGCCGTCGTCATGAAGGGCACCCCTGGGTCGACGAAAGATTTGCTTAATTTGTGATTCCAAGGAGAACATCATGCCCCTAGTCTCTATGCGACAGCTGCTCGATCATGCCGCCGAAAACGGCTATGGTCTGCCGGCCTTCAACGTCAACAATCTGGAACAGGTGTCCGCAATCATGGCCGCTGCCGACGAAGTCGGCGCGCCCGTGATCATGCAGGCTTCGGCAGGTGCACGTAAGTACGCCGGTGAGGCGTTCCTGCGTCACCTGATTTCCGCCGCTGTGGAAGCCTATCCGCACATTCCGGTGGTGATGCACCAGGATCACGGCCAGTCGCCGGCGGTGTGTATGGCCGCCATCAAGAGCGGCTTCTCGAGCGTGATGATGGACGGTTCGCTCGAAGCCGACGGCAAGTCGGTCGCCAGCTACGAATACAACGTCGAAGTGTCGAAGAAGGTCGTTGAGTTCTCGCACTACATCGGCGTGACGGTGGAAGCCGAGCTGGGCGTGCTGGGTTCGCTCGAGACGATGAAGGGCGACAAGGAAGACGGCCACGGCGCCGACGGCACGATGACGCGCGAGCAACTGCTGACCGATCCGGATCAGGCCGCCGACTTCGTGAACCAGACGCAGTGTGACGCGCTCGCGATCGCCATCGGTACCTCGCACGGTGCCTACAAGTTCAGCCGCAAGCCGACGGGCGACATTCTCGCCATCGACCGCATCAAGGAAATTCACCGCCGCATTCCGAACACCCACCTGGTGATGCACGGTTCGTCGTCGGTGCCGCAAGAGCTGCTCGCCGAGATCCGTGAATTCGGCGGCGACATGAAGGAAACCTACGGCGTGCCGGTCGAAGAAATCGTCGAAGGCATCAAGCACGGCGTGCGCAAGATCAACATCGATACCGACATCCGTCTGGCCATGACCGGCGCGATCCGTCGCTATCTGTTCGAAAACCCGAGCAAGTTCGACCCGCGCGACTACCTGAAGCCGGCGCGCGAAGCCGCCATGCAGGTTTGCAAGGCACGCTATCTGTCGTTCGGTTGCGAAGGTCAGGCCGCCAAGATCAAGACGGTGTCGCTCGACAAGATGGCCGAGAAGTACAAGAGCGGCGCGCTGTCGCAGATCGTGAAGTAAGTCGAGAAGTCAGTATCAGACTTGGGGTCTTCGGACCTCAGGTGGCAGGCCCGGCCTTCGCCAGCACACGCTGGAACAGAAGCCGGGCTTTTTCTTTGGGCATCTGTAACTGGAATTTGCCGCCCAGCTCGGAGCGGATGGTCGCGGTGAGCATCTCCACGCCATCGACGATCAGTGTCATCGGCTCGTTCATGTGCTGACGCGAGAAGTCGCGCATGCGCGTCGTCGCCCCTTCGCGCAGGCTCAGCGTGATCACCACGTCGCCATCGGGCGCGATGCCCTCGACCTGCATCGGGAACTGCAATCCCATCGTTTCGATATCTCGCGCCGCGTAGAGCGCGAAGCGCGGAATGGCGTCGTCGGGCTCCGGCGTGGCGATGGCGATCAGGCGCGGCAGCACGGGGCGGTCGTCGGCGGTCGCTGCCGTTGCCGCTGTTGCCCCCGAGGCGGCATGCGCTGGGGCCGGGCGGTGTACCGGGGCGTGGATATGCGGTGACGCCGACGATGAGGCAGCGGGGGCGGACGACTGGCCGGGCGGCGCGGCGGATGACGTCTGCGCCCCGGCGATTGGGCTGGCGAGTGCCATGACGGCCGCGATCACAACGGTGACGTTCGACGTGGTTGACATGGCAGCCCCTCTCCCGGGTGGACGTTTCCATTGTAGGCGGCACAATCGCCGCGCCAAGCAACGCAAACCCGACCCGTGGCTGGGGTTCCGGTTTCCCGTTCCTCGTTCCTCGTTACTCGTTCCTATTCCCCCGCTCGTATTTCCCACCAAGGCCGCAATTCCGTAGCCGGCTCCCGAATGCCAAAGCCCAGCCCTTGCGGACGTGAAAGTCTCTCGGCCCGGATCACCTGGTCTGATTCCGATCCCGGCAGGCCCGCTTTGGAGTTTTCGATGCCCCGTATTTTCTCGTCCCTCTTCCGCTCCCGCGCCACGGCAGTCGCGGTCGAGCCGCCGCAGCGGCAAGTGGCGGCACAGCCTGACGCACTGTCGAGCGCGCTGACCGGTGTCGCGAAACGCGCCCCGGATCGCGCACCGGATCTTCACTTCGACCGGGTAAAGCCGCCGCGCCTAGACGTGCCGATGATCACACTCGGTCAACTGGACCGATTCCAGCAAGACGCGTTGCTCTCGAATTCGGACAAAACTGCGTGGATCGAGTCATATGGCGTGAATCCGAAAACCCTCATTTGCGTGGATGGGAAATGCACTCGCTACGGATTGCTCGAATTCGGCGAGCACCGATTCATCGTCGGGCCGGCGGCCACGCCCACTGAAGGCGTGGCGTTGACCCGAATGCTCAAGGCGCATCCGGAGATCGGCGCCATCTTTTGTGTCGAGCCGGGGGCGATGCAGAAGGCAGGCGAGACCAATCGGTATCTGCCGCGACCGGCGGCCCGGTATCTCGCGAGGGTGGCGGCTCTGGGCGGGGACACCCCGCAGTCACGGCTTGCCGTACGTTCGGCCGCCGATGTTTCGAAATTCGAGGGAAGTCTCGCGCACGTGAAGTTCATGGAATTCAGCGGGATGGAACATGGCGGCGCCGCCATTTCCGGCGCGACCCTCTGGAAGGCCGGGCAGGGGGTGGCCGATTTCCTTCGCCAGCATCCGGGCAAGATCGCACTCGTGTGTTCCGAGCAAGGCATCTCGCGTCCCTGCGCCGTCATCGCCAGTGCACTGCTGCAACTGCAACAACAACCGGCTGATGGCGAACCACTGACCTTGGACGCTATCGTCGATCAGGTCGAGACACAGCGTGCCCGGCAGAGCGCATACCATATCGGCCGGGCGCACGTGAGTTTCGGGCAAATTGCCGAGTGTGCCGAACTGATCAACACGCTGAGAAGCCCCGACGGCTGGTGCATGGCTGCGAACCGCATTTTGCCCAGAGCGATTGATCGCCTCAGAGACTTCGATGGGCTTCACGTCTCGGTCATCGCACGGTGCGATCCGCCGGAGGGTTATCGCGGCCCCGTCATGCCGCCTGCGACGCTTGGATCGAATGAACTCGCGGTCTTTGTTTCAAACGGCCTGTATTTCCCGACGTACGATCAGCACATGCCCACCGCCATGCGCCCGTCAGATCCGACCGAGCTCCTGTCGGCACTGTATCGATGCCTGCAACGGATGAGTGAGAGTGACGCACGAGGGCGCACACCACCGATCAACCTGAGTGCTGAAGCCCAATGCATCGCGCGTTGGCGACACCAGATGGCCAATTATCTCGAAGCGGACTTCGACCGGACCGTCTCCCTGCTGGCGTCGACCACGTTACCGCCGAAGACCGAGCTGATCTGGCTGCCGGGGCAAACCGATTTCTTCACGGGCTTCCAGCGCACCAGCGAGCATTATCTTGGCCCGCACACCGACCGGATCTCGCTGGAGGATATCGACCCGGCCAGCCCCGACGCCGTGCGCCTGATCACCCGCACCGACGACGCCACGCTCATGTGCGACAACAAGTACTACGCGGCGTCCTCGGTCGAGCAGTGGCATCAACAATGCCAGCGGTCCCGCAAGCCCATGTCGCATCCCACCTCGCGTGCGCCGGTCGTGGCGTTGCTGGTGGGCGAGGGCCATGCGGCGCGAATTGGCGCACTGTTGCACGAGTTGGCGGTGTAAGTCCCGAAGGCCGCCGAGGGGCGCGCAAGGCGCGTATAATTACGCCTTTGCCCTTCTGACATCGGGTCCCGCCGTGACTACCCCCGCCTTGAACGCCCTGTACGAATCCTCCCTCAAGAGCCTGCCGCTGCTCTCCCGCGGCAAAGTGCGCGATAACTATGCCGTCGGCGACGACAAGCTGCTGATCGTGACGACCGACCGCCTCTCGGCGTTCGACGTCATCATGGGCGAGCCGATTCCGGGCAAGGGCCGTGTGCTCAACCAGATGGCCAATTTCTGGTTCGACAAGCTCGCGCACGTCGTGCCGAATCACCTGACCGGCGTCACGCCGGAATCGGTGGTGTCGGCCGACGAAGCCGCCCAAGTGGCCGGCCGCGCCGTCGTGGTCAAGCGCCTGAAGCCGATTCTGGTGGAAGCCGTGGTGCGGGGTTATCTGGCCGGCAGCGGCTGGAAAGACTATCAGGCCACCGGCGCCGTGTGCGGCGTGAAGCTGCCCGCAGGCTTGCAAAACGCACAGCAACTGCCGGAGCCGATCTTCACGCCGGCCGCCAAGGCCGAGCTGGGCGAGCACGACGAGAACATCAGCTTCGACGACATGGTGAGCCGCATCGGCCGCGAGTTGGCCGAGCAGATCCGCGAGATCTCGATTCGCCTGTACAAGGAAGCCGCCGCCTACGCCGCCACGCGCGGCATCATCATCGCCGACACGAAGTTCGAATTCGGTCTCGATGACGACGGCAAGCTGCATCTGATGGACGAGGCCCTGACGGCCGATTCGTCGCGCTTCTGGCCGGCCGATTCGTACGCCGTGGGCAGCAACCCGCCGTCGTTCGACAAGCAGTTCGTGCGCGACTGGCTCGAGACGCAAGTGTGGGGCAAGACCCCGCCCGCGCCGAAGCTGCCGGATGAAGTCGTCGAGAAAACCGCTGCGAAGTACCGCGAGGCGCTTGAGCGCCTGACCGGCCAGCAACTGGCCTGAGCGGGACGAAAACGACAATGACTGCAACGAGCGATAAACAAGCCGTAGCGCCCCGCGTGGGCGTGGTGATGGGGTCCAACTCGGACTGGGAAGTGATGAAGAACGCGGCCGCCATTCTGGCCGAGTTCGGCGTGCCGTACGAAGCGCAAGTGGTCTCGGCGCACCGCATGCCGGACGACATGTTCCGCTATGCCGAAGCCGCTCGCGAGCGCGGGCTGGTGGCGATCATCGCCGGTGCCGGCGGTGCCGCGCACCTGCCCGGCATGATTGCCGCGAAGACGACCGTGCCGGTGCTGGGTGTTCCGGTGCCGAGCAAGTACCTGCGTGGCGAAGACTCGCTGCTCTCGATCGTGCAGATGCCCAAGGGCGTGCCGGTCGCGACCTTCGCGATTGGCGAAGCCGGGGCGGCCAACGCGGCGTTGTTTGCCGTGGCCATGCTCGCTGCCGACGACAAGACGCTGGCCGACAAGCTCGACGCCTTCCGCGCCAAGCAAACCGAAGCGGCGCGCGGCATGACGCTGCCGGCACTGTAAAAAAACAAGCCCGTCCCCGCACGCTTTCTCGCCTCAACGAAGATGAATCCTGCCTCCGCTGCGCCCATCCTCCCCGGTCAATGGCTGGGTATGCTGGGCGGCGGCCAACTCGGCCGCATGTTCTGTTTCGCCGCCCAATCGATGGGTTACAAGGTCTGCGTTCTCGACCCGGACCCGCGCTGCCCGGCGGGTGCCGTGGCCGACCGTCTGATCGTGGCCGATTATCGCGACGAAACCGCACTCGCCGAGCTGGCAGCGTTGTGTCCGGCCGTGTCGACCGAGTTCGAGAACGTGCCGGCGCAGTCGCTCGACTTCCTCGCGCAAAGCACCACGGTGAGCCCGGCGGGCCGCTGCGTTGCGATTGCGCAGGACCGAGTGGCGGAGAAGCGATTCATTGAAAGCTGCGGCGTGCCCGTGGCCCCCCATCTGGTGATCGAGTCGACCGACGCGCTGCACGCCATTGGCGACGCAGCGATCGAGACCGTGCTGCCGGGCATTCTGAAAACCGCCCGCATGGGCTACGACGGCAAGGGGCAGGTGCGCGTCAATACGGCCGCTGAAGCGCGTGCTGCGTATGCCGAAATGGGCGGCGTGGCGTGCGTGCTGGAGAAGCGTCTGGCGCTGGCCTATGAAGTGTCGGTGCTGAGCGCGCGTGGCGCCGACGGCACCGTCGCGACGTATCCGCTCGCGCAGAACGTCCATATCGACGGCATTCTGGCCACCACCACCGTCCCGGCGCCCGATGCGGCCCCGGCGCTCGCCGATGCTGCGCGCGCGGCAGCAGCGGCCATTGCGTCGCAAATGGACTACGTGGGCGTGCTGTGCGTCGAGTTCTTCATCCTCAAGGATGGCTCGCTGATCGCAAATGAGATGGCACCGCGTCCGCACAACAGCGGTCACTACACGATCGACGCATGTGCCGCGAGCCAGTTTGAACAACAGGTGCGCGCCATGGCCGGCCTGCCGCTGGGCGAGACGCGTCAGCATTCGCCCGCCGTGATGCTCAACGTGCTGGGCGACGTGTGGTTCGAAGGCGACGCTAAGGATCAACCCCGCGCACCGGCGTGGGACGACGTCGTGGCACTGCCGTCGGCGCGTCTGCATCTGTACGGCAAGGAAGAAGCGCGCGTGGGCCGCAAGATGGGTCACATCACGTTTGCAGGCGCCACGCTCGACGAGGCGCGCGATGCGTGCGTCACGGCGGCGGCCAGCCTCAATATCGCGCTGGAAGACTGAGCGATGACGTCGTCGCAGGCCTCTCGCATCGTCATGCCGTCTGCGGAAGCGATCACGCAGGCCGCCGGGCAACTGGCAGCCGGCGAACTGGTCGCGTTCCCGACCGAGACCGTCTACGGCCTCGGGGGTGACGCCGAGAACCCGCAGGCCGTCGCGGCCATCTATGCGGCCAAGGGCCGGCCGGCGAATCATCCGGTCATCGTGCATTTCTCGCCCGAGGGCGACCCCGGTTACTGGAGCGACGACGTGACGCCTGCCGCGCGCAAGCTCATGGACGCCTTCTGGCCCGGCCCCCTCACGCTGATCGTCAAACGTGCGCCGCACATTCCGGCGGCCGTGTCAGGCGGTCAGGATTCCGTTGGACTGCGTGTGCCGTCGCATCCCGTTGCGCAGGCGCTGTTGCGCGAGTTCGCCCGTGTGAAAGGCGGTGCCAGCGGGCAGGGTGGCGTGGCGGGGCCGTCGGCCAATCGATTTGGTCAGGTGAGCCCGACCGCTGCACAGCACGTGCGCGACGAGTTCGCCGGTCTGCCGGGCGTGACCGTGCATGTGCTCGACGGCGGCGAAGCGGCCGTGGGTATCGAATCGACCATTGTGGATTTGTCGCGGGGTTTCCCGGCGCTGCTGCGTCCCGGGCATATCACGCCGGAACAGATCGCCGAAGTGCTGGGCGAGATGCCGCGCCTGCCGGGACAGGACACCAATGCGCCGCGTGCGTCGGGCACGCTCAAGGCACATTACGCACCGCGCACGCCGCTCTATCTCTGCGACGCGGCGCAGTTCGCGCCCGCGCTGGCGGTGCATCCGAAAGGCGAGCGCGTGGCCGTGGTGGCCTTCGCCGGCACGCTGGCGGCGCTGCCGTCACTGTCGGGTGCCGGCACATTGGTGGAATTAGGCGACGACGTGGTGAAGTTCACGCTGCCGCCCACGCCCGACGCGCTGGCGACCGATCTCTACGCGCTGCTGCGCCGTCTGGATCGGGCAAACGTCACGCGTATCCTCTTCGAGCGCTTACCGGATACGCCCGCCTGGGCTGCCGTCAACGACCGCCTCGGCCGCGCTGCGGCGGCTTTCGAGCAAGCCTGACGACCATTCGGGCGGCCCGAACAGGGCCATCCACTTGTTACGCCAGCCGGGCAGCGTGATCGCATCGCGCGCCATCGACCCCCACTCGTGAAACGTCAGCGTGATCGGGTTGTGGGTGTGAATCTGATTCACGATGCCGTACTCGCATGGCTCCGCGTCGCTTTCTTCCACATACGAACCGAACAGGCGATCCCAGATCACCAGCACGCCCGCGTAATTGCGGTCGATGTAACGCGGGTTGCGTGCATGATGCGCGCGGTGAATCGAAGGCGTATTCAGCACATACTCCAGCCAGCCGAGTTTCGGAATGGCCTGCGTGTGCACAAAGAACTGAAACGCGAGATTGAGCAGCACCACGCCGACGATCTGAATCGGGGTGAAGCCGATGAGTGCCATCGGCGTCCAGAACAACCACATGCCCGCGACGGGATACATCAGGCTCTGGCGGAACGCCGTCGACAGGTTGAGCCGCTCCGACGAGTGATGCACGACGTGCGCGGCCCACAGCCAGCGAATGCGATGGCTGGCGCGATGGAACACGTAGTAGAGGAAGTCCTGCACAACGAAGAGCAGCAGGAAACCGACCCAGCCCGCCGGCATCGTGTAGATGCGGTGGTGGTCGTAGAGCCACGCGTAGAACGGCACGATGAGCAGCCAGGCGAGCTTGTCGGCGCCTTGATGCATGAGCGCGAGCGTGGCGTTGCTCACGGTGTCTTTCAGGCTGTACATGCCGGGGCGGCGGCGTCGCCAGTACCACGCTTCGATACCGATACACAGCACGAACACGGGCGCGAGCGCCAGCAGAATCAACTCGACGTTCATGACCTCGCGTCTCCTCACGATAGGGTCATCTGACCGGCGTCTTTCCGTCTGAGCGGAAATGACGCCGATGAAGCGTCTATTCTGAGGCCAATGTCACGCCTTGGCGCAGCGGCTAGAGTGAATCCTCGAAAGCCGCTTTTGCACTCGATGAGTGTTCAGGGCGCGTTCAGGGCGCGTTCTCGTACACCCACGAAATCAGCGCATCGTTGAAGGCGCGCGTGTTGTTGGCCTTCGCGTCGTTCACGAGGGAAACCACCACGTAGATGTCGCCGTTGCGCGTGCCGACATAGCCTGCCACGGCGCGAACATCGTCGAGTGTGCCGGTCTTGATGTGCGCATTGCCCGCCACCGGGCTGCCGGTCAGGCGATTGCGCATGGTGCCGTCCACGCCGACCGTCGGCATGGATTCGACCAGCACCTGCGCCGTCGGGCTGTTGATCGCGTGCTGCAAGAGCCCGGTCAATTCGGCGGCACTGATGCGTTCGCGGCGCGACAGGCCGGAGCCGTTTTCCACCACCAGACCCGGCATCGACAGATCGTGCTTGTCGAGCCAGCGATCGAGGGCTGCGCGCGAGCGCGTGACGCTGGCCGGTGTCTTGCCATCAGGCGGCAGGCCCAGTGTCAGGAACAACTGACGCGCCATCACGTTGTTGCTGAACTTGTTCATGTCGTGCACGACTTCGGCGAGCGTCTGGCCACGGTGCGTGACGAGCAGCTTCGCCCCGGGGGGAACCATGCCGGTGCGCACGTTGCCGTTGAACTGACCGCCCGACGCTTGCCACAGTGCCCGGAAACCGCCGAGGAAGAAGCGGTCGCGATCGGGCGCGGCAACGTTCCAGTCCTTGTCTTCGCAGGCGGTCGGGTACGTGCCCGAGAAGCGCGCGACGTACATGCCGTCGGCGCCCTGATTGAGCGTCGGATGAATGCGGGTGAGCCAGTCGCCGCAATTACCGGCATCCGTCGACGACAACTCGTTGGACACTTGCAGATTCGCCAGCGGCGGCAGCACGTTCACGTTGACGGTGCCGTTCGGGTTGCCCGAGAAGCTGAACGAGACGGCCTTGAACGAATACAGCAGCGCGTCGGGTGCGACGTTGTACGGGCGGTCGCCACCGCCATCGATCGCTTCGATCGCGCCGATGTCCGAGCTATAAGCGGAGCGGTCGAGCACGATGTCGCCGTTGATGTTGGTGACACCAGCGTTGTGCAACTCGGCGACGAACTTCTCCATTTCTTCCGGCACGAGCTTCGGATCGCCGGTGCCCTTGAAATACAGATTGCCGTTGAGTGTGCGGCCGTCGAACTGGCCGTCGGTGAACGCCTGCGTGCGCCAGCGATAGTCGGGGCCGAGCGTGTCGAGTGCGGCAATCGTCGTCACGAGTTTCATCGTCGACGCGGGATTGCGCGGCACCTTCGCGTTCATGGAGATGAGCGGTGCAGCAAGACGGCCGCGCGTTTGCAGCGGATTGTCGACCTTCGCCACGATCACGCTCACGTGGCCCGCGGGCACCTTGCTGGCAGCGAGCAAACGGGCAAGCGGCGCGGGCAGCGGCGTGGCGCTCGGGGCGGCGGCCGGCACCTTCGGCATCTTGTGCTTGGCAGGTTTCGCTTGTGCGGGCGCGCTCATCGCGACGGCGACGGCAAACGCGGCACAACCTGCGGCACGCGCGACGGCGACAGCCGCCGAACGTGTGGTTGCATGCGAGGACGTGCCGCAAGGTGCGTGCGCAGACAACGACGTGGTGGAAAGGGAGCGAGCGGACAAAAGCATGTGGCGGGAGCGGCGGAAGACGCGCATGGCGGGCGGTGTTCTCCAGTGTTACGCGCAGCGAAACCGCACGGACACCTTGGCAGGTGCGGGGGCGTGCGGCGGGCTGCGGGCGAAGCGGTCGTGTGTTCGGCGTGCGGTGGCGAGCGTCTGACGCGCACCGCACAATGTCCGCCATTGTAAGTCGGGCATGCAACGAACTGTCGCTACAATGGGTCGAAAATCGACGGAATGTCACTCAGAGGCAACATCGCCGATGGCGCGGGTGACGTCGCAATTGCGCACGGCAACGCGGACTACCGCGTGATGATGTCGCGCCGTTGGGGGCCAAATACATGCGAATTCTATTGGTGGAAGACGACGCGATGATCGCTGCGGCAGTGACGAAAGGCCTGCGGCAGGACGGCTGGACGGTCGATCACGTCGACGATGGTCAGCGCGCGCTCGATGCCCTGTCGCTCGAGACGTACGACGCGCTGCTGCTCGACCTCGGGCTGCCACGTCGCGACGGTATCGACGTGTTACGTACGTTACGAGCACGTGGTCAAACACTGCCGGTCATCATCGCCACCGCACGCGATGCGGTGGCCGATCGCGTCAAAGGACTCGATGCCGGTGCCGACGACTATCTCGTCAAACCGTTCGATCTGGATGAGCTGGCGGCGCGTTTGCGGGCGCTGGTGCGGCGCCAAGCCGGGCGCAGCGAACCGTTGCTGAGACACGGCGGCATCGTGCTTGACCCTGCCACACGGCAAGTGAGTTGCGATGGCACACCGGTGACGCTGTCAGCGCGCGAATATGCGGTGCTCGAAGCGTTGCTCAACCGGCCCGGGGCGGTGCTGTCCAAATCGCAACTCGAAGAGCGCATTTACGGCTGGGGCGAGGAAATTGCGAGCAACACCGTCGAGGTGCATATCCACGGGCTGCGTAAGAAACTCGGTGCCGATGCCATCCGTACCGTACGGGGCGTCGGGTACATGATGCCGTCGCCGGGCGTGCAGGGCACGCAGGCCGCGTCGGGTATATCAGGTGGCGCGGCTGCGCCGGAGGCCGAGTGATGCGCTCGATCCGTCGCCGTCTGCTCGTCGGCCTGCTGCTCACGCTTGTTGCGGCACTGTTGCTCGCGGGCATCGCCATCTTCCGTCAGGCGCGTACCGAAGCCAACGCGCTGTTCGATTTCCAATTGCAGCAAATGGCGTTGTCGCTGCCTGCCGAGCCGTTTTCCAGCGTGCCGGGCGACCATAGCGACGCGGGCGGGCTGGTGATCCAGATCTGGAGCCGAAACGGCGTCGAGCTGTATTACTCGCATCCGCGCACGCCGTTGCCGCCGCGTGCCGAACTAGGGTTCACGACGGTACAGACGCCTGAAGGCGATTGGCGCGTGTATGCGGCGCTCGTGGGCGACAACGTCGTGCAACTGGCACAACCGATGGTAATTCGCGATTCGCTCGCGGTGTCGATGGCGCTGCGTACGCTGTTTCCGCTGGTCATTGCGATGCCGATTCTCGCGCTGCTCGTGTGGATTGTCGTTGGCCGTGGGCTGCAACCGCTGCGACGGGTAACGCGCGCACTCGATGCCCGCGCGCCCGGGGCGCTTTCCGAGTTGCCTGAGGCCGGGCTGCCGGACGAGGTGCGCCCGCTCGTGCGTGCGCTCAATAGCTTGCTCGGAAGACTCGACGAAGCGCTCGTACAGCAGAAGGCCTTCGTCGCCGATGCAGCCCATGAGCTGCGTACGCCACTGGCCGCGTTGCAATTGCAGGTGCAGTTGCTGGAGCGCGCGCACACGGACGAGGCGCGCGCTGAAGCGATGCGCGATCTGCGTGATGGTGTACGTCGCGCGTCGCATCTCGTGGGGCAGTTGTTGACGTTGGCGCGTCAGGAGCCCGACGCCGCACGCGCGGCGAGTGCGTTCACCGAGTTGCCGCTCACGCCGGTGCTGCATGACGTGGTGGCGCATCACGCGGCGCTGGCGGTGGCACGCGGTATCGATCTGGGGCTGGATGCGCCCGACGACATGGCTGCGCGTGCGCGCGTGCATGGCGACGCCAACGCGTTGCAGACGCTGTTCGGCAACCTCGTGGATAACGCGCTGAAATACACACCGCAAGGCGGGCGAATCGACGTGCGGCTTGTGAGCGCCGGCCCGGTGACCGTAGAGGTCGAGGACACCGGCCCGGGCATCGCACCGGCCGAGCGTGAGCGCGTGTTCGATCGATTCTTCCGGGGTGGGGACGGTGAACCGTCAAAGACGGGCGATGCCCGTGCGGAAGGGAGTGGCCTCGGGCTGGCGATCGTGCGCAATATTGCGCAGGCTCACGGCGCGCGAGTCGAGTTGCTGGATGCGCGCGGCGACCATGGTTTGCGCGTTCGTGTGAGTTTCGACGCCGCCGCATCTGGTGTACCGCCATCGCTTTGATGTGTTGAAGACGCGCGACGCAATCTTGCGCCGCGCTGCCTGACCTCACCCACGCGTCACGTTCGTGACCTTGTCGTTTTCAATGGTGAGCGTACGGCGCTCGGGGCGATGATCGCGTGTGAGCGGCATGGCCTTGCCGTCCTGTTCGCCGATGCGCCACGGGCAGCCTTGCAGCAGCGACTTCGCTTCGGTCAGTGACTTGCCGACGATGGCATTGTCCGCCGGGGTTTCCCGGTTGCAGTTGCCTTGGGCCTGCTGTGTACCCTGCATGCCCTGCGCAGCTTGCATCCCTTGTGTGCCTTGCATCCCCTGCGCTTGCGTCGAATCGGCGGGGCCTTGTGTGCCCATGCCGTTGCCTTGCATGCCACTACCGTTCCCCGGGGCGGCCTGCGCGGAGAACGCCAGCGCCATGCCGAGCATGAAGCCTGCGGTGCCGATAGTGCGCGTGGCGCGAGCCAACATCGAATCAGTGGTTTGCATCGTGATGCCTCCTGAATACGTGAGTGCGTGAAGGGTGGAAGGTGAAGCTCATGCGGCGCGAAATCGCACCACCTTGCCACCGTAGCCAGCGGGGCACACCACACGCAAGCCGAACCACGCGAGCCCCGCTATCAAACGCCTGCAAGCGTTACGCATAGCAATCAACATCTTGTCTTCCTGTGCACGATGCGTGACACCCTCATCCGAACGGATGTCGCATCGACGCCCTTTGGATTTCCACCGCGACGATTCTCCGTCGTCACGTTTTCCGGTCTTAAGGTTCTCTTAAGGGAGCCTCTCTACGATCACAGTCATGTCAAACGTGGTCGTCTGGAAGGAGAGACTCATGCGGACTTCGAAGCTCACTCGTACGTTGGTTGCTGGCGCCGTGCTCGTCGCATTGACGGGCGGTTATGTCGCGGGTCGTCAACACTGGCAGGCACCGCTCGCCTCGGACGTGGTTTCCGACGCCAGCGCGGCGTTGCCGGCCGCTGCCTCGGCACCGGGCGTCGTCAATACGTCGAATACCGCACCGCGCATGCTGGTGCCGGACTTCTCGCAACTCGCGGAACAATACGGACCGGCCGTAGTCAACATCAGTGTGACGCACGATGGGAAACCTTCGGCGGGCCGTGGCGCTTCGACAATGCCGATGCCGCCGGGCATGGATCAGAACGATCCGTTGTTCCAGTTCTTCCGCCACTTCTACGGTGCGCCGGGTAACGACGGCGGCGATGGGGGTGACGATGGCGGCAGCAGCGCCGACAGCGGACCGACGCGCAGCCTCGGCTCGGGCTTTATCGTGAGCCCGGACGGCTACATCCTGACCAATGCGCACGTCGTTGACGATGCGAGTCAGGTGACGGTGAAACTGACCGACAAGCGCGAGTACAAGGCGAAGGTGGTGGGCAGCGACAAGGCGAGTGACGTGGCGTTGCTCAAGATTGCCGCGACCGATCTGCCGACGGTAAAGATTGGCGATCCGTCCAAGTCGAAGGCCGGTGAATGGGTGGTGGCCATCGGCTCGCCCTACGGTTTCGACAACACCGTAACGGCGGGCATCGTATCGGCGAAAGCGCGTGCGTTGCCCGACGAGAATTACACGCCGTTCATTCAGACGGATGTGCCGGTCAACCCGGGCAATTCGGGCGGACCGCTGTTCAATCTGAACGGTGAGGTCATCGGTATCAACTCGATGATCTACTCGCGGACCGGTGGCTTCCAGGGGCTGTCGTTCGCGATTCCGATCGACATGGCGATGAAGGTCAAGTCGCAGCTTCAGCAGTACGGCAAGGTGAGTCGTGGGCGCATCGGCGTGACGATTCAGGAAGTGAATCAATCGCTGGCGAAGTCGTTTGGTCTGCCCAAGCCGACCGGGGCACTCGTCTCGTCGATCGACAAGAACGGTCCTGCGGCGAAGTCCGATCTCAAGGCGGGCGACGTGATTCTCGCAGTGAACGGCGCGACCATCAACGACTCGGTGCAACTGCCCGAGAAGATCGCCGATATGCGTCCGGGACGGACCGCGACGTTGACGGTGTGGCGTAACGGCGCGCAGCAAACGGTGTCGGTGAAGGTGGCGGCGCTGAATGAGAAGAAGGACGTGGCAAGTGCCGACGATTCGGCCACGCACGGTCGGTTGGGGCTCGCGGTGCGCGAACTTTCGCCGGACGAAAAGCGTGCGGCGCAGGTGACGAACGGTTTGCTCGTCGCCCGTGCCGGTGGCCCGGCAGAGCAGGCTGGCGTGCAAGCGGGCGACATCATTTTGTCGCTCAACGGGACGCCGGTGACGAGCGCCTCGCAACTGAGCGACAAGCTCAAGAAGGCGGGCAATAATGTCGCGTTGCTTGTGCAGCGCGACGGGCAACAGATTTTCATCCCGGTCGATCTCGGCTAAGGCGAGTCACGCAGTTGAAGACGCGCCGCCGAGGGCGGCACTCGCGGGATGCCACGCACTACCTTGTGTGCCGGCGCGGCTGCGGTGTCATCGCAGAGATACCGCCGCCGTACCGGCACGATCCGGCATCGTGAAGTCATGAAACGGGAGGTCGAACATGTGGCAACAATGGCAACGCTGGTCAGTGGCAGGTGCCACGGCCGCTGTGCTGGCAGGCAGTCTGGGCGGTATCGGGCTGGCGCACGCACAGGGCGGCAATCTGCCGCAGGAGATGCATCAGGGCAACGTGACGTACGTCTCCGGGGGTATCGATAGCGACGAATCCGGCGCGTTCAAGCGCTCGGCAGGCGGTTGGCCGCTATCGATCGAGATGGCGGCGCGCGGCGACGGAGCGAACGAGTATGTGGCCGATGCGCAGGTGCAGATCATGCGCGGCGGCGAGACGGTACTCGATGCGCATTCGCGCGGGCCGTTCATGCTGGTGAAGTTGCCCGCGGGCGACTACACCGTGAAGGCGACTTACAACGGCAAGCCCATGACGCGGGAAGTGAAGGTGCCCGCCAAGGGGCATGCCACGGCAACATTCTTGTGGCCGCACGATTGATGTGCCGATCGATCCGCAGCCACGGATGAGGGAGTAACCCAGGTAGTTGGCAGTACCCGTAGCAACGAGTGAGCGAGTTGCGCCGCCGAAAGGCGGCGCTTTTTTTATGGGTGGTTGTTTAAGGCGCGATCAGAGAAACACTACATCCGATAACGCGATGGTAATCAGATAACGAACCTTGCCCGGTCTCGTTTCTTCGCCGAAGCTGCGAATGTTGATGGACACTTGATACTTGTCGTCAGCCTGCCAGCGTGTCGTCGGTGCATCGTCGTTCTTTTCGATTGCGGCTCTCGTTTCTGGAGAGTCCAAGCGTGGATGGGGGCCGCTATAGTGTTGTACCCGCCATCCGCCTCGTTCGAACTGGTCTTGTAGATCGGTCACGATTGCCATGGCATCGTCGAGTAGCAATGTTCTGACTTGTGGCGAGAGTCTGAGCGACGAGACCTTGCCATGATCGTCATACATTACCGCGAAGAACTTTGCTGGCGGGGTTACAAATCCGAATTGAGCGTCGACGAAACGCAGCGTTGCGGGGCGAGTTACGTGACCGAACCAACCCCTGCCGGGTACTTCGGGAGGGAGTGTGGAGCGTGATCGCTGTCGCGCATGCTCGTACGGCTCCCCAATCGTGAGGGTGACTTCATCAACGGGTCGTGCGATCACGTATATGAACCATGCGGATGCGAGGGCAAGCAGGCCCCACAACGTGTACTTTTTCCATGGGAAACGTCGATGCATTGTGGTCATCTGGCGTGAGTGATCAGGTAAAGCGAGTTTTCGATTAGGACTTTCTGCTTCGGATCCTTGAGTAGGGCGTCGAACTGCGCTGCCAGTCGCAATGTGAATTCCAGACGCTGTCCGACGTTTGAAAGGTCGGCGAAGGGTTTGTCGCTGAACCTCACGACCTTGGCGTCCGTGTTGGGGAGTTCGCATTCAACTGCCAGCGTCAACTGTATTTCCTTGGCCGATCCGGTTGGGAAGCTAGTTACCCACAGGAAGTGGTTTGCGCGCATCAACGATGCAAACATCCAGTCCTCGTAGATTGCGGGTTGCAATATGTTGACCTGCTCATGGCGGGCAAGATAGTCCACCCCCAGCGGAATATTCCCGCTATCGATGGCCGAGAATCCCTTAATCACATCCGGCCAATCCTCACCGAACTGAACCTCACGCTCAATTTCCCACAGCACTGAGCCACGCAATTGCTTGCGTTCAGCGAGGCATTGCTGGAGTCGTTTCAGCCCGTATTCCTTGTAGAACATATGCAGCGGCCAAACATCGAGGAATAGCGCCATATTCCCTTTGGCGAGCATTTCGTACACCGTCGCGGCACCCGCACCTTCCCCCTGATCGGGCATCCGTACGCGCGGCGAGTGAACGGGCGACATTTGCTCCAGCAGCGAGCTACTCCCGCGCCACTTCTGATAGTCGTCTCGTTGCTGATTCGACTTCTCGAACAAGGCTCGGGCATTGAGCAACCCGCACCCAACTTGTTTCGAAGCAAATGCCGCTAGCCCGGCCCATCGAAAGCGCCGGTCACCCAGCCACAACTTGGCGTATTCCGCATTGATGCGGCGATTACGTGCGATCGGATCGGCGACGGCAACGATGGCCTCGGCTCTCTTCTGATAGAAGCGCCACATCTCGACGCATTCGTGTCGGTCGTCGTCGCGCTTTTTGCGCGCAGCAGCGGCGTCATCGAGCCGGTTGGGATAACAAACGGGGCAGCTTTTATCTTCGCAAGGCGTCACGGAGGTTCTTTCGCAGTGTCTTGGTAAGGGGGCGACCGCCAACCATTGCAATGCGGAGAATCAGTGCGAGCAGACGCGTCCTCCACATCGCAAAAGTGACGGTGAATCGAATGTCACGATGGAACGTGTGAGACGCGGTTTTAGATCAGGAATGGGACGAATGCCCCAATTCAGGCGGGAGAATATGAAGAGTCCCATTGAAACCGAGTCCTTTCGGTCTCAATGGGGCACTACGAACCTAACGGATAGCGCAGGGGAGGCGAGTCCTCCACTCAGGTCGACGAAGCTGCCGGTCGCGTGGGGGCAAACAGCCGATCAAGCCGCCGTACGGCATTCCGAGGCGGGTGCTGCGTTGTCCAGATCGTCCGGCGAGCGCACCGCAAACGTCTGCGTCACCGTGATGCCGTTCTTGATGGCGGTCATCTCGGCGAGAATCGCCACGGCAATTTCGGCGGGCGTGCGCGCGCCGAGATGCATGCCGACCGGGCCGTGCAGCCGCTCGATTTCCTCCAGACTCAGATCGAACAACGACAGCCGCTCGCGGCGCCGCGCGTTATTCACGCGTGAGCCGATCGCCCCGATATAGAACGCGGGCGACTTGAGTGCTTCGAGCAACGCCATGTCGTCGAGCTTTGGATCGTGCGTGAGCGTGAGCACGGCACTGTGCGAGTCGAGTTGCAGCCGTACGATCAGGTCGTCGGGCATCTCGCGCGAAAGCTCGGTGCCCGGCACCTGCCATTCGTCCGCATACTCGGTGCGCGGGTCGCAGACGATCACGTGATAGTCGAGCGCGTTGGCCATGCTCGCCACGTATTTCGACAACTGCCCGGCGCCGATGACCACTAGCCGATGGCGCGGGCCGTGCGACGTGATCAGGCGTTCGCCGTCGAATTCGACCGACGGCGTGCGATGGCCCGGTGCAATCTGCACCGCACCGTTGGTCATGTCGAGCTCGCGCACCACGAGGCGGAATTGCGAGATGGCGTCGAGCAAATCGGGAATGCGCGACGATTCACGCACCGGTTCGAGCACCAGTTGCAGCGTGCCGCCGCACGGCAAGCCAAAACGATGGGCCTCTTCAGCCGTCACGCCATAACTCGTGATCTGCGGCCGGTCTTGCGGCCAGTCCCCCGCGCGGATGCGCGCGATGAGATCGTCTTCGACGCAACCGCCGGAGACGGAGCCGACCAGATGGCCGTCTTCACGAATTGCGAGCATCGAGCCCACGGGGCGCGGGGCCGAGCCCCACGTACGCACGACAGTGCCCAGCGTGACGAAAAAGCCCGCGCGGGTCCACTGTACGGCGGACTTCAGCACTTCCAGATCGACACTGTCCATTGCACGGTTCCTTCGCCATTACGCGAGCGGCGGCCCGGATGGGCCACGGCACCGAAGTCGCGGCCACGCGGCAATGCCAGTGCACAACAGGCACTCGCCCGCGAAGCGCGGAGGCCAGTGCCGATGCAGGCAGCCGAGGGACCGGCTGTTGCCGAAGAGATACCGCTCGATGTGATCCGGCGAGTATATCGCGCCCGCGCCCACCTTGCCTTGCGCTGTATTCGAGCGGATATTCGGCAGGAGACTCCCATGACGGGAACTCGTGTCACAATGCTTTGATGTTCGAGACGATTCCGTATTCCATATTCCGTATGGCCTGACGGCAAAGGGGAAAGGGCAATGGAACTTCAGAACCGCCGGCAATTGCCGATGGCGCGAGACGTCGCATGGATCGCGCTGAACGATCCCGGCGTATTGCGCCAGTGCATTCCCGGGTGCGAATCGCTCGATCGCCTCGACGACACCACCTGGTCGATCGTGATGTCTGCGTCGGCGGGGCCGGTCAAAGGGCGCTTCACCGGGCGCATGACGCTCACCGACGTGATCGCGCCGACCTCATACACCCTCCATTTCGACGGCCTGGGCCCGTCAGCCGGCTTCGGACGCGGCACGGCCGCCATCACGCTCCAACCGCAAGGACCGATGAACACCGTACTGACTTACGACGTGCACGCCAAGATCGGCGGCGAACTTGCGCACGTCGATAACGCGCTGGTCGACGACGCGGCGCGCCGCTTTGCCGACGAATTCCTGACCCGTTTCATTGCGGTCGTCGCACCGCACCACGCCGTGGGCGAGCCCGTGGCCGCCGATGGCGAGGTGGCGGCCGCCATGGCGACGGGCGCGGCGACGCGTGAGAGTTCTCCGGCACGCAGCCCGTTGTCGCGCTGGTGGCCGTGGGCCGTGGCCGCCGTCATCCTGATTCTCATTGTGATGTGGGGGAACCATGCCAGCTGAGCGTCGTTCGGGAAAGACCGGCGCGGCCGGTGCGGCTGACGCCCCGCAAGCGGTGGCCAAGACGCCAGCACAGCCCGGCGTGGCCGGTTATGACGTGCGCGTGCGCATTCGCGACGGCGACGCGCCCGTGTTCGGTCCCGGGCGTCTGTCGCTGTTGCGCGCTATCGACGAGACGGGCTCGATTTCGGCCGCAGCCCGTGGCATGGGCATGTCGTACCGGCGCGCATGGTTGCTCGTGGAGGCAATGAATCACGAATTCCGTGAGCCGCTAGTGACGCGCCACATCGGCGGCGTGTCGGGTGGCGGGGCGCAACTCACGCCGTTCGCCCAGAACCTGACGGCGCACTACGACACGCTCATCCGGGAGATCCGCTCGCTGCTGGACGCCCATGTACCGACCTTCGACGCCTATCTGAAGGGCGGCCCGGTACAGGATCCCGACGACGCGTAGCTCCGTAATTCCACGAGTCCTGACCAAATCTCACAAAATGATTATCTTTTCGACAGGACTTTGTGACTGAAAACGCACGACACTGTCTCCATCGACGCCAAAAACAAGCGATGGAGACGTCATGCAAGCCGCCACGAAACCTTCTGCTGCACACGAGCCCGCCGAGCACACCGAGCGGGCTCCCTCGCCACCCCCGGCCCCCGGCGCCTCGCCGGTAGTTCAGCCGGGCTGGTTGCGCGTCACCCATTGGATCAACGTACTGGCTGTGCTCGTGATGATTACGAGCGGCTGGCGCATCTATAACGCCTCCCCGCTGTTCGACTTCCGCTTCGCCAATGGCATCACGCTCGGCGGCTGGCTCGGTGGCGCACTGCGCTGGCACTTCGCGGCAATGTGGCTGCTCGCGGCCAACGGCCTTGTCTATCTGCTGCTGAATCTGGCGAGCGGGCGCATGGCGCGCCGTTTCTTCCCGCTGTCCGTCAAAGGCATCCTGCACGACGCGTTTGCCGCGTTGCGCGGCCGTCTCGCGCATGCCGATCCGCGTCACTACAACTATGTGCAGCGTGCCGCGTACCTGTTCGCCGTGCTCGATCTGGTGTTGCTTATCGCGTCGGGTCTCGCCATCTGGAAGCCCGTGCAGCTCAGCTTGCTGTGCGATCTGTTCGGCGGGTTTCAGGGCGCACGCTGGGTGCACTTTCTAGCGATGTCAGGGTTGGTGGCCTTCATCGTGGTGCACGTGGTCATGGTGGCGCTCGTGCCCCGCACGCTGCGCACGATGATTACCGGGCGCTGAGCGTCCGGCCGTCATCGGAACCCGATCACACGATCTCACGCGAACTTCAGCGATCTCACAAGCGAACACACAGGCTCAGGACGAGACACTGCCATGGCTTTCTTCAAACGTAACGACGACAAGACCTCGCTGATCGTGCGCGACGGCGACGCGATCCTCAAAGAAGCGCGCACGCTGGTGACACGCCGCGTGACGGAGCCGTCGCGCCGTGCGTTTCTTTCCCGCACGTTGTCGCTGGGGGGTGTGGCGCTGCTCTCGGGGTGCTCGCTCGACGACAACGCCGGCGTCGAATCGGCGCTCGACAAGATGTCGCGCTGGAACGATCGGGTGCAGGCGGCGCTGTTCCGCTCCGATGTGCTGGCACCCACTTTTTCGGCGTCGCAGATGACGCGGCCGTTTCCGTTCAACGCGTTCTATTCGATGGACGAGGCTCCGGTGGTCGACGCTGCGGACTATCAACTGGAGCTGTCGGGCCTGATCGCCGACAAGGCGTCATGGAACCTCGACACGCTGCGCACGTTTGCGCAGGCACGTGCCGCCGAGCAGATCACGCGTCATGTGTGCGTGGAAGGGTGGAGTGCGATCGGGCGCTGGGGCGGCGTGACGTTTTCCGACTTTCTCAAACGTATCGGCGCCGACACCACCGCACGCTACGTCGGCTTCAAGTGCGCCGACGACTACTACACGAGCATCGACATGCCGACGGCACTGCATCCGCAGACGCTGCTCGCGCTGACGTACGACGGCCAGACGCTGCCGAGGGAGTAC
Source organism: Pandoraea sp. PE-S2R-1 (assembly GCF_002179865.1). Lineage (NCBI taxonomy): Bacteria > Pseudomonadati > Pseudomonadota > Betaproteobacteria > Burkholderiales > Burkholderiaceae > Pandoraea > Pandoraea sp. PE-S2R-1. Next base: position 47,558 of record NZ_NGUR01000019.1, on the reverse strand, counting down.
GGCTTTCCGATGAAGTTGCGTATCCCGACGAAGCTTGGCTACAAGAATCCCAAACATATCCGCGCGATTTTCGTCACGAATACGTACCCGGGCGGGTACTGGGAAGACCAGGGCTACAACTGGTTTGGTGGCAGTTGATTTTTCTCACTCAATTCATGGAGCAACGACAATGAAAATGCGATATCTGGCAGTGATGACGATGGGCCTTGCACTCGGCACCGGCGCGGCGTTTGCGCAGGACGCCATGAGCAAGGGCGATGCGATGGGTCAGCAAATGGACAAGAGCGGTTCGATGTCCAAGGACGGCATGTCCAAGGGCGGCGCGATGTCCAAGCACGATGCCATGGGCAAGGGCGACGCGATGAGCAAGGGCGGCGCCATGTCCAAGGGGGATGCGATGGGCAAGGGCGGCGCGATGTCCAAGGGCGATGCCATGGGTAAGGGCGACGCGATGGGCAAGGGCGATGCGATGAGCAAGCCGCAAGGGCAGTGAGAGGCTACCGGGCGTCGCGGTGAAGTTCTGCCGTGACGCCCGGTGTGTTGGCGCTTTCTTGTTGACGCTTTGTCAGCGCGTGAGGGCGACCGACTTGATCAGCAGGTACACCTCGCGCGCCGGCGCGAGTTGCAGTTGATCGGCGGAGAAACGCGTGATGCGCGCATGCATCGGCGTGCCGTCGGGCAGCGTGGTTTGCACTTCCACCGAATCGCCGAGATCGCGTAGCGCGCTGACGCGGGCCGGCAACACGTTCAACACGCTGGTTCGCGTCGGCGGCTCCGTGGCGACGGCCACATCGCGAGCGCGCACCAGAATCCGGCAGACGTCGCCCGCTTCACCGCTCACGCGCGGCACGCGCAGGCGAATCGTGGCGCTGCCATTGACGGCAAGCTCGGTCAGCCCGTACGCGGCGTCGTGCGCGACCACCTTGGTTTCCAGCACCGTCCCCGGCGCTTCGGCGGCGCCGTCGAGCGCATCGCGATGCAGATTGAGCACATCGGCCGGATTGCCCTGCGAGATCGTGCGGCCCTCACGGAACAACACCACCTGATCGGCCAGGCGCATCACTTCGTCAAGCGAGTGCGTGACGTAGAGCACCGGCAACTTCAGTTCGTGCCGGATGCGGTTCAGGTAATCGAGCACTTCCATGCGTCGCGAGTGATCAAGCGAGGCAAGCGGCTCGTCCATGAGCAACAAGCGCGGGCACGACAACAGCGCACGGCCGATACCCACACGTTGTTTTTCGCCGCCCGACAGGGCACCGGGACGACGGCTGAGCAGATGGCCGAGATTGAGCACTTCGACGACGTGGTCGAGCGCAATCGCGCCGGTGCCTGCCGCGCTCACGTCGCGACGTCGCAGCCAACGGCCGAACAGCAGGTTCTGACGCACGGTGAGATGCGGCAGCAGACGTGCGTCCTGAAACACGTAGCCGATGCGGCGCCGCCACGTTGGCAGCGCGATACCGGCGGCGCTGTCGAAGAGCACGTCGTCGCCGACGACGATGCGCCCGGCCTCCGGTTTCAGCAGACCGGAGACGGCATTGACGACCGTGCTCTTGCCACTGCCGGACGGCCCGAACAGCGCCGTGACGCCCATGCCGGCGGCGAATTCGGCGTCGAGCTGGAACGCGCCGAAGCGATGTTGGAGGCGAACTTCAACCGTCATAACCAAGCGCCTTGCGATTACCGAAGCGAATCAGCACTTCAGAGAAAATGAGCGTGGCGACGGCCAGCACGACGGAAATGGCGCACAGGCGCCAGACCATCGCGTCGCCGTCGGGCACCTGCGTTGCCGTGTAGATCGCCAGCGGCAGCGTCTGTGTCTGCCCGGGAATATTCGAGACGAAGGTGATGGTGGCGCCGAACTCACCCAGCGCTCGTGCGAATGCCAGCACGAAGCCGTGCAACGCACCGGTGGCCGTGAGCGGCAGCGTGACCGTCAGGAACGTCAGCCACGGTCCGGCACCGAGCGTTTGCGCCGCTTGTTCGAGTTTGGTGTCTGACGCTTCGAGCGCCTGCCGGATGGCTCGCACGAGTAGCGGAAAACCCATCACCCCGGCTGCGAGCGCGGCACCCGTCCAGCGAAACGCGAACGTGAGGTTGAACCACTCGCGCAGCAGTTTCCCGATGGCACCTTGCGCGCCGAACAACACCAGCAGCGCAAAACCCACGACGACGGGCGGCAGCACGAGCGGCAGGTGGAGGATGGCATCGAGCAGCGCCTTGCCGGGGAAATTCCGGCGCGCGAGCAACCAGGCCGCTGCGTAGGCGAAGGGCAGGCTGCACAACGTGCCCCATAGGCCGACGCGCAAACTGAGTTCGACGATGCCCCATTCTTCCGGGGTAAGACTCATGGACATACGGCGAGCACACCTTGAAAGGATCCGCGTGAATGGGTGCCATGTGCGCCGTGGCAGGCGCACATGGCAAAACCGGGGCTGTCGAGGACAGTCCCGGTCTGGGTTCGCTAATCTTACAGACGCGAATTACGGACGCGTGAAGCCGTAACGCTGGAAGGTCGCGAGGGCGGCCGGCGTCGTGATGAACTTGTAGAACGGATCGGCGGCTGCGCGATCGGCCTGCTTCGTCACGGCGACCGGATAGACGATCGGGGCGTGGCTGTCGGCGGGGAACGTGCCGGCGATACGCACGCGCTTCTCGGCGTTCGCATCCGTCTTGTACACGATGCCGTACGGCGCTTCGCCGCGAGCCACCAGCAACAGCGCGTTACGTACGTTGTCGGCAGCGGCGACCTTGCCTTGCACCTTCGACCAGACGCCCAGCTTTTCGAGCGCGGCCTTGCCGTAGAGGCCTGCGGGCACGTGGGCCGGATCGCCCATGGCGAGCTTGCCGTTGCCCAGCTTGCCGTCGAGGTCGACGCCCGGCTTCAGGTCCACGTCACCCGACGTGGTCGTCGGGGCGATCAGTACGAGTTCGTTACCCAGCAGATTGCGACGCGATGCCGTGTCGATCAGGTCATGCTTTTGCGCGTAGTCCATCCAGTCCTGGTCGGCCGAGATGAAAAGGTCGGCCGGTGCCCCCTTTTCGATCTGGCGGGCGAGCGTGGAGCTGGCGCCGTACACGAGCACCGGCTTCTTGCCGGTTTCCTTGGTGTAGGCGGCGGACAGATCGTCGAGCGCGTCTTTCATGCTGGCCGCGGCGAACACTTGCTGAGCGGCGGCCTGACCGGCGAACAGCAGGCTCGCGCCGATGGCGGCGGTGCCCAGTGCGCGGCGCAGCGTCACGCGCGAATGGGCGGCTTGGGGCTTGTTGGGCGTAGCAGTAACGACAGCTTTCACAGGGTGGTCTCCAGCATGTAGTGGCTTGATGGTCTTGCGAAGTCGTGCGAAATCCGAACGCTGCGCGGGCGATGTCCACGCAATCGCGTTGCAAACGCAGTTGCGAAATTGCAACGGTGGTGCAACGGGGACACTGCGAAATTGCGGCGCAATCGCTGCAAGACAGCAGTGAGCGCGCCATGGCATCGGCGCCATGATGGTGCGTCGCGTTGTGTAGGATTATATATAACGGTGCGACGCTGTACAGGTATACGAAGTATCACGGCGTCCGAATGGATTTCGGCGCGGTAACACCGCATGCGGATCTCGAATATTCGGGACGGCAGATGAAATGCTGCGTCCGCGCGCATCCCGTACTCATCAAAAAAAGCAGGCACCGCGAAGGGTGCCTGCTAATTAATATATGTACTAAATCGGGAGTCGAACGATTCGGGCGATTCGGGCGATTCGGGCGATTCGGGCGATTCGTTACGCCATAGCTGCCGTTTTCGCCGGCGCGCCGGGCCGCAGCATGGCGGGGCTGGTGCGCAGCATGTCAAAGAACCCGTCGACGATGGCGTCGCACTCCAGGCCGAGATCGTAGTCGGGCAGGAACAGCCAGTCCGACATCATGCCGACCACCAGTGCGTGCAGCATGATCGCGGCGCGCCGGGTGTCGAGCCGCGCGGGCAGTTGGCCGCGCTCAATGGCCCGTTCCATATCGCGCATGATGCGCTGCTTGCCGTCGGCGCAAGCTTCGCGCTGACGATCGAGCACCGAGAGCATCTCGTTGGTGTATTCACACTTGTGGAACAGAATGTCGAGCACGCGGCGGCGACGCTCGTTGCGCGCCGTTTCCTTGAGTACCAGCTTGCAGATATCGTGCATGCGCACCATCGGGTCGCCGTGCTCGGGTTCGGCACATTCTTCGTCGATCATGCGCTCCATCGGCAGACGGATACGGTCCGTCATCGCGTTGAAGAGGTCGATCTTGTTCTTGAAGTGCCAGTAAATCGCGCCGCGGGTGAGGCCGGCGGCTTCGGCGATGTCGGCCAGCGATGTGCGCGACACGCCCTTCTGTGCGAACACCGTCTCTGCGGTGTCGAGCAACAGGTTGCGCGTCTCTATCGCTTCCTCTTTGGTTCTGCGGGCCATCGTCGTGTCACGGGAACAGCGGAAATTGTGGAAGGTGATGTAAACCGCGCCGCTTTATGGTGCGACGCAATGCGATTTACATACATTCATGAATGTATCTATAATAGCAGCCGCTTGCTCTATTGCACAGGGACCATTTAAGCTCCTTCGACTACGGGAAACACCTGAAGGGGCCCGAGGGGGCGATCCGACAGAGGGGAGCCGCTCGCGGCTGTTGTCTGTCACCTGGTGTCCCGGAGCCTGTTCGACGATCCACACGAGTGCCAGCACTGGCGGTGAATGCCGCGCTGGGGCACGCGACCGGTAGCGATCCGGGCTCACCCCCGATCATCTGCGCTACCGGTTCGCCGCCGTCCGGTGACCCGTTGCCTGACACTCGCTTGCCCGCCTATGTGCGATGGGATTGCGGACCGGCCTTCGCCGTCGCAATCGTCGCAACGTACTGGTTACTTGTCATTTTGTTTGACCGCATTCCATTTATCGGGGGCGTATATGCACGTCAAGAGAAGTTCACTGGGGATGGTCACTGCCGTGGCACTCGCGGTTTTGACCCTGGCCGCGTGCGGCAAGAAGCCGCAGCAGCCGCAGGGCATGGTGCCGGAAGTCGGCGTCGTGACGCTGCAACCTCAGAACGTAACACTGACGACCGACCTGCCCGGACGCACCTCGCCCTACCGCGTCGCCGACGTGCGTGCGCGCGTCGACGGCATCGTGCTCAAGCGCGACTTCACTGAAGGCGGCGAGGTCAAGGCAGGACAGCGTCTGTACAAGATCGATCCGGCCACCTATCAGGCCGCCTACGAGAACGCCAAGGCGACCCTCGCCAAGGCTGTGGCGAATCAGGCATCCACCAAGCTGCTGGCCGACCGTTACAAGTCGCTGGTGGCCGTCGAAGCCGTGTCGAAGCAGGATTACGACAACGCTGTGGCCGCCGCTCTGCAAGCCGATGCCGACGTTGCTGCCGGCAAGGCTGCCGTCGATACGGCGCGCATCAACCTTGGCTACACCGACGTGCCGGCCCCGATTACGGGCCGCACGGGGCTGTCGCAAGTGACCGAAGGCGCGTACGTGCAGTCGGGCGCGGCCACGCTGATGACCACGGTGCAGCAGATCGATCCGATGTACGTGGACGTGACGCAATCGGCCGCCGATGGCCTGCGTCTGCGTCGCGCACTGGCCGATGGCAAGCTGCAAAGCGCGGGTCCGAACGCTGCCAAGGTGGAACTGACGCTGGAAGACGGCACCAAGTATCCGCTGGACGGCAAGCTGCAATTCTCGGACATCACCGTCGACCAGACGACCGGCTCGGTGACCGTGCGCGCGATCTTCCCGAACCCCAACCGCGAGTTGCTGCCGGGTATGTTCGTGCACGCCAAGCTGGCCGAGGGTGTGAAGGAAGGCGGGTTGCTGGTGCCGCAACAAGGCGTCACGCGTGACCAGAAGGGCCAGCCGACCGCGCTCGTCGTGAACAAGGAAGGCAAGGCCGAACTGCGCCAACTGGTGACCGATCGTGCGATCGGCGACAAGTGGCTGGTGACGTCGGGTCTGTCTGCGGGCGAACAGGTGATCGTTTCGGGTCTGCAAAAGGCGCGTCCGGGCGCACCGGTGAAGGCCGTGCCGGCGCAACTGCCGGGCGCTGCGCCGGCGCCGGCGGGTGCCAGCGCACCGGCTGCTGCCGACCCTGCCACGCAGGCGAGTGCTGCTTCGGCCGCCAAAGCTCAATAACGCGGAGCCTTATTCATGGCAAAGTTTTTTATCGATCGCCCGATTTTTGCGTGGGTGATCGCGATTGTCATCATGCTGGCCGGTGCGCTTTCGATCCTGAAGCTGCCGGTCTCGCAATATCCGCCCATCGCACCGCCTTCGGTGCAGATCACCGCGACCTACCCGGGCGCTTCGGCGCAGACCGTGCAGGATACGGTTACGCAGGTGATCGAGCAGCAGATGAACGGGATCGACAACCTCGAGTACATGTCGTCGACGTCTGACGGCTCGGGTACGGCACAGATCACGCTGACCTTCTCGCAGGGCACGAACCCCGACATCGCACAGGTGCAGGTGCAGAACAAACTGCAACTTGCCACGCCGCTGCTGCCGCAGCAGGTGCAACAGCAAGGTATCAAGGTGGCCAAGGCGACCAAGAACTTCTTGCTGGTGATCGGTGCGTATTCCGACGACGGTCAGATGACCGACATCGACTTGGCGAACTACATCGCAGCCAACGTGCAGGATCCGATCAGCCGTGTGAACGGCGTGGGTCAGGTGCAGCTGTTCGGCTCGCAGTACGCCATGCGTGTCTGGGTCGATCCGCAGAAGCTCAACGGCTACAACCTGACGGTTATCGACGTTTCGAACGCGATTCAGTCGCAGAACGTGCAGATTTCGGCGGGTGAGCTGGGCGGTGCACCGGCAGTCAAGGGGCAGCAGCTTAACGCCACCGTGACGGCCCAAAGCCGTCTGCAAACGCCGGAGCAGTTCCGCAAGATTCTGCTGAAGGTGAACAAGGACGGCTCGCAGGTTCGTCTGGGCGACGTCGCGCGTATCGAACTCGGCGGTGAGTCGTATCAGGTGGTGGCACGCTACAACGGCAAGCCCGCTGCCGGTCTGGCCATTACGCTGGCCACCGGTGCCAACGCGCTGCAAACGGCAACTGCCGTCAAGCAGGCCGTCACCGAGCTGGAGCCGTACTTCCCGCCCAGCATGAAGGTCGACTACCCGTACGACACCACGCCGTTCGTGAAGATCTCGATCGAGGAAGTGATCAAGACCCTCATCGAAGGTATCGTGCTCGTGTTCCTCGTGATGTATCTGTTCCTGCAAAACCTGCGGGCGACGATCATCCCGACGATTGCCGTGCCGGTCGTGTTGCTGGGTACGTTCGGCATCATGGGCGCGGCAGGTTTCTCGATCAACACGCTATCGATGTTCGGGTTGGTGCTCGCCATTGGTCTGCTCGTCGACGATGCCATCGTGGTGGTGGAAAACGTCGAGCGGGTGATGGCCGAAGAGGGGCTGAGTCCGAAGGAAGCGACCAAGAAGGCCATGGACCAGATCATCGGTGCACTGGTCGGCGTGGCGCTGGTGCTCTCGGCCGTGTTCGTGCCGATGGCGTTCTTCGGCGGCTCGACGGGCGCTATTTATCGCCAGTTCTCGCTGACCATCGTGGCGGCCATGGCGTTGTCGGTGCTGGTGGCTATCGTGCTCACGCCGGCCATGTGCGCGACGATTCTCAAGCCGATCAAGAAGGGCGAAGTGCACGAGAAGCGCGGCTTCTTCGGCTGGTTCAACCGCACGTTCGACAAGGGTTCGAAGAAGTATCAGAGCCAGGTCGAGCGCATTCTCAAGCGCAGCGCACCGCTGATGATCGTCTACGTGGTGATCGTGGCGGCGGTGGGTTTCCTGTTCGTGCGCATGCCGACGGCCTTCTTGCCGGATGAAGATCAGGGCTACTTCTTCAACCTGGTGCAGTTGCCGCCGGGCGCGACGCAAGAGCGCACGCTCGAAGTCATGAAGCAGGTCGAGAAGCACTACCTCGAGAAGGAAAAGGACGCCGTGCGTTCGATCTTCACGGTGACCGGCTTCGGCTTCAACGGCCGTGGTCAGAACGTGGGTCTGGCCTTCACGATGCTGCGTCCGTGGGAAGACCGTCAGTCGTCCGACCTCAAGGTGCAGGCGGTGATTGCGCGCTCCTATCAGGCTTTTGCAAGCGTGAAGGACGCCATGATCTTCGCGATCAACCCGCCGTCGGTGCCTGAACTGGGTAACGCGGGCGGTATCGACTTCGAACTGCAAGATCGCGCGGGTCTCGGCCACGATGCGTTGATGGCGGCACGTAACCAGATGCTGGGTGCGGCGGCGAAGAACCCGAACCTCGCGAACATGCGTCCGAACGGTCTCGACGACACGCCACAGTACAAGGTGGACGTCGACGAAGAAAAGGCGTCTGCGCTGGGCCTGTCGATTGCCGACGTGTACAGCACGCTCTCGGCGTCGTGGGGTTCGTCGTACGTCAACGACTTTATCGACCGTGGCCGTGTGAAGAAGGTGTACGTGATGGCAGAGGCAAAGGACCGCATGCTGCCGCAGGACATCAACAAACTCTTCGTACGTAACGCCAGCGGGACGATGGTGCCGTTCTCGGCCTTCGCAACCGGCAAGTGGACTTACGGCTCGCCACGTCTGGAGCGCTACAACGGTGTGCCGGCAGTGGAAATTCAGGGCATGCCTGCGCCGGGCAAGTCGAGCGGTGACGCCATGAAGGCGGTCGAGGAGATTGCCAAGGATCTCCCGCCGGGTATCGGTCTGGAATGGACGGGGCTGTCGTTTGAAGAGCGCATTTCCGGCTCGCAGGCACCGGCGCTGTACGCCATCTCGATCCTGATCGTGTTCTTGTGTCTGGCCGCGTTGTATGAGAGCTGGTCGATTCCGTTCTCGGTGATTCTGGTGGTGCCGCTGGGTGTGTTGGGTGCACTGTTGGCTGCGTCGCTGCGGGGGTTGTCGAACGACGTGTACTTCCAGGTGGGTCTGTTGACGACCGTGGGTCTGTCGGCGAAGAACGCGATTCTGATCGTGGAATTCGCCAAGGATCTGCAAATGCAGGGCCGCACACTGATGGAAGCGACGATGGAAGCCGTGCGACTGCGTCTGCGACCGATTCTGATGACGTCGATGGCGTTCATTCTCGGGGTGCTGCCGCTCGCGATTTCCAACGGTGCCGGCTCGGCTTCGCAGCACGCTATCGGTACCGGCGTGATCGGCGGTATGCTGGCGGCAACGTTCCTCGCGATCTACTACGTGCCTGTCTTCTTCGTGCTGGTGCGCAAGCGCTTCGCTCATGAAAACCTGGACACCGTGGAACATCCGGAAGCCCGTCATGAAGCACCGGACGCGCCCGAAGGCCCCGCCAAGGAAGGAAACTGACCTATGAAGCACAAAGCATTGCCGATTGCCTTGGCGGCAGCGTTCCTGGCAGGCTGTACCCTCGCGCCGCACTATGAGCGGCCCGAGGCACCGGTCTCCACGACGTTCCCCACTGGCCCGGCTTACAAGACGCCTGGTGCGGCCAACCAGAACGGCGCGACCGATCGCAATGCGGTCATCGCGGCCGAGCTGGGCTGGCGCGACTTCTTTACCGATCCGCGTTTGCAGAAGCTGATCGAGATCGCGTTGGAGAACAACCGCGATCTGCGAGTCTCGATGTTGAACGTGGATGCTGCGCGCGCGCAGTATCAGATCCAGCGTGCGGCGTTGCTGCCGAACGTTGGCGTGGCAGGGCAGGGTTCGGTGCAGCGTTCACCGGCTGACCTGTCGTCGTCGGGGCGTGCGGGCATCAGCCGCAGCTATCAGGTCGGTGTGGGCTTCACGTCGTATGAACTCGATCTGTTCGGTCGTATCCAGAGCCTGAAGGATCAGGCGTTGGAGACGTACCTTTCGACCGAAGACAACGCGAAGGCTGCGCAGATCACGCTGGTGTCGGAAGTCGCTTCGGCGTATCTGACGTTGCTGGCCGATCAGGAACTGCTCAAGCTCACGTCCGACACGCTCAAGAGCCAGCAATCGTCGTACGACCTGACCAAGCGCAGTTTTGACGTGGGCACGGCCTCCGGGCTGGATCTGCGTCAGGCGCAGACGCCGGTCGATACGGCGCGTGCGAACTTTGCGCAGTACACGCGTCAGGTCGCACAGGACGAGAACGCGCTGACGCTGCTCATCGGCCAGCCGTTGCCGGCCGATCTGCCGTCAGGGCGTCCGCTCGACGGGCAAGGGCTGTTGGCCGATCTGCCGGCGGGTCTGCCGTCCGATCTGCTGCTGCGCCGCCCGGACATTACGGCTGCCGAGCACACGCTCAAGGGTGCCAACGCCAACATTGGCGCGGCACGTGCGGCGTTCTTCCCGTCGATCTCGCTCACCGCGAGCGCGGGCACGGCGAGCGCGTCGTTGAGCAACTTGTTCAAGGGTGGTCAGGGTGCGTGGGCGTTTGCGCCGACCATCACGTTGCCGATCTTCGCGGGCGGGCAGAACATCGCCAACCTCGAATTGGCCAAGGTGCAAAAGCGTATCGACATCGCGCAGTACGAGAAGTCGATTCAGACGGCGTTCCGCGAAGTCTCGGACGGGCTGGCCGCACGCGGCACGCTCGACGATCAGGTGTCGGCGCAAGAGTCGCTCGTGAAGGCGAGCGACGAGAGCTACAAGCTCTCGGATCTGCGCTACCGCAACGGCGTGGACAGCTACCTGAATGCGCTGGTTTCGCAGCGCTCGCTGTACACGGCGCAGCAGTCGCTGATCGCGACGCGTCTGGCCCGCTGGACCAACCTCGTGACGCTGTACAAGGCGCTCGGCGGCGGTTGGGAAGAGCGTACCGTCCCGGCGAACGCCAACGCCGCATCGGCACCGGCAGCATCGGCGTCGTGATGGTGTCGTGATCGCGTCGTGATCGTGTCGTAATGGCACCGCGAGACGTCTTGCCGATGTAAATTTTCGGCGCGCGATTGTCTCGCCAGCCTGCAAGACTTGTAGTGTGAGACGCCCGGCAACTCGCCGGGCGTTTTTCATTTGCGCGTGCGTGTGGCGTTGACGACGCGCGGTGCACGGGTTGGTTCGCGTGTCGTTCTGACGCGTGCGTGCGCGTAACGTAGTGATACAACGCCAGCGAAATGCTCACAGTTCCCGAGAGGTTTAGACGCAGGGTTCTACGCTGGCCTCTACCTCGCGTGAGGCTTCATCGTTATCCTTGCCCCAGTTGTATTCGCAACACACCGGGCGTCGACGCAAGTGATGGCAATCGACGCGCGGTGCACTTATAAGCTGACCGTTTTTCCAGGGAGAGACACCATGAGCGATCTTCAAGCCCGTTTCGACGAGGCAGTGGCACAGTCCAAGACGCTGCCCGAACGCCCCGACAATCTCACGCTGCTGCGCATTTACGCGCTGTACAAGCAAGGCACGGAAGGCGACGTGTCGGGCGCACGTCCGGGCGCGATGGATTTCGTCGGCCGCGCCAAGTACGACGCGTGGGAAATGCTCAAGGGCAAGACGAAAGACGACGTGCAACAAGCGTACGTCGAGCTGATCGAAACGCTCAAGCAGGGCTGATCGCGAAACGTTGAGGTCGTGAGGCGGCGGTTGTTGCTGCCGTTGTTGACGGTCTCGATGGTTTTCGCGTGAGAAGGAACGGCGACTTTGGTCGCCGTTTTTTTTTTGCCCGGACGGATGTGGATGTGCCTTGATGTGGCCCCTGTGTCCACTGTGGTGCATTGTGTTTGCGGAGTGCGGGCGCGTATGGAGCGGTGGTTTTTGCGGTGGTGTCTGATTGGCGTGAGACGTGTGCGGAGCGACGATGAACGCGTTATTCACCCAACGAGGTAGCGAAGCATGCAACAGGATCGCAGACATCAACAGCGCCGGTCCGACCGGAAGACGCAGCGCGATGCTGCCCGTGGGAAGGGGCGCAGGGTCGTCGTGCTGACGCCGCGCGACGTGTCGAAAAGCGCGCTGCAACGCTTGGCGCATGCGGCACGGGTAAATCACGTCGGGCCTACGGAGCAGCCGGGAAGTCGGCCAGATGCCGGGCGGACGGCGCTGGCAGCACTCCCCGCACCAGCACGACTAACACGACCAGCGCTATCGGCGCTGCCTGTGCCATGTAAGCCCGCGGCTGCCGGGCAGCGAGATGCGTCGTCGCCCGGCAGGCTGGCGGGCCTGCGACGTACCCGCGCCCACCGCGCGCGAATGCGCGGCGCCGCGTTGCTCGAAGTGATGTTCATGGCGTCGGTGCTGCTTGCCGGTGCCGGTGGATTCGCTAACTGGCAGGCAGTCGACGGCATGCCACAGCAAGCTTCGGCGATTGCCGACGGTGTGCAGCAAAGCGGGGAGCTGTCATGAGACTTTTTGTCACTGGTCGGCGTCGGTGCCCCTTCGGCGCGCGGCATGCGAGGGGTTTCACGCTGCTGGAACTCACGCTTGCGATGCCATTAGGTCTGTTGGTGGTGATGGCCGCCATCGCCATCTATCTCGCGGGCCTCAGGCTCTGGCGCGTGCAGGTAGCGCGGCTGGACGTACAGCAACGCGCCGTCTTTGCGCTGACGCAACTCACGCGTGCCGTCCAGATGGCGGGCTATCGCAACTGGGATCCGATGGAAGGCGGTGCGATGCCGCCCCCCACAGGCAAGCGTGATTGGATTTCACTTCGTGCTGCGGACGAATGCGCGAACAGCATTGAGACATGTCCACGCCGGGGCTGGCAGGGGAGCGCACTCATGGAAGTGCAGTACCACGGGGCTGGTGTGAAACCCGGTAACGGTGCGATTCAGAACTGCGGCGGGAAACGCGCGCCAACGACCTTCTACTCAAACGATCGACATATCAACATTTTCTACGTCGCCAAGGGCGAGGATGGCTCGCCGTCGCTGTTCTGCCGATACAACGACCCGGAAAAAATGCCGTCGAAGCTGAAGTCGGGGCAGGTGTTGGTGGCGGGCGTCGAGGCGATGTATGTGCGATTGGGTGTGCGCGGTGGTGGCAGTCGCGTTCTCGGCGGAGAACGGATGTTCTGGATTGATCCGGTGAAAAGTGCACGAGGAAAGCCACCTCTCGTGCCCATTGGCATACGCGATTGGGAAGACGTCGAGGCGGTGGCTTTTTCGCTTGTACTGCGTGGCGCGCCTCGTGCGGGCGCGAAGAAAGGCATCGCACGCGTGGTCGAGGTCTTCGACGCGAAGTCTGGCGGGGGGATGTACAAGCGGCTTCCCGATGCGGGTCAGTTCCACCTGCATGTGTTTACGGCCATCGCGCATCGACGCAACGACGGCGGCTTCGGCAAGGAGGCCGCGTGGTTGGCGTCTTCCTCATGATGTGGCTGGCGGCGCTCATGACGTTGGCGGCGTCGGGCTCACATCATCGCCAGTTGTCGGGTCGCTTCGCGGAGTACACGAATGATCGGGCGCGCGCGTTTGCGGCGGCGGAGGGTGCACTCTCCGAGGCGCGGCACTGGCTGACTCACGACGCAAATGCGGTGGACATTGCCTCGGCACGAGACGATGCCGCTGGCCCATACGGCATCCTTGCGCCCGAGAACCGTATCGATTGGCCGCTGGCTCGCGCGCGACGCTGGCAGACGATGCGCTGGGACAGTCGCGACACGACGAGTGAATCGTCACGCGGACGGTACTTTGTCGAGCGGATCGCTTATGCGCCGGAAGCGCTCGCCATCGCCATCGGCGGTGGTGCCCGAGCGGCTGGGTCAATCGTGCCGACGGAATCCGGGAAGCGGGATACGTTGCCGCGTCGGTACCGGGTCAGTGCGGTGGGGTATGCCGACCTGCCGGGCACGAACGTGTATTTGCAGGCGATCTATGAGGTCAGGCGTGCGTCGGCCCCGGAAGGTGCCGCCAGCGGGGCGGTATCCGTATTCACGTCACGGCGACTGAACTGGCGTGAGGTGACGGTCTGGCAGCGTTCTTCGCCCGAGGTGCGTAATGACCGGAGTGATCGCGGCGGGCGTGGAGGGCGTGGAGAGCAGGGCCGCTGGGGCGGTTGGGGGAGGGGGCGATGATCGAAACCGGTGATCGTCCGAAGCGTTCGCGCGGCATCACCTTGCTGGAGTGCGTGGTGGTGACGGCCGTGTTGGCGATCGCCATGCTGGCAGCCGCGCCGTCGATACAGGCGGTTCGCAATCGGGTGGCGGTCGAGATCACGGCGCGCGCGCTGCTTGCCGCGATCAATACGGCGAAAGCGGAAGCGTTGGGGCGACACCGCCGGGTGACCATCGCCCCTCACGATGGCAAGCAATGGAACAGCGGATGGGTGACGTTCATTGACGATAACCTCAACGATCGCCACGACGCCGGCGAGCGTTACCTGGCCCGCTACGCCCCGTTGCCGAGCGGTGTGGACATCAAGACGACATGGTCGCTCTACCAGCAGCCGGTGGTGGCATTCGAAGAAAACGGATTCATGCGGGTCGAGAAGGGAGGGTGGCTATCGGGAAACATCGAGATCCGCGGCCACGAGCGGTGCATTCGCATCACCTTTAACGCCTACGGGCGGCCGCGCGTGGCGATGGCTTGCGACGTATGAGTTCGACGATGACGTGAAAACACATCGGCCGACGCACGAGGCGTCGGCCGACGGGTTCAAAGCATGGGAGATGAAAGGACGAGCCTGCTAAGGACGCGCGAGCTAAATGAGCGGCGGCGCCCCGCCATCGTTCGCGCCGGGCTTGGTGGTACGCGTCGAAGTCGTACTCCCGGCTGTGTTCGATTGCCCGGTGGTGGCTGTCGTTGAGGAGGCACCATCGGTGGTATCGCCCGGCGTCTTCGATTGCTGCCACATCTTGAAGCCTTGATAAGCCAGCACACCAAGGCCGCCCCACTTGAGGCCACGGCGTACGACGCGCCCGACCGGCGTATGCGACAAACCGGTCAGTGCGATGGACGCGACGGAGCTGACGAGCGGGTAGCGTTCAAGCAGGCCGCCGAGCTTCAGGCCGGAGCCGGCGAGCCCGCCAAGGCCACCGAGGCCGCTGAGCTTCGAGAGGCCGCCGGGCAGCAAATAGCGCATCCAGCGGAAATTGCGCAGGCGTTCGCGCGTGTTGTGCGTTACCTGAATCAACTCGGCGCGTTCGACGGCGATACGAGTGAGTACCAGTTCCTTGCGAATCGCCAGCAGGTCGTGACGCGAGCGCCGCGAGGGGCGCTGGCGCCGGGTGCGATTGGGTTCTAGCGGCACGGGGCGGTCTCCTTCAGTCCGGACGCAGGGCGTCGCGGTCCTTTTCGAACTCGGCCAGCGTGGCCTCGAACGGCATCGGGGCATCGCGCAGGATATTGCGTGCGCGCAGTGCGCACCACAAGGCGAGCAGCAGATACACGATGAAAATGCCGGTCATCGCCTGGAGACGATACGTGTCCCAGAACACCACGATGACCAGGGCGGTCAGCGAGACGAGCGAGAGAACGCCAAAGAGCATCGCGGCAAGGCCAAGGAAGGCCACACCCATCAGGCGCTCTTTTTCCTCGGTGAGTTCGATGCCGATCAGTTCGATGCGCGACTGGACGATCTCGAGCAACGCGCCGGCGATGCGCCGCAGCGAGGGCCGCGGCGGGGTCGTGCGATCATTGTCGGTCATGGGCTGGGCTCGGCGGGCCGCCCGAACCTTTGCGCCATGGCGCTGGGTCAGGCGAGCTCCGCTTCAGACTGAGTGGGCGAATAGCGAGTAGCGGGCAGCTAGTCAGCGGTGCTGTGAACCGTTCGCGCCGGCAACCGCCGACGCAACACTGACTGACAACAGCTTACTTGCGGTTGAGCAACAGGCCGATCACCACGCCGATACCGGCGGCGATGCCCACGGCTTGCCACGGATGATCGTGCACGTAGTCGTCGGTCACGCGGGCCGCTTGCTTGCTCTTTTCCACCACGACGACTTGCACGTCGGAGGCTTTTTCCTTCGCTTGCTTGAGCAGCGCCAATGCCTTGTCGCTCAGCTCGGATGCGCGTTCGCCGGTCGTGTTCGCGGCTTGCTTGAGCAGGTCTTCGGCGTCAGCCAATACGGTTTTGATGTCCGTCATGAACTTCTCCTAGTTGGTATGCACTTGCGACAAAGTCGTCACCCAATTGCCTTGGGAGTCAATGCAAAAAGGGCTAAGGTTGGATATGGGGGTTATCGTAACGCTTTCAACGTGTCGTTGCCAGAAAACAACAGCCGTTGCGGCGCTATATTTCCAATTCTTATTTGCAACCAATTTTTTATTCGTTCTTGCAAAGCTTAGCATCCTTTAGTCTTTACCCCACTCAGTTGAAGGATCTCAAGGAGACCGTAAATGACTTTGCGTTTGGGTGACATCGCTCCCGACTTCGAGCAGGACTCGTCGGTTGGCACTATCAAGTTTCACGAATACCTCGGCAATGGCTGGGGCGTTCTGTTCTCCCACCCGGCCGACTACACGCCGGTGTGCACGACCGAACTGGGTCTGACCGCCAAACTGAAAGGCGAGTTCGAAAAGCGTAACGTCAAGGCCATCGCTTTGTCGGTGGACGATGCCGAGTCGCACAAGGGCTGGATCAGCGATATCAACGAAACGCAGAACACCTCGGTCAACTTCCCGATCCTGGCTGACGCCGACCGCAAGGTTTCGCAGCTGTATGACATGATCCACCCGAACGCCAGCGAAACCGTGACGGTGCGCTCGTTGTTCGTGATCGATCCGAAGAAGAAGGTGCGCCTGATCATCACCTACCCGGCAAGCACGGGCCGCAACTTCGACGAAATCCTGCGCGTCATCGACTCGCTGCAACTGACCGACAACTACTCGGTCGCCACCCCGGGCAACTGGAAAGATGGCGAAGACGTGGTGATCGTGCCGTCGCTCAAGGACGAAGCCGTGCTTAAGGAAAAATTCCCGAAGGGCTACAAGGCCGTGCGTCCGTACCTGCGTCTGACGCCGCAACCGAACAAGTAATCGGCCGTGCGTACCCGGTGGCGAGGCCACCGGCGGACACAAAAAAAGCCAGCTCGAGAGAGCTGGCTTTTTGTTTTGCAGGTGGATCTTCCACCGGCTACTTGCTCGGCCATGCAGTCCGCGTCTTACCCGGTCTGCCACTAGCTTTTCAGTCGGCATGACTGCTTGTCGGGTACGCGCCGTTGCTCGGGGGATTGACGGCCCGCAACACGCGGCCTGAGAACGACGCGTACCCGACAAGTCGGGCAAAGCGCGAACCATACCGCTAGTGCATACGGTTCGCGCTTTTGATCCTGCGAGAGGATCGGCAGACGATCAGAAGAACGCCTGAATACCCGTTTGGGCGCGGCCCAGAATCAGCGCGTGGATGTCGTGCGTGCCTTCGTACGTGTTGACCACTTCGAGGTTCACGAGGTGGCGCGCGATGCCGAATTCGTCCGAGATGCCGTTGCCGCCGAGCATGTCACGCGCGAGACGTGCCACGTCGAGGGCCTTGCCGCACGAGTTGCGCTTCATGATCGAGGTGATCTCGACCGCAGCCGTGCCGTCGTCCTTCATGCGACCCAGACGCAGGCAGCCTTGCAGGCCCAGCGTAATTTCGGTCTGCATGTCGGCGAGCTTCTTCTGAATCAGTTGGTTGGCGGCAAGCGGGCGGCCAAACTGCTGACGATCGAGCACGTATTGACGTGCCGTGTGCCAGCAGTATTCGGCGGCACCCAGCGCGCCCCACGCAATGCCGTAACGTGCCGAGTTCAGGCAGGTGAACGGACCCTTCAGTCCCGAGACACCCGGCATCAGGTTTTCTTCCGGCACGAACACTTGATCCAGCACGATTTCGCCGGTGATCGACGCGCGCAAACCCACCTTGCCGTGGATTGCCGGGGCCGACAGACCCTTCCAGCCCTTTTCCAGAATAAAGCCGCGAATCTTTTCTTCGCCGTTCTCGTCAGCGAGCTTCGCCCACACGACGAAGACATCGGCGATCGGCGAATTGGTGATCCACATCTTGCTGCCGCTCAGCTCGAAGCCGCCAGCGACCTTCTTCGCGCGGGTGATCATGCCGGCCGGGTCCGAGCCGTGGTTCGGTTCGGTCAGGCCGAAACAGCCGATCCACTCGCCGCTGGCCAGCTTCGGCAGGTACTTCTGCTTCTGTGCTTCGCTGCCGAATTCATAGATCGGCACCATCACGAGCGACGACTGCACCGACATCATCGAGCGGTAACCCGAGTCGACACGCTCCACTTCGCGCGCGATCAGACCGTACGCCACGTAGCTCAGGCCCGGGCCGCCATACTCCTCGGGAATCGTCGGGCCGAGCAGGCCGATTTCACCCATTTCGCGGAAGATCGCGGCGTCGGTGCGTTCGTGACGGAATGCCTCGAGCACGCGCGGCATGAGCTTGTCGTTCGAGTACGCCGCAGCGGCGTCACGAATCATGCGCTCGTCGCTGGTGAGCTGTGCGTCGAGCAACAGCGGATCTTCCCAATGAAATTGTGCGTTGCCTGCCATGACCTATCTCCTCCGATGTCCTCGAAAAACAGTCTCGCGACCTGTGTCGATTCAGCGAGTTTGCGGAAATCGACGTCTTGACGAAAGTTCCGCAATGCGGAACAATGTTCTGAAATCGAAGTTAGTTTAACACTAAAGTTTTTTGTCGGGCAACGGCTGGTGCGCGCACCGGCCGTCCTTTATTTCTTGACGCGGAGTGTGCGATGGCTGTGGTCAAAACGTCTTTGTCTGCCTTTGCCGGGGCGCCGGCGCATGGTGTGCCGCCGTCGCATGATGAGCGCAAGTTCGTGACGGCGCTCGCGCGGGGCCTTGAGTTACTGCGGGCATTCGGTCCTGACGACGCATTGCTCGGCAACCGCGACTTTGCGGCGCGCACCGGGTTGCCGAAGGCGACCGTGAGCCGGCTGGCGTACACGCTCACCGAACTGGGCTATCTGCGTTACGACGTCGATCTTGGCAAATACGCACTCGACGCCGGTGTGCTGGCACTCGGCTACGCCTTCCTGAACGGCACGGACATGTTGACGCTTGCACGTCCGCACATGCGCGCGCTGGCGAAGGAAATGGGGTGTTCGATTTCGCTCGGCTGTCGCGAGGGACTCGACATGATGTACCTCGAAACCATCCGCAGCGACGCCGCGCACCTCACGCTGGGGCTGACGGCCGGCTCACGCCTGTCCATGCTGACGAGTTCGATGGGGCGCGTCTACCTCGCGGTGATGACGCCGACCGAGCGCGAGACCATGCTGGCCGACCTGCACGACGCTTACGACGCCAATCCGGCGGCGCTGCGCAATATTGGCTGGGCCGCGCTGGAGGCGAGCGTGGAGAAGGGGCTGGAGTCGTACAAGCGCGAAGGCTGCTGCTACTCGTTTCGCGAGTGGCACGAGGGGGTGAACGCGGTGGCGGTCCCGCTGCGCGACGTGCGGCAGAACCGATGGCTGGCCATCAGTTGCAGCGGCCCGTCGTCATCGATTCCCGACGCGGTGTTCCGCGATGAAATCGGCCCGCGATTGAAACAACTGGCGGCACGCCTGACCGGGCAGGCGTAATCAACAGATCGCCAAATCACCACGGCCCGGATGTTCGACTGAACGATCCGGGCCGTCGATAGAACAATGCCGGCAGCAACGCCACCGGCATCAACAACCTCACTGCCGCATTACAACAACCTCACGGCAAGCTCACAGCAACGTACGCACGTGCCAAAGCTCCGGGAACAGCACCACGTCGAGCATCTTGCGCAGATAAGGGGCACCGTTGGTGCCGCCCGTCCCTTGCTTGAAGCCGATGATGCGCTCCACCGTCGTCACGTGACGGAAGCGCCACTGACGGAACGCATCTTCGAGATCGACCAGTTCCTCGGCCATCTCGTAAAGCTCCCAGTGCTGCGACGGGTTGCGATACACCTCAAGCCAGGCCGCCTCCACGCTCTCGTCATGCGGCGTCGGCAACGTCCAGTCGCGATCGAGCCGCGCCGGGGAAATTGCAAAACCGCGACGCGCCAGCAAACGCACCACCTCGTCGTAGAACGACGGCGCGTTCAGCGCCGCTTCCACTAGCTTGAACAAGTCCGGCCGATGCTCGTGAGGCTTGAGCATCGCCGAGTTCTTGTTGCCCAGCATGAACTCGAGAATGCGGTACTGGTACGACTGGAAGCCCGATGAGCTACCCAGCGACGGACGCATCGACGAATACTCCGATGGCGTCATCGTCGCGAGCACGCTCCACGCCTGCACTAACTGCTCAAGAATGCGCGACACACGAGCGAGCATCTTGAACGCAGGCGGCAGCGCGTCGTTGTGCACCGCCGTGCGCGCAGCCTGCAACTCGTAGAGCGCCAGCTTCATCCACAACTCGCTCGTCTGATGCTGAATGATGAACAGCATCTCGTTGTGATCGGTCGAGCGCGGATGTTGCGCATTGAGAATCGGATCGAGCGACAGATAGTCGCCGTAGCTCATGCTCTTCGAGAAGTCGAGCTTGGCGTCGTGCCATTGCGAGTCGCCCGCCGAGACAGACGACGAAGCAGTCGACGATGCGGTCGATCCAGCAGCCGAGGCCGCAGCAGCACTGCCCGCCGCCGGTGCGTCGGCCGATGCGCCGTGTCCGAACGGGCAACCGCCCTGCGGCGCATCAGGCGCTTGTGACGCCTTGCCCGGGAGGTCATGCACGTTGCTGGCGGGGGTAGAGGTCTTTGTCATGCGTACTGCTCCTGCTTAGGTCACCGTGCCACGGCGATGGAATTCGGGCTTGTCCCACGAACCGGTGGTGAGCACGTCGCGCAGAATCTCGACCGAGTCCCACACATCGGCAAAGCTCGTGTACAGCGGCGTCATGCCGAAGCGCATGATGCGCGGCTCGCGGTAGTCACCGATCACGCCACGGGCGATCAGCGCCTGAATCACGGCAAAACCTTCCGGATGCTCGAAGCTCACCTGCGAACCACGGTCGGCGTGGTTGCGCGGCGTCACCAGCGTGAGCGGGAACTCGGCGCAACGTTCTTCCACCAGCTTGATGAACAGGTCCGTGAGGGCCAGCGACTTGCGGCGCAGTGCTTCCATCGACGTTTGCGCAAAGATGTCCAGACCGCATTGCACGAGCGCGAGCGAGACGATCGGTTGCGTGCCGCAGAGGTAGCGGCCGATACCGTCGTCCGGCGTGTATTCCGGCGTCATGGCAAACGGCGTGCGGTGACCCCACCAGCCCGACAGCGGTTGCCAGAACGTGTCCTGATGACGCTTGTTCACCCACACGAATGCGGGCGAGCCCGGGCCGCCGTTCAGATACTTGTACGTGCAACCCACGGCGTAGTCGGCGTTCGCGCCGTTCAGGTCGACTGGCACCGCGCCGGCCGAATGGCACAGGTCCCACACGGCGAGTGCGCCGGCGGCGTGAATCTCGGCCGTGCGAGCCGCCATGTCGTACATCGCGCCCGTGCGGTAGTTCACGTGCGTGAGCAGTACCACGGCCACGTCATCGCCCAACGCGCCCACCAGTTCGGCCGGCGAGTCGATCAGGCGCAGCGAATAGCCGTCGTCGAGCAGGCGCGTGAGGCCTTGCACGATGTACAGATCGGTCGGGAAGTTGCTGCGCTCGGAGACGACCACCTTGCGTTGCGGTGCGCGCGTACGTTGCGCATCGAGCGCAGCAGCCATCACCTTGAAGAGGTTGCTCGACGTCGTGTCGGTCACCACCACTTCACCCTTGCCGGCACCGACGATCGGTGCCATCGCATCGCCCAGCGTGCGCGGCAGTGCAAACCAGTTGGCATCGTTCCAGCTGCGAATCAGGCCGTTGCCCCATTCACCGGTAATCACTTCTTGCGCGCGCTTGGCCGAGGCGATCGGACGCGCACCCAGTGAGTTGCCATCGAGATAGATCACGCCCTGCGGCAGGTCGAATTGTGCGCGCAGCGGGGCAAGCGGATCGGCCGCGTCGAGGGCCAAACAGTCATTGCGGGAAGACGTCATGGTGTCAGGTATTGAATAAAGACAATGCGTTAAAAATCGAAAAGGTTTGTGAAGTGCAAGGTCATCGTCGCCACTCTCGGCGGGTTCGCCGCGTGACGACGATGTCCTTCGTACGGCCCGCGTCAGTCCTTCATTTCATCCGTTCGAGAAGGACCGCGCGTGGCTCTGTGTGTTTGTCAGCCGTTTCAGGTGAGCGAGCGCAACACGGCGCGCACGGGGCTCGCATCGAGCCGCATGAACTTGAGCGGCAGCGCAATCAATTCGTAATCGGCCGGGGCAATCGCATCGAGCACGAGTCCTTCGAGAATCGCCATGCGATGCGCGCGAATGCGATGGTGTGCATCCATCGTTTTGCTTTCCTGCGGATCGAGCGACGGCGTGTCGATGCCTACGAGCTTTACGCCGTGCGAGGCAAGCAGATCGATCGTCTCGGCAGCGACGGCACAAAACGCGCTGTCCCAACGAGACACCGGTGCTTGTTGGTAAGTCCGCAGCAACACGCGCGGCGGCACGTCGGCCAGATGCGCGGCAACCATGTCCGGCGTGACCACCGGCGAAGCGCCGAGGCAATGGATCACGCGGCAGGGCCCCAGATAGGTTTCCAGCGCCACCTCGCCGATGCACGCACCGTCCTCGTCGTAATGACGCGGGGCATCGGCATGCGCGCCCGTGTGCGGCGACAGGGTGATGCGTCCGACATTGACGGGGCACCCGGGGCCGATCTGCCACACCGCTTCTTCCGAAAACGGCGTGTCGCCCGGCCAGGCCGGTGTGTCGGTCGAGAGCGGGGGGCTGATATCCCACACGCGACGCGTGTCGGTGCGGTGGTTGTGGGGTGCGGTCATGGCCTTGCTCAAATACAAGATTCGATACAGGGCATCTTAGAAGAATTCGCGTTGCAAGTGCTTGCGTATTCGCTGGCTGCGGCGAGCGCATTCGCCGCCGTACAAACGCTTTTATGGATTATTCGACAGAAAATTCGACAATGTGGCGAAGTGGTCGAATTTATAACCAATCGTGCCGTGTCGTTTAGGACAGCGCCGTGTCAGGTCCGGAATGGACCCAAGCAGAGGATCTGGCGTGAGGGGGGGGAGGTGCTGAAGGGCTCGCCGTGGGTGCCGGGCGGCACCGGCCAATGCGATCCAGCACAGACCAAAGTTGCCAACGCGTCAGCGCGCCATTTCGTCGATGAGCCGACGCAGCGTGTCCTTGAGTTGCGACGACTGCTCGGCGCCGAAGCGTGCAAGCACACCGGCTTCATGGTGGCGCGCACTGACCAGCAGCGGCGCAACGCGCTCGCGACCCGCGTCGGTCAGCGAGACGAGCGACTGGCGACGATCGGTCGGGCTGTCGCCGCGCACCACATCGCCGGTCGCCTCCAGCCGGTCGATGACCTTGGTCACCGTCGGCTGCTTGGCGAGCACGATATCGGCAAGTTGATTGATGGTGCGCGCCTGCCCGTCGGAGAGCGTGGCCAACACGCGCCACTCGGATACCCCCAGACCGGCAGCCGCGACTTCGCGATGAAACTCATCGGAGACGAGCGCACTCGCGCGGGCGAGCAGATACGCCAGATAGTCGTCGACAAACGGCACGCCCGCTCCCATCCCCATGACCCCGCGCTTACCCGAGCGACTGCGGCTTGTGGAAGCCGCCGGCGTGGAAGACGAGCGGCATGCGATTGGCCACATCGGCGTGCACACCGCAACGTTCCACTTCGCCCACGAAGATGACGTGATCGCCTTCGTCGTAGCGGCTGCGGTTATGGCACTCGAACCACGCGAGCGCACCGTCGAGCACCGGCGTGCCTGACGCCGAGAGCGTGTACGGCACCCCCGCGAAACGGTCGCCCTTCATCGTGGCAAAGCGCTGGCAGATGTCGAGTTGATCGGCCGCCAGCACATTCACGGCGTAGTGCGAGTTCTCGCGAAACACCGGCATGCTGCCCGCGCGCGTCGCGAGGCTCCACAGAATGAGCGGCGGCGTCAGCGACACCGAATTGAAGGAGCTTGCCGTAATACCGATGAGCGAGCCGTCGTCGGCGCGCGTGGTAATGACCGTGACGCCCGTGGCAAATTGCCCGAGTGCCTGGCGAAAGGCGGCGTTGTCGAAATCTGGCGCCGTGGCGCGTTTGGCGTTCACTGTCCCTGCACTCCCGTCGGGCAAATTTGATCGGGTTGATTTGTATGAATATTCATATACTATGGCACGAACAACAGATCGACAAGACGCGTGACGGCCGACGATGTGCCATGGGGCATGGGCCCCTGGCAGGCGGGAGGTCAGACGCTCAGGAGACGATATGCTGATCGAGCGAATCGAGCATAAGTGGATCGACGTATTTGCCGAGACCTTGCGGCGCTGCGACATACAACCCGGTGATGTGGTGGCGATTGTAGCTGAAACGCAATCCCGGCCTGTCAATGTGGAATTAGCCGAACTCGCCGCTCAGGCGCTCGGCGCGAGGCCTTTCCGACTGGTCGTACCGAGCCCGCGCGTGAGCGCGCCGGTGCCCGTGCGCTCCACCGGCGCCAGCGATGCACTAGGGCAGCTTGCCCCTGTCGTGGCGGCCCTCAAGGGGGCAGCGCTGGTCGTCGACTGCACCGTGGAAGGGCTGCTGCACGCCCCCGAACTGCCCGAGATTCTGGGCGGCGGCGCGCGCGTGCTGATGGTCTCGAACGAACACCCCGAAATTCTGGAACGCTGTGCCACCGACCCGGCATTGGAGCCGAAAGTGCGCGCCTCGATCAAGCGTTTGCGCAGTGCAGCAGAAATGCACGTCACCTCGAAAGCCGGTACCGATTTGCGCATCAGTTTGCGTGACGCGCGCGTCGGCGGTGTCTGGGGCTGGTGCGCGAAACCGGGACAAGTGGCTCACTGGCCGGGCGGTCTCGCACTGGCATTCCCCGCCGCACACAGCGTCAACGGTCAACTCGTGCTGGCACCCGGTGACATCAATCTCACGTTCAAACAGTACTTGCGCGACCGCATCGCGCTCACGGTCGAGGACGATTACGTCGTCGAGATCGAGGGCGATGGCGTCGACGTCGATCTCATGCGCGAGTACTTCGCCGCGTGGGGCGACCGCGACGCCTACGCGGTGTCGCATGTCGGTTTCGGCCTGAACCAACGTGCCCGCTGGGATGCGCTCGCCTGTTACGACAAACGCGACTGCAACGGCACAGAGCAACGCGCTTTCGCCGGTAACTTCCTCTATTCGACTGGGGCGAACGAGGTGGCGGGGCGTCATACCCTGGGTCACTTCGACCTGCCGCTGCGCCGCTGCACCATTGCGCTCGACGGCGACGTCGTCGTACGCGACGGATTACTGCAAGGCGAGTTCGCATGACGGCCGCCAGCACAACGGCGCCCGCCTTCCGATCGGCGGGCGAGGGGCCTCTGACGCTGGTGCTGTTGCACGGCATCGGTGGCAACCGCAACGTCTGGCCGGCGCAATTCGACACCTTTACGCGCGACGGGCATCGCGTCGTCGCCTGGGACATGCCCGGCTACGGCGAGAGCCCGATGCCCGCAACCGCCACGATGGCCGCGCTGGCCGACAGCCTGCGCGCCTTGCTCGATGCTTTGACGACGACAGGCGCTTCGCGCTTCGTGCTCGTCGGGCACAGCATGGGCGGCATGGTGGCGCAGGAACTGATGGCGCGCGGCGAACCGTTCACGCGCGATGTGGCGGCGCTGGTGCTCTGCGGCACATCGCCCGCGTTCGGCAAACCGGATGGCGATTTTCAGCGCGAATTCGTGCGTCAGCGCACCGCGCCGCTCGATGCGGGCAAGACACTGCGCCAGATGGCCGAAGCCATTGTGCCCGGCATGCTGGGTGAGCCCGACGAAGCGACACGCGCAAGCGCCCACGCCATTGCCGTGGACGCCATGGGCGCACTCACGCCCGATGCGTATCGCGCGGCGTTGCAGGCGCTCGTCGGTTTCGAGCAACGTGCGGCGCTCGCGCGTCTCACCGTGCCGGTGCTGCTCATTGCCGGCGAACACGACACGAATGCCCCGCCTAAGGTGATGGCGCGCATGGCGGAAGCGATCGTCAATGCCCCCACCGTTCGTTACGTCTGCCTGCCCTGCGCGGGCCATCTGATGAATCTGACGCATGCGACGCCGTTCGACGTCGAAGTGCGCGCTTTCCTCGCAACACTCTAGGAGACAACCGTGGCCTATCAGCCCCCTTCGATCGTCGGCGAACACTATCCGCTCACCGACAAGCAACGTCGTCTGCTGGCGCTCGCCGAGCAGGTGGGACGCGAGTCACTCGCGCCGCGCGCCGCGCGCTGGGACCGTGAAGCGACGTTCCCGTTCGAGAACTACGACGACATGCGTGCCGCCGGGCTGCTCAAGCTCTGCATTCCCGAAGCGCACGGCGGGCTGGGGGCGGACTTCGCCACGTACATGATGGTGTCGGCCGAACTGGGCCGTCACTGCGGCGCGACTGCGCTCACGTTCAACATGCATACGTGTTCGATGATGTGGACCGGCATTCTGGCCGACGATCTCGACATGACCGAGGAACAGCGCGTCGAACACGCCCGCTACCGCGAGCATCATTTCGCCCGCGTGACGAAAGACGGCGCGGTCTACGCACAGCCGTTCTCCGAAGGCAGCGCGGCCGCCGCAGGCAAGGCCCCGTTCGGCACCACGGCCACCAAGGTCGATGGCGGCTGGATGATCAACGGCCGTAAGATCTTCGCGTCGCTCTCGGGGGCCGCCAACTACTACGGCGTGCTTTGTACCGAAGACAAGCCCGAGCTGTCGATGAAAGACACGATGTATATCGCCGTGCCGGGCGACGCGCCGGGCGTGACGGTCACCGGTGACTGGGACCCGCTGGGCATGCGCGGCACGGTCTCGCGCACGTTGTTGTTCAAAGACGTGTTCGTGGCGGACGAACTGCAACTGATGCCGCGCGGCGTCTACTATCAGGCGGCGAGCCGCTGGCCGCACATGTTCATGACGCTCGCGCCTACTTACATGGGCATCGCGCAGGCGGCCTATGATTTCACCGTGAAATACCTGCGCGGCGAAGCCGAGGGCATGGGCGCACCGATCAAGCGCCGTATGTATCCGACCAAGCAGATCGCGGTGGCGCAGATGCACATCATGCTCGAGCAGACGCGCGCACTTTTCCTGCGTGCGTTGCAGGACGGCCGCGCCGACCCGGGCAAGGAAGCGCGCCTGCGTGCCTACGCTGCGCAATACACGATCATGGAGAACGCCAACGAGATGTGCCGTCTGGCGATTCGCACGTGCGGCGGGCAGTCGATGCTCAAGACGCTGCCACTCGAACGGATGTATCGCGACTCGCGTTGCGGCGCGCTGATGCTGCCGTGGACGGCCGAACTCTGCCTCGATCGCATTGGCCGTGAAGCGCTTTACGAACCGGGCGAACGCGACGATTAAGCCGCACGAATCAGTGGCACGAACAAGTCGCACCAATAAGCGGCACTTTGCAAGCTGAAACACCTCTTGTCACGGAGGACAAGTTGACGCCTTTTGTAGAAGCGCTTGCCCGTCACGCGCGCGCCACGCCCGAGCGGCTGGCGCTGCGTTGCGGTGTGGGACAGCAAGCTGAAGAAACCGACTACGCCGCCCTGTGGCGACGCATCGAGCGCGTGGGCGGGCATCTGCGCGAGACGTGGCGTATCGCCCCGGGGGATCGCATTGCGTGCCTCGGTCTCAACGACGAGTTGCAGATCGCGCTGCTGTTTGCGTGTGCGCGCGCCGGGGCGATCTTTCTGCCGCTGAACTTCCGGCTGGCGGTGCCGGAGCTTGCGGCCATCGTGCGTCATGCAGGCGTGCGTGTGCTGTGGTTCGACGCGGAGCATCGCAATGCAGCGCGCGAGATTCGCGACGCGCTCGAACAAGAGGCCATCACCGATCTGCCGCCCCCGGCGATTGCGCCGATCGAAGGCTTGATTGCCGTGCCTTCGATCAAGCCTGTCGTGTATCCCGACGTCGCGCCCGATGCCCCTGTGTTACTGGCGTACACGTCAGGCACGACCGGCGAGCCGAAAGGCGCGTTGCATACACAGGCGGGCCTGCTCGCCAACGCCGAAGCCAGTTGGTGGGCGCACGACATGCGCGCTGACGATCACGTGCTGTCGACGCTGCCGATGTTTCACGTCGGGGGTCTTTGCATTCAGACGCTGCCGGCGTTGCTGCGCGGGGCAAGTGTCACGTTGCACCCGCGTTTCGATCCGGCGGCATGGCTGGCCGACGTGGCATCGCGTCGACCCACACTCTCGTTGATGGTCCCCGCCACCATGCGCGCGGTGCAACTGCATCCCGCATGGCCGGCGACCGATCTGTCGTCGCTGCGCGGCGTCATGGCCGGCTCGTCCGTGGTGCCGTTATCGGCGATCGACGCGTTTCACACACGCGGCATTCCGCTGGGGCAGGTGTACGGTGCGACGGAGACCGGTCCGGTGTCGATTGCGTTGCGCTTCGGCGAAGCCAAGGCCCATCCGGGGGCGGTGGGCCGTGCGTGTCCCGCCGTGGAGGTGCGACTGGCCGACATTTCGGGCAACGAGGTCGCGCCGGGCGAGGTTGGCGAAATCCTCATCCGCGCCCCGAACGTCATGCGCGAATACTGGCGCGCTCCGCAACACGCCTCATTCGTCGAGGGGTGGTTCCGCTCGGGAGACCTTGCGCGCTTGCGCGAGGACGGCTGCTTCGAAGTGGTCGGGCGCAGCAAGGACATGATCATCTCGGGCGGCGAAAACATCTATCCGGCAGAAATCGAAAATGCGCTGGTCGATTGCCCGGGCGTCCTCGAAGCGGCCGTGGTGGGTATTGCCGACGAACGCTGGGGAGAAGTGCCGGTTGCGGCCATCGTCGCTGCACCGGTGGTGGGTGCAGCGGCAGAAGTGACGCCGCAGGCCGTGCTCGATTACCTCGGCACACGCATCGCACGCTTCAAGTTGCCGCGCCGGGTGGTGATACTCGACACATTGCCGAAAAGCGCGCTTGGGAAAGTGCAAAAACCAATTCTCACCGCGTGGCTATCGAAACCGGAGGATGGGCAAATCCCAACTGCCAGTCGATAATCAGAGGACTTCTTCAAATTACTCTGTAAAACGCCGAACCCCTTGTGAATCGAAGGGGTTCGGCGTTTTAACTTATGTCGCTTACGCAATGCATAAGGGAAAATCCCTATGAGTAAATTCCCATTTTGTTACCATCCCGTGGGAATTCGATTTTTTACTTTGGGAATTTCCTCGCAAGATACGCCCATGTCGTCATCGGCGTTCAACCCCGCCGATTTTTTTGCTTTTTTCTGGTTTTAGGACGATGGACACCACCGAAGCTCACTCGGTCTCCGAACGCGTTTTACAGGTCCTCGTGACCGTAGCGCGTCACGGACGCCCGATCGCGGCACGCGAGATCGCCGCGCAGACGAGCCTGCCGCTCTCCACGGTTTACCGCCACCTCGTACCCCTGAAGAAATGGGGGCTGGTGCAGGAACACGCCCATGAGGCGTTGTATGAACCGGGTCCGGTCGGCGTGCAACTGGCGTGGGGTTTCGACCACAACTCGCATCTTGTCACGCAGGCGCGTGAAGAAATCGACGCCCTTGTGCAGCGCACCGGCGAGACCGTCGGCCTGCTGGTCGCCGCCAACGGTCAGGTGGTCTGCCTCGACATGCACGAGAGCGAGCAATCGCTGCGTTGCTCGTTCGCGAAGGGCCGCGCGCATCCGCTGGTGCACGGCGCCTCGGCCAAGGCCTTGCTCTCCTTCCTGCCGCAAGCGACCCGCGAGACCCTGATCGGCCGTCAGCTGGCTGGCCAGCCGGTCGCGCAGGAGCGTCTGATTGCGCAGGTCGAAGAGATTCGCAAGCAGCGTTATGCGGTGTCCGAGAGCGAAGTGGATTTCGGCGTCTGGGGCGTGTCGGCCCCGGTGTTCGCCGCCAAAGAACGCCTGGAGGGCACCATCACGCTGATGGCGCCGGCCGTGCGCGTGGCTCAGCGCCACGAAGAGCTGATCCGCCTGACCGTGGCGGCAGCCGAGCGTATTTCGAACCGATTGCAATATTTTTAACCGGTTACCCGACCGAGACTACACGAGGAGTACCAGATGAAATTGCGTCACATTCTGTTCACGATGGCGCTGGCCGTCACGTGTTCGAGCAAGGTTTTTGCGGCTGACGACGTGCTGCGTGTCGCCACCGATGCCACCTTCCCGCCGTTCGAATACGTGGAAAACGGTAAGCGTACCGGCTTCGACGTGGAAATGATCGAAGCGCTCGGCAAGGCCATGGGCAAGAAAGTCGAATGGACCGACATCGACTTCAAGGGTCTGATTCCGGCACTGCAATCGAAGCGCGTCGATGTGGCCGCCTCGGCCATCTACATCACCGACGAGCGCCTGAAGGTCGTGAACTTCACGCACCCGTACTACACCGGCGGTCTGGCCATCATGGTCAAGGCTGACAACAACACCATCAAAGAGCCGGCCGATCTGAACGGCAAGAAGGTGTCGGTGCAGGTGGGCACGAAGTCGGTGCAGTTCCTGACGGAAAACTATCCGAAGGTGCAGCGCGTGGAAGTCGAGAAGAACCAGGAAATGTTCAACCTGGTGGAAATCGGCCGTGCTGACGCGGCCGTGACCGGCAAGCCGGCGGCGCTGCTGTACGCCAAGGCACGTCCGGGCGTGAAGGTGCTCGACAAGACGCTGACGATCGAGCGTTATGGTTTTGCCGTGCGCAAGAGCGACACCGAGCTGACCAACGAAATGAACCAGGCGCTGGAAAAGATTCGTGCCGACGGCACCTACGCCGCACTGGTGACCAAGTACTTCGGCACGTCGAAGTAAGTTCGCAAGCCGCAATGACCTGAGTCCGGGCAGATATCTTGCCCGGTCGCAGGTTGGCCGCGGCAAGAAAGTCGCAATAAAGCAGTAGAGCAACTGACGGAGTACGCATGGAACTCGATTTTTCGCCGGTGTGGGCAAACTGGCAGGACCTCGCGCACGGCGCGCTCGTTACCGTCGAGGTAACTGTCTGCGCGCTGGCCTTGGGCTGCGTGTTGGGTTTGCTGGTCGGCATGGGGCGCCTGAATCCGGCGCATCGCATCCGCTACGGCATCTGCACCATCTATGTCACGTTCATTCGTGGCACGCCGCTGCTGGTGCAGCTCTTTATCCTGTTCTTCGGCCTGCCGCAGTTCAACATTCTGCTGCCGGCGTTCCTGTGCGGTGTGCTGGGTCTGGGCATTTATAGCGGTGCCTACGTCTCGGAAATCGTGCGGGGCGCCATCCAGTCGATCGAGCGCGGCCAGATGGAAGCTGCCCGCTCGCTCGGTATGCCCTACGGCATGGCCATGCGCTCGGTGATTCTGCCGCAAGCGATCGTGCGCATGATTCCGCCGCTGGGTAACGAATTCATTGCGTTGATCAAGAACTCGGCACTCGTGTCGTTGCTCACCATTCACGACGTGATGCACGAAGGCCAGAAGATCATCAGCGTGTCGTACCGCTCGCTGGAAGTGTATCTGGCGATTGCGTTTGTTTATCTGATTCTGACCGGTGCCACCACGCTGCTGTTGCAGCGCGCCGAGAAGTCCCTGCGTGCCGGAGGTGCCGTGCAATGAGCAATGTGAAGAAAGACATCGGCGCGCCGATTCTCAAGATCGAAGGGCTGGGCAAGGCCTACGGCAGCCATCAGGTGCTCAAGGGCATCGACTTCGAAGTCGATGCACGTCAGGTGGTTGTGGTCATCGGGCCGAGCGGCTCGGGCAAGAGCACGTTCCTGCGCTGCTGTAACGGGCTGGAGACGGCCGAGCAGGGCACCATCGAGATCGTCGGCAAGAAGCTCGTCGATCACGGCAAGATGATGAGCGAGAACGCGCTCAACGAACTGCGCACCGAAGTGGGCATGGTGTTCCAGTCGTTCAACCTGTTCCCGCATCTGACGGTGCTCGAGAACGTCACGCTGGCGCCGAAGAAGCTGCGCGGCATGAAGGGCGGGGAGGCCGAGAAGCTCGCGCGCGAGTTGCTTGCCAAAGTGGGGCTCGCCGCCAAGGCCGACGTGTTCCCGGGCACGCTCTCGGGCGGTCAGAAGCAGCGTGTGGCCATTGCGCGTGCGCTGGCCATGCAGCCGCAGGTCATGCTCTTCGACGAACCGACGTCGGCACTCGATCCGGAACTCGTGGGTGAAGTGCTGCAAGTGATGAAGGCGCTCGCCAACGACGGCATGACGATGCTGGTCGTGACGCACGAAATGGGGTTCGCTCGCGAAGTGGCCGATGTGGTCGTCGTGATGGATCAGGGCCGCATCATCGAAGCCGGTGCGCCCGAACAGATTTTCACCGCACCGCGTGAAGCGCGTACGCGTGAGTTTCTGCAAGCAGTTATCGCACGGTAAGGGCAAGGCAGGTACACGTATGACAATCGATCGAACGGTGTGGCAAGGCCGTGTGGATACTGGCGAAGCCGGTCACACGCTGCGTCTGCATCAGGTGCTTCGCGACTACGATGCGGCGCAGGCCGCGGGCGGCGCTGTCGTCCTGGGTTTTTGCAGTGACGAAGGCGTGCGCCGCAATCACGGGCGCCAGGGCGCAGTGGCGGGCCCCGACATGCTGCGCCGGGCGTTGGCGAGCCTGCCCGTGCAGGGCACGCCGGCCGTGTTCGACGGCGGCAACATCGTGTGCGCCGACGACCGGCTTGAAGCGGCGCAAGCCGCCCTCGGCCATCGCGTGGCCGAAGTGCTGGCCGCTGGTGCGCGTCCGGTGGTGCTCGGCGGCGGTCATGAAATCGCCTACGGTACGTTCCTCGGGGTCGCCGAACACTTCGGCGACCGCCTTCGCGACGAGCCGATCCTGATCCTCAATTTCGACGCGCATTTCGACTTGCGTGCGCAACCGACGGCCAGCTCGGGCACGCCCTTCTGGCAGATCTCGCAGTTGCTCGCCGGGCGTCAGGCGCCGTTCCATTACGCGTGTCTGGGCGTGAGCCGTTACAGCAATACCGACGCACTGTTCGAACGTGCGAAGGCGCTGGATGTCGACTTCTGGCTCGATACGGAAATGCTGGCGCATCGTCTGCCGGAAATGTGCGAACGGCTGGAGAAGAAGCTCGCCCGCGTGAGCCACGTCTATCTGACCATCGACATGGATGTACTGCCGGGCGAGAAGGCCCCGGGCGTGTCGGCACCGGCGGCGCACGGCGTAGCGTTCGAAGTTGTCGAGACGCTCATCGGCGTGGTCCGCCGCTCGGGCAAACTGCGCGTAGCCGATATTGCCGAGTACAACCCGACGTACGACCGCGATGGATTGACGGCGCGTGTGGGGGCACGTCTGCTGCACCCGTTGATCACGCAATTGGAAGGCTGAGCCGGGGGCTGAATGCGTCGCGGGACGGAAAGCGCGAAGCAAGGCAGGACGGAAAATCGAATGCGCGGTTGAGTGCGGGAGGCGATGGGCGTGAAGGGTTATTTGCGCCAATCGCGGAATTTCTGCGCGACAATAGGGCGGGCGATCGATGGTGATCGCCCGCCCTATTTGTTTGGTGCGTTTTTTGGTGCGCTGCCGCAAAATTCCCCGGATTTCGCGGGTCGCGCGCCGTCCGAAGTCGACAAGCGAGGTCACGATGACAGAGCAGACGAATTCCCCCAACGATGCCCACACCGAAGTCGCCACCTTGGCCGGTGGTTGTTTTTGGTGTCTCGAGGCTTGTTACCAGCAGCTCGACGGCGTGAAGCGCGTCGTCTCAGGGTACGAGGGCGGTCAGGTCGATAACCCGAGTTACGAGCAGGTTTGCGAAGGCGATACCGGCCACGCCGAGGTGGTGCGCCTGACTTACGATCCGGACATCGTCAGCTATGAAGAATTGCTGATCGTGTTCTTCTCGATTCACGATCCGACCACGCTGAACCGGCAGGGCAACGACGTCGGCACGCAATATCGTTCGGCGATCTTCTATCACGACGAGAAGCAGAAACAAGTCGCCGAGCATCTGATTGCCGAGTTGATGGCCGAGATGACCTATCCGGCACCGATCGTCACGCAGGTCGTGGCCGAAGAGACGTTCTGGCCGGCCGAGGCTTATCACCAGAACTACTTCGTCCAGCATCCCGATCAGGGCTACTGCGCGTATGTCGTCGCCCCGAAACTCAAGAAATTCCGCGAGAAGTTCTCGCGTCGATTGAAGGCCGCTTGAGCGTAAGCGCCGGACTCGCACGTGAGACGGATACCGTGCTCACGTGCGGCGTCGCGTTCCGCGCTTACGCATCCGCGGCGCTCAGAGTATGGCGCAGCGCAGACCGGCCCTCGGCATCGTCTGCGCATCTGCCGTTGCCGGTCGTTCGGCATCACGACGTTGTCGGCATGTCGCGAGATGGCGCGTGAAATCGGAAACTTGCATCATCGCCGGCGTGATCTTCGTCTCCCTGTTTTCCCGTGCACCGTGCCCAGCCATCCCCGCGGCCCCGTAATGGAAGTCGATGATGGCCGCGTGAGCGCTCGCGACATCGTGCCGATACTCGTTGGGTGTATCGAGAAACATGAGCTCGCTGGCACCGAAGTCCAGCAGTTCCGCCTCGCTGGGCACCCCCTCACTGACCGAAAAGAAACCGCTCGCCACCGCGTGCGCGCCCACGTCATAGCGTAATGCGTTGATGGTGCCCGGCGCGTAATCAGGTCCGTCGCGCAGTAGCGACAGCAGGCCGATCTGGCCGATGACGCGTTCAAGCGAAGTGGCATCCCCTTGCGGATGCAGCGTGAGAATCGTCGCCAGCATCTCGCGCAATTGCGCGTTGTCCGGCACGCAGGCGTTCGGGCAACCGTCTCGTGGCGTCAACAATTCCGTCAATGCGTTTCGAACGTAGCGGTCGACCGGCACCGGCTTGCACTCGATGACACCGAGCCGGAAACGATCGGTCGCGCCGAGGGAGAGGGACGGCCCCGCAGGCAGTGCCGATAGTGCCGGTGGTGCATTGGTCATTGCGCGCAGATCGGCGGCCACACGGGGCGGTTCAGCCGCACGGAGGCCGAGGCTGGAGGGTTCGCCTGGCAGGGAAAGGGCGGGAGCGAGGGCGTAGGAAGGTGGGCAAAGCGTGGGATTGGCGACAGCAAGACTCGGCATGTAGCGCGATCTCCTGAGAGTTGAAATGGATGAAGACGGGGCTGGGGGCAGGCGGGATTGGGGCTCATCCCACCACGGTTACCGGCATTCCCTCGGCTTCCGCGAACAGAATCAGGCAGTGTTCCCCTACGTCCAGCGCGTGACCGTAGGCGGCGTCGAAGCTTTCGAAAACGAAGGCCTCCCGGGCGTCGGGCACTTGTTGCGTCACGATTTCGAAGCGATGGTGATCGAACCGGATATCGAGATACGTATCGCTCTCGTGAAACCAGACGACGTAGCCGCCGAATGGCAGGGTGGCAGGGGGCTCGCGCACCGTTGCCGTGCCGGGCGCGGCAGTACCGGGTGCCGCCTGCATCGAACGTGCATTGGGCGGCTGCGCATCCAGCCAGCGCTGATAGTCGTCACGAAAGGGCCGATCCGTCATGGGCGTATCTCCTTGGGAATGACAATGGCGCCTGTGAGGCGCCGGGGCGATGGTGCGATAAGTGACGTCCGCCGGTTGTTGCGAACGGGCTTGTCTTTGCCGAATTTGCGTCGAGTCGGGCGCACAACCGGCATCGGGGGAGGCCCCTCCGAAGGCGTGGCGCATACGATCATCGGGACGTGTTGATAGTGCCTTCCCGGGCCGGGCGGTAGTGCAAGGGACTTCCGAAAACGGTCTAGGACAACACCTCGATCCAGCAAATCTGCCCATCTCCAGCCGATTTCCACTGAAAACCCGCGCCGATACTAAACGTTCATATCTTCATTATTTTTCGCATAGAATGACGCTTCCCCTCATGAAGTCTTCAGGTAGTTAGCCGTGCGCCCCCTGCCTTTTCGCGATGCGTTGATGGCCATGATTGGCATCGCGCTCGTCAACATGCTGGTCGCTCTCGACCAGACCGTTGTCAGTACTGCCCTCCCGTCCATCGTCGCCGAACTCAAGGGTTTCGAGTATTACGCCTGGATCGCCAGCATTTATTTGCTTGCGTCCGTCGTGACCGTGCCGGTTTTCGGGCGGCTGGGCGATTATTTCGGCCGTCGCCAGTTCGTCATTGCCTCCGTGGTCACCTTTACGGCGGCCTCGGTGCTGTGCGGCCTGGCACCCAACATGCCGTTCCTGATCTTCGCGCGCGCGTTACAGGGCCTCGGCGGCGGGATGATGGTCGGCACGGCCTTCGCCTCGGTGCCCGATCTCTTTCCCGATGCGCGCTCGCGCGTGCGCTGGCAGGTGGTGATCACCACGGCATATGGCATCGGCACGGCGGCCGGCCCCTCGCTGGGCGGCCTGCTCTCCGAGCACTTCGGCTGGCGCTCGACCTTCTTCATCAACCTGCCGGTCGGCCTCGCCGCGCTGTACTTCGTGTGGCGATATCTGCCCAAATTCCCGTCGGTGCACAAGGGCGATGTCCGCGTCGACTGGCGCGGTGCGCTCTGGATCGCGGTCGTGCTGGGTGGTTTTCAGGTGTTCATCGAGAACGTGCCGGCGCATGGCGCGTCGCTCGTCAACCTGTTGCTCATCGTGGCGGTCGTCGTCGGCTTTTGGGTATTGTTGCGCACCGAGCGTCGCGCCACGCACCCGATCGTGCCGCTCGACATGTTCCGGCACCCGCAACTGGTGGTGCTGTTCACGCTGTCCGTGCTGATCGGCTTCGTGATGTACTCCCTGATCTTCTTCGCCCCGCTGCTGCTGCAAGGCGGCTTTGGCCTGAGTCCGCAAACGGCCG
Source organism: Pandoraea sp. PE-S2R-1 (assembly GCF_002179865.1). Lineage (NCBI taxonomy): Bacteria > Pseudomonadati > Pseudomonadota > Betaproteobacteria > Burkholderiales > Burkholderiaceae > Pandoraea > Pandoraea sp. PE-S2R-1. The sequence continues at coordinate 10,881 of NZ_NGUR01000019.1, read as the reverse complement.
GGCTCATCGCGACGCCGATCGCCGCTTGCATTGCGCTGGGCAGCTTCATCAACACGCCCATCGTGGTACGCCTGTCGCGCCCGACCAACATGCTGATCCTCGGCTTCTGCCTGCTGGCCGTCGCCTCGGCCGGTGTGGGACTGGCGCATCGTGAAACCTCGCACGCCGTGCTCGCCCTGATGATGGCGTTCGCGGGCATCGGCATCGGGTTCATCCTGAACAACATGAACGTGTTCGGGCAGGAGATCGCCGGGCGCGAGCGCTTCGGCATCACCACCGCGCTGCTTCAGTCGACACGCATGGTCGGCGGCATGCTCGGCACGACCATCGTCGGCACGCTCATCAATCATTGGTACGCCAGCGGTGTGGCCGGTGCCGTGTCGGCCTACGACGGCACCCCGGCGTCGCACGCGGTCGCGCGGGCCCTCGATCCGCGCATTCTGATCGACCCGGCGCTGCGCGGCGACTTGCTCACCGACCTGCGCGCCATGGGGATCGACGGCATGCCGCTCGTTGAAACTGCCCGCCAGACGCTGGTTAGCGCCGTGCACGCCGGCGTGCTGCTCACCGGCGTAGCGGCGATCATCGCCGCGCTGCTCGTGCGCCGCATCCGCCAGATTCAGTTCCCGAAGCGGCTCGACCGGTCCGTGGTCGTCGCGCCGGAATAACGCGATAAGACGATAAGGCGTCGACCTCGTTTACAATGCGCGGTGTTTGCCGGTATGCGGCATCACCGAATTTTGTGAACGAGGTTTCCATGATCATCAAGCCACGCGTGCGCGGCTTCATCTGCGTCACCACCCATCCCGTTGGCTGCGAAGCCAACGTCAAGCAACAGATCGAGTACGTGAAGGCCCAGGGCCCGATCGCCAACGGCCCCAAGAAGGTGCTCGTGCTCGGCGCTTCTACCGGTTACGGTCTGGCCGCCCGCATCACCGCCGCGTTCGGTTGCGATGCCGCCACGCTCGGCGTTTTCTTCGAGCGCGCCGGCTCCGAGACGAAGCCGGCAACCCCGGGTTGGTACAACACGGCGGCGTTCGACAAGTTCGCCACCGAGAAGGGGTTGTACGCGAAGAGCATCAACGGCGATGCCTTCTCCAAGGACATCAAGGCCAAGACCATCGAGACGATCAAGAACGATCTCGGTCAGGTCGATCTGGTCGTCTACAGCCTCGCCGCGCCGCGCCGCATCCACCCGGAAACGGGGCAGGTCTTCAATTCCGTGCTCAAGCCCATCGGCAAATCGGTGACGCTGCGCGGTATCGATACCGACAAGGAAGTGGTCAAGGAATCGGTGCTCGAACCCGCGTCGCAGGAAGAGATCGACAACACCGTGGCCGTCATGGGCGGTGAAGACTGGCAAATGTGGATCGACGCGCTGGCCGAAGCCGGTGTGCTCGCCCCGGGCGCCAAGACCACGGCATTCACGTACCTCGGCGAGAAGATCACGCACGACATCTACTGGAATGGCTCGATCGGTGCTGCCAAGCGCGATCTCGACGACAAGGTGCTGAACATCCGTGCCAAGCTCGCCGCCAACGGTGGCGATGCCCGCGTCGCCGTGCTCAAGGCGCTGGTCACGCAGGCCAGCTCGGCGATTCCGATGATGCCGCTGTACCTGTCGTTGCTGTTCAAGGTGATGAAGGAACAGGGCACGCACGAAGGCTGCATCGAGCAGATCTACGGTCTGTACAAGGACAGCCTTTACAACGCCTCGCCGTTGCTCGACGCCGATGGCCGCGTGCGCACCGATCAGAAGGAACTGTCGCCGGAAGTGCAGACGGCCGTGATGGCACTGTGGGACAAGGTGACCAACGACAATCTGTACGAACTGACCGATTTCGCGGGCTACAAGCAGGAATTCCTGCGCTTGTTCGGCTTCGAGATCGATGGTGTGGACTACGACGCCGATGTGAATCCGGACGTGCAGATTCCGCATCTGGTCGCGTAAGTTGACCCGGTAAGCGTCACAACGTTGTCCGACGAGGGCCTGACCCCGGCGAATCGCTTGAATTCGCTGGCGTCAGGCCCTCGGCGTTTCTGAATTCGCGTCGCCGGTGTCCGGCGATGTGGCGTCGAGCGTGCCGGCTCTGTCGGCCTCCGCCGTCGACAGTTCGGCAATTCGCTCGGCCAAGGCCTGACACGATAGCGGCGACGAGCCCTCGGCCTTGTTGTTGACGATCACATAGACGGGGTGACCGGCGAGCGCATAGTGCGTGGCCAGCGCGGCGAGCACGTCGCGTGTCGTCGGGTCGGGATCGACGATCTTGTCGAACGGCGCGTACTTCGCCTTGGCTTGTTCGTAGCGATGCCCGCTATTCAGATTCCAGCGCACCACCAGCGGTCCGGCGCCGGCTTCATCGAGCATCGCCAATGCGGCCGCCTGCCGCTCCACGTGTGGCATACGCGCATGCAGGCCGATGCAATAACGCACGCCCAACTGTCCCAGCGCGCGCATCAGCCGGGGTGTCAGCAACGCGCCGTCGCGAATCTCCAAGGCGTAGCAGGGGCCCGGGGTCGGTATACCCGAAGGATCGTCGGGCAGTGCCGGCAGCGGTGGCAACGCCGCGAAAAACGCTTCAATACGTTGCACCAGCGTGGGAATATCACGCAGAAGTTCCGAGGGCAGCGGCGACATCTGGAATACCAGCACGCCCGCTTTGGAACCGAGCCCGGTCAGACATGGCGTGACAAACTGCTCGGTCGCAATTCGCGCATCGAGAAAGCAAGGGTTCGACGACAGGCCTTCGCCTTTCTCGCCACGCACGACGGCGTCGGTAACCACGCTCGGTGCCTTGATCAGAAATCGGAAGCTGTCGGGCACTTGCTCGGCGTACTTCTGATATTCGACGATCGTCATCGGCTTGTAGAACGACCGGTCGATGCCGACGCAGCGCAGTACCGGATGACTCGCGTACGCAGTGAGTCCCTGACGGGAGAGCTTGGTATCGCTGTAGTCGTCATCCCAGACAATCCCCTTCCAACCCGGAAACGACCACGACGACGTCCCCAGCCGAATGTTGCCGGGGAGGGTGTTGCCCGTGGATTGCAAGGCGGAGGAGACGGTCGCCGCCCCGACACCGCCGCGACGGGGCGTTCCCGCGCGGTGGCCGGTAGATTCGGGGGCGGTTGGGGTGGTTCGGGCAGGACCGACCTGCCCGGCGCGCCCGCCCGGCGCAGGATCGTCAGGCGGTGCCCCAAACAGATCGAACTGACTCATGGATGCCTACGGATGACGCGATGGATGACGAGAGGGTTGGTGCTACGGTCGACGCTATGGACGACGACGGACAACGCGATTAGACCACGTCCGCCACGTTGGCCGTCGTCCCGGCAATCTCGTCCGCCGCTCATCCGCCGATCGGGTTCTCGTACATATAGCGACGTGACCACGGCAGGCCCTTCGCTGGCTGCCCCGCCTTGCGGCACACGATCTGATAAATCGACACATGATCGTGTTCGAACGCATACGCGCAACCCGCGAGATACACGCGCCACACGCGGAAGCGCTCTTCACCCGCCAGCTCGCGCAGGCGCGGGGCATGCGCTTCGAAGCGCTCCGACCAGAGCGTGAGCGTGCGCGCATAGTGACGACGCAGACTCTCGACGTCGCTCGCTTCGAGCCCGCCGCGCTGCATCGACTCCAGCGCAAGGCTGATGTGCGGCAGCTCACCGTTCGGGAACACGTACTTGTCGATGAATTCGCCACCGCCCATGGCGGTTTCGCCACTGTCCGGGTCGGTCGAGGTGATGCCGTGATTCATCGCGACGCCGTCGTCCTTGAGCAGCGATGCCATCTTGGCGAAGTAGTCGGTGAGGTTCTTGCGGCCCACGTGTTCGAACATGCCCACGCTGGTGATGCGATCGAACTGGCCTTCGACGTCGCGGTAATCCTGAATGCGGATTTCGATCTGATCCTGAAGCCCCGCTTTCCTGACCCGCTCGGTCGCCAGATCGTACTGGTTTTGCGAGAGCGTGACGCCCACACATTTCGCGCCGAACTTCTTGGCCGCGCGAATCACCAGCGCTCCCCACCCGCAGCCGATATCGAGCAAGGTCTGCCCGGGCTGCACCTGAATCTTCGTGAGGATGTGATCGATCTTCTTTTCCTGCGCCGTATCCAGGTCTTCGTCGCCCTGTTCGAAGTAGGCACACGAATAGACCATGTTCTTGTCCAGCCAGAGCTGGTAGAAGTCGTTCGATACGTCGTAATGAAACTCGATCGAGCGCTTGTCGGACTGTTTCGTGTGATTGAAGTGGCGTGTGATGCGTCCGAGCGGACCGATCGCCGAAAGGCTGCTGCCGGCGAGCGCGTAGCTCATGTCGATAACGTCGGAGAGCTTGCCTTCGACGTCGATCTCGCCCTTCACATACGCCTCGCCTAGATTGTCGAGGCTGGGGGTCAGCAAGCGCGTCATGGCCGCAGGGCCATTGACGCGCAACGTCACGCTGGGGTTGTCGAACGCACCAAAATCATAGTGCTGCCCGTTCCAGAGCGCGAGGCGGATCGGCAGGTTGGAGGAAGTCTTGACGCCGCTGACCCAGCTTTCGAGTTTTTTCTCCCACAACATGGATGTGCTCCAAGTGTCACCAAAAAAACTTTAAGTCCGTACCGCACGGCGCGGCGACGTCTCCTCGTCAAACGGGCGGGCAGGCGTACCGCGTCGGCCAAGCCGATGCGTGGGTCAGGGTGAAAGGCGCGCCACGCGCCACGACCCATCGGCAAGCCGGAAATACTTGATGCGATCATGCAGGCGCGACACGCGGCCCTGCCAGAATTCGATGCTCTCGGGGTTGAGGCGATAGCCGCCCCAGTGCGGCGGGCGCGGCGGTGCGTCGCCGAACTGGCGCCGGAAATCCGCTTCACGCTCTTCGATGATGCTGCGATCGGCCACTTCGGCGCTCTGCACCGAGGCCCAGGCACCCAGCCGTGAACCGACCGGACGCGAGTGATAGTAGGCGTCGCTTTCTGCTTCGGTCACCTTCTCGACGCGTCCCTCGATGCGCACCTGACGCTCGAGTTCGACCCAGTGGAACAGCAGACAGCCGTACGGCGTCGCGGCCAGTTCCTGCCCCTTGCGAGATTCGTAATTCGTGAAAAACGTGAAGCCGCGTTCGTCGACGCCCTTGATGAGCACAATGCGTGCGTCGGGGCGGCCGTCGGGCGTGACCGTGGCGAGCGTCATCGCATTCGGCTCGGACAGTTGAGCCTTGAGCGCTTGCTCAAACCAGTGTTGGAATTGGTCGATCGGACTGGGCGCTACGTCGCGCTCGGAAAGTGAGCCGAGGGCGTAGTTTTTGCGCAGGTCCGCGAGTGATGGCGTCTGGGTCACGACGATCGTTGTCGGTCAGTTGCGGTTTGGGGTTGCGACACAGTATAGCGAAGAGTCGGCGAATTTGCGCACGTGGCGATTTGTCGCATCGCCGACACGTCATCGCGCCGAATGCCGCGTAGTACGGGCATCCAGCGCCATGTGCTTGATATTTAAGGAGTGAACTATTTTACGGGCTCGCCGGGACCGGCGGCCGAAGCGGATCCCGGCGGGGTGCCGCAAATCCCTGTGGCTGGCATGGGATTTGCGGCCGTTTTGCGACCTCAACCGGGCTTAGGGAGCCTCGCGGTCTGCCCCAAAAGTGGGCGCCGTACCGGGGCGCTGCGTGCTGCGCGAGGGCGTCGCCGATTTGCCACTCGCGCCGGGCACTGGCTTGACCGCCCCGGGGTTGCGGCTCGCCGGGCGTTGCAGGTTGGCGAGCAGCTCACCGCACGGGCTGTCCTTGCCCGGGCCGAGTTCGAGCAGCGGCACGAGCGCGGTGTATGGGGCGAGCACGCCAAGGGCAATGGCACCGCCCGCCCGGGCGACCAGCGTCGGCACGTTCACGCCCACGTCCGGATTCTTGAACGTGCCGTGCACGTACAGGGGCGAGCGCAACGACAGGAGCCCGAAGTGTTTCGGCTCGGGGCGGATCGTCAGGTTGAAGCGCTCGCGCTTGAGATCGACTTGCCCCGTCACGCCGATGCTGGTGTCGTCGGTATCGATCACGAAGGTGCGGGCGTCCATGATGCCGTCACGTACGGCAAAATCGGCCGCGGCACAGCGCATCTCGATCTGCTTGTCGCCAAAGAGCTTGGTGAGCACGATGTTGCCCACGTTCATCCCCAGGTACTGCAATAGCAGTTTGCTGACCGAGCCGCGATCGATCAGCGTCTTGATCTCGCCATTCGACGAGCCGGCCAGCGCGGCCACCGAGTTGCCCGTGGCGGTGAGCGCGGCGTCGCCGTTGACTTCACCGACGCTGGTCTTCATCAAGTCCACCTCGGGCAACAATTCCTTCATCTTCAGATGTCGCAACGAGATCTGCGAATCGACCTTCATCGGCTCGGCTTGCCCGTTGAGCACCAGGTTCGACGTAATGCGCCCGCCTGCCACCCCGAACTCCAGCGGTTTGAGCGAGAGCACGCCGTCGTCCAACACCACATGCGTGACAAGATTGTCGATCGGCAGGCTCTTGTCCTTGATGATCTTGCGGCCAGTGAACTGCACGTCGGCGTCGATGGCTCGCCAGCGGTCTGTCTTGAACGGATCGACGGGCAGCACCTTGTCCGACGGCGGCGCTTTCGGCTTGCCCGAAAGATCGCTGCCGCCCGACGGATTCTGGCCCCCGACGACCGGGCCCAGATCGACCAGCCGCAACTGATTCGAGACGACGGCGCCTTGCAGAATGTTGCGCGGCTCGCGCTGACGGAACACCAGCGTGCCCGACAGATCGCTCTGGCCGACCTTGCCCTGGAAGCGTTCATAACGCCACACGCCGGCCGTATGCAGCAGATGGCCATTGGTTTCGTAAGCGGGGGTTTCCGGCAACAGCACGCCGGTAATCGGATAGAGGTCGGCCATCGTCGGGCCGGCCAGACGCAGGTGCATGTCGAGCGCAGAGAGCGTGGCTGGGTTGGTGAACGTGCCGCGTGCGGCAATCTGTGTGCGGCCGATGCGCACGCTGGCGTCGAGCGGGTAGGGGTCTCCCGAGTCCTCCAACGAGAGAACGTCGCCGCCACGCGCCTTACCGGTCACGGCAGCCTTGCGGAAGGTGCCTTTGAGCGTTACCCCGATACCGTACGGGGCTTGTCCGTCGATGGTGGCGACGTTGGCGGTCAGGTCGAGTTGCTGAGGCACGATATTGGCGCGAATCACGCCGTCTTCGAGAATCAGACGGCCGATACGAAACTTCCACGGCGAGGGCTCGCCGTTGCTTTTTGTGAAGGTCCAGTTGTTCTGGCCGTCGGCCCGTTCTTCGACAAGAATCTTGGGCGCGGAGAGCGTGACTTCGGGCAGGACGATGTGCTTGTCGAGCAGCGGCAGCCATTCGAGCGAGAACGTGAGGCGGCCGAGCGAGATCATGTTCGGCGTCTCGCTCCACGCAACATTGCCTAACACGATATCATTCGCGATCAGGCGAGGCCGCGGCAGCCAGCGCCCCAGTCCCGGGGTCTGTGCGTTCGGGGCGAGCCAGTGCAGTGACAGGTCGCCGCGAATCTCGAACGGCCGGCCGGTCGCGGTGCTCACTTCCCGGTTGATCCAGGGCCGGGCGTAGTTCCAGTCAAACCACGTGATGAACGCCGCGAATGCCAGCACGATGGCGACCAGAGTGATCGCCAGCCATTTCAAGGACGTTATCCATCGCATCATGAACAGTACCCCGTCGATTGTTGTTGCTCCGGTGCCTGCCACGCCATCGGAGGAAGATTTTGACGCGAACCGCCGTTTTGGCGGTATCGCGCGTTTATACGGTGACGACGGTCTCGCGCTCCTGCGGGAGGCCCACGTTGCTGTCATCGGCATCGGCGGCGTTGGCTCGTGGGTGGCCGAGGCCCTGGCGCGCAGCGCCGTGGGCAGGCTCACCCTCATCGATCTCGATAACGTCGCCGAAAGCAATACCAATCGTCAGGTGCATGCGCTTGATGGCAACTACGGCAAGCCGAAAGTCGCCGCGATGGCCGAACGTATTCTGGCCATCAACCCTGCCTGTCAAGTTACGCTTATCGAGGACTTCGTGGAACTGGAGAACCTCGACACGATGCTTGGCGGTGGCTTCGATTGGGTGATCGATGCCATCGACAGTGTGCGGGTGAAGACAGCGCTTATCGCGTGGTGCGTTGCGCACAAGCAGCGTCTTGTCACCGTCGGCGGGGCCGGCGGTCAGATCGATCCGACACGCATTCGCATCGACGATCTCGCTCGCACGATTCAGGATCCGCTGCTTGCAAAAGTGCGTGCGCAATTACGCAAGCAACATGGTTTTGTCCGTGGTCCCAAAGCCAAGTTCAACGTGCCGGCCGTGTACTCCGACGAGCCTTTGCAGTACCCCGAAGCGGTATGTGCGCCGGGCGAAACCCCCGATGCCGCTAACGGGCCCCAGGGGCTCAATTGCGCGGGTTTCGGCTCAAGCATGTGTGTCACAGCGACATTCGGCATGGCGGCTGCCGCGCACGTTCTGAAGCAAATGACGATGCGTGCCCCGAAAGCACGCACCTGACGTGTCTTTGTTTTACCAAGTCACGCGCGCCACGTCTGTAACCAAAAGTTACTAATGGGCGTGAAGTCGACGCGACGGGGGAAGCCGGGCGTGGAATAGAAAACGGCCGGGGGGCTGAACAGACCCCGGCCGTTTTTCATTGGTATGCCGCCATCGCAGGCGATCTCTCGAAATTCGTCACGCGACGAGAGATGACGCAGACGTGAGTGACGCCGATCAGCGAAGTTCGCGGCGCAGCACCTTACCCACCGGCGTTTTCGGCAGTTCCTTGCGGAACTCGATCACGTGCGGCACCTTGTAGTTCGTGAGGTGCTGGCGGCAGAAATCGATCACGATCTGCTCGGTCAGGTCGGACGACTTCTTGACGATGACCGCCTTGACCGCTTCGCCCGTACGCTCGCTGGGCACCCCGACGACTGCGGATTCGAGCACGCCCGGGCACATCGCGAGCACGCCTTCCACTTCGTTCGGATAGACGTTGAAGCCCGACACGATAATCATGTCCTTCTTGCGATCGGTGATACGAACGTAGCCTTGCTCGTCCATCGTGCCGATGTCGCCGGTGCGCAACCAGCCATCGGGCGTGACGGTCTTCGCCGTTTCGTCTTCCCGGTGCCAGTAGCCCTTCATGACTTGCGGGCCGCGCACGCAGATCTCGCCTTCCTGACCGAAGCCGAGGGCTTCGTTGGCGTCGTTGCGGATGCTCACCTCGGTGGACGAAATCGGCAGCCCGATCGAGCCGTTGAACTCGCTGCCGAGCGGGTTGATACACACGGCTGGCGAGGTTTCGGTGAGGCCGTACGCTTCGATGAGCGGATGCCCGGTCACTTGGCGCCAGCGCTCGGCCACGGCGCGTTGCACGGCGGCACCGCCACCGAGGGCGCACTTGAGGGCGCTGAAGTCGAGCTTGTCGAACCCCGGGGTATTGAGCAGGCCGTTGAAGAGCGTATTCACACCGGTCATGAACGTGAACTTCCACTTGCTCAATTCCTTCACGAAGCCCGGCATGTCGCGCGGGTTGGTGATGAGCAGGTTGAGCGCGCCCAGTTGCAGGAACACGAGGCAGTTCGCGGTCAGGCAGAAGATGTGATACAGCGGCAGGGCCGTGACGATGATCTCTTTGCCCTCTTCGAGGCCGGAGCCGATCCAGGCGCGCGCCTGCAACATGTTGGCGATCATGTTGCGGTGCGTGAGCATCGCGCCCTTGGCCACGCCGGTGGTGCCGCCCGTGTATTGCAGGAAGGCGATGTCGTCGTGACCGAGTTGTACCTCGTTCAGCTTGGCGCGCGCGCCTTGGGCGAGCGCGTCACGAAACGACACGGCGTGCGGAATATTCCAGTCGGGCACCATCTTCTTCACATGGCGCACTACGTAGTTCACGATCCAGCGCTTCGGGGCGGGCACCAGGTCACCGATGGCCGTCGTGATGACGTGCTTGACGGGCGTGTCGGGCAGGGCTTTTTGCAGCGTAGCGGCGAAGTTCTCGATGACGACGATGGCGGCGCAGCCGGCGTCCTTGAGTTGGTGTTCGAGCTCACCGGCGGTGTAGAGCGGGTTGACGTTCACGACAACCATGCCGGCGCGCAGGATGCCGAAGACGGCGACCGGATATTGCAGCAGGTTCGGCGACATGATCGCGACGCGCGAGCCGCGCTCCAGCCCGGGCAGGCTTTGCAGATAGGCGGCGAAGTCGCGCGATTTTTTCTCGAGGTCGGCGAACGTCATCGTCACGCCGAGGTTCGAGAAAGACGGGCGATTTGCGAATTTCTGGCAGCTTTGAAGAAACAGGTCGTTCAGCGAACGATACGCGTTGACGTCGATCTCGGCCGGCACGCCGGGCGGATAGCTCTTGAGCCAGACTTTTTCCATGAGCGCCTCCTTGAATATGGTTTTTATCGCATCGTCGCTTCCGGGGGAAGGGGGTTCCCCGTGGCGCCGTGCCTGTTTTGAATGTCGACGCGCGAAATGGTGCGCTGCCCGATGTTCCCTTGGGGAACTGTGCTCGGTGCACGCGGCGCCTTGAGCGCAGAAATCATGCGTCGCAAAAAGCCGTAGGATACCGTGTCGTTTGCGCGCGTAGCAGAGGGAATCCCATGATTTGGCGCGGGTTTGCGTGGAGTAATTGTTCTAGCGGCAAACACTTGCCACGGTGGGCGATTCCGCGCTAATCCCGCATGGAATGCGCGGTGAGGCGGGGAAATCAGAGATATGACAAAAGAATTGCAAAAAACACTTGCGCGGTGAGTTGGTTTCTTACATAATTCTGTTCTCACAGCGCGGCTGTAGCTCAGTTGGATAGAGTACTTGGCTACGAACCAAGGGGTCGTGGGTTCGAATCCTGCCAGCCGC
>NZ_NGUR01000018.1:0-5493 GCF_002179865.1 Pandoraea sp. PE-S2R-1 | reverse complement strand
TTCATGCTGCTCATGGGCGCGAATATCTTCGCCATTTTCGGTGCGCTGATCGGCGGCACGCTCAGTGATCGGATCGGCCGCAAGAAGGCGCTGGCGATTGGCTCATGCGCCACGCTGCTGATCTCGCTCGTGTATTTCTCCGTACTGGATACGCGCAGCTTCGTGCCGATGTTGCTGATCATGGGGCTCTTTCTCGGCTTCACGCAGTACCAGAGTGGTATTCAGCCGGTGGCCTTTGCCGAGGCGTTTCCGACCAACGTCCGTTACTCGGGCTCGGCGCTCGCCTATACCGGGGCCAATCTGCTCACGGGCGGGCCGATGCCGATGGTCGCGGTCTGGCTGCTCTCGATCAGCAACGGATCACCTTGGGCTGTGGTGGCGTTGTGCGCCACGCTCAATGTGATTTCGCTGGCCGCCATTCTCATTGGGCCGGAGACGCGCGGCATCGACATGCACCGCACCGACTCGACGCATGCGCTCACGGGTGATGCTGCGGAGGCTGAACACTTGGCGACGCTCGGTAGCGGTAGCGGTAGCGGCACCGGCAGCGCGGCCAATGTCTCGCGCGTCGCGCCAGTCGACGGTGCGCATGGCATGCGCAACAGCCATTGATTATTTGTCTTTCACGGGAAACGCATTCACCACCATGTCCGATCTTGTCTACATCCTCAACGGACCGAACCTCAACATGCTCGGCAAGCGCGAGCCGCACCTCTACGGGCACACCACGCTCGCCGAGATCGAAACGACCGTGCGGTCAGTGGCAGCACAGCTTGAACTGCGTTGCGAGTTCCGGCAGACGAACAGCGAAGCCACGATGATCGACTGGTTGCAGGAAGCGTTCGAAGCCGGCGCGGGCGTCATCCTCAACCCGGCCGGCTTCTCGTTCCGATCCATTCCGGTGCTTGACGCTGCGAAGCTGATCGAGCGCCCGTTGATCGAGGTGCATATCACCAACATCCACAAGCGCGATGAGATTTACCGGCACTCGTTGATTTCGACCGTGGCGACTGGCGTGATCTGCGGTCTCGGCGTGCAGTGCTACCCGCTGGCACTGCACGCGATGTCCGGGATGTTGAGGGCAGCGCGTTCTTAAATAACTAGCGCGCCCGGGCGTGCCAGCGGCCCCACGCGGCGGTAGCGATCAGCAAGATGGCTGCCGCCGCGATCACGGCATTGAAGCCTTGATCAAAGGCGGTATTCGCCAGACGCGTGAGCGACTCGGCGAGTGCCGCCGGCAATTGTTCGGCAACGATCTGCGCCTCGTCGAGGCTATCGCGCACTACGCTCGGCAGTGCATCGGTCTGTGGCACTTGCATGCCACGGGCGTACACGAACGACAGCAGACTGCCCATGAACGTCACGCCCAACGCGCCGCCAAGTTCGTACGAGACTTCCTCAACCGAGGCCGCCATCCCGGCACGTTCCGGCGGCGCACTCTGCATGATCGTGCTCGACGCGGCGGTCATCGTCGCGCCGACGCCAAAGCCGAGAATGGCCAACGTGATGATCGACGGCATCAGCCCCATGTCACGCACGAACAGATAGCCCGCCATCCCGATCCCCGAGATCAGCAACGCGATCGGCAACATGCGGGCGCCACCCAGACGCGGCAACAGTTGACCGGCAATCGGCCCGGCGACGAAGGCAGCGAGCGGCAACGGCACGATGGCCCAACCGGCTTCGAGCGGCGAATAGCCGAGTACCAGTTGCAGACGCTGACTGAATACCAGTTCCATCCCGATCAGCGATGCCGACGCGACCAGCGCCGCGACGACAGCACTTGCGAATGCCGGATTGCGGAACAGTTTGAAGTCGAGCAACGGGTGAGCACTGCGTTGTTGACGGCGCACGAACGCCGCGAGGAAAACGCCACCCACGACAAGCGCCACGCCCACCGTCGACCAGTCAGGCGAAGGCTTACCAGCCGACTTGATCGCATAGGTCAAACCGACCAGCCCCACCATGAAGAGCACGGAACCGAACCAGTCCCACGGCTGCGTCGACGTCGCGCCACCCTTTGGAATCAGCCAGTACGCCAGCGGCAACGCGAGCAACACGATGGGTACGTTAATCAGGAAGACCGAGCCCCACCAGAAGTGTTCGAGCAACGCACCACCGACGACCGGGCCAAACGCGGCACCGCCTGACGCGACCGATGCCCAGATGCCGATGGCCAACGCACGTTCGCGCGAATCGGCAAACGTGAGGCGAATCAGCGAAAGCGTGGCCGGCATCATCATCGCGGCACCTACGCCAAGCAGTGCGCGAGCGGCGATCAACAGGTTGGCGTCGGGCGAGAAAGCCGCCGCCAGTGAGGCGATACCGAAGACGGCCAGCCCCGCGATGAACAGACGCTTGTGACCAAGGCGGTCGCCGAGCGTGCCCATACCGAGCAACAGGCCGGAGACGACAAGCGCGTACGCGTTGACGATCCACAGCTTGGCGGACGCCGTCGCTGCAAGATCGTGGGTCAGACGCGGCAGTGCCGTGTAAAGCACCGTCATGTCGATCACGATGAGCAGCAGCGCCACCGAAACGATCGCGAGTACCAGCCAGCGACGACGGTCGCTGGTTTGAGGCACCGGATGCGAAGAGGTATGCAGACTGGACATCGAAGAACTCCTTTATGCGCAGATCCGTTCGTACTCGCCTTGGCGGATCCGGGCTTTGTTATCACCCAAGGGAAAACCCGAATCATCCATCATTAAAGGAATTAGGAAAAGTTAGATTCCATCCGAAAACTAGATGGATATGCGCAGTATTTGGTCAATTCTTGTGGCGAATGGGTTATTGCATTGGATTAGCCGGTGCATTTGGGATTTAGAAGCGGGATTCGAGCAGACGCACAATCACGGCCGTCAAGACTGGCGGCATGACAGCCGGACGCATACAATCTGCGCCACATTCCCATCGGGCGAAAATCCCCCCTAATTCGTACACATGGCTTCTCAACCGACTCGTATTCCCGACGCAGTTTCGCTACCCGAATTAACGGTACGCGGCATGATTCTCGGCGCGCTGATCACTGTGGTGTTCACCGCCTCCAATGTTTATCTCGGCTTGAAAGTCGGTCTCACCTTTTCATCGTCCATTCCGGCGGCGGTAATCTCGATGGCCGTGCTGCGCGCGCTGCGTGGCGGCAATATCCTCGAGAACAATATGGTGCAGACGCAGGCGTCTGCGGCCGGCACGCTCTCGTCGATCATTTTCGTTTTGCCGGGCCTGTTGATGATTGGGCATTGGCAAGGTTTTCCGTTTGGCTTAACGCTCGCGATTTGCGCATCGGGCGGCATTCTCGGTGTGCTCTTCACGATCCCGTTGCGACGCGCGATGGTGGTGGACAGCGATCTGCCTTATCCGGAGGGTGTGGCTGCGGCTGAAATTCTTCGTGTCGGCAGTGAAGGCGACGATGCGTCGGCCTCGAATTCCGCTAACGGTCAGTCGGATCGTCAATCGAATGCAGCGGGTGGCAGTGGCGTGCGTGAGATTGCGTTTGGTGGCGTGGTGTCGGCGTTGTTTGCATTCGCCACGAATGGTCTGAAGATTTTTGGGGAAAGCATTACCGCGTGGATTCCTGCTGGCACGGCGGTCTTTCGACTGACTAGTGGCTTTTCGCTGGCACTGATCGGGGCGGGCTATCTGATCGGTATTGTTTCGGGTCTGGCGATTCTGCTCGGCATCCTATTGAGCTGGGGCATTGCGGTGCCGGTGCTGACGTCGATTACGCCCAATACCGATGGGCAGGCGATGGCCGCGTTCGCGAACGGGCTCTGGCAGCACAAGGTGCGGTTCATTGGCGCGGGCACCATCGGCGTTGCCGCCGTGTGGACGCTTATTACGCTCGCCAAGCCCATGGTCGAAGGCGTCAAGACGTCGTTTGCGGCGTTGGGCCAGTCTCGGGCTCGTGGCACCGGCGTGAAGCTCGGCCGGACGGAACAGGATCTTTCGCCGCGCTGGGTCATTGGCTTGACGCTGGTTTGCGTTGCCGTCTGGGTGGTGACGTTCGGTGTGTTCCTTGCGGACGCACCGTTGTCGGTCGGCGGCATTGCGACGCTGGTGGCTTGCAGTGTGGTGTTCGCAGTGGTCTTCGGCTTTTTGGTTGCTGCTGCTTGCGGTTATATGGCGGGCTTGGTCGGGTCATCGGCGAGTCCGATTTCCGGCATCGGTATCGTCGCGGTGGTGCTGGTCTCGTTGTTGATTCTCAGCGTGAGCCAGGCGAGTGGTCTGCTCGATACGACGGCCGGCGGCAAGCTGGCGATTGCGCTGGCGCTATTCACGACGGCGGCTGTTATCGCGATTGCCACGATTTCGAACGACAACCTGCAAGATCTGAAGACGGGTTGGCTCGTGGGTGCGACGCCGTGGCGCCAGCAGGTGGCGTTGCTGGTGGGTTGCGTGGTCGGCGCGGCGGTGATTCCGCCGGTGTTGAATCTGCTCTACAACGCGTATGGCTTTACGGATGCGTTGCCGCGCGCCGGGATGGATCCGTCGCAGGCCTTGTCGGCGCCGCAGGCCATTCTGATGACGGCGATCGCCAAGGGCATCTTCACGCATCAGCTCGACTGGTCGATGCTCGGTATTGGCGCGGTGGTGGGACTGGTGATGATTGCCATCGATGCGATGCTGGCAAAGCGCGGTGGCGTTGCGCGGTTGCCGGTGATTGCGGTGGGGATTGGTATTTACCTGCCGCCGACGATTGGTTCGGCGTTGGTGATCGGTTCGGTATTGGGTTGGATTTCGCACCGAGTGATGAAGGCGCGTGCGAAAGCGCATGGCAAAGACTTCGGACCGTATGCGGACGCCGCTGAGCGACGCGGTGTGTTGTTAGCGTCGGGGCTGATTGTCGGCGAAAGCCTAGTGGGCGTAGCGATGGCGATGGTGGTTGGCTTCACTGGCTCGGATGCACCGTTGGCGATCGTAGGCAGCGGGTTTGCCGGGACAGCCGATTGGATCGCATTCGCAGCATTTGTCGCGGTATGCGTCGTGCTAGTTCGCCGTGTATTGGCGGCGGTACCGCGATAAATAGCGGCAGTTCGCGATCGTTGTTGTTTGTGATGTTTTTCTATTGGCGATAGTTGTTAGCGCTAGGTCGGATGTCGAAAGCTTCGATATCCGACCGACACCGGCTTAGACGCAACGTCAGCGGTAGCGCTTGGTGCTGGTGTGACGGAGGTCCATTCTCGCCGTCACCGTAGATCAGAGCCCTTCCCCGCAGCCCCTCTCTTCCCCCAGCTTCATCTCCTAACGCGGCACGACACTGCGAGCACTGCGAGTGAACGCGTTCTCGCATTAGTCAACGCAACACCGCTTCAGAGCGATTTCGAGTCCTGACGCCCATTCCGCATTCCACTCCACGCGAAGGCGCAGACCGGCCACCGAGCCAACTCGAGAGACCAAGTGCGCCAAGAAGGAGAACACCAGAAGGGATCTGAACGCGAAGCGAATCAATTGCGCTAGCGGTATCTGGGAGACAACGATCGGTCAGCACGT
>NZ_NGUR01000017.1:0-488667 GCF_002179865.1 Pandoraea sp. PE-S2R-1 | reverse complement strand
TTCCTTCCGCTTCGCTGCTTTCGCTGCGTCGCTGTCGTTGCGAGAGACGGAATATTAGTCAGGTTCGGCGACGCTGGCAAGGGGTTTGTGAAACTATTTTGAAAATAGTCCGCTTCTGGCCAATTTCCCGCCGATCCGACATGGCCAATTCCCGGCTTCCCTATATATAGATGCCTCAGTGCGCCCCGGCATCCACGCCTTTGGCACAATAGCGCGCATGAACTCCGATCTTTCCCAGCAAGCCCCCAGCCACGCCCATCCGTTCGCGGCACTCCTTCCCGACACGGTGATCAGCGCCGTCGAGCATCTCGGCAGTTATAGCGACGGGCGCCTGCTCGCGCTCAATAGTTATGAGAACCGCGTCTATCAGGTGGGCATGGAAGACGGGCCGCCGTTGATCGCGAAGTTCTATCGTCCGGCCCGCTGGACCGATGACGCCATTCTCGAGGAGCACGCTTTCACGCAGGAACTGGCGGAACGCGAGATTCCGGTCGTGGCACCGCTCGTCATCGACGGCAAGACCCTGCATCACTTCGACGGTTTTCGCTTTGCCGTATTCCCCCGGCGCGGTGGACGCGCACCAGAACTTCAGGACCCGGACACGCTCAACTGGCTCGGCCGCTTTCTGGGCCGCATTCACGCCGTCGGCGCAACGCAGCCATTCCAGCATCGCCTGACACTGGACATCGACACCTACGGTCGCGGCCCGGTCGACTATCTATGGGCACACAACTTCATCCCAGCCGATCTGCGCGACGCATGGCGCGCCATCGTCGATCTGGCGCTGGACGGGGTTGCCCGCGCCTATGAGCGGGCGGGCGATGTGAAACTGCTTCGAGTCCACGGCGACTGCCACGGTGGCAACGTATTGTGGACGGATGCCGGCCCCCACTTCGTAGACTTCGACGACACCTGTATGGCACCGGCGATGCAGGATCTGTGGATGCTGCTCTCCGGCACGCGCAGCGAGATGACGATGCAGCTCGACGAAGTCCTGAGCGGGTATGAAGATTTCGCCGAGTTCAATGTGCGCGAGCTGCACCTGACCGAAGCCCTGCGAACCTTGCGCCTGCTCCACTACAGCGCCTGGCTGGCACGCCGCTGGGACGACCCCGCGTTCCCGTTCGCATTTCCGTGGTTCAACACGCAACGCTACTGGCAAGACCGCGTTCTGGAACTGCGCGAACAAGTCGCCCTGATGGAGGAACCGCCTCTCGTCTGGCGCTAAGTCCTAACCGCTCGCGCTCACCACCATCGCCACATAGCGAAGGCGAGCGCAGCGGCGACGCACCACTCCGCCGACGATCCCGTCGTCACATACAGCGGCGAGCGAAATCGTGTGCGCAACGGCCAACAAAGCGGCACACCCGAAGGCGTCAGCCAATCGGCAAGCAAATGGGACAAATACCCGGCACAAAGCGCCAATGCCCAAGGCGGCACATGGCCCCAACCGTAAATGCACGCCGCCACGAACAACATCGGCGGCAGCAGCGAATGCGTCATGCCGCGATGTCCGAACACACTCGAAATCGCAAAGGACACGGGGGCCAGCCGTCGTCCCAACATACTTTTGGGATGATCGATATCGGGCAGCAGCGCGCCGACGAGCGTCAACGGCCACGCATGAACACTGGCCGCCCAGCCGGTGCGGTGCATCAGCCACGTCGCGCCGATACCGAAAATAAGATGACTTCTGGCTTGCATGAGGAAGAAGAGAGGGGAAAAGCCATGACACAACATCCTCGACACTCGCCATCAGCAAAAAGACAAGGTATCGCGACGCCCTGCTCGCACACGAGATGCGCCACGACGTGAAGGGCGGCGGAGTCTATCACCGACGCGGGCGGCTTCCTACGACGTTTCGACCACGACGCAAGTTCCGCGAACACATTGCCGTGACATCACCGTGACTCGCACGAGGTCAGCCCCTCAGGAATGCCTCATGTCATTCAAACGCGGTTGACGCTGCCCAGCGCCGCCACGTACGATCCGCCCGACTGTTTCGTTTTCCGATAAGCCGTCCCCAACACCACGTCTGGCCCACACCGCACGTGGCGGCGCAAAAATATCCAACGTCTGGCCGACGAATTGCCAGCCGGAGTTTTCAATGAAGAAGCTTCTGATCCTCGCCGCAGCCCTCGCCCCGCTTGGTGCAAACGCGATGAACCCGCTCGTGACCGATGACACCGGCACCCAAGACACCGGCAACTGGCAGTTGGAACTCAGCAGTGAGTGGACGACACTTGTCAGCGCACGCCAGCAGCAATGGAATTCGACGCTGACCTACGGCGTGTTGCCGAATCTGGATATTGCGATTCAGGCGCCGTATCAGCGGAATCGTCCCGATGGGGCTGGGTGGACCAACGGGTTTGCCGATCCGCAATTGCAGGCCAAGTGGCGTTTTCTGGAAGGGGATCACTGGAGTCTCGGCCTGAAGCCGTTCGTGACGCTGCCAACGGCGAGCCATGATCGCGGGCTTGGCAACGGCCGGGCAACCACCGGCGCCAATCTGCTGATGCAATACGATCTCGACCGCTGGACGTTTCTCGCCAACGCGGGTTACGTCTGGAACGACAACCGGGACGGGAATCGGAAAAGCCTGTGGAACGCCTCGGCAGCAGTGCTGTTCAATGTGACCGAGAAGTTCCGAGTGGCATTGGACGTCGGCTATCAAACGAACACGGACCCGACGTCGACAACGCGCCCCGCCTATGCACTGGTCGGTGCCATTTACAGCCCGACGAAAGATCTCGATCTCGACGTGGGTTACAAACGCGGCTTGAATCCGGCATCGTTGGACCACTCCGTGCAGGCAGGGGTCACGATTCGCTGGTGATTGGACGCCTCACGCTCAGCCACGGTCAGCGCCCGGACCTGTGCCTTTACGCCTTCTGTATACCGATTGAACAACATGCGTAAGAGGCGGGAGAAATGCGCGTGTCGCGCACGAGATTGCGGGTGTCCTTAAAATAAATGTCATAAACGTTTGACACGATGCGCGTTATTCCCGTATTATTCTATCTCTCAGACGCGGGGTGGAGCAGTCTGGCAGCTCGTCGGGCTCATAACCCGAAGGTCACAGGTTCAAATCCTGTCCCCGCAACCAAATACAAAAAGCCCGTTGATCGCAAGATCAACGGGCTTTTGTTATTCCACGATCGAAATTCGCTAGCGGGAACGCTAAAACCTCATTCGTCAGCCTTTCTTTGTCCGATCACCTGCCCCACAACGAATCGATGACCGTCGGGCGTCGCGATGGTGAATTCCCGCATGCCGTAGGGGCGGTCCGTGGGCGGCATCAAAAGAATCGCCTCTTTCAGCGCGAACTCTTTGTACAGCGCATCGACGTCATCGACTTCCATATAGCCGAAGTAGCTATGATCGCCAATCTGCGACGGCGGCTGGGCATTCGGACAGCCGCCCAGCATGATGCGAACCGCACCTCGCGAAACGAGCCGCCAATCGGACGCCTCCGCCCACTCCACCTGAAAACCGAGCACGTCGCTGAAGTATGCCGCGCTGCGTTCAATGCTCGGCACGGCAAGCACGAACGCGAACGGACGTAACACATTGGTATCGGACATAAGCACTCACCTCCTACCAGACACCCCGCACTGACAATCTTCGCGAACCGGCAGGCATGGCGCTTCGCCCGCAAATCCGCAACGCTACTGTCGCACCGGCGACTTACTTATCCGTCGCCAGCCGTGAATAGATGACAAAGTCGCGCGGCGTGCCGCGAACCATTCGATAGGCGCGCAACAAACCCTCCGGCTGATATCCGCAAGCCTTAAGCACGGCCGCCGATCTCACATTGGTTTCGAGAACCACGGCCTGAATACGGACCCAATTATTCACCTCGAATCCCCACTGTGTCACCGCGGAACAAATTACCCGCGCAATGCCGCGGCCCCAATGAGACGGCGCAAGGTCATAGGCGATTTCTGCTGTCCTGTTTCGCTCGGAAATCGTGTGAAACCCGATCGTGCCGATCAGTTCGTTCGAGGCATTGTCGATGACCGTCATACGACGAATGGATTCGCCGAACGTCGATTCCAACGAATCAAACATCGGCGTCAGGTCTTGGGAAGATTGCAGATTCCAACTGGTGTGTTCGACGACGCCGGGTAGCTGTAAATAGGAATACCAGGCGCCCAGATCGGAACGCTCAAGTTGCCGGAGAGTAATGCCGGCGATATTCAGCTGTGGAGGATGATCGATTCGCACTGGATGATCTGCCAAGAAAGCCGTCGTCCGATACTACTGCGAACTGGTAATCCGGACGTCAGGTTCTCTAGCCAACGCTGGCGTTATACTCTCGCGCTATAAATGCTTCCGTCTGCCCCAAGGATCCCGCTATGAGCGCATTGCCTCCCTGTCCGAAATGCAATTCCGAGTTCACGTATGAAGACGGCGGCCTCTGCATCTGCCCGGAATGTGCACACGAATGGTCTGCGCAAGCGGCCACGACGGCCGAGCCGACCGAGAAGGTTTATCGCGACTCGACCGGCACCGTGCTGCAAAACGGCGATACCGTGACCGTCATCAAAGACCTGAAGCTGAAAGGCTCCGGTGGCGTGATCAAGATGGGAACCAAGGTAAAGAACATCCGTCTGGTGGACAGCGATCACGACATCGATTGCAAGATCGACGGCTTCGGCGCCATGAGTCTGAAAACGGAATTCGTCAAAAAGGTTTAACGCCCCATGTGGACGGTGCGGCAACCAAGCGATCGGCAGCCGCACCGCCGTGCGTCATTACATCGTCATCAGCGGGAAGGCTGCCTCTGCACCGGCCTGAGATTCTCATCCAGCGCCCAATGCGCCGTGCGAGGCTCGATCCGCACGCCACCGACCCATCGCGTGGTCTCGGCATGATCCAGCCAATAGGCCGTGCCATGCAGCACCTGCTCGCCTAGCGGGGTCAAACCAACGATGCGCTTTTCGCGCGCCAGCTGCGCCTCAGCATCAAACGGTGCAATAAGAGGATGCCGCCCCTCAGTCAGGCCACGCATCATCGCGTAGAACATCGTGTCCCCGAGAAACGGCAGCGGATCACGGCGCAGCGTCAGTTCGGAAAACACCTGCGCCAGCGTGATGCCCTCGCCCTCGCGAATGACTTCCAGCGCAAGGCGCTCGGTCAGCCCCAAACCATCGTGCAGGGACGGCAACTCCTGCAACTGGCGTTTGAGCGCGGGCGCGAGTAGCGGAAGTGGAAGCGTAAGCGCGGAATTCGCTTCCTGACAAAGTTCCGCCCAAGCCAGCGGCGTCGAAGCCCGATAAGCATCCCACGCGGTGCGCGCCAACGAAAACGCGTCGTCATGGAGCGCCCGGCGGCGCGGCCAGAGCCACGCCAGCACCTGCGGCGCCAATTGCCCCATGCCGACAAATCGCTCCACGCCCGGGACACGGTCGATCTCGATCAATTCCAACCGCTCGGGCCGCCGCGTCATGTTCGCGAGCACCGCAATCAGAAACAGCTGGTCGTAGGCATCGGCCTCGCACCAAAGCACCACACGTTTGGCCCGAGACATCTCGGACAACGCGCCGTACTCGCTCTGGGCACGTTGCCGCGCAGCTTGCAACGGAATCTCAAAGCACTGACTGATGAACTCACAGCGCGTCTCAATCAGCGCCGCCAGCGGCACATCGGGCACCGGCCCCATGCAGTACGGGTCGGCGAACATGTGGAATTCGCCTTGAAACCCGGCCACACGCAGGCTGTGCGCAATGTCGTTTCCGCAACGCCAATGCTGCGTGCCGGCCTCATCGTCGGCGGCAAACTGAGGATGCCGCGCGGCGAACTCAATGGCATCGGCATGGGTCTTGAGCTTAGGCCAACTGGTGAAACCCAGTTCACGCGCAATCAGCCATTGCGCATCCGCGAGCACCGGCGATGCGCCACGATGCAGTAGCGCGTTTTGCCCGACGGACGGGCCTTGTTCCTGCAATTGTCTGAGGCGTTGCTTGGCACGCTTGCGCAGCTGCGCAAGGTCGATGTAACCGTTTTGCGCCGTGGCGCGAAGGTCTTGAGGCATACGATCTCCAAAGATAGCCGTATCCGCTCATTGGCCGGGAGTCGCATGAAAAATGCGGTGAAACGCTTTACCTGGGCAGAACCCTTTCCGCGGAATGGAGGCGCGGTTGCACGCCGTGGCCGATTCTACATGAAACGGATGCCGAACGAAGCGCAGCGCCGCTGCTGTGCTTTCCTCAACACAGGATGCCTATAATCGCGAAAATGAGTGACCACCGCGTCCGAACGCAATAAAGGAATTCACCTTGATCTACGAAGTCATCATTGCCGGCGCGGGCCCCGTCGGTTTGTTTCTCGCCTGCGAGCTACGCCTCGCGGGCCTGTCGGTATTGGTGCTGGAGCAAGCCGAAACACCGGACTCGCCGTTAAAACGGCTGCCGTTCGGATTGCGCGGCCTGTCGATGCCCACGCTCGATGCCTTCTATCGTCGCGGCCTGCTCGACGACATCACCGCACCGCAACGCGCGAAGGCCAACACCGGCACGAATGCGAACGCAAGCGTCCCGCACTGGATGCAACAAGCCCGCCGCCCGGGCGGGCATTTCGCGGGCATCCAGTTCTTTCAGGACGATATCGACACCTCGAAGTGGCCATACTTCCAGCCCAATCCGGCGGGCACCATCGTTGCCGTCGACATGGAACACATCGAAACGGTGCTGGCGGCTCGTGCCATTGCATCGGGCGCGCAAATCCGGCGGGCTTGCGGCGTCGACGGCTTCGACACCACCGATGACGGCGTCACCGTTCACGCGGGCGGCGAAGACTTCCGCGCGCAATGGCTGATCGGCTGCGACGGCGCACGCAGTGCCGTGCGCAAAGCCGCCGGCATCGAATTCACCGGCACCGATCCCGAGTTCACCGGCTACTCGGTGCAGGTCGAGTTGGCCGATCCGGACAAACTCACGCCCGGCCGCCACTACACGCCCACGGGCATGTACACCTACCAGCCGCCCGGCACCGTCGCGATGGCCGACTTCGACGGCGGCGCCTTCCACCGCACGCAGCCCATCACGCGCGAGCACATACAGACGGTCCTACGCCACGTCTCCAACACTGACGTCACCGTGAACGCCCTCTCGCTGGCGACCACCTGGACCGATCGCGCCCATCAAGCCACCACCTATCGCAAGGGACGCGTGCTGCTCGCGGGCGACGCGGCCCACATTCATTCGCCCATGGGCGGTCAAGGACTGAATCTGGGGCTCGGCGACGCGATGAACCTCGCGTGGAAACTCGCCGCGACCGTCCGGGGCGACGCGCCACCTGAGCTGCTCGACACCTATACGACCGAACGGCATCCCGTCGGCGCGCAGGTGCTCGACTGGTCGCGCGCGCAGATCGCCATCATGCGCCCGGCCCCGAGCTCCCGCGCGCTCGAAGCGATCCTCCGCGACGTTCTCGACACCCGCGACGGCGCGACCTACTTTGCCGAACGGGTGTGGGGGGCATTGCTGCGCTATGACCTCGGCAGCGAGCATCCTTTAGTGGGTCGCAGCGCGCCGGATTTCGAATTCGCCGATGGCAAGAAGCTCGGTGCGTTGCTCACGAACGGCAAGGGCTTGCTGCTGGACTTCGATGCCGATGCGCCATTGAAGACCCTCGCGAGCCGCTGGAGCGACCGCATCGCGTACTACGGCTGCGACGCCAAGGATCGCTTCGGTTTGCGTGCCGTCCTGTTACGCCCCGACGGCTTCGTCGCATGGGCCAGCAATACGAGCAATATGAGCGACACGAGCGATATCAGCGCTCCCCGCAGCGACACGTCGTCCGACCTCGACGCCCTCGCGCAAGCCGCATCGCGTTGGTTCGGCGCCCCCAACGACGCATGACGGCGCCCGAGTCCACCTCAGCGCCGGCCGCCATCGGCCTGGGCAGCGCGGCTCGCGACCTTTACCGTGCGCTCTGGCACCACGCCGCCGGCGTGCGCCCGCAAATGCTCGGCGCTGCCGGCCTGCTGTCGGCCGCCCAGTTACTGCGGCTGACCATGCCATGGCTCGCTGCGCAGGCCATCAACGCGCTCCAGCAGGACAACATGCCGCTGGCCGGCCGCTGGATTATTTACCTCGTCGGCATCTATCTGCTGTCGTGGCTGCTGCACGGCCCGGGCCGGATACTGGAACGCAACGTCGGCGTGCGCGTGCGAGTACGGCTCGCCGACGAGCTTTACGCGCGCATCGCTGCCGCACCGCTGGTCTGGCGCGACGGCAGACATTCGGGCGAGCTACAGCACCGCGTGGTGCAAGCGAGCCGCGCGCTGTCCGACTTCGCCCAGAACCAATTTGGCTACCTGCAAAGCGCCTTCAACTTTGTCGGGCCGTTGGTCGCACTCGCCTTGCTGTCGCGCGTCAGTGGCGCGATCGCGGTGACCGGCTACGTGATCATCGCCGTCATCATCCTGCGTTTCGACCGCGTGCTGATGCAGCTTGCACGCGCCGAGAACGATGCAGAACGCCGCTACGCCGCCGCGTTGCTCGATTTCGTCGGCAACGCGGGCACCGTTATCGGGCTGCGGCTGCAAGCCGCGTCGCGCAAAGTGCTCGGGCGCCGGATGGACGCAGTGATGGTGCCGCTACGCCGCACGGTACTCGTCAACGAGGGCAAGTGGTTTGCCGTCGACCTGCTCGGCATGGGGCTCACGTGGATTCTGGTAGTGGAGTACGTGCTGCAAACGCGGCAGCCCGGGCAGGCGATTCTGCTCGGTACCGTCTTCATGATTTATCAATATGCACAGCAGGCCGCGACGGTCGTCGGCGCCATGGCGTCGAACTTCCAGAGCTTCGCGCGCATGCATACCGACTACGGCAGTGCCGAGCCCATCTGGGACGCGCCGAGCGACCCTGATGCCACCGTGCCCGCCGTCGACCCCGACGCCGCGTGGCAGACGCTGTCGCTGCACGATGCCACGTGGCACTACGCCAACAACAGCCGGGGCGGCCTGCATCACATTGATCTCGTGCTGCAACGTGGCGCGCGCGTGGCACTCATCGGCCCGAGCGGCGGCGGCAAGAGCACGTTGCTGCGCATGCTCGCCGGTCTCTATCCGCCGCAACAAGGCGAGTTGCGACGCGATGGCCAAGCGGTGGCATGGACCGAGTTGCGCACGTTGGCGACGCTGATCCCGCAGGAAGCTGATGTCTTCGAAGCCAGCGTGAGTGAGAACCTGACCTTCGGTGAACCCGCCGACGACGCCCTCGTGCAGTCGGCGGTGCATACCGGCGCGTTCGACGACGTGTTGCAGCGACTCCCCGACGGTCTGAACAGCGCCCTCAGTGAACGTGGCGGCAATCTGTCAGGCGGCCAGCGTCAGCGTCTGGCACTCGCACGCGGCGCACTCGCGGCACAGGGAAGTTCGTTGCTGTTGCTCGACGAGCCGACCAGCGCGCTCGATCCGCAAGCCGAAGCCCGCGTGTTCGATCGCATGGACGCCGCCTTCCCATCGGCCTGCATCGTCGCCTCGGTGCATCGGCCGAGCTTGCTCAGCCGCTTCGACACCATCGTCGTGATGGAAGCCGGGCGCGTGGTGGATGCAGGCCCGCGCGACGAAGTCCTCGCACGGCGCAGCCACTGACCGGTCAAGGTCAGGCGGCCGTTCGCCCGCGCAGGATCGCGTCGACGAATTCGACGAAACCGGCGCCACCGGGCCCCTGCGTGATCCACGCAGGCGGCACGGGCAGTTGCGGCAGATAGTCGACGACCGTGCTTACCCCCGCCGTATGTTTGAAATACGCGAACATGGGTGCGTCATTGGTGGAATCGCCCGAATAAGCGACCACATCGCGAGCGGTCTCGGCGTCTACGCCAAAGGCTTCGGCCAGTACCCGCTTCGACATCGATAACTTGTCATAGCCGCCCAGCCAGCCCAGCACCCAGAGATTGTTGATCGTGGCATCGGCACCGGCATCGATGAGCGCACGGACAATCTGCTGGTCCTGTTCCGTCCCGCTTCGGCGATACGCCAGACTGGTGAGCCGAAAAGCCTGATCGTCGGCGCGTTGCGCATGAGGAATGCTCACCTCGATCTGCTCTGCAATCGACTGAAGTCGACGCTGAACCTCGTCAACGCCTTCCGGCGCGTGCCAATACGTGCGCGTCACGCTGTGCCCGTCATTCCCCCGGGTGAGGAACAGGCCGCCGTTCTCGGCGATCACCCCATCGACCGGCCACATGCGCGCCATCTGGTCGCACCAGCCAGCAGGCGCGGCGGTCACCGGAATCACGCGAATACCGCTATCCTGCAAACGCTCGAGCGCCGAATAGGTGGCGGCGGCCAAGCGTCCCCGGTAAGTCAACGTTTCGTCCATATCGGTTAAAACGAACTGGACCGCGGAGAACTGCTGAAGGGGCGCAAGCGACAAGGTCTGCATGATCGGTTTCATCAAGAGATGGCAATGATGTTCGCGCCATTATGACGGTCGATGCCGGACACTTTCTTCCCGCTTCGGGAATGGTTATCAGCAAGACGACTAAAGGACGCCTGACCATGGACGACAACAAGACCAGCGCTGACACGGCCGCCATCACTGCCATTACCGCACTGGAAGCCGAACTGCGCGCCGCGATGCTCGCCAGCGACGTTGCCGCGCTGGAGCGCCTGCTGGACGACGATCTGGTGTTCACCACGCCCGACGGGCGCGTGCTCACCAAACAGGAAGACCTGACAGTGCATCGCGACGGGCAATTGCATCTGAAGCAGTTGGACTTTTTCGATACCCAGATCCGCCGCATCGACACGTTGTATCTGACCACGACCAAAGCGACGCTCGCCGGCCAGTACGGGACGATGACGTTCGATGGCACGTTCGCCTACACGCGACTCTGGCGGCCGCATGGGGCGACATGGCGGGTCATTGCCGGGCAGGCGGCCAAGATCGGCTAATCTGCGGTTCTGGATCACACTCACGATCATCGGAACACCCGTACGCCCCCACGCCTATGCCGCAACCAGCCAAACCTGCCACCGCCGATTGGGTCAAACGCGCCACCCCGGTCGATGGCGTCGAACGCATTGAAGCGTGGTTTCAAGGTAATGCGTATGCGATGCATCGCCACGACACCTATGCCATCGGCCGCACGCTGGCGGGCGTGCAAAGCTTCAATTACCGGCGAGACCGGCGCGACAGCCTGCCGGGCCACACCATGGTGCTGCATCCCGACGAAGCCCACGACGGGCAGGCCGGGACGGACGAAGGCTTCCGCTATCGCATGATTTACGTGCAGCCGTCGCTGTTTCAAGCCGTACTTGGCGGGCATTCGCTGCCGTTCGTAGAAGGCGGCCTGTCGACCGATCCGCGACTGGCCGCTGCCGCCGAGACTCTGCTCCAGCAGGTCGGCGACACGCTTGAGCCGTTGGAACAAAGCGACGCGCTCACCGAACTCGCCCATGCACTGGCGACGGTGGCGGGTGACCCTCGACGCCACCCCACGGGGGACTATTTCGCGGCGCGCCGTGCGCTGGACTTTCTGCACGCGAACTGCACCCAAGCCGTTTCGCTGGACATGCTCGAAGCCGCCACCGGCCGCGATCGCTGGAGCTTGTCGCGCGATTTCCGGCAGTTTTACGGCACCAGCCCGTACCGCTACCTGACGATGCGCCGGCTCGACGTCGTCCGGCGCCTGCTGATGGCTGGCCAACCGCTGGCCAATGCGGCCGCCGACGCGGGCTTTGCCGACCAGAGCCATATGTCACGGCACTTCCTCAAGACGTTCGGCCTGACGCCGGGCCGCTGGCTTCAGGCCGCCCGCAGCGCCGCCGGAGGATAAGCAGGCAAGCGCGAGGCGCCGCCCCGCACAAACGTTCAATACGGCCACGGGCCGGGCGCGTAGGCTCGACGCAATCCCCTCACGACCGGAGCCAACAATGCCCTCCTCCCACTACAACGCCGCCGGTGCCCCGGCACATCGCGGACAGTCCCAAGCTATCGACCCGATAGCCAAAATCTCCCAGATCGACGGCCATTGGCAGCCTCGCGTCGTCGCCGAGATGAACGACTACCAGTTCAAGGTCGTCAAGGTGATTGGCGAATTCGTCTGGCACGCCCATGGCGACACCGACGAGACCTTCATCGTTCTGGAGGGCGAATTGAACATCGACGTGCGCGGCGGCCCCGAGGGTGAGCGCACCATCGTCGTACCGGCCGGCCAGATGGTCGTGGTGCCCAAAGGCACGGAGCACAAGCCTTTCGCGCCGAAGGAAGCCAAGCTGCTGCTGATCGAACCGCGTGGGGTACGAAACACCGGTGACGGCGACGGCGGCGAACGCACGGTGGCTAACGATCAGTGGATTTGACGGCAGCGCCGGACACCTGCCAGAGATTTTGTTCAGATTTCACAACAGATGTTTTCCAATCTGCGTATTTATCCGTCGCGCGTGGTCTCTTAAACTTGCAGTCATGTTGCGAGTCGGGAGGAGGCGCCCGCACCCGCAAAGCTTCCGGCGTACTCCCGAGTGCGCCGGTTTCCGTTGAACACCCCCTGCCGTCTCCATGAAGTGCGCCGCGAGTGCGGTGCGCTCGCGCCACACACGACGGTCATGACAAAAAAAATCGCATTAGCGGCCTTCCTTGCAGTCCCCGGATCTTTCGCGATTCTCGCGCTGGTCTGCCTGCACCCGACGCTCCGGCGCGAACTCGCCCGGGCCGCCGGCCTTGAGCCGGTGTTCGCCAACCTCTCGCGTCAGCTCGTGCTGGTTGCGCTGGTCTGCCATCTGCACCTGCATCACCGCACGGGGATGCGCGCCCTCTGCACGTCGGGCGGCGACTGCGACGCCTTCGCGCGCTAAGCGTCGAACGCGTCCACCAACACGAGGTCAGGCCGGCTTCACCCGAATCGGAAACCCTTCGACGTAGTCACGCAGATCCGCCCCCGGCCCCCAGGCGGCTTCGTCCCAGACGCGGCCATCGCATAGCACTTCGCGCACGGGGGCATCGGCGACCGGCACCCCTTCGGCTCGCGCAGCCGCCTCGTAAAGCCCGATCTGATTGACCTGCGCTGCGATGTACGCCGCCTCGGCCAGCGCATCGTCGCCAATCATGCCCCAGCGGCGATATTGCGAAATGAACCACATCCCGTCCGACAGGCGCGGATAAGTCACCGCGCCATCGTCAAAGAAGCTCACCGGAAGCAACGCGTGCCGGCCCTGCAATTTGCCGAAGTCGCCAAGCAGGCGGGCGGCGATCAGGTCGCGCGGGGCGCCAACCCACGCCGGTTCGGCCAGCCACCCGGCGGCCTCTTCACGGTGCCCCGCCATATCGAGCCACCGGCAGGCACTGAGCAACGTGCGCACCAGCGCCAGCGCCGTGTTCGGGTAGCGGGTCACGAAATCTCGCCGGCACGCGAGCACCTTCTCCGGATGATTCGGCCAGATGTCGCTCGACACCGCGACCGTACGCCCCAGCTCGCGCGCCTGTGCCACGGCATGCCAAGGCTCACCGCAGCAAAAACCGTCCAGCCCGCCCTCCTCCATGGCCGCCACCATATGGGCGGGCGGAATCACGATACGCGCGATCTCCGAGAGCGGATCGATACCTTGCGCTGCAAACCAGTAATTGAGAAACATCGCGTGCGTGCCGGTCGGAAACGTCTGCGCAAACACCGGCGTGCGCCCGAGCGTGCCCAATGCCTCGCGCAAACTGCCCGTCTGCGCCATCGCCTCCGCCAGCGACGGCGTCACCGTCACGGCCTGACCATTGCGATTGAGCACCATGAGCACGGCCATGTCCTCGCGCGGACCACCGATGCCCAACTGCACGCCGTACACCAAGCCATACAGCGAATGCGCGGCATCCAGCTCGCCCGTGAGCAACTTGTCGCGCACGGCAGCCCACGACGACTCGCGGCTCAACTCCAGCGTCAGTCCGTGCTCGTGTCCCAGTTCCAGCCGCTTGGCGACCACCAGCGGCGCGGCGTCCGACAGCGCCACGAAGCCCACGCGCAAATGGCGCTTCTCCGGCCCGCCTCCCGATGCCGCCCCCAGCGTGTCAGCGCGCCCCGCGCCGAAATCCTTCCATGATGACGTCGACATGAGCAGTGTCTATCCCAGTAATTCGGCAATCGAGACGAGCTGGCGCGCCACTTCGACGAGCTTCTCGCCCTGATCCATTGCCCGTTTGCGCAGAAGGGCATAGGCCTCCTGCTCGGAAATCTTGCGCCGGTCCATCAGCAGACGCTTGGCCCGGTCGATCAGCTTGCGGTCGGCCAGTTCGCTCTCGGCCTTGGTCAGCCGTGCACGCAACTTCTCCTCGTGCGCAAAGCGGGCCAACGCTACTTCGAGAATCGGTGCCAGCCGGTCGGCGGCAAGTCCTTCCACCGAATAGGCCGTCACCCCGGCATCGACGGCGGCGCGAATCAGCGACTGATTGCCGTCGGCAGAGAACATCAACACGGTGCGCGGTGCCGCCGCGTTCATGACGGCCAACTGCTCCAGCGTGTCACGCGACGGCGATTCAGTGTCGATGATGATGACGTCCGGGCGCTCGCTCTCGACCACGCGCGGCAACGCCTGCGGCTTGGCCACTTCGGCGAGCATTTCACAGCCCAGACGCGCGAGCGCCGCCCGCAAGTCGCCAATCGGCTTGTCGGTATCGGTCACGAGCAGCACGCGCAATACGCCAGCCGCACCACTCACCCCCCCCACGCCGGCAGGCGCAGCAGCAGAGGTGGCAGGAGCCGTTATCGGTGACGTGTCGGCGGGGGGATCGCGATCCCCGGCATCCGGTCGTTTTGGCAAGATCGTGGGGGCCAAGAGTCAGGGGGAAATCAAGGTATCGGTAGTATAGGCACGCCAATCAGGCGGCGATGGCAATGGTGTCCACACTCGATGCGAGTACCGCCTCACCGACCGCGCCGCCAACGAGCAAAATGGCCGGACTGGCGAAATCGCCCGCCCTCACGTCCTGTGCCAGACAACCCAGCGTCGTCAGCAAGCGCCGTTCGTGCGCCGTGCCCGCCCACTGCACGGCGGCTGCCGGTGTCGCGGCGTCGAGATGCGCGAGCAGCGTCGCACACAGGCCCTCGACCCGCTGCACGCCCATGTAGATCGCCAGCGTCGTGCCTGTCGCGGCCAGTGCCGTCCAGTTCGGTGCCGTGCCGTCCTGCCGGTGCGCGGTGACGAAGGTCACGCCCGCGCAATGATCGCGGTGCGTGAGCGACATGCCGAGCCCGGCCGCCGCCGCAAAGGCCGCCGACACGCCGTTGACGATGTCCACCGGCACGCCAGCACGCCGCAGCGCGCTCATCTCTTCCCCGGCCCGCCCGAACATCAGCGCGTCGCCCCCCTTCACGCGCACCACATGCGCGCCGCGCCGGGCCAACCGGCACATCAGCCGTTCGATGAACGCTTGCGGCGTGGACCGGCAGCCGCCGCGCTTGCCCACGGCAATCACGCGGGCCTGCGGCGCGAGGGTCGCGATTTCCGGGTTGGCCAGATCGTCGACCAGCAACACGTCGGCCTCGCCGAGCACCCGCGCGGCGCGCAGCGTGAGCAGATCGAGTGCGCCGGGGCCCGCACTGAGCAGGGTAACTTTGCCGAGCTTCATGATCGTACTCCGTCAATTCTTCCATGTCCTGTTGGTGAGGTACTGCGCACGCTGGCGAGCGTCATGCCGATGTCATGTCGATCACACTGCCCCGGCCGTGGCCGAGGGCTCCGGTGCGAACGACGACGCCTTCGATGCCACACACATGCGCTGCAACTCCGGCACGCACGATCCACAGACCGTGCCGCAGCCGAGCGTCGCCTTAAGTTTTGATACGTCTGCGCCCGTCGCAATCGCCGCAGCGATGCTCGACGCCTTGATCTGCTTGCACTGACACACCGTGCGGTCGCGCGCGGCACCGGCCGTCGCGGCGCTGTCGGCCACAAACACGGCGTGACGCGCCCGTGTCCACGGCGTGCCCTCGCGCACCCGCGCGAGCAACGACGCCGATCCCGCCACATCCGCTTCGCTCCCTGCGACGAGCACGCCCTCGATCACGGCGTCTCGCCATGCCACCCGCTTCGTCATGGCACGACGCGCGTCGCGGTATTCGAGCAACGCCTCGTCTCGCGGCAGCCCCAGCGCGGTATGCAGCCGCTCAAGCCAGTCGGCATCCGCCTGATCGTCTGCGGCGCAGACCACCAAGCGGTCCTCGCCTTCCAGACGCACCGTCGCGAAGCGCCGCTCGGCCAGCAACGGCTGCACCGCCGCGTGCAGTTGCAGCGCGTCGCCACGACGCACCGCCGACACACGCCACGGCAACGTCATCGGATCGACCCGCACGGCCGCATGCTTCAATTCAGGCTGTTTCGAATACTTGTCGACAGCGCCCGTCGTCGTGTCGTTGACACCGCCGCCGCCGAGAAACTGGCCGCTCCAATGCATCGGCACAAAGACCGTGCCCGACGCCACGTCGTCGCTCACGGCAAGCATCAGCACGCGCTCGCCGCGACGGCTGGACAGCCGCACGAAGTCGCCCGCGCGCAAGCTGCGCCGGGTGGCGTCGGTCGGATGCATCGTCAGCGTGGGCTCGGGCGCGTGTTCGAACAATTGCCCGACGCGGCCCGTGCGGCTCATGCCATGCCACTGGTCACGCAGCCGCCCGGTAATCAACCGGAACGGATGACGCGCATTGATCGGCTCGGCCACCGGCTGGTACTCGAACGCATGGAAGCGCGCACGGCCATCGCTCGTGGCAAAGACGCCGTCTTCGTAGCGACGCGCCTGCCCTTGCGTGGCACCGGCAGGAAACGGCCATTGCTGCGGCCCCTGTTGTTCGAGCATCGCGTAGTCGATGCCGCCGATATCGAGATCGCGGCCGAGCGTCAGTGCGCGATGCTCGTTGAAGACCGCTTCTGTCGAATCGAAGACAAACCGCTCGACCGGCATGTCGAGTTTCGGCGCGAGACGACGCGCCACTTCGCTGGCAATCCACCAGTCGGCACGCGCCGCACCGGGCGCTTCGAGCGCTGCGCGCACACGCGAGATACGCCGCTCGGAGTTGGTCACCGTGCCCGCCTTTTCGCCCCAACTGGTAGCGGGCAGCAGCACGTCGGCGTAAGGCACGGTGTCGGTCTGATGGAAGGCCTCCTGCACCACGACAAACTCTGCGGCATCGAGCGCTTCGCGCACCCGTGCGCTGTCGGGCATCGAATGCACGGGGTTCGTGCAGGCGATCCAGATGGCTTTGATGCGCCCGTCGCGCACCGCGTCGAACATCTCGACGGCTGGCAAACCGGGGCGATCGGACAGCCCCTGCATGCCCCACAACTGTTCGACTTCCGCACGATGGGCCGCATTGCCGATGTCGCGATGTGCGGCGAGCATGGTTGCCAGTCCGCCGACTTCGCGACCGCCCATGGCATTGGGTTGCCCGGTGAGCGAGAACGGGCCCGCACCCGCACGCCCGATCTGACCCGTCGCCAGATGCAGATGAATCAACGCCAGATTCTTTTCCGTGCCGTGGCTCGACTGATTCAGGCCCATGCAATACAGCGACAGCGCCGCCGGGCTTTCGCCGAACCAGTCCGCCGCCTGACGCAGTGCAGATTCCTCGATGCCACACACATCCGCGACGAGCTGCGGCGGATAGGCGCGCAGGATTTGCTTGAGTGCATCGAACCCCTCGGTGTGCGCATCGATGTAGCGGCGGTCGATGCGCCCTTCCCAGATCAGGTGATGCAGCATGCCGTGGAACAGCGCCACGTCGGTGCCGGGCACGATGGGCAGATGCAGGTCCGCCATCGCGGCGGTATCGGTGCGGCGCGGGTCGATCACAATCCAGCGAATCGACGGATCGGCCGCCCGGGCCGCCTCCAGCCGGCGAAACAGCACCGGATGCGCATACGCCATATTGCTACCCGCGAAGATCACCGTTTTTGCCGCTTCGAGATCCTCGTAGCACGTGGGCGGGCCATCGGCACCGAGCGCCATCTTGTACGCGCTCACGGCGCTCGACATGCACAGCCGCGAGTTCGTATCGATGTTGTTGGTGCGCACCAGCCCTTTCGCGAGCTTGTTGAAGACGTAATAGTCCTCGGTGAGCAACTGCCCCGACACGTAGAACGCCACGGCATCGGGCCCATGCTCGCGGATGATGTCGGCGAAGCGCGACGCGACCGTGCCGAGCGCGTCGTCCCAAGTGGCGGGAACACGTACCGCGTCGCGCGCCGCGCGCAGCTCGGGCATGAGCACGCGCCCGGCCAGCGACTGCGCGGTGAGCGGCAGCGTCATGCCCTTGCTGCACAGGCGTCCGTAGTTGGCCGGGTGTGCCGGGTCGCCCTGCACGCCGACAATGCGCTCACCATCGCTTTCGACCAGCATGCCGCAGCCCACGCCGCAGTAGCAGCAGGTCGTCTTCGTGACCGTCGTCACGGCAGGTGCCGCCACCGATGGGGAGGCTGGGGTCAGCAGATTCATGACAGACTCCGGCGCGGACATGATGTCGAGTGCCCTGTAGTGTTCAGACGGTGGCCGACACGTCGGCATCCGCTGGCGCGGCGACTGTCTCGTCGCTCGTCTCGCTGCTCGTCTCGCTGCTCGTCTCGCTGCTCGTCTCGTCGAACGACAACAACACGTCGCTGCCGTCGAGCCGCACGGCGAAGCGCTCTGCGCAGCCCACATCGGGCGCGCAGGCCTGCCCCGTCGCGAGATCGATGTTCCACGCGTGCAGCGGGCAGGTCACACGCTCGCCGTGAACAATGCCCTGCGAGAGCGCGCCGCCCTTGTGCGGACACTGGTCGCGCAGCGCGAAAACCTTGTCGCTCTCGGTGCGAAACAGCGCAATGTTGCCGTCGGGATGCGGCAACACACGCGTGCCCAGACGCGGAATCGCGTCGATGTCGCACACATGCAGCCAGATAGGTTGAGACATTTCCATGGCGTCGTCCTCAGGCGGTGGCGGGGGCAGCCGCAGATTTCACGGCGACCGGTGTGATGGGAATGACCGGCTTGAGCGGCACATACTCATTCGCCTGCTTGCCGTCGATACGCGCTTGCCACGGGTCGGGCAGTCCATCGAGTGCATAGAGCAACCGTTCATACAGCGCGCGACGGTTCGCCGCGTCGTGCACTACGCGTTGCTTCACGTAATCGAGTCCCACGCGCGCGAGGTAGTGCACCGTGCGATCGAGGTAATAGGCTTCTTCGCGATACAACTGAAGAAAAGCGCCGGTGTATTCCTTGACCTCTTCGGCCGTCTTCACCTTGACGAGAAACTCGGCGACTTCCGTCTTGATGCCACCATTGCCGCCCACATACAGTTCCCAGCCCGAGTCGACGGCGATCACACCCACGTCCTTGATACCCGCCTCGGCGCAGTTTCGCGGACACCCCGACACGGCCAGCTTCACCTTGTGCGGCGACCACATGTTGGCGAGCATGGTCTCCAGATCGATACCCATCTGCGTGCTGTTCTGCGTGCCGAAGCGGCAGAACTCGCTGCCCACACACGTCTTCACGGTGCGGATCGACTTGCCGTAGGCGTGTCCCGACGGCATGCCCAGATCGCGCCACACACTCACGAGGTCTTCCTTCTTCACGCCGAGCAAGTCGATGCGTTGCCCGCCCGTGACCTTGACCATCGGAATCTGGTACTTGTCCGCGACGTCCGCGATGCGACGCAGTTCGCTTGCGTTCGTCACACCGCCCTTCATCTGCGGCACGACCGAGAACGTGTTGTCTTTCTGAATGTTGGCGTGCACACGCTCATTGACGAAGCGGCTTTGCGGATCGTCAACAGCTTCCTTGGGCCACGTGCTGAGCATGTAGTAGTTCAGCGCCGGACGGCAGGTCGCGCAACCGTTGGGCGTGCGCCATTCAAGAAAGTCGTAGGCCGCGCGATGCGACGTCAGCCGATGCTCGCGCACGGCGCGGCGCACGTCGGCATGCGACAGATCAGTACAGCCGCAGATCGCCTTTTCTTTCGGTGCGGCGTCGTAAGTCGAGCCCAGCGTGCTCATCAGAATCTGCTCGCACAATCCGGCGCACGAGCCGCAGGAGCTGGCGGCCTTCGTGTGCTTCTTCACGTCGTCGAGCGTGAACAGCCCCTTCTCGGTGATGGCCTTGACGATGGTGCCCTTGCACACGCCGTTGCAGCCACACACCTCATCGGTATCGGCCATGCCGGCCGCGCGGCTTTGCCCTTGTGTGCCGACATCGCCCACGCTCGATTCGCCGAACATGATGCTATTGCGCAACTCACCCAGCGCGCGACCTTCGCGCAGCAGCTTGAAGTACCAC
Organism: Pandoraea sp. PE-S2R-1; assembly: GCF_002179865.1. Classification (NCBI taxonomy): domain Bacteria; kingdom Pseudomonadati; phylum Pseudomonadota; class Betaproteobacteria; order Burkholderiales; family Burkholderiaceae; genus Pandoraea; species Pandoraea sp. PE-S2R-1. Next base: position 468,418 of record NZ_NGUR01000017.1, on the reverse strand, counting down.
GCGCCGTCGGCGGTGTCGCCGTAGAGGCAGGCCCCGACGAGCTTGTCGTCGCGAATCACGAGCTTCTTGTAGACGCCACCGGCCGGGTCGGACAACACGATTTCTTCGGTGCCGTCCCCGCCCAGAAAATCGCCTGCGGAAAACAGATCGATGCCGGTGACCTTGAGCTTGGTCGAGAGCACCGAGCCGCGATAGCTGCCGATGCCCATCAACGCAAGGTGATTCGCGCAGACCTTGGCCTGTTCGAACAGCGGGGCGACGAGACCGTAGGCCACGCCGCGATGGCTCACACATTCACCGACCGCGTAGATGCGCGGGTCGTAAGTTTGCAGCGTGTCGGAAACAACAATGCCCCGCGAGCAATACAAACCCGCCGCTTCGGCGAGCGTCGTGTTCGGGCGAATGCCGGCGGCCATCACCACCAGATCGGCCGCGATCTCTTCACCATTGGCAAAGCGCACGGCGCGCACGGCACCGGCCGTGCCGTCTTCACCGTCGCCGAGAATTGCTGCCGTCTGATGCGACAGCCGGAACGTCAGGCCGCGTTCTTCCAGCGACTGCTGCAACAGCTTGCCCGCCGTGGCATCGAGCTGGCGCTCAAGCAACGTCTCGGCCAGATGCACCACCGTGACCTCCATGCCGCGCAGCTTCAGACCATTGGCCGCTTCCAGACCGAGCAGGCCGCCACCAATGACCACCGCGTGACGCTTGACGCGTGCGGTCTCGATCATGGTTTCGGTATCGCGAATGTCGCGATAACTGATCACGCCATCGAGATCCTTGCCCGGCACCGGCAGGATGAACGGGCTCGATCCGGTCGCGATCAGCAGGCGGTCGTAAGGCGCTTCGGTGCCGTCGGCACAGCGCACGACGCGGCGCGGGCGGTCGATTTGCGTGACCTCTTTGCCCAAGTGCAGCGTGATGCCCTTCCCGGCATACCAATCGAGCGGGTTGAGCACGATGTCGGCGAACGCCTGTTCACCCGCGAGCACCGGCGAGAGCAGGATGCGGTTGTAGTTCGGATGCGGCTCCGCGCCGAACACGGTGATGTCGTATTGATTCGGCGCGATCTCCAGCAGCTCCTCGAGCGTGCGGATACCGGCCATGCCATTGCCGATGACGACCAGACGAGGTTTGCGCATGTTGACAGCTCCTGTGGCAGCGCCCGAAAAACAAAACGGCGTCCGTCCGTGCCGCAGCACGGAGGGACGCCGTTGTCCGGTGGGTGCAACGCAGGCTTGCCCCTGACGTCGCACCGGTATCAATGCTCGCGACGCCTTTGCCGCTAGCGTTAGTCACTACGCAACAAGCATGCCAGCGAGGGTGCAGTCATCGGCAAAGCGTTGCCGGATAAGGCAGGAGGGGAGGAAGAACAGAGGGAGCGAGGCAAGCGGCAGGGGCAACGTGCTGCACCGCAGCAGTGCACAACCCGGTTCGCCCGCACCACGATGACGCGGGCGAACCATGATGCTGCACGCCTTGATCAGCGAGCGGTGCGGGGCGAATGCCCACTGACTTGTGCGCCGGCATCTGCCGGAAGGCGTGCGCCATCGATCAGGCCGAGCAACGCCAGACCGCCCATCACGACAAATGTCCACCGGAAACTTGCCGCGCTGTAGGGCGTGGCGCCGGCCACTTCGGTCATCTTGAGCACCAGCGCACCGAGCGCGATGCCCAGCCCCGAGGTCATCTGCTGCAACGCCGAGAAGAGGGTCGATGCCCCGCTCATGTCGTCGGGCGGTACGTCGGCAAAGCCCATGGTCGCCAACGTCGTGAACTGCACCGAACGGCAGATACCGCCGAAGAGCAGCACGAGCGCGCTGATCCAGAGCGGCGTCGTTGCCGTGAGCAGCGCACACAACGCGAAGCCGATCGCCACGAGCACGCCGTTACCGAGCAGCACGCCGCGAAAACCGAAGCGCCGCATGATCGGTGTCGTAGCAGGCTTGATGCCAAGGTTGCCCGCGAACAGCGCCAGCATCAGCAGCCCCGACGTCACCGCACTCATGCCGAACGCCAACTGGAACATGAGCGGCAGCAGAAACGGCGCGCTGCCGATGGCAATCCGGAACAGCGAACCGCCCCAGACCACGACCGCGAACGTCTGCACCCGAATCGCGCCCAGATTGATCAGCGGATGCGGCGTGCGAAGGAAGTGCCGCACCGACCACACCATGGCGACACCGCCCACGACGAGACAACCGATCACCATCGGCCAGTCCGCCGGGGTGCGGCTGGCCAGCTCCACGCCGAACATCAGCGCACTCGCGCCGACCCCGCTCGCGACGAAGCCCGCAAAATCGAACGGCTTGCGCTGCCCCGGCGACGGCTTCACCAGCCACAAGGCCGCCGCAAACGCAGCGATACCCAGCGGCACGTTGATAAGAAAGATCCAGTGCCAGCTCCACGTCGACGAGATGAAACCGCCCAACGCAGGCCCGAGCACCGGCGCGGCGAGCCCGGGCCATGTGATGGTTGCGATGGCACGAACAAGCGCCGGTTTGGGGGTGTTGCGCAACACGACGAGCCGTCCGACGGGCACCATCATCGCGCCCGCCAGCCCTTGCAACACACGGCACACGGTGAACATGTCGAGGCTGGTGCTCATCGCGCACAGCACCGAGGCGAGCGTGAACAAGGCAATCGCCGACGGAAACACGCGGCGCGGTCCGAGCCGGTCAGCCAGCCATCCGCTCGCGGGAATGAACGCGGCGAGTGCAACCAGATAAGCCGACAAGCCGATGGAAAGCGCGGAAGGGGCCACACCGAAGTCGTGCGCCATGGCGGGCAGCGACGTGGTGATAATCGTCGCGTCGAGGTTCTCCATGAAGAAGGTCGACGCGACGAGCAACGGCAAGGCCGTTTGCGACACCGTCCGGGCGGATGGTGCCGGCGGCTGGGATGTTGATGGCGATTGCGGGCCTTGCGATGACGGGTCGGACACGACGGCAGCTCTTGGGGGCAGCGAACGCCAGCGAGTGTATCAGGGCGAATGCCGCCTGAAACGTCAATCGTCCTGCATCAATGCGCGGCCGATGATCAGCTGCTGAATCTGCGTCGTGCCTTCGTAGAGGCGCAGCAGGCGCACGTCGCGATAGAAGCGCTCGACCTTGTACTCGTTGATGTAGCCCGCGCCGCCATGCACCTGCACGCCGCGATCGGCCACGCGCCCGACCATCTCGGTACAGAACAGCTTGGCGCACGACGCCAGCATGCTCACCTCGGCGTCGCGCTTGCCGGCCGGTTTCGCGTCGTATCGATTCGCACAGTCCTGCACCATCGACCAGCCGGCATAAAGCTCGGCCTGACTGTCGGCCAGCATGGCCTGCACCAGTTGGAAGTCACCGATGCGCTGACCGAACTGCTTGCGCTCGCGCGCATACGCCACCGCCTCATTGAGAATGCGCTGCGCCATGCCGCAGGAGAGCGCCGCCACATGCAGGCGGCCGCGATCGAGCACCTTCATGGCCGTCTTGAAGCCCTTGCCTGCCTCGCCGCCGATGATATTGGCTGCTGGCACGCGCACGCCATCGAGCACCACGTCGCAGGTCTTCGTGCCGCGCTGGCCCATCTTCTTGTCGGGCTTGCCGAGCGAGAGCCCCGGCGTATCGGCCGGCACGATGAAAGCCGAGATGCCGCCCGCCCCCTCGCCGCCCGTGCGCGCCATCAACGTGAACGCTCCGGCGCGCGGCGCGTTGGTGATAAAGCGCTTCACGCCGTCGATGACATAGGCGTCGCCGTCGAGCACGGCGCGCGTCTTGAGTGCGGCGGGATCGGAGCCGGCATCGGGCTCCGTCAGCGCGAACGACATGACCAGTTCGCCACTCGCCACACGTGGCAGCAGGTCGCTTTTCTGGGCTTCGGTACCGTCCATCAGAATGCCTTGCGAGCCGATGCCGACGTTGGTGCCGAAGACCGAGCGAAACGCCAGCGACGTCTGACCGAACTCGTAGGCCACGCGCACTTCCTGTGCCATCGACAGGCCGATGCCGCCGTATTCCTCGGGAATCGACAGGCCGAAGAGGCCCATGGCCTTCATGTCCTCGACCAGTGCGGCAGGCACTTCGTCGTGTTCTTCGACGTCGTTCTCGGCGGGCACGAGCCGCTCGCGAATAAAACGTTGCACGGTCGCGAGCAGCAGCGCGAACGATTCGCTATCCAGTCCTTTCGATGTCATAAGCCGTGTTTCCTGAGTGCCTGTGGCGCCATTTTAGTGTCTGTATCTTACCCACGGGTGTGGGCGATGGCATTCCTTCGTCTGAAGCAATACCATATTAACTAGCATCCTAATTATTAGTTAACATATAATCTTTCTCCATGACCTCCCTAGAATCGCTCCGCTTCGCTTTCACCAGCCACCTGTTGCTGGCCGGTAAGCAGTGGCGCCAGTTATCGCAAAGCGCAATCGTCGAGTACGGCATTTCTGCCGCCAGCGCCGGGCCGCTGCTGTTCATCCGCCGTCTTGGCCAGGGTGTGCGTCAGGTCGAGCTCGCCGAATATGTCGGGCTCGAAGGCGCCTCGCTGGTACGGCTGCTCGATCAGTTGTGCGCGGCCGGGCTCGTGCTGCGCGAAGTCGATGCCAGCGACCGGCGCGCCAACGCGCTGCGGCTGACGGAGGCCGGCGAAGCGCTCGCCGAAAAGCTCGAAATCGAACTCAGCCAGTTGCGCGCGAAGGTTTTCGCCAACGTGCCCCGCGAGGATTTCGAAGCGGTGTTGCGCGTGTTCGAAATCCTCTCCAGCGCGACGGGTCCCGATGCGACCATTCTCGCGATGGTGCCCCCCAAGAAGTAAACCGTGTTCAATTGGCCATCCTCACGCGACTGGATTTTCTCGATCAAGGCGTTTGTCGCCTCGATGCTGGCGCTCTACATCGCGCTCGCGCTCGGCCTGCCCCGCCCCTACTGGGCGATGGCCACGGTCTACATCGTGTCGCATCCGCTCACGGGCGCCACGCGCTCCAAGGCCCTGTACCGGGTGCTGGGCACACTGCTCGGCGCAGCCGCGTCGATCGTCTTCGTTCCCGCGCTGGTCAATACGCCTGAATTGCTGATGGCAGCCGTCGGCCTTTGGACCGGCACGCTGCTCTATATTTCGTTGCTCCATCGCTCGCCGCGCAGCTATGTGTTTTTGCTCGCGTCGTACACGCTGCCGCTCATCGCCCTGCCTGCGGTGGGGACGCCCGACGGTATCTTCGACATCGCCGTGGCGCGCTCGGAAGAGATCATTCTCGGCATCGTCTGTGCGAGCGTCGTCGGCGCGGTCATCTTGCCCACCAGTGTGGCGAAGGTATTGCATGACCGCTCGGGCCGCTGGCTGGTCGATGCCGCGCGCTGGACCATGGACATGCTCTCGGCCGACCCCGACGGCAAGGCCGCGCGCCACATGAGCCGCCACCGGATGGCGGCCGACATTCTGGCGCTCGATCAGTTGATCAGCCAGCTTTCGTACGACGCCGATACCTCGGCGCGCGTGCGCGACGCGCAGGAGCTGCGCGGGCGCATGACGATGATGATGCCGGTGCTCTCGACCGTCGCATCGCTGGTACAGACGCTTCGCCAACACCCGCAGGGTGCCCCGGAAGCGCTAGAAGCCAAGATGGCCGACGTGGTTGCATGGCTGCGTCAGGGCGCCCCGTCACCGGCGCCGGCGCATCTGCTCAAGCCTGCGGCATTGCCCGGCGAAGCCTCCGACTGGTATGCCGCGCTCGTTTCGGCGACCGAAGACCGCCTGCGCTCGCTCGTGCAGTTGTGGCAGGACTGCGTGTCGCTGCAACGCCGTTTCGGTCAGACCGACGAGGCGCCCGAGTGGAAACCGGCGTTTCCGTATTGGGAACTGGGCGGTGCCCGCCACTACGACCACGGCTTGCTGCTGTTCTCGACGGTGTCGGCAGCGTTGTGCACGTTCCTGATGGGCATGGCGTGGATCTATACGGGCTGGAACGACGGTGCCGCCGGCGTCTCGCTCGGTGCCGTGGCTTGCTGCTTCTTCGCGGCGATGGATGAGCCCGCCCCGTTCATCCGCTCATTCTTCTGGGCGACGGCCGTGTGCGTGGTCTTCGCTGCCGTGTACGTGTTCTTCATCCTGACGAATGCGCACGACTTCGGTCTGCTGGTGGCGATGTTTGCCGTGCCGTATCTCTTGCTCGGCACGTTCATCCCGCAGCCGCGCTTCACGATGGTCGCGATGCTCGTTGCCGTGAACACGGCGAGCTTCGTCGGCATTCAGGGCGGCTACAGCGCCGACTTCTCGGCGTTCTTCAACAGCAACATCGCGGGCCTTGCCGGCGTGCTGTTCGCGCTGCTCTGGACCTTGCAGACACGCCCGTTCGGCACACGCGTGGCGATGCGGCGGCTGATTCATTCGAGCTGGCGCGACATTGCGAAGAACGCCGTCGGCCGCTCGGTGGCCGAACACGGCCGCCTGCGTGCGCGCCTGCTCGACCGGCTCGGTCAACTGGTGCCGCGACTCGCCGCCAGCGAGAGCGAGACGTCGAGCGACGGCTTTACCGAAGTGCGCGTCGAACTCTCGGCGCTGGCGTTGCAGCGAGAGCTGCCGCATCTGAATTCCTCGCAGCGCGATGCCGTACAGGCCGTGCTCACCGACGTGGCGCGCTTTTATCAGTCGCGACTCGACGAACAAGTGAGCCAGCCCGACACCACGCTGCACGACAAACTGCTGGGCGCTGTGCGCTCGTTGGTTGCCCATAGCGATCAGGCCTCGCGCAGCGCGCGCGCCTCGCTCATGGATATCCACATTGCGCTGTTCCCGGCCACACGACCTGAGAGTGCCCAATGAGCGGAGAGATCGACATCTACGGCGTATTCGTGCCGATGCTGCTGGCCCTGATGATCGTGGCCTTCGTGCTGACAGGTGCGCTGCGCTTCGTGCTTGCGCGCACCGGCTTTTACAAGCTGGTCTGGCACCGTTCGTTATTCAACCTTGCTGTGTACATCATTGCGCTGGGCGGCATTGTCGCTATCGTGCGCGCCTGCCAATCATGAAACTGAAACTTCGCTCCCTTGGGCCCGTCATCCTGACGCTCGCCGTCTCGGTCGTTGCGGTCTTTGTTCTCCTGCATCTGTGGGACTACTACACCGTCGCCCCGTGGACCCGCGACGGCCGCATTCGCGCCGACATCGTGCAGGTGGCGCCCGACGTCTCCGGCCTCATCACCGATGTCGAGGTCAAGGACAACCAGCCCGTGCATCGCGGCGACCTGCTGTTCGTGATCGACCGCGACCGCTACACGCTGGCGCTGCAACAGGCCGAAGCCAACGCCGCCGCACTGCGCGCCACGCTGGCGCAATCGCGCCGCGAAAACGCCCGCAATCATCAACTGACCGAAGTCGTCGCGAAGGAAGTGGTCGAAGCCGGTCAGGCCAAGGTCGAGTCGGGTGAAGCTGCGGTGGCGCAAGCCAATGCCGCCGTGCAACTCGCCAAGCTCAATCTCGAACGCACCCGCGTGCTGGCACCGGCCGACGGCTATCTGAACGATCGCCTGCCGCGCGTGGGCGACTACGTGAGCACGGGCCGTCCGGTGCTCTCGATGGTCGATGCGAATTCGCTGCACGTGGAAGGTTATTTCGAAGAAACGAAGATGCGCGGCATCCACATTGGCGACAAGGTTGAAGTGCGCCTGATGGGTGAGCGTCACGTACTGCACGGTCATGTGCAAAGCATCGTCGCAGGCATCGAAGACCGCGACCGTACCAGCGGCGCGTCGATGCTGCCGAACGTCAACCCGACGTTCAACTGGGTGCGTCTTGCCCAGCGCATTCCGGTGCGCATCGCGCTCGACGATGTGCCCAAGGACATGCGGCTCGTCGCCGGCCGCACCGCCACCGTGACGGTCGTGGAAGCACAGGGCCATAAATCGGAAGAAGGATCGAAAGAAGGCAATCCGTCGAAGTCCACCAAGGCCGCCGAGGCCACTGACAGCGCTGCGCACACCACCGTTGCCGCCGCGCGCACGACAGGTTCCCTTCAGGGAGCACAGCAGTGAAAACCAGATTGATCTTGATGAGTGCGGTGGCTGCGGCCGCAGCACTCGTCGCGGGCTGCACCACCGTCGGTCCCGACTACCATCTGCCGGAGAACTCGGTGATGCGCTCGGCGCAAGCCAATGGCCCGATCGCGACGGCCAACCAGCGTGCCGTGTCGATTGGTGAGGTGCCGGACGACTGGTGGCAACTCTACGACGACTCGAAGCTCGACGCGCTCGTGAAGCAGGCCCTCGCCGCGAACACCAACGTGCGCGTGGCCGTGGCCAACGTGCAGCGCGCGATTGCGATGTATCACGAAGTCGAATCGGAAAATCTGCCGCAAGGCGGCGTCGAAGCCAACGCGGCGCGTGCGCAGCTTTCGGGCGAGAGTTTTCTTCAGGAAGAAAAGCTGCCGGTGATCAATCTGGCCGCCGCAGCGCTGTCGATTTCGTATCAGATCGACTTCTTCGGCAGACTCGCCCGTGCGGATGAAGCCGCGCTCGCCGCCGCCGAAGCCAGCCACGCCGCGCTCGATGTGGCCCGCGTCAGCGTGGCCGCCGAAACCGTGCGCGCCTACGTGCAAAGCTGCGCGGCCAATCACGAGTTCGACATTGCCAACGATCAACTGAAGTTGCAGGAAAAGAGCGTGGCGATCACGCGCAAGCTCGTCGACGTCGGCCGCGATCAACCGACCGATCTGCTGCGCGCACAGTCGCAGGCCGACACGCTGCGCGCTGCCCTGCCCCACTTCAAGGCACAACACGAAGCCGCCACGTACCGGCTCGCCGTGATGCTCGGCAAGGTGCCGGGCTCGCTCGATCCGAAGGTGACCGAGTGCCGTCAGATTCCGCAACTCAAGCAGGCCCTGCCCGTCGGTGACGGTACGGCGCTGCTCAAACGCCGCCCCGACGTGCGTCAGGCAGAGCGCGAGCTGGCCTCGGCCACGGCCAAGATCGGCGTGGCAACGGCGGACCTGTATCCGACAATCCGTATCGGCGCGTCGGTGGGTGCCAGCGGCATGCTCGAACACTTCGGGCAAGGCCGTACGGAACAATGGAGCGTGGGCCCGATGATCTCGTGGTCGCTGCCGACCAACGGCGTGCGCGCCCACATCAAGGGCATGGAAGCCGGCGCCGATGCTGCGCTCGCGCACTTCGACGGCGTGGTGCTCAAGGCCTTGCAGGAAACGCAGACGTCCCTGTCGGCCTACACCCACGAACTCGAACGCGACGACGCCCTGCGCGACGCCCGCGACAAGTCGAGTCTCGCGGCGGATCAGAACCGCAGGCTGTATCAGGCCGGGCGCGCGCCGTACCTCACGAGTCTCGACGCCGATCGCACGCACGCCAGCACGGAAGCGGCACTGGCCGCCTCGCAGACACAAGTCGCCATGGACCAGATCAACCTGTTTCTGGCCCTTGGCGGTGGCTGGCAATCAAGTGCCGCCAACGATGCGACTTCGCTGGCGGAATCGCACGCAAAGCACGAGAAGGGGGAGAACGTGCAGAACGCCCCCGAATCACCGGTCGTCAAGACAAACTGAGCCGACCGGTAAAGCCGGACGCAAAAAAGCGGATGTCGTCGCAAGACACATCCGCTTTCTCTTTGCCTCGGCCTCAAACACCGGGCCCCAGAAACACACAAGCCCCGTCGGGAACGAATCCTCGGGCGGGGCTGTGGTAAGTGACGCGGTACGGCGTCGGGTTGATTCGCGCGGCGCGGGCGGGACCGCAAAGGTCAGGCGGGCCGTCGGCGAATCGGGTGCAGCTAACAGCGGGTCAAACTGACAACGTAGGCTTGCGTGCTTAGTTGGTCATCGGTTGCGTTGCGACACCTTGCTGTGCGGCTTCAATTTCGGCCGTACGTTTTTGCAGTTGAATCGACTGCTCGTAGGTGTACGGGAAGTTGAATTCCGTCACCGGCGAAAGACCGAGTTCACGCGCGGCTTGCAGTTCGGCACGTACATGCGCACGCGTCACACCACCCGTTTGCGTCTGGTCGGCAAATGCCGAACCGGCGGCCATGGCAAAGCCAACGAGCGCGACGGCAGTCAGCAGGTTCTTTTTCATGGAAAACTCCTTTTATCGTTAATTTGACGCTCAGGGAGCGAAAACCGCATGCGAGCCAGCTTTCGTCCTGAGTAAATTATAGTTTTCCCCTAGCAATGAGCCAGCCCGATTGCGACAACACACTGTTTCGCAAAAGCTGTTAAATCGGGGCGAATTGCGCGCTAAATGGCGCCGGAATGGCGAACAGGCGACGGCGAGATGGCATCGATCTCTCGAAGATCGAGCCATTTCATCCCATGGGAATGGGAAGGCGAAGTTTCCGGGGAAATACAGGGGAATTCAGGGCGATGAATCAACGTCGCCCGTGAATTCAGGGGGCAATTAATCCGCTGCTAATGGCTGCGGCAATGGCCTGATGCCGATTGACGGCACCCAGTTTGCGCTTGGCGTTATTGATGTGGAACGTCACGGTGTGCTCGGATATCTTCAGAATCAGTCCGATTTCCCATGCCGTCTTGCCGCGCGCCGCCCACAGCAGACTCTCGATCTCGCGCGGACTCAATTTGCCCGCACTGCGGCTGGCCACCCACTGCATGTCGAGTTGCTGCACGGCCTGATGGAAATACAGCGCGCCCAGATAAATCTCGCCCATCATGCGCGCTTCGTGTTCGGCGCACTCGTCCGGCGATTGTGAAGTTGCCGCAGTGAAGATGGCACGCTCGCCGGCCGCACCGTACAGCGGCACGGTCACACCGCAGCCGAGCCCGTGCTCACGCGCATCCGCGAAAATGGGATGTGGCCGTTTCTGTGTGAGAAACGAGCGCCAGAGAATCGGCAGCGGCGACAGGTTCGCGGCGATGAGCACCGGGTCGACTTCCGCGTAGCCGGCCACTTGGTAGCGCTCGATCCACGCGCCCGGAAACGTCGTAAAGATGTGCCGGCTCGGCATGCCCTCGGCGGTAATGCGCTCGTCACCCGCGTGAAACGCCGCCGCCTCGCGCTCGCGGCGCGGCAGCAACGGTGCATAGAACAGCGCGTGATAACCCAGTACGTGCGTCAGTTGCTGAAATTCTGCGTCAAGCGCCTCGACCGAGCGGGCGCTGAGGAGCCCCTCATATCGGTAAAGATTGTGATGCATTTCCAATTGCACTTTCTTGTTAGATGCCGATGTTGGCGCATTGTAGTCCGAGCTTCGCATTTTGCGGATAGTTTATTTTGAGCAGTAAAACAACACGCCCCATTGACGTGGACTGCCAATTATTAACATGCGACATCATGTCGCGCTACCCAGACCTTCCAGCGCTTGCAACACGCGGCGCAAACCGGGCGCGAGCGGTTTATCCTGCCGCACGACGATCGCCAGCGTGCGCGAGAGTTCCGGCGTCAACGCGGCAATGCGCAGGCCTCGTCGATGGTGCGCGGCGCTCACGGCCATGCGCGGCACGATGCTGTAGCCGAGCCCCGCAGCGACCATTTCCTTGATGGCTTCAATGCTGCCGAGCGCCATGACCGGACGCACACGCAACCCCGCTTGCAAAAACCACTCATCGATCAAAAGCCGTGTGCTGCTGCCGGTTTCGAACGCCACCATCGGCATCGCCGCCAGCGCATGCGGCGTCACTTTTTCGGGCCAGTCTTGCGCGCCCGATGCACCGATGGCGACGAACTCATCACGCAACACCGGCGTGATATGCAAGCTGCGTCCGGCAGCGGGCAACGTCACCAGCCCCACGTCGAGACGGTTCTCCGTTACGGCTGCTAAAACATCATCGGTGTTGCCGGTGCTCACGCGAATGTCGAGCGCCGGGTGGCGCTTTCGCATCGTTCGCAGCATGGGCGGCAGCAAGTGAATGCAAGCGGTGGCGCCCGTGCCGATGGCGACCTCTCCCGCGATACCTTCGGCATGTGTGGACAATGCCTGCAAAGCCTCTTCGACGACGGCATCGATACGCCGCGCGTGTTCAAGCAATGTCAGTCCGGCCGACGACGGCTTGAGCCGCTTGCCCACGCGCTCGATCAGGCGCACGTTCAGGCGCTGCTCCAGTTGCCGCACCTGAAGGCTGACGGCCGGTTGCGAGAGATCGAGGCGATCGGCGGCAGCGGAGAAACTGCCGGCGTCGATGACCTCGGCAAAGGTATGAAGTTGATCCAGATTCAGGCGGCGCATCTCAAAGTTTTCCTTATGGATCGAATAAGATGCCAAGACTTTACCAAGAGATGGGTTGCGCGCACCATGGCAACCTCCCCCAGCCATTCGTTGCTGCCCGTCCCGGCATGCGCCCTACATCACCATGCCCACCGTCGTCACGCTAGGTCTTGCGCAACTGATCAACTGGGGCGTGAGCTTCTATCTGCCCGGCGCCTTTGCCTGGCGCATCGTGCAGTCGACCGGCTGGGCGCAGACGGTCGTGTTTGCCGGCCCGTCGCTCGCCATGCTGGTCATGGCCGCCGTCTCGCCGTATTCGGGCCGTTGGCTTGAACGCTTCGGTGGCCGGCGCGTGATGTGCGCCGGCACACTCATCTGTTCGACAGGCTGCGCGGTGCTCGCCACCAGCACGACGCTGGTGCAGTTCTATGGCGCGTGGTGCCTGCTTGGCGTCGGTATGCGGTTGTCGCTCTACGATGCCGCTTTCGCGACGCTCGCCGCGCTTTATGGCGCTGCCGCACGCCGGCCGATGACACAGATCACGTTGATGGGCGGGCTCGCCACGACCGTGTTCTGGCCGTTGGGCAATTGGCTCGGTGATGCATGGGGATGGCGCGCGGGGGTGTGGGTGTACGGCGGATTCGGTTTGATCGCGTGGGGGTTGCTGTGCAGCCTGCCGCCGACGCCACCGCGTGCAGCGACGGCAGGTGAGACACACAGGGCATCGACGGCCTTGCCGTGGCGCCCCGCTCTGCTTTACGGCAGCGTCATGGCGCTGGTGTCGATCCTGTCGTCGGGACTCGCCGCCCATCTGACCGCGTTGCTCGGCGCACAAGGACTGCCGGTCGGTCTCGCCGCGCTATGGGGGCTGGGGCAAGTGTGTGCGCGCATGCTGGAGTGGCTGCAACCGCGTCAGACCAGCGCGGTGAGGCTCAACGTGATCGTCGGCTGCGGCCTGCCGTTGTGCTTCGCGCTGGGACTGGCGGGCATGTCGTCGCTGGTGGTGGCGGCCGTGTTCATCTTCACTTACGGCGCACTCAACGGGCTGGCCACGCTGCTGCGCGCCAGCCTGCCGCTGGAACTCTTTGCACCCGGTGCCTATGCCCGTGCGCTAGGCACGTTGCTGACGCCCGCGTTTGCCTTCTCGGCCATTGCCCCTTGGGGCTATGCACTGGCGCGAGAGCACTGGGGCGATCTCGCTATTCTCTGGGTATCGCTCGGCATCGGCCTGCTTATCGCGTGCGCGGCAGTAGCGTTGCTGCGTCAGGTGCGGCGAGCGCCTGCTCCACAAACACCCGCAGAAACTCAATCCACGATTTGACCTTCGCGTCGAGATACAACCGAGAGGCATAGACGGCGTACACGTTGGTGCCCTGCAATTCATAGTCGGGCAGCACCCGCACCAACGCGCCGCTGCGCAAGGCGGGCAACGCCGAGAGCAACGGCACCGGGCCCACGCCGCAGCCGCTGATCAGCGCGGCCGCCAGCGAGTCGGCCGTATTCACGCGCAGACGCCCTGCGGGCACGGGGATCTTCACGCGCCCGTCGGGCCCTTCGAAATGCCAGTGATCGACGGAATAGTGCGGCGCGATAAGCCGCACTTGCGTGTGCTGTGCCAACTCGTCCAGTGAGCCGGGGGCACCGTGCATTTCCAGATAGAGCGGCGCAGCGCACAACACCGAAGCCATGCGGCAGATACGCGTCGAGACGAGGCCAGAGTCGGGCAACTGCGCCGTCGCCAGCCGCAGCGACACGTCGATGTTCTGTTCGAGCAGGTCAGGCACCCGTGACGACAGAATGAGATCGGCCTGTACGTCGGGGTGTTGCTCAAGAAATCGCGCCAGTGCGGGGATGACGAACACCTGCCCGAAGCTGGCAGGCGCGTGCAGACGCAGCGTGCCGCTCGGCGCAGCGCTTGCGGCACCGGCCTCCGCCTCGGAGTCTTCGACCATCGAGAGAATCTCGCGGCAACGCGCGAGATAGCGATGACCGGCGTCGGTCAGCGCCAGCTTTCGCGTCGTGCGATGGAGCAGACGGGTGCGCAGATGCGCTTCGAGTTCCGAGACCGCTTTCGAGGCTTGTGGCGTGGTCATGTCGAGCGCACGCGCCGCACCGGCAAAGCTTGCCGCATCGGCCACACGCACGAAGATCCGCATGTTCTTGAGGGTGTTCATGGAGCGTCATGATATATGCACGTGCCCCGATATTGGTTGGGATCGGCGCGCCGGCTTGGTATGCTAGCGCCCCGATAGTCCAGCTTCACCCTTCGACTTCCCTTTGCCTACGAGACTCTCCGTATGACCGACACGACGCCCCGCCAAGCCGACCATCCGATCGACCCGCAATTCGTGGCCCGCTGGTCGCCGCGCGCGTTCACCGACGAAACGCTGCCGGAAGCCACGCTGAACACGTTCTTCGAAGCCGCCCGCTGGGCGCCGTCGGCCTACAACGCGCAACCGTGGCGCTTTGTGTATGCCCGTCGCGGCACGCCGCACTGGGAACAGTTCGTCGGCTTTCTCAACGAATTCAACCAAAGCTGGGCCAAGCACGCGGCCGCCATCGTCATCGTGATCTCGAAGTCGACGCTGACGCCCCCGGGCTCGCAGCAGGAAGTGCCGGCACCGACGCACGCGCTCGACACGGGCGCCGCGTGGGGCTACCTCGCCCTGCAAGCCTCGCTCTCGGGCTGGGCAACGCACGCCATGGCCGGCATCGAGCACGACAAGATCCGCAACGAACTCGACCTGTCGTCGAAGTACACGATCGAAGCCGCCGTCGCTATCGGCCGCCCGGGCGACCCCGCCACGCTACCGGAAGGCCTGCGTTCGCGTGAAGTGCCGAGCCCGCGTGAGCCGCTCGCAAAGATTGCTGCCGAAGGCCGCTTCGCGTTCTAAAGCGCATCGCCTGATGTAAAAAAAAACCCCGCCGGGTCTCTCGAACCGGCGGGGTTTTTCTTTGACAGCGACGCCCTGAACGCAGATCAGCCGATCACGATGCCGACGGCTGCGGCTCCCAGCCACCGCCCAACGCGCGATACAACGCCACGTGATTGACGAGCACGCGCTGCTTCACGTCGATCAACTGCTGCGCCGCCTGAAACTCGCTGCGCTGCGCATCGAGCAGTTCGAGGTAGCTCGCCACGCCGTTCACATAACGGCGCTTGGCCAGCCGCAGCCGCTCACGCTCGCCATCCGATACGCGTTTCTGCGCCTGAAACTGACGCGCCAGTTGCGTCTGTGCCGTCAGCGCATCGTCCACTTCGGAAAACGCCGTCTGGATGGTCTGCTCGTACGTGACCACGGCCATTTCCTTGCGCACTTCGGCAAGGTTCAGGCCCTGAATATTGCGGCCACCGTCGAAAATCGGCACGGTGATCTGCGGCAGGAACGACCAGACACCCGAGCCTGCACCAAACAGATCGGCAAAGCGCGTGCTGGCCGTGCCGATCTCAGTCGTGAGCTTGATCGACGGGAAGAACGCGGCGCGCGCCGCACCGATATTCGCATTGGTCGCGCGCAACTGCGCTTCGGCGCGGCGGATGTCCGGACGGCGCATCAGCAGCGACGACGGCAACCCTGCCGCCACCGGCACGACGAACGCGTCGTCAAGCGTGGCAGCGGCAACCGGCCGGGTGCCGACGTCGCCCGTGAGCACCTGCAACGCGTGCACGACCTGACTGCGTTGGCGCTCCCGTTCGGCAAGCGCTGCACGCGCGACTTCGACCTGCGTCGTCTCGGTGTTCAGATCGAGATCGTCGACCAGACCTCGTTCGGCCCGCAGACGGATGACCCGAATGCCTTCCTCGCGTGCCGCCAATACGTCGCGGGCATAGGAAATCTGCTCGCTGAGCGCGACCAGACCGATGTACGACGTGGCGACCTCGGCGACCAGACTCACCTGCGCCGCGCGCTGCGCTTCCTCGCTGGCGAGATACTCCTGAAGCGCCGCGTCGCGCAGGCTGCGCACACGACCGAAGAAGTCGAGTTCGAATGCGCTCACACCCACCGTCGCACGCAAGTCGTTGGCGACGTAATTGCCCGTCGTGCCGCCGTTGCCGTCCGACGTCCCGGCATACCGCTGGCGGCCGAAGGCACCGCCTGCCTGCACGCTCGGCAGCAGGTTCGCGGCTTCGATGCCGTACAACGCGCGCGCTTCCTGTACGCGCAGCGAGGCCAGCCGCAGGTCGCGATTCTGCACCAGTGCCTTGCGGATCAACGCTTGCAGGCCCGGGTCGGTGAACACCTCCGCCCAATCGGCATCGGCCGTCGGGGCGGCAGTGAGTGCCGTCATCGAACTGAGCGACGCCGAAGCCGGCACCGAGCCGTCCGGCGAGGCGTCATAAGTCGTCGGCATCGGTGCCGCCGGACGCTCGTACGTCGGCGCCAGTGTGCAACCGGCCAGCAAGGCGAACGGCGCCAGACTAGCGATGCGGCCCACGGTCATCCCGCGATTGCGGGGTCGAAACTTCGTCATACATTCCCCTCGGCGGCCGGCTTCACATCAACCGCAGCGTCCGCCTGATTCGGATTCGGCCGGCGCACGAAGCGCCCGACCCACAGGAAAAACAACGGCACGAGGAAGATCGCCAGCACCGTGGCCGTCACGATCCCGCCCAGCACCGCGACACCGATCGCGCGCTGCGCGCCGGACGCGGGGCCCGTTGCGATCGCCAGCGGCACCACGCCGAAGCCGAAGGCAAGCGACGTCATCACGATCGGGCGCAGGCGCAGACGCGCGGCTTCCACCGCCGCATCGATCCAGCTCATGCCGTGCTTGACCAGATCGTTCGCCACTTCCACGATCAGAATCGCGTTCTTCGCCGACAGACCGATGGTCGCAATCAAACCGACCTTGAAGTAAATATCGTTCGGCATGCCAAGCAGGCTTACTGCGCTCAACGCACCGATCACCCCCAGAGGCACCACCATGATGACGGACGCCGGAATGGCCCAGCTTTCATAGAGCGCGGCGAGTGCGAGAAACACCACCAGGATCGACAACGCGAACAGCATCGGTGCCTGCGCGCCGGAAATACGCTCCTCGCGCGACTGGCCGCTCCACTCGTAGCCGATGCCCTTCGGCATGTCGGCCATCAGTTGCTCCATGCGCGCCATGGCTTCGCCACTGCTCTTGCCCGGTGCCGATTCCCCTTGCAGCGTGAACGACGGATAGCCGTTGTAACGCTTGAACTGCGGCGCACCGAGCTTCCACTTGAGCGACACGAAGGACGACAGTGGCACCATTTCGCCGCTGGCATTGCGCACGCGCAGATTGCCGACGTTCTCCGGCGACACGCGCTGACGGCCATCGGCCTGAACGATCACACGTCGGTTCTCCGCGCCGAGCATGAAGTCGCCCACGTAGTCGGAACCGAACATGGTCGCGAGCGTCGTGTTCACTTCGTCCATGCTCACCTTGAGCGCTTCCATCTTGCGACGGTCGAGCGTGACGTCGATCTGGGGCACATCGCCCTGACCGGCGAAGATCACGTTCTTGAGCACCGGGTCGTCGACCGCGCGTTTGAGCAGTTGATCGCGCGCGGCGATGAGCGTTTCGTTGCCCACCCCGGCTCGGTCCTGCAAGCGCAGGCTGAAGCCGTTCGACGAACCCAGTTCCGGCAACGCCGGGCTGTTCATCGCCAGCACCATGCGGTCCGGCTGACCGCCGAACTTCGCATTCACGCGATCGACGATGGCATTCACGCCGTCGTGCTTCGATGTGCGCTCGTGCCAGTCTTTCAGCGTCACAAACAACATGCCGCCGCCCGGCCCGGCACCGAACTCGTTCCAGCCGCCCAGCACGAAGACGTGTTTGACCGGCTCGTCCTTCATCAGATAGGACTCGATACGCGTGAGAGCCGTCATCGCTTCGGGCAGCGTCGCGCCTTGCGGCTCCGAGGCCATCACCATGAAGCTGCCGGTGTCTTCCTCCGGGATGAAGGCCGACGGCAAGCGCATGAACGCCAGCGGCACGGCAATCAACACCGCCGCGTAGACCACAATGGCACGCCACGGACGACGCAGCGTATTGCTGACCGTTCGCGTGTAGCGCTCCGTGCCCAACGCAAACGTACGGTTGAACCAGCCGAAGAAACCTCGTTTCTCGTGGTGATCGGCCGAGATCGGGCGCAACAACGTGGCGCACAACGCGGGCGTCAACGAGAGGGCGAGGAACGCCGAGAAGGTGATCGACACCGCCAGCGTGACCGCGAACTGGCGATAGATGTTGCCCACGGCGCCCGAGAAGAATGCCATTGGCACGAACACCGTCACCAGCACGACCGTAATACCCACGATGGCGCCGCTGATCTGCCGCATGGCCTTGACCGTCGCGGCATAAGGCGGCAGCCCTTCCTCGACCATGATCCGTTCGGTGTTCTCGACCACAACGATGGCATCGTCCACCAGAATGCCGATGGCCAGCACCATCCCGAACATCGTGAGCGTGTTGATCGAATAGCCCAGTCCGAGCAGCACGCCGCAGGTGCCAAGCAACGCGACCGGCACGACGAGTGTCGGGATCAGCGTGGCCCGCAGGTTCTGCATGAACAGGTACATCACCAGAAACACGAGCACCACGGCTTCGAGCAAGGTCTTGAAGACCTTCTGGATCGACACCTTCACGAACGACGCGGTTTCGTACGGGATCTGATACGACACCCCGGCCGGGAACAGGCTCGCCTGCTCGTCCATGACGGCACGCACGGCCTTCATCACTTCGATGGCATTCGACCCGGCAGCGAGCTTGATGCCCATGGCCGTGGCCGGCAGACCGTCGACGCGCGACGAGTAGTTGTAATCCGACGCACCCAGCTCCACGCGCGCCACATCGCCCAGCCGGATCGCCGAACCGTCGGCGCGCACGCGCAACGGAATATTGGCGAACTCCTCCGGTGTCGACAGCGCGCTGTCTGAGACGATGTTGGCGTTGATGGGGGCTGCCGTGGGCGTTGCCCCGGCACCGAGATCGCCGATGGTCACACGCGCGTTGTAAGCACGTACTCGCGAGACGATGTCGGAGGCGGTGAGATCAAGCGCCACCAGCTTGGACGGATCGGGCCAGATACGAATGGCCTTCTCCGTGCCCCAGAACTGCACTTGCCCGACACCGGGCACGCGCTTGAGCTGGTTCATGACCTGCGCCGCCGCGATTTCGCCGAGGTCGAACTCATCGACCGACGGATTGCTCGACGAGAGCGTGACCACCATCTGCACGTTGTCCGCCGCGCGTTCGACTTTCACGCCGTAGCGACGAACGACTTCGGGCAGACGCGATTCGATGGTCTTCAGCCGGTTCTGCACTTCGACAGCGGCCAGATCGAGACTGGTGCCCTGACGGAACGACAGGCTGATCGACGATTCGCCGTTGCCGCTCGAGGCCGACATGTACATCAGCCCCGGCGCGCCATTCATCTGGCGCTCGATCACGGCAGTCACCGAATCTTCGACCACTTTGGCCGACGCGCCCGGATAGCTGCTCCAGATGCTGACGACAGGCGGCGCGATGTCGGGGTACTGCGCCACCGGCAGCGACCGGATCGACAGCAGACCCACCAGCGTGATGATTAACGCGATCACCCAAGCGAATACCGGGCGATCGATAAAGAAACGAGCCATTGTTAGAGCGTCTCCGCTTTGGAGGCCGGTCCGGCACGCGCCGGATCGGATTCAAGTTTGGCTTGGGCTTCAGGGGTAGCGGGCGTAGCCGCGGCAGCAGCGCTGGCCGGCTTGGCGGCAACCTTCGGCTCGCCATCTGCCTTCACCTTGACCTGCATGCCGTCGGCGAACTGCGCCACGTTGTGCACGATCACCTGCTCGCCGCCCTTGAGACCGTCGGTCACGAGCCAGTCGCGACCCTCGATCGCTTCGGCGCGCACCTTGGTGTCGTGCACCTTGCCTTGCGCATCGACCACGCGGACAACCGCACCATTCCCCGTACGAAGCAGCGACTCGCGCGGCACCCGCACGATGTTCGGATTGACCGCCCCCTGCATGCGCACCTGTACGAAAGCGCCGGGCAGCAGCACGCCGTCCGGGTTCGGCAGCAGTGCGCGCATGGCGATGGTGTCGGTGCCCGGATCGACTGCGAGATCGGTAAAGTGCAGCTTGCCCGGCAGGTCGTATTCGCGGCCGTCGGGCAGCGTGACATGCACCTTCGGCGCGGCCGCTTCGTTGCCGTTCTGCAACTTGCCGGCGCGCAGATCGCGCGTCATGGCGTACACCTCGGCGGCCGGTTGCGAGAAGTTCACGTAGATCGGATCGATCTGCTCGACGCGCGTGAGCAACGTCGGCGAATCGAGACCGACCAACGCGCCTTCCGTCACCTCGGCCCGACGCACGCGGCCCGCGATGGGCGAGACGACGCTCGTGTAACCAAGATTCAACTCGGCGCGACGAACTTCGGCGCGCGCGGCCAGCACGTCGGCACGCGTGCGGGCTTCCGCAGCACGTGATTCGGCGTCTTCGCGGGCGCTGATGGCACGCTCTTCGAGCAGACCGCGATAGCGCTCGATCTTGTCCTTGGCGGAGTCATGTTCGGCCTGTGCCTTGGCGAGCGCACCGCGTGCGGCATCGAGCGCCGCCGACAGCGGCTGCGGGTCGATGCGGAACAGCACGTCGCCGCGCGCGACCTTCTGGCCTTCCTGATAGCGACGCTCGATGACCACGCCGCCAGCGCGCGCACGCACGTCGGCGCTGCGGTAAGCCTCAAGGCGTCCCGGCTGCTGGGTCGTGAGTGGCTCGGCACGACGTTCGACCGTGCGCACGACGGCCTCCGGCGTAGCGTCGGCTTTGTCTTCTTTGCCGCGATCCGTGCAGGCAGCGAGCAGGAGCAGGCCCGCGAGCGCGCCCGTTAGCATTCCGAAGCGGGTTCGGTATTCGATTTTCGATGACATGTAGAAACTTGGATTTACGACATCCGGTCGGGGGGGTGTCGACACGGCGTTGGGAGCGCTGCATCGACCCGGTGGCAGGGCCGGCGATGGGGAACCGGGCACCTGCGTCTCTTTCATGGGTCGCCGTGGGTGGCAGGTGCGCGTTGCGCGAAGGGGTCTGAACCTGAGACCACCGGACCGGGAGATCCGGTCGTCTGCCGCCTCGCCTGTTTCGGCGTTTCAATTCGGCGTTTCACTAGGAGAACCGCGATTCTGACCTGAAAACGATGTTAGAAAAAGTTGGAACCTATCTATAGAATGGATGGATGAACTGGACAATTGAACAATTGCGCTATTTTGTGGCGGCGGCCGAAGAAGGTTCGATATCGGCTGCCGCGCGTCGTCTGGGCAAAGCTCAATCGGCGGTCAGCACGGCCATTGCCTTGCTCGAAGCCGATTTGGGATTCGAGCTGTTCGACCGCAGCCGGCGCAATGCCCGTCTGACCGATCAGGGCGACGTCATGTTGCTCGAAGCCAAAGAGTTGTTGCGTCAGGCCGAAGGGCTGAATCACCGGGCAAATGCGCTGGCGTACGGCGAGCAGCCGCAGCTCTCGCTCGCCATCGACGAAGCGTTGCCCTATCAGGCCGTGAGCGAACTGGTTCGCGATCTCGCGCACCAATTTGCCTATCTGGAGCTGACGCTGCTTAATGGCACGTCGACGGAAGTGGCCGAGTACGTGGAGAAGCAGCGCGCGGATATTGGCTTTCACGTCGACCGTGGTGCGATTTCATCGGCGCTCGGGCACAAGTACGTGGGCTCCGCCGTGCAGGGCGTCTTCGTGGCTGGCGACCACCCGCTGGCCTTCCGCGATCACGTGACGCGTGGCGATCTGGCGAAATACCGGCAGATTCTGTTGCAGATGGGCGACTTCACGCCGTTGCAGTTGAGTCCGTCGATCTGGCGCGCGGATAGCTCGTATGTGATCGCCAGCATGGTGGTCGACAAGCTCGGCTGGGCCGTGCTGCCCATCGACATCGCCCAGTACGAAGACCTGCACGAACTGCGCTGCGACGACTTGGGGTTGCCGCAATTGCCGGTGCGCATGCTGTGGCGATTTGGGAGAGAACCCAACGACGTGATGCGCTGGTGCGAGGGGCGATTCGGGGAATTGCTGCGCGGGAGCGCGGCGACGCCATAAAGACAATGGGCGACGCACAAAGCGCCGCCCATTGCATTGAGGCTGATTGAGTCGCTTACTTCGTATCGACGTAAGCTTCCGGCGCGATAGCCTCCCGATCGATGACACCAGCCGTCAACGATTCGAACTGCGCCAACGTCATCCACTCGTTACCAACGGACTTCGATTGATAGACAGCGCGCAACGGCGGATGCGCGTCGTCAAGCGGCACGAGATTGCGCGTCTGATCGAGGCTCTGTGCAACATACGACACGCGCACGAAACGCTTGCCGTCGCGCTGGCGCACAAAGCGCTCGAACATCAGCATGCCACCCGGCACCACATCGTTCTCGCGATACGCACCGAGCTTCCAGTCGAAACCGAGCATCGCGCGCACCTGCGAGATGTTGGTGTCGTGCGCCACGAACAGCGTCAGGCGCGCGGGCGGCGGACCACCCTTCACCGGCTTGGCCTTCGCCACACCCGGCCCTGATTCGATGGCCATGGCCACCTGACTCAGCAACTGCGAGGCACCGCGTCGCGCCAGATACGGCGTGTGGTTGACGAGGTCGTACTTGGCGCTGCGCAGGCCCATCAGACGGATGACATCGTCTTCGCCCTTCACGTGCCCGAAGGCAATGCGCTCAAGCGGCCAGCCATCGGCGTATTGCATGCGAATGGTCTCGCTCATGCTCGCGCCGACCGACACCGGCCCAGTCAGACCGATCTTGCCGCTGTCCTTCACACCCCACGCCTTGGCATACAGACCACACGCATCACTACCGCGCTTGGCGGCGCAGTCGGCCGGTACGCCGACCGCCTCGACCATCGCTGCGACGTCAGCTTCGTACTTCTTGCGCGCCAGTTCGGGCGAGCCGCCCATGGCTTGCAGAATGGCCTCGTTTGCCTGCTTCGGATTGGGGGCGCCAAGGCCGATCTCCGCGCCATGGAACAGCGTGTCCAATGCATTGGTGGTGTGCCGCACCGGCACACCACAGCCCGGGAACATGCCGTCGAGCATCGCCTTGGCTGTCGCCTGCGTTCGTGGCGACGGGCTCGTCCAGACGAACGTGTCGGCCGCCCCCGCACACGCCGCCTTGCCCAGCAGCCCGGCGCGATTGAGCGTCTGGCGCTCCCACGTGCCAAGCAACGTCACCGCCTTGTAGCCATGCGGCGTCAGTTGCCCATCGGCGACCTCGAAGGCGGGCCACGGTTGCGCAGACGCCGCGTCCATCTTGGGCGTGTCGGTTGCTGCGCGCACGCCATGACGCATCACGATCACGGCGCGCTCCAGACGCATCCCCGAAGGCGCCGATGCCTTCGCCGCCGAATCTGCGGCGGATGCCTCCGCAGCCATCGCAGCCGGCGACACCAGCGCCGTCGTCAGGCCGCTGGCGATGACCACCGCCAGCGCCGCCCACATTCCGCCGCTATTCCGGCAATGTCGTTGCATGGATTTCTGTCTCCCCATCAGAAGTCGATACGCGCGTTCAGGCTGAGCGTACGCGGTGCCCCCACCTGGAGGTAGTTCTCCTGGTAGTACGACCAGTAGCGGCGATCGGTCAGGTTCGTCACGTTGGCACGCAGGGTCACGAGCTTGCCATACATGCGCGTGCGGTAACCCACACCGGCGTCGAGCAATGCCGACGGGTTGATGTAATTCACGTTGCCCGAGTCGATCGCCATGCCGCCGAGGTAGCGCACGCCAAACTGGAAGTACAGACCTTGCACGGCCGGCACGCGCCACGTTGCCTGGAAAGCGGCCTGCCAGTTCGGCGCACCGACGGCACGCTTGCCGTTCACGCCGGCGGCCGCATTGACGTATTCCGAATTCAGCCCCATCACGCTGGCATCGAGCGTCAGACTGCGCAGCACGTCGACCGAGCCACCCAGTTCAACACCCTGATAGCGCACCTTGCCGTCCTGCACGAAGTAGTTCGCGCTGTTGACGTACTCCGCCCCGCGCTCCACACGGAACAGTGCCGCCGTCGCACGCCAGCGCCCCTGATCCGTCTTCACGCCCACTTCGTACTGATGGCTCTTGATCGGGGCCATCTGCTGGTTGGCATTCTTCGTCGTGCTGTCGGCAGTACCGCCCTGCTCCAGCGATTCGACATAGCTGGTGTAGAACGTGAGATCGCTGCGCGGCGTGTACATCAACGCCACGGTCGGCGTGACCGGCGAGGCGTGGTACGTGGTGGCCGCTGCCGTTGCCGACGCATGCGCGATTTCGTCGTACGTCTGGTAACGCACACCGGCGAGCAACGACCACGAGCCGTACGAGATACGGTCGCTCGCGAAGATCGCGCGTTGCGTCAGCTTGTCGTCACCGTACGTGCCGCCGCTGAAGTTCACGTTGTTGGCCGAGTAGATCGTCGGCGAGTACAGATTGCCGTTGCCGACCACCACCTTCGGCGTATTGACCGACTTGTTCGACAGCAGCACCAGGTTGCTCGCACCGAGGACGATTTCGTGTGTGAGCGGCCCGGTCTTGAACTTGCCTTCGACCGTTGCCTGCACTTCATCGAACTCGTAGCTGTGGTACTCAGCGCTGATGCGGTCCGAGTAGTCGCCCTTGTTGCTCGAAATGTAGTACTGATCCTTCTTGTACTGGCGCACCGAATCCGAGTAGCGATAAGCCACCTTGGCGACCCATTCCGGCGCGATCTTGTACTGCACGCCGAGCGTGGCCATCTTGTAGGTCACGTCGGTGTAGGAGCCGTTGCTATACAGCTTCGAGCGGCCCGAAATCGGATCGGGCACCGAGTACTTCGGGCTGGTGATGATGTCGACACCACCGGACGTGCGGCGCTCTTGCCACATCGTGTCGAGCGTGACGGTCAGGTCATTGGTCAGGCGCGCGTCGAGGCCGAGGCCCACCGACGTGCGATTGATCTTGGCGCTGTCGGCGGCCGCGTTGCCTTCCTCGTGCACCGCGTTGAAGCGGAAACCGAAGCGGTCGTCCTTGCCGAAGCGCCCGCCCGTGTCGAGGTGCTCCTTCCACACGCCGTCTTCCGACCAGCCCTGGTCATAGCTCAGCGTGAATTGTTCGGTCGCCCGCTTGGTCACGTAGTTGACGATACCGCCGGGGCTGCCAAAGCCGTACATGAAGCCGGTCAGGCCCTTGAGCACTTCGATGCGGTCGAACATTTCCAGCGGCATTTCCACGCCACGGTTCACGCTCGCCAGACCGTCGATCTTGTAGCCGTTGAGGTCGTCGAGCGGCAGGCCACGCACGGCGAGCGTGGCCGGGTGCGTGCTGTAGCTCGTGCTGATCGACGTGACCGACGCGTCGTACTTGACCGCTTCCGAGAGGATGTTGGCCTGACGGTCTTCGATCTCTTCGCCGGACACCGATTTGATCGAGAACGGCGTTTCGATTTCCGGGTGATCGCCGAGTGCACCGGCGCTGGCGCTGCGCTTGAGGCTCGTGGGCGACGTGATCTGGGCGGCGGAGACATTCACTTCCGGCAGCGTGGCTTCACTGCCGGCCGCTGCCACTACGGTTGTGGCGGCGGCGTCTGCCTTTGCCTGCGCTTGCGCGGCGAGCGGCAGCAAGCCTGCCAGACAGAGTCCAGCCGCGACGAGGCGCGCGTACAGCGTCGAAGTATGGGGAGACACGTGTGAAGCGGCAAATGCGGTCGCGGGTGCAGTCTTGCGATGCGTCAGGCGTTGCGATAGATCGTGGCGCATGGTGATCGAAGTGGTGTGCGAAGGGTTGTGGTTATCTGGCAACCGGCTACGTTGGTGTTGCCGTTGGCACCGATGCGGGCGCGCAAACGCCCCCACCGGTGCCGCAGCAGCGGCCGGTGTGCCTTATCGAAATGGGTGGAACTCGGTGAGTCTTTGCGAAGCCGCGCACGAAGACGCGAGATCTGGATTCCGGCCGTTGGGCCTTCAGCGTTTCGCCGCCTCGCTGACGAAACCGATCTTGGCGAGGCCGCCGGACTGCGCCGCCGACATCACCTGCATGACGTCCTCGTAAGCCGTCTTGCGGTCGGCGCGCAGATGCAGTTCGGGTTGCGGCTGCGCACGGGCGGCGTCGGTAATCAAGGCACGCATGCCGTCGAGGTCGACGACACGGTCGTTCCAGTGAATGACGCCCGTGGCATCGATCGCCACGTCGATCGTTTCCGGTTTGACTTCGGCGGGTGCCGACGCCGCACGCGGCAAATCAATCTTCACGGCGTGTTGCAGGGCGGGCATCGTGATGATGAAGATCACGAGCAGCACCAGCATCACGTCCACCAGCGGCGTGGTGTTGATCTCGGGGTTGAAGTCGTCTTCGACGTCGTTATGCACGGCACCGGCCATTTACGCAGCCTCCGGCATGGCTTCACGGCGGCGCGATTCCTTGGCCGTCACGAGCGCCTTCACCTCGGCGTCGGCACCGGCGTCGATACGTTCACCGCCTTCCGGCAAACGCTGTCCGACGACAATCATGTCGTGCAGTTCGTAGATGAACGCGGACAACGCGGCCACCGACGTCTTGTTGGCGCGCAGCAAGGCGTTGTAAGCCAGCGAGGCGGGAATCGCGACGGCCAGACCGAGCGCGGTCATCACCAGCGTCTCGCCGACCGGGCCCGCCACTTCTCCGATGCTGGCCTGCCCCGATGCACCGATGGTCATCAGCGCGTGATAAATCCCCCACACGGTGCCGAACAGACCGATGAACGGTGCGCTGGAACCAACGGTAGCCAGCACCGGCATACCGCTTTGCATGCGCACCTGACGGCGCGCAATGCGCTCGCGCAGCGCACGAGTCAACCAGTCGGACAGTACCGGCGGCGTGCGTCCGGCGGCGGTGGCTTGATGATGTTGCAGCGTGGCGTCCAGACTCGTGTGCGCGAGTTCGACAAACGGGTTGCCGCGCGCGTCGCCGTCGAGCGTGGCGACACCGTCGCGCAGCGAGCCCGCCTTCCAGAACGCGCCGGTCGCCTGATCGGCCATGCGGCGCAAGCGCCAGTTGGCGAACGCCTTCGTCACGATGACGTACCACGACGCCACCGACATCACGAACAACAAAAGGGCGACGCCCTTGATCACGCCGTCGGCTTGCGCCCACAGTGTTTCGAATCCGAATTGAGGAGTTGCCATAAAAGCCTCGGTAGAAATAGGCGGGTCAGGTGAGGTCAGGTGTCGAGCGAAAAACGCAGCGGCACGATCACATAGACGGCTTGCGGCTTGCCGTCCTCGGTATAGGGTTTGAACACGGCATGCTGCACGGCGCGAATGCCGGCGGCATCGAGTGCGGCAGAGCCGGACGACTGGCGCACCGTAATTTCGCGCGGCAGTCCGTCGGCACCCACGAGTACGCGCACCGTCACGACACCCTCCTCGCCCATGCGGCGCGACGACTCCGGATAGGTGAGCACCGGGGCGCGCAGGTACTGCACGCCGTGCGTGATGGTGCGCGGCGTCGCCGGGACCACGGGTGACGGCGTTGCTGCCGGTGCGGCTGCGGCGCTCGGCGCGGCCGTTGCCGGGGCTGCCGGTGTCGGGTCGGTCGCCGGAGCACTTGGCGCGGGTTCGCTTTTCGGCGACGGGGCGACCGGGCGCGGCGTTGCCTTCGGCGTGACTTGTGGCTTCGGTTCCGGCTTCTGGGGTTGAGGCGGCGGCGATTGCGTGACGGCAGGCGTCGGCGTGTCTTGAACGAGCGTGGCGTAAATGGGCGCAGGCGGCGTGATCAACGTCGGTTCGCTATGCCATTGCAGCGCCAGCATGAGGGCCGCAACGTGCAATGCGATCACGCCACCCAATCGCAGCGCTTGCGAAGCACGCGGCGCCACCAACCAACTGGGCAACGCCGGGACTTGCAGCGCCGGCATGACGCCATTCGCTCCAGACATCGAACTCTCCTTGTGCGTCTAGGCAGACGCAGGTCATCAACGGCACCGAATCCCATTCCGTGTTTTTGCAAATCATTTGCACACGTGTGCAAAACGACGCCGAAGAAATGCGATTCGGATAACGAGACGAATTGTAGAAATTCAGTGTGACCTCACCGTGACATGGCTGGCCGTGGTCGGTGAATTTTTCGTGTCGTCCGGACATCGTTCGCATCGGGTCTGTCGTCGTCTTGCTCACGCGAGAAATTGCAATCGAATGCAATCACGGTGAAATCAATGCCGTGAAAACGCTTAGTCAGGAGATGACGCATGCCGCTGTGTCGATGCGTTCACCACATCGTTCAGCGTGTTGTAGAGCGCCTTACTCGAAGCGAGAATCGGGTTGCCGCGCGTGAGTCCATCGTCGGCGAGGAAGTCGCTGACCTGCCCACCTGCTTCCTGCACGAGCACGATACCGGCCAGACAATCCCACGCATGAATATGCGGCTCGTAATATCCGATGAGCCGTCCCGCTGCGGTGTACGCCATCATCAGCGCGCCCGAACCGATGCGCACGAACATGCCGCCACGTGCGAGCCAGCCGTCGAGAAACGCCAGAAAGTCAGCGCGATCGACGCGATGCGACACGCCCACGCCCAGCACGCCTTGTGTCGGCGCATTCACATCGGCGACGTTCAACGCCGTGCTGACGCGAAGCACATCAGGCTCGCCGCCATCGGGCAAGCGCGGTGTCGAGGCACTGGCCATCACTGCGTTGTCGACAAATGCGCCCCGCCCGGTTGCGCCGTGAAACAGTTCGTCGGCATTCGGATCGTAGATCGCGCCGATGGCCGGCACGCCGTCGATGATGACGGCGATTGAGACACACCACGCGTGCATACCGTGGAGAAAACAGGCGGTGCCGTCGATCGGATCGACCACCCACGTGACACGTGACGCTGCGGGCATGTTGCCTGCGGCTGCGCTTTCTTCACCGAGGAAGGCGTCCGTCGGAAACGCGGCGGCTACGCGCTCACGCACCAGTTGCTCGATAGCGCGATCGGCCACGCTCACGACATCCTGCACACCCTTGTATTCCACCGTGAGTGCATCGCGCGTGCGAAACATGGCGAGTGCGCGCAGCCCGGCTTCACGGGCGATGACTTGAGCGAGTTGATAGCGCGCATCGAGGGAATCGTCGTTGTTGCCGACGTTTTCCGGTGAGCCTATTTGATGGGGGGTTCCGGTCATTGCGCGGCTCCTACGATAGCGGCGCCGCGCGCATGCAAGCCAACGGCGACGCGCGTGCCGACGGGGAACGGGGGTTCGAATTGATGTGACAAGACCACGAGGTCTCCTGCGGAGGTTTGAACGAAGTACTGCGTGGCGCGCCCCAGATAGGTGGCGCGCCGGATTTCACCGATGGGACCGTGCAGCGCGTCGGCACGGTCTTCGGTATGAGGGACGGGCTGCAACGTCAACGCTTCCGGCCGGATGGCGACGCGAGCGTTGGTCAACGCCGGTCCGGCATAGGGAAGCCTCAGCGGCAGTCCGTGAAAATCGCATTGCGCGTGACCATCGCGTTGTTCGGTGACGGCCAGATCGATCAGGTTGGCGTTGCTGATGAATGTGGCGACGAACGCATCGGCGGGCTGCTCGACGAGCGTGCGCGGCGCGTCCTGCTGGGCAATTCGTCCGTCGTACATGACGACGACTTGATCGCTGATGGCAAGCGCTTCTTCCTGATCGTGCGTGACGTAGACGACCGTCAGACCGAGTTGTGTCTGGAGATCGCGAATGTCTTCTCGTACTCGCACGCGCAGACGCGCATCGAGATTCGACAGCGGCTCGTCGAACAGCATCACTTCGGGTTCCAGCACCAGCGCGCGCGCGACGGCAACACGTTGTTGCTGTCCGCCCGACAGTTCGGCGGGCATGCGCTGCGCCATGGAAGCGAGACCGACACGCGTCAACGATTCGAAGACACGTTCGCGCAGTTCCTGCTGGGGCACGCGCGTGACCGTGAGGCCATAGGCCACGTTCTCGAACACGCTCATGTGCGGAAACAGCGCGTACGACTGGAACACCATGCTCACGTCGCGATCACGAGCACCGAGACGTGTCACGTCCCGGCCGCCGAGTGTGATGCGTCCCGCGTCCGGCAACTCAAGCCCGGCGATCAGACGCAGCGTGGTCGTCTTGCCGCAGCCGCTCGGCCCCAGGAGCGTCGTCAGCGTGCCCGGGGCGACCGTGAAAGACAAGTCGGGAATGGCGACGTGCGTGCCCCACCCTTTGCGGACGTTTTCAAAGACAAGCGCGCCGCGCGGCGTGGATGAGGATGCGGATTTGTTTGCGTTCATGCTAATGATTTCCGGCCAATGCGTGGCGTGTTACCGAGACCCTCAGGCGTCGATTCAATCGCCGACGCCATAGTCCGTGCGCGTTTTGCTTCACTCACACGCAGTGCGGTTTCCAGCGAGACGACGATGGCGAACAAGGCGACCACCAGCACGCCGGCATACGCCAACGCCGGGCCATAGCTGCCATTCGAGATGAGACCGATCAGGTAAGTCGTCGCGAGATCATGGTCGGCGCTCACGAGGAACACGACGGCGCTCACCGCCGTTGCCGCGCGCACGAAGCCGTAGATCAGCGCGGCCGCACAGGCGGGGCGCAGCAGCGGCAGCAGCACGCGTCGCAGCGTCGTCCAGCTACCGGCGCGCAACGTGGCCGACGCTTCATCCAGACTCGGATCGATCTGCGCCAGCGCGCCGACAGTCGTGCGCAAGCCCATCGGCATATTCCGGAACAGGAACGACAGCACGAGAATCGCGCCGGTGCCGGTCAGCGCCAACGGTGCGGCGTTGAACGTCTGCGCGTACGCGAGCCCGATCACAGTGCCCGGAATCGCAAACGCGGCGACGAGAGCGCCCTCAAGCCAGCGGCGGCCCGCAAATTGACGACGTGCGATCAGCCAGCCGCCGAACACAGCAGCGACGGCGGTCAGAGGTGCGGCAATCGCCGACAGGCGCAGGGTTTCCAGTGCAGACGGCCATGCCTGCCCGGTGAGGGATATCGCGCCGTCTTCCATCGCGACGCCGAATACATCCGTCAAATGCGCCAGCGTCCAATGAAAATCGACGCCCCACAGTGTGACGAAGCCGCCAGCCAGCAACGTGCCGTAGACGGCCAGCGTCAGCAGGCACCACGGTGTGACGAGCGCCGCCAGCGACCACGAGAGACGCGCGTCGAGCGGTGCCGCACGACCGCCGCCGCCCTTGCCGTTCACGGCGACGTAGCTGCGCTCGCCGAGCCACCGACGTTGCAGCGCGAACGCCCCCAACGCCATCAACAACAGCCAGACGGCGAGCGCGGCAGCGCGTCCGGGATCTTGTTCGGCACCGACGACTGCGAAATACAGATCGGACGACAGCACGCGGAAGTTGCCACCGAGCACCAGCGGGTTACCGAAGTCGGCGAGGCTTTCGATGAAGCACAGCAGCAGCGCGTTGGCGAGGCCGGGACGCATCATCGGCCACGTCACGGTGCGGAAGGTCTGCCAATGCGTCGCTCGCAGCGTGGCAGCCGCCTCTTCCAGCACAGCAGGCAAGCGCTGCACGACACCCAGCACCGTAAGGAATGCGACCGGTGTGAAGGCCAGACACTGCGCCAACCATAGACCGAGGGGGCCATACAGCCAGCGTCCGGGCGTTACACCGAGCCATTCGGCCACGGCCTGCGTGATCGCACCGTTTCTGCCGAGCAGCAGAATCAGTGCAAGGCCCACGGCGAACGGCGGCGTGATGGCAGGCAACATCGCAACGCCACGCAACAACGCCGCGCCGGTGCGCGAGCGCGTCAGTGCGCTACGTGTGGCGAGCAACGCCAGTGCGGCGCCAAGGATCGTGGATGTGACGGCGGAGGCGATGCCCAGCGCAATGCTGTGCCAGCCGCTGCCGCACGCCCCAGCGCCGCGCACGCAGCCCAGCCGCCAAACGTCGGGCGCCAGCGTGGCCCACGCGGCGGGCAAATCGCCTCCAGCGTTACGCCATGCGGGCACCAGTGAGAAAAAGCTGTTCGCGAGCGGCCACGCCACGAAAACGCCCAACGCCAGTACCGTGGCGATGAGCACGCCGCGCGTGAAGCCGTCGTGCGGCAGCTTAGCGAGCGTGGGCATAGATTTCAGTGTTCCAGCGCTGCAACAGACGCTTGCGCGTCGCGGGGTCGCCAAATCGCGCGGCATCGTAGTCGATCAACTTGATGCTGGACGGCTGCGGTGCCAGCTTCGGCACAGCGGCATCGCGGTTCGACGGCATCTGGTAAGCGTGCGCCTGTTCTGCCAGCGATTGAACATCGGCACGCAGCGCGAACTCGTAGAACTGCTTCGCCAGCGC
The DNA here is from genome assembly GCF_002179865.1 of Pandoraea sp. PE-S2R-1. NCBI lineage: Bacteria > Pseudomonadati > Pseudomonadota > Betaproteobacteria > Burkholderiales > Burkholderiaceae > Pandoraea > Pandoraea sp. PE-S2R-1. The sequence goes on along the minus strand of NZ_NGUR01000017.1, from coordinate 436,009 downwards.
CGGATGCGCTGCCCCGGCGATCAGGCTCATGCCGCCGGTCTCGAAGCCGATGCCTTCGCACGGTGCGACGGTCGCGATGTCGAAACCAGCCACGCGTTGCTTTACGAGGTCGTGCAGGAATTCGATAGCGATGCTCGCTTCGCCGCGCGATGCCGCTTCGCCCGGCGCGACGCCGGTTGCCGTGTACTGGCTGACGTTCGAGTTGAGCGCGCGAAGGTAGCGGAACGCTTCGTCTTCGCCCATCAGTTGCACGAGGGTGGCGAGGGCCACATAGGCCGTGCCGGAGGCGTTCGGATTCGCGATCTGGATTTCGCCCTTCCACGCGGGCGAGAGAAGATCGCGCCAGCATTTCGGCGGTTCAAGACGGCGCTTGCGCAGCTCTGCGGCGTTGTAGCCGATACCGAGCAGCCCCTGATAGACACCGACGGTGCGGTCGCGGCCGGTCTGTGCGAAACGCTGCGCCCACGGCTGCAACTGTGCCAATGCCGGGGAGCGGTAGGCCTCGGTCAGGCCTTCGAATGCGGCTTGCAGATGCGAATCGCCGGAGCCAGCCCACCATACGTCGAACTGCGGACGCGCACGTTGCGCGGTCAGCAGCGCCAGCGCTTCACCAGCGCTCTTGCGGATCATGGCCACACCGACGCCGGTCTCTTTCTCGAAGCGCTTCTTCATCAGTTGGCACCATTCGAGATCTGCCGAGCAAAGCAGGCTCAGGCGATCGGCGGCGTGGGCGGTCGATGGCGGGAGCATCGCGGCGACGGCGACGACGCTCAGGACGGCGGCCACCGAGCCGCGCGCGACGCGTAGCAGACGCGATGTCAGGCCGCTGCGGTCGCGGTGTTTTCGCACGTTGCACTCGTTTGCAATGTTGGGCGAAATGGCGGGAGGTTTGGGCTTCGTCAGCATGGGAAGGGTCGGAGTCGGTCCGTGGGGGGCGCGGGTCAGCCGGTGGTGGCTCGGCGCACGAAGGTGACGGGGGCGATGCGGACTTCCGCGGCGCGCGAGAAGTCGGTGATGCGTTGGGTGAGCATGTCGACCACGCTATGGGCTAGCGCGTCGGTGTTCTGGGCAATGGTCGAGAGGCGGTAGCTGTCGAGCGCGGCGTGTTGGATGTCGTCGAAGCCGACGATGCGGATGTCTTCCGGGAAACGGCGGCCGAACGCGCGGCGCGCTTCATCCATGAAGCCAAGCGCGACCATGTCCGTGGCGCAGAAGACACCGTCTGGTGCGGTAGCGGCGTCGGCGAGCACTTCACGCGCGGCAAGTTGCCCGGCTTCGTACGACGAGATCGTGGAGTTGCACAACGTGATCCGGTTTTTGCGCACGCCCAGACGCGCGAGTGCGTCGATATAACCTTCGCAACGCTGGCGTCCGCTGAAGTGCGTGGCGTGCGGGCCGATGAAGGCGAAGCGCGTTGCGCCCGAATCGAACAGTTCGCGTGCGGCGAGTGCGGCGCCAGCGTGGTTATCGCTGTTGATTACGTCAGCGCCTTCCAGTTCGGGGGCACGGTTGATCATCGCGACGGGGACTTTGCGCTCGATGTATTCGCGCGCCAGCGAGAGCGGCGGCGCGCCGGAGGTCATGATGACGCCCGCGATGCGGTAGCTCAGCAGCCGTTGCAGGGCGTAGCTGGTCTGGTCCGGATCGTCCGCATTCATGAGAATGGGCAACAGGCCGCGAGCGGCCAGATGGTGGGCGATCGGGGCCAGTAGTTGCGCACGAAAGGGACTCACCAGCGCGGAGGTGACGACGCCGACAAACGTGCTGCGGCCCTGAATCATGTTCCGGGCGTTGATGTCGACGTGGTAGTTCAGCGTCTTCGCGGCTTCGAGCACACGGGCCCGCGTCTTCGGAGAGACGCTGGCACCGGGCGTAAAAGTGCGCGAAACGGCGGAGCGAGACACCCCGGCCATGCGCGCCACATCCTCGGCAATCGCCCAGCTCTTTTCTTTGTCGGTCATCGAAACAATGGGAGCGGGTACGCAAGAGAGGCCAGCGCAGAAGTGGCCGCGCCAGCACGATGACCGGGTAGCTTAGATGTGCGGTGTGTCGGGGATGTGACAGGGGGAGGCGTTGCGGAACGTTGCGTGTGGGAGGTGCTGCGGTGTGACTTCGAGGGGTACCGCAGGGAAGCTGATGAGATAGCTGGCCTGCCCAGAGGGATTCGAACCCCCGACCGTCGGCTTAGAAGGCCGATGCTCTATCCAACTGAGCTATGGGCAGTGCGTGTTGGCGGCGACCGAGTGTCGCTGCCGGAAGGTTCCTGAGCTTGCACTTTGCTGCGGATGATTCGCAATTGCAAGAATGCGCTGAAATGCCCGAGGAATCGGCGATTATAGCGCACGCGCATGCCAATTTCATCCGCGTGCCCTCAGGAGATGTCCTCTTTACGTGTCCCTCCCTTCCCATCTAGACTACTGACGTGGAGGGACGCGCTCATGAACGAGATCGAACGCGAACAACGCTACGGCGCACACAACTATGCCCCGCTCCCCGTCGTGCTCTCGCACGCCAAGGGCGTCTGGGTCTGGGATGTCGAAGGCACCCGCTATCTCGACATGATGAGCGCCTACTCTGCCGTCAGCCACGGCCACGCCCACCCTCGCCTCGTCGCGGCGCTCACCGCGCAGGCGCAGCGGCTCGCCATCGTCTCCCGGGCCTTCTATTCCGATAAGCTCGGCGCCTTTCTCGAACGCCTCTGCGATCTCACCACGCTCGACGGCGCCCTGCCGATGAACACCGGCGCCGAAGCCGTGGAAACCGCCATCAAAGCCGCCCGCCGCTGGGGCTACAGCGTCAAACGCATACCCGCCGAGAAAGCCGAAATCATCGTCGCCGACGGTAATTTCCATGGCCGCACCACCACCATCGTCGGCTTCTCGTCCGAACCCGCCTATCGCGCCGATTTCGGCCCCTTCGCCCCCGGCTTCGTACGCGTCCCGTTCGGCGATATCGACGCCGTTCGCGCCGCCATCACCCCTAACACCTGCGCCGTCCTCTTCGAAACGATTCAGGGCGAAGGCGGTGTCGTCGTGCCACCCGATGGCTTCCTGCGCTCGCTACGCGACCTTTGCACCGAGCAGAACGTGCTGATGTTGCTCGACGAGATTCAATCAGGACTCGGACGCACCGGGCGATGGTTCGCCTATCAGCACGAAGGCATCGTCCCCGACGGGGTGATGCTGGGCAAGGCACTCGGCGGCGGATTGCTGCCAGTGTCAGCATTTGTCGCAAGACACGACATCATCGATCTGTTCGAACCCGGCAGTCATGGGTCAACGTTCGGCGGTAACGCGCTGGCGGCCACCGTCGCACTCGAAGCGCTCGACGTCATGGCCGACGAAGACCTGCCCGGCAGAAGTGCGGAATTGGGGGAATATTTTCTCTCACGTCTGCGGGCGATCCATTCGCCCGTCATCCGTGAAGTACGCGGACGCGGCCTCTGGGTCGGCATCGAAATCGATCCCGCACTCGCCGACGCCCACGATCTCGCCGTGCGGCTGCTGCGTCGTCATATCCTCGCGAAGGAGACGCGCTCGACCGTGCTGCGCCTCGCCCCGCCACTCATCATCGAGCGCGCTGAAATCGATATGTGTGTCGGCGCGCTCAAGGCGGTGCTCGCAGAAGCAGAAGCCGAGCAAGTCACGGCTTAATGCGCCGACGACTTCGACCAGAGATTCATCACCAGCACGCCGGCAATAATCAGCGCCATGCCGAGCATCGCCGCCGCGTCCAACTTCTGCCCGAACAGCACGCGCGACGCGATCGAGATCAGCACGATGCCCAGCCCCGACCACATCGCATAAGCAATACCCACGGGAATGGTGCGCAGCGTGAGCGACAGCATGTAGAACGCCACGCCATATCCCGCCACCACCAGCACCACCGGCCCCGCACGCGAGAAGCCGTCCGACGCCTTGAGCGCCGACGTGGCGATCACCTCCGCCACGATCGCCACCAGCAAGTACAGATACGCCATCGCCAACCTCCGGGTTTCAAGGCCGCCCATCATAACCGACCGCCCTCGCAAAATTGTCTTGCGCAATCTCACGCCGCCTTGCTAAAGTCGCCGTCACGGTGTGGCCAGCACACCGGCGTCGCTCGGACGGTTCCGGGCGCTTACGTTCCAGGATCAACATGTCAGGCTCCCAGAGCTCGCGCAGCTTTGCGCGCATCAATCGCCTTCCCCCGTACGTCTTCAACATCACCGCCGAACTCAAGATGGCGGCGCGCCGTCGTGGCGAAGACATCATCGACCTGTCGATGGGCAACCCCGACGGGGCCACCCCGCCGCACATCGTCAGCAAACTCGTCGAAGTCTCGCAACGCCCCGACACGCACGGCTACTCGACTTCGCGTGGCATCCCGCGTCTGCGTCGCGCCATCACCCACTGGTACAAAGATCGCTACGACGTCGAACTCGATCCCGAGCGCGAAGCCATCGTCACCATCGGCTCGAAGGAAGGCCTCGCTCACCTGATGCTCGCCACGCTGGACCAAGGCGATACGGTGCTGGTGCCCAACCCGTCGTACCCGATTCACATCTACGGCGCCGTCATCGCCGGGGCGAACATCCGCTCCGTGCCCATGACGCCCGGCATCGACTTCTTCACCGAACTCGAGCGCGGCATTCGCGAAAGCCATCCGAAGCCCAAGATGGTGATTCTCGGCTTCCCGTCGAACCCGACCGCGCAGTGCGTCGAACTCGAATTCTTCGAGCGCGTGATCGATCTCGCCCGCAAGCACGACATTCTCGTGGTGCACGATCTGGCCTACGCCGACATCGTCTATGACGGCTACAAAGCGCCCTCGATCATGCAGGTGCCGGGGGCGAAAGACGTTGCAGTGGAGTTCTTCACGCTCTCGAAGAGCTACAACATGGCCGGATGGCGCATCGGCTTCATGGTCGGCAACCCGGAACTGGTCGCCGCCCTCGCGCGCATCAAGAGCTATCACGACTACGGCACGTTCACCCCCGTGCAAGTGGCCGCCATCGCTGCGCTCGAAGGCGATCAGACTTGCGTGGAAGAGATTCGCGAGCAATACCAACGCCGCCGCGATGTGCTCTACAAAGGCCTGATCGAAGCGGGCTGGGCAGTGGATCTGCCCAAGGCGTCGATGTATATCTGGGCACGCATTCCCGAGCCGTATCGCGCCCTCGGCTCGCTCGAATTCGCGAAGAAGCTGCTGGCACAAGCGAAGGTGTCGGTCTCGCCCGGTATCGGCTTCGGTGAGTACGGCGATGAGTATGTGCGCTTCGCACTGATCGAAAACGAATCGCGTATTCGTCAGGCAGTGCGCGGTATCAAGCACATGTTCCGCGAAGACGGACTCGTCACGCCGACCGTCGCATAAGCGCATAAGCCATCACGACACAGCATCATTGCTTGACGTTGACACACACCGGGGCCTCCGTTCAGACGGACGCCCCGGTTTGCTTTTCAAGGCCGCTGCGCGTTAAGCGCGCGCTTCCAGATACCGGCTCGGCACGTCACCCAGCACGCGACGAAACGCCGACGTGAATGCGCTCGGGCTGCCATAGCCCAGATCCAGCGCCACACGCGTCACAGGTTGCCCTTCACTCAGGCGTGCGATCGCCGCCAGCAAACACACTTGCTGCCGCCATTCGGCAAAGCTCACACCGGTCTCTTCACGAAACCGGCGCGTGAAGGTGCGCCGACTCATCGATGCGGCATCCGCCACGGCATCCAGATCGGTCGCAATCGACGGTGCCGCAAAGACATTCCGGCACACATCCACCAGCCGTGGATCGCTCGGCATCGGCGCATGCAGCGACAGGCGCGGCATCGCGGCAATCTCCGAGACGAGAAAGTCCATGAGCTTGCCGTCTCGCCCGCCGATGTCATACATGGCGGGCAAATCCACCGCCTCATCCATCAACTGCCGCAACAACGCCGACACCCCGAAAACGCAGCAATGCCCGGGCAACCCCGCTGCCTCGGCAGCATCGCTCGCAACGAAGGTGTTGAGCATCGTCACCGGGCCGCTCATGGTCATCTCGTGCTGCACACCCGCCGGTACCCAGCAGGCGCGTTGCGGCGGCACGAACCAGCGCCCCTGCGGCGTAGCAACCGTAATCATGCCGCGCGACGCAAACGCGAACTGCCCCCGCCCGTGCGCATGCTCGGGAAACGTCGATCTCGCCGCATAGTCGTTGGTGGTCACGACCACGCTGCGCGGCAAGGTTTCGTAGGGATCGAGCAATGTATTTCGCATGGCCCGGATTCTACAGCGATTGACCCACTGTTGACGGCGGGCAATCCCGCAGGCCAGTACGATGCCTGTCTCGTCAGTGCATCGCACGTCGCCACGATCAACCGCCGGAGTCGATATGCCCAATACGTTTCACCGCGTGGGGAATGGCCCTCACGCTGTCTTTGTCCTGCACGGCTGGTTCGGCGATGCGCATGCGTTCGCGCCCATCGAGGCGTGGCTCTCGCCGGACGACTTCAGCTACGTCTTCATGGACTATCGCGGTTATGGCGGCATGCGTGAAATCGCTGGCGCTTACACGATGGATGAGATCGCCGGCGACACCCTCGCGCTCGCCGACGCTCTCGGCTTCGCGACGTTCAGCCTCGTCGGCCACTCCATGGGGGCGATGGCCATCGAGAAGATCGCCACTCGTGCCCCCGAGCGTGTGCGAGCGTTAATCCCCGTCGCCCCGGTGCCGTGCGGCGGCGTGCCGTTCGACGCGACACGCCGTGCGCTGTTTGAAAACGCCGCGAACGGCATCGAACTGCGCAAGACGATCATCGACCGCAGCACCAGTAACCGGCTGCCGTCGCGCTGGATCGAGTGGAAAGCGGCCTATTCGCTTTCCACCGCATCGCCCGAAGCGTTTGCGGCTTACTTCCGGACTTGGGCCGACACGGACTTCAGTCATGAGATCACCGGCGTGCATCCGATGAAAGTCCTCGTGGGTGAGCATGACCCGACGTTCAACGCCACGCTCGCGAGCGAGACGTACCTGCGACGCTACCCACTCGCCACATTGGACGTGCTGCCAAACGCCGGTCATTACCCGATGAACGAAACGCCGCTGGCACTGGTTACCGCCATCGAATCGTTCCTACATAGCGTCTACGCATGAAAAAAGGGAGTCCGCAGACTCCCCTCCCCGTCGCAACCACCACGACATCCCGACGTACGCCCACCGTCAAGACGCCGGCAACCACTCTTGCAAGGTCACTTCGATGGTGATGAACGACAGGTTGCCGCCGCGCACGAAGCGCCCGGCGAACATGCGCCCCTCGGTGTCCGCGACCATGCCGTGCAACATCGGCAGCGACTTGGCGGGGTCGGTGCGCACATCGACTTCGCCGAACACGTTGAGGATTTCCACGCCCGGACCCTGCACGAGTTGCTCGCGCCAGCCCTCGCCCGCGCGAAACGCGAGGCGTGCATCGATCAGACTGCCGACCGCCCCGCGCACGATGGCGCGCGAAATCGCATGCTCGGCACACAGCGCCTCGATACTTTCGGTCAGGTCCTGATTCGGTTTGAGACGGGCCACCACCAAGCGGCCCAGCGTGCCATTTTCAATGGCGACGGGAACATCGAGCGCTGCGCTCATGAGAGGTCTCCGGCAACGGGATGGAGCAAGTGAAAGCGCGTTTCCTCATCGTCTGCGGTCACATACCCGCCGTGCTCGAACAAGCACAAGCGGATCACCACGGGCTCGTCGCCGGCCCACGTGTGATCGAGAATCAGATGGCCACCGTGCAAGTTGCCCGTAGGGTCGGAAAACCCCGCATGGCAATGCAGCAATGTCGCACCGTCGGCCGTCCGGCCCACGGTGATGGCACCGCCGATCAGGTCCACTTCCCGGGTTTCGTCGACCGGCGCCCCATACCCGAAGGGGCGCTCATTATCTGCGGTGTTCTCAATCATGTGATACCGCAGACCTCGCGCGGTCCCCGCGCAAAAACGGCCGACGCCGCCGCCGTACGCATAGCGGGATAACGCCGCGCGTAACGACTCGCCAAGATTCGCACCAGACCGGATCGTCACGCGCAGTTCGTGCTGCCCGCTCAACACGCAGTCTTCCACACGGGGTAACGTGGGGGCGCCTGCATGCCGATAGATCCGTGAAAGCGCAGGTTTCATAGTCGATAGTCTCCTTGCTCTTCGAGCATCGTCTTGATTTGCTTCTTCACGATCTTGCCGTAGCCCGACTTGGGCATGGCATTCCAGAACACGAAGCGGCGCGGCCACTTGTAGCGGGCAATGCGCGCTTCGAGATGTCCCAGCAACTCGTCGGCTTGCGCGGCCATGCCCTCGCGGGCCACCACGACCGCCAGCCCGCTCTCGCCCCACTTGGGGTCGGGCACGCCGAGCACTGCGCACTCCGATACCGCCGGGTGCGTGAGTAACGCTTCTTCGATCTCGCGCGGGTACACGTTCGATCCGCCCGAGATGTACATATCCGACGCGCGCCCCGTGATGTACAGGAACCCCTGTGAATCGACATGGCCAAGATCGCCGGTGTGGAACCAGTCGTTCTTGAACGCCTTGGCGTTGGCATCGGGGTTGTTGTGATACCCCATGAACACGGCCGGGCCACGCACGCAAATCTCGCCGGAACCGAACGGCGGCTGACGCATGCCGTGCTCGTCGAGAATCGCCACCTCCATGCCCGTGCGCGGCAAACCGCACGTGCCCACGCGCGCATCGGGCGCGTCGTCGTCATCGCCATGCAACCACGGCGGCAGCACGGTGATGTTGCCCGTCACTTCGCCGAGACCGTAGTACTGCACGAGCACGCGGCCCAGCTTTTGTAGCGCGTATTTCTGATCGGCGCGATACATCGGCGCCCCCGCGTAGATCACGAAGCGCAACGCGCTGTGATCGTATTCGTCCACGGACGGGTCTTCGACCAGCATCTTCACGATGGTCGGCACGGTGAACATGTTGTCGATCCGGTGACGCTCGACCGCCTGCCAGACCTGCGCCGCGTCCATCTTCTCGCCCGGCAGCAGCACACTGGCCGCACCGCGCGCCGTGTTGACGATGGCGTGAATGCCCGCACCGTGCGAAAGCGGCGCGACGACCATCGAGCGGCTGCGATACGTGATACCGGGCATCAGGTCCGCCAGATGGTTGGTGACGACGAATGCCATCTGCCCGTGCGAAAGTACCCCCGCTTTCGGATGCCCGGTCGTGCCCGATGTGTAGAAGAACCACAGCGGGTCTTCGTACTCGACTTCTTCTTCGAACTCGGGCGCGCCCATGTGCTCGGCGACCAGCGTCTCGTAGTGCAGCTCGCCAGCGCGCGGCGTGCCCAGTGCGATCACGTGGCGCAGCGCGGGTGAAGCGGCTCTCACCGCGTCGACATGGCCTTCGAAGCCCGCGTCGTAGATCATCACGCACGCCTCGCTCGACTGCCCGAGATAGGCGGCTTCAGGTGCGGTGATACGGAAGTTCGTGGGCACCCAGATCGCGCCAAGCTTGAACGCGATCCACGCACTCTCGAAGATCGGCAGGTTGTTGCGCGAATGCACGAGCAGCTTGTCGCCCTTGCCCACACCGAGCTTGCGCAGCGCATCGACGGCGGCATTCACGCGCGCGTCGATCTCGCCCCAGGTCGTCACCTTGTCGCCGATGATCAACCCCGCCTCGTCCGGATGGCGCCGGGCAACGTCGGCCAACAGGCGGCCGAGATTCATGACCTTCTTGAGCATCTTGCTCGTCTCCTCTGCTTTCCTCTTAGTCTTCTTTGCCCGGCCTGCATCGGTGTGCACAGGCGTCCAATAGCAGGCCCCGGGCCGCGTGCCGATCAGCGCGCTTCGAGAATGCTCACGTAGTTGGCCACGGCTGCGCCGCCCATGTTGAACACGCCCGCGAGTTTGGCATTGGGAATCTGCATCCCGCCCGCCGTGCCGGTGAGCTGCATCGCCGCCATCACGTGCATCGAGACGCCCGTGGCACCGACCGGATGTCCCTTGGACTTCAGGCCGCCCGACGGGTTGACCGGCAGCAGGCCGTCTTTTTCCGTCAGCCCTTCCGCGACGACATTGGCACCCTGACCCGGCTTGGCCAGACCCATGGCTTCGTATTCGATCAGTTCGGCGATGGTGAAGCAGTCGTGCGTCTCGACCAGCGACAGGTCCTTGAGCGACACGCCTGCCACGCCGAGCGCCTGACGCCACGCATGCTGGCCGCCTTCGAACGCGAGCGCGTCGCGGCGCGACAGCGGCAGGTAGTCGTTGACCTGCACGGCCGCCCGGAAGCCCACGGCCTTCGGCATGGTGCGGGCAACGTCGGCCTTCGAGATCACCAGTGCCGCAGCACCATCGGAGACCATCGAGCAGTCGGTGCGCTTGAGCGGGCCGGCGACAAACGGGTTCTTGTCGGAGACGTTGCGGCAGAAGTCGTAGCCGAAGTCGCGACGCATGTGAGCGTACGGATTGTCCGTGCCGTTGCGATGGTTCTTCGCCGCGATGCGCGCGAGCGCGTCGGACTGGTCGCCATAGCGATCGAAGTACTGCTGCGCAATGGTGCCGAACACCCCGGCGAAACCGCCCGGAATACCGGCTTCTTCACGCGCATAGGAACACTTGAGCAGCACTTCGCCGACCTGCGGCGTGGCGAGCTCGGTCATCTTCTCGAAACCGATCACGAGCACGTGCGTGGCCTTGCCGGCTTCGATCGATTGCAGCCCGCCGTGCACGGCAGCCGAACCCGTCGCGCAAGCGTTTTCGTAACGCGTCGCGGGTTTGAAACGCAGGCCGGGAATGTTGTTGAAGACGAGCGACGACGGGAAGTCCTGATACAGGAAACCGCCATTGAAAGTGCCGACATGAATCGAATCGATCTGCTCGGGCGCGAGGCCCGCATCATCGAGCGCGGCTTGCGCGACTTGGGCCAGCAGAACTTCGGCGTCGACGTTATCGAGTTTGCCGAACTGGGAGTGGGCCCAGCCGGTAAGGCATGCAGCAACCATGAAGTTTCTCCGGAAAATTGGGGTGATCCAGACTCCGGTGAGCAATTTCGATGCCAGATTCTCGCGGTTCATGATCGCCACGGCATCGAACGCCGATTGCGCGGCAAGACCGTGAGGAGATTCGCAGAAGATTCGCCCCGCCGTCCGGACACACGCTTATGGCGTGCGCGCAATTGACGTAAGCGTAAAGCGGGACTCCTAAGCGCATCAAGTGAATTCGAATGCGTGGCGCATGAAACGAATTTGCTGTGGCGCAGCATGGCTCGCCACAAGAGACAGTCGACGGCCCAACTGCGACAGGTGTCTCACCGGCGGCGACATTCACACGAGACAGTTGTCGCACGTGCCGCCGCGCCATGCGACAGGTGTCGCACGCCCGTGCGCCGTCGACGCCGTGCCCCGGCAAGCCTGTCATAGCGCGCTACCCGCCTGTTCCATCAGACAAAAGCCGTTGCACGGGCGCGTTCAGATCGCCTTGAGATTGCGTGGATGTTTAACAACGTAAGGGTTTTCCCGTCAGGGCGTCGAACTGGCATTCGATTTGCGTAAGATAGCCAAGCCACTTGTGAGCCCGCGTTCCGAGTTGGCAGGAAGGTTGCAGGGCAACACGCCTGCACCGTCCCGCTTCAGACGCAGTCACCAAACCTATAAATCAAGGAGACATGCAGTATGAGCACTATGGATCGTCGCCACTTCATCAAAGTCGTGGCCGCCTCATCGGCCGCTGCCGCCACGGGGTTGTATCAAACGCAGGCGCACGCCGCCGAAATCACGCTGAAGTTCGCCAACAACCTGCCGATCAGCCATCCGATGAACATCCGCGCCAAGGAGATGGCGCAGAAGATCGCGGAGCAGTCGAAAGGCCGCGTGGACTTCCAGATTTACCCGAACAACCAGCTCGGCACCGATAGCGACATGCTGAGTCAGATTCGCTCGGGCGCTATCGACTTCTTCACGCTCTCGCCGCTGATTCTCGGCACGCTCGTGCCGTCGGCGCAGATCTCGGGCGTGGGCTTCGCGTTCAAGGACTACGGTCAGGTATGGGCCGCCATGGACGGCGATCTCGGTGCCCACGTGCGCGGGCAAATCGCCAAGACCACGGTCTTCGCGTTCGACAAGATCTGGGAGAACGGTTATCGCCAGATCACCACGAGCAATCGCCCGATCAATTCACCGGCTGACCTCAAGGGCCTGAAGATCCGCGTGCCGACGAGCCCGCTGTGGACGTCGATGTTCCGCGCATTCGATTCGTCGCCCACGTCGATCAACTTCTCCGAAGTCTATTCGGCGCTGCAAACGAAGATCGTCGAAGCGCAGGAAAACCCGCTCGCCCTGCTCACCACCGCCAAGCTGTACGAAGTGCAGAAGTACGTGTCGATGACGAACCACATGTGGGACGGCTTCTGGTTCCTCGCCAACAAGCAGAAGTGGGACAAGATTCCGAAGGACTTGCAGGACATCATCACCGCCAACGTGAACGCCGCCGCACTGGTGCAGCGCGACGACGTGAAGAAGCTCAACGACGGCGTGATGGTCGAACTCAAGCAGAAGGGTCTCGTGTTCAACGCACCGAACAACGAACAGTTCCGCGACAAGCTGCGCGCAGCGGGCTTCTACACGGAATGGCACAAGAAGTTCGGCGACGAAGCCTGGGCCATGCTCGAAAAGTACACCGGGAAGCTCGCGTAAATGGAAACGTTGACGATGACGGCCGAGCCCACGCACGCGCTCGCCCGCCTCTTCTGCCACGTCAACCGCGCGGTGATGAAAGTCACCGAGGCGGTTGCCGTGCTGCTGGTCGTGGCGGAGACTCTCATCCTGCTCGCGGGCGTAATCTCGCGCTACGGGTTCGACAATCCGCTCACCTGGTCGGATGAACTGGCGCAAATCCTGTTCATCTGGCTATCGATGCTCGGCGCGGTCATCGCGCTCGATCGCGGTGAGCACATGCGCCTGTCCGCCATCGTCAACAAGCTTCCTGCGGCGTGGCGTGACTGGTTTCAGACGATGGCCGCGCTCACGGTCTGCGTGTTCGTGGCGCTCATCATCATGCCGGCGTACACGCATGCCATCGAACAGATGGACATCACGACGCCCGCGCTCGAAATCCCCGATGGCCTGCGTGCCGCGGCACTGCCGGTCGGTGCGGCGCTCATGCTGCTCGCCGCGATCTCGCGCATGGCGCGCTGCTCCACGATGCGCCAGTTCGGACTCGGGGTGCTGGTCGTGGCTGCGCTCGGTGCGGCACTGTGGCTCGGCCGCCCGGCGCTGATCGCGATGGGCAATTACAACCTGCTCGTGTTCTTCGTGCTGATCGTGGGCGTTTGTGTGGCGGGCGGCATTCCGATCGCGTTTGCGTTCGGGACGGCCACGCTCGGCTATCTCGCGCTCGTGACGGATGCGCCGTTGCAGATCGTCGTGAGCCGCATGGACGAGGGCATGTCGGGCCTGATTCTGCTGTCGGTGCCGCTTTTCGTGTTGCTCGGTGCCCTGATCGAAATGAGCGGGCTGGCGCGCAGCCTGATCGAGTTCATGGCATCGCTGCTCGGTCACGTGCGCGGCGGCCTGCAATATGTGCTGCTCGGTGCGATGTTCCTCGTCTCGGGCATCTCGGGCTCGAAGGCTGCCGACATGGCCGCTGTTGCCCCGGCGCTGTTCCCCGAAATGCAACGCCGTGGCTCGAAACCGGAAGACCTCGTCGCGCTGCTGTCCTCGACGGGCGCGATGACGGAGACGATTCCGCCGAGTCTCGTGCTGATCACCATTGGCGCGGTGTGCGGTGTGTCGATTACCGCGCTCTTCGTCGGCGGCCTGCTGCCGGCCGTGATCGCGACGCTCGCCATCGTGGTGGTGTGCTTCACCCGCTCGCGCAAGGAAGCACCGAGTGCGGCCCGCCGTGCACCGTGGGGCGTGATCGGCAAGACGTTCATCATCGCGCTGCCCGCGCTGGCCCTGCCGATCCTGATCCGTACGGCCGTGATCGAAGGTGCCGCCACGGCCACCGAGGTCTCGACGGTCGGCATCGCCTACACGATCGTGATCGGCCTGATCGTGCACGCGTTCAAGAAGCATCTGAACTTCAAACGCCTCTACCCGCTGCTCACGGAAACGGCCGCACTCTCCGGCGCGATTCTGCTGATCATCGGCATGGCGACCGCCATGGCGTGGGCGCTGACGCAGTCGGGTTTCTCGGCCAAGCTGGTCGGCCTGATGCACGGCGTACCGGGCGGACAGGTCGGCTTTCTGCTGATCTCGATGGTGGTATTCATCGTGCTGGGCAGCGTGCTCGAAGGCATTCCGGCCATCGTGCTGTTCGGGCCGCTGCTGTTCCCCGTGGCGCGCTCGCTGGGCATTCACGACGTGCACTACGCGATGGTCGTCATCCTGTCGATGGGGATGGGTCTGTTCGCGCCGCCGCTCGGTGTGGGGTTCTACGCCGCGTGCGCCATCGGCAAGACCTCGCCCGACAAGGTGTTCAACCGCATGTGGACTTATATGGGCGCGCTGCTCATCGCGCTGCTGATCGTGGTCTTCGTGCCGTGGATCTCTATCGGCTTCCTGAAGTAAGCGGCGCAGCGTCGGGCCGGCGGGTCTTTGATGACCGCCCGCCTGACGCCACCGCTGCCACGGTTCGAATTTTCGCTGGGTAACTAACGGACTCCGCCTCACTGCTGGCGGTGGAGCCCGCGCTGTAAATCGAAATAAATTTAGGAGTCCATAGCATGACCGAGAAAGTAGCAGTTGTGACAGGCGGTGGAATGGGTATCGGTGCAGCCATTTGCGAGCGGCTGGTCAAAGACGGCATGACGGTCGTGGTCGCCGATCTGAACGAGGAAGGTGCGAACGAGACGGCAAGCAAGTTGCGGGCGTCAGGCGGCAATGCGTGGGCACTCAAGATGAATGTGGGTGAGGAAGCGTCGATTGCCGACGGGTTCCGGCAAGTGGCGCAGAAGCACGGCCGCTGCGACGTGCTGGTCAATAACGCAGGCATCGCCAAGACGTTTCCGTTTCTCGAATACCCGCTGGATCACTGGCATCAGGTGATGGCCGTCAATCTGACCGGCACGCTGCTATGCGGGCAGCACGCCGCCCGCCTGATGCGCGAACAACGCTGGGGGCGCATCGTCAATCTGGCCTCGGTGGCAGGCATTCTGGCGAGCGCCGGGCGCACCGCTTATGGCACGTCGAAGGCGGCCGTGATCGGGCTCACGCGTCAGATGGCCATCGAACTGGCCCCGTTCGGCATTACGGCCAACGGCGTTGCGCCGGGCCCGATCGACACGCCGCTGACCAAGGTGCTGCACTCGGACATCTCGCGCCGGCACTACACGGAAACCACGCCGCTGGGCCGCTACGGCCAGCCGGAAGAAATCGCCGGGGCGGTGAGCTTCCTCGCGTCGGACGACGCGTCGTATGTGACCGGGCATATCCTGCCGGTCGACGGCGGCTTCGTGGCCGCCGGGATTCTGGAAATCTAAGCCGCCGAACCGGAACCGGAATCGGCATCGAGAATCAGCGCAGGAGGGTGTCCGGCAGATCGGGCACCACCCGCGCGCCCGGCACGCGCTGCATTTCGCGCCACGCGCGCTGGGCATTTTCAACAAACGTGGCAACACACGGGTTGTGGTTGTCGCGACTCCACAGCAGGGCCACCTCTGCCACGGGCGCATTGCGCAGTGACTTGAACACCGCAGTGCCCGACGCGCTCGCGCTGCTCATCGACATTGGCACCATCGCCACGCCCAGCCCCTCACCCACCAAATTGATAATCGTCTGCTGAAGGTTGGTTTCGAGCCGGATATGCGGTGCGAAGCCGGCGCGGCGGCAATGCGTGACGATCAGGTCGTAGACCAGCGGGGCAATCTCGCGCGGAATGCTCACGAACGACTCTTCTGCCAGTTGCGTGGCATCGAGCACGCCCACGTCGGCAAGTGCGTGCGTGCGCGGTATCACCGCGACCATCTCTTCGCGAAACACCGTCGCCGACTCCAGCCCGGTCAGGTCTTCCGGACGGTACATGATGCCCACGTCGATACGGCCGGCGCGCACCGATTCGGCTAGCAGGTTGGGCAGGGCTTCCGCCAGCTTCATGTCGACGCGCGGATACGCCGCAGCGTAAGTGCGCGTGAGCGCCGGCAGGATGTTGTAGGCCGAGGACATCATGAAGCCCACGGTGATCGCCCCATCCTCGCCCCGGCTGGCCGCCACGACGTTGCGTTTGGCCCGGTCTACCGAGTTGAGAATTTCCACCGCATCCTGATAGAAGCGCGCCCCCGCACGGGTCAGGCGCACGCTCCGCCGTGTGCGCTCAAAGAGCTGCACGCCCAGTTCGGCCTCCATCAACGCAATCTGCCGCGAGAGCGGCGGCTGCGAGATATGTAATTGCTGCGCCGCGCGGCCGAAATGCAAGGTTTCGGCCAACACGACGAAATACTGGAAATGGCGCAGTTCGATCATCTGATACCCCAGAGGTATTAATAGCGCACCAATATTGTATTGGATGTTATGACTGGGCGGTCGTATGCTCCATTTGCGGTCGCCACCCGAGCGAGACGCAAAATAAAGAGACGTGAGGAAACGCCAGGCCAAAAGCCACCGACGGCGACCTTTCGTAACGATACGAGAAGGAGACAGTCATGCCCGCTCACCTCGCTGTAGCGAACGCCCCCGCTCGACCTGTCGGATCGCTTGGCACACTTAGCCCCCTTGGCAACCTAGGCACCCTAGGCACTGTCGCCCCCCTCGGTACGTCCGCCGCCTTCAGCAACGTCGCCGCACTCGCCCCCCTCGCACACCCCGCCATGGCGCCCGCGCCTGCCACCACGGCTCAGCGCCAGATGCGCCCCGACTACCTCGCCATCGATGATCTCAGCGGCACCGACGCCCGCATGCGCGATCTGCTCGCGCGCGGCAAGCGCTTCGTCGATCGCGGCCTGCCGGTGCTGATTCTCGGTGAGACGGGGACGGGCAAGGAGTTTCTCGCCCGCGCACTGCACGCGTACAGCGAACGGCGCGCGCAAGCGTTCGTCGCGATCAATACGGCCTCGATTCCCGAACATCTGGTCGAGAGCGAACTGTTTGGCTATCAGCGCGGCGCGTTCTCGGGCGCGCTGCCCGGTGGCATGAAGGGCAAACTGCAACAGGCCGACGGCGGCACCCTCTTTCTCGATGAAATCGGCGACATGCCGTATGCGCTGCAAACGCGTTTGCTGCGTGTGCTGTCGGAACGCGAAGTCACACCGCTGGGTGCGAGCCGTGCCATCCCGGTCGACGTGCAGTTGATTTGCGCGACCCATCAGGATCTCGCGAGCGCCGTTGCGCAAGGCAAGTTCCGCGAAGATTTGTATTACCGCGTCGCCGTGGGCGTGTTGACGCTCCCCACGCTGCATGAACGCGACGACAAGCCTGAACTTATTGCGCGCATGCTCTGCGACGAGTGGCCCGGCACGCGCATGGATCAAGCCCTCGCACGTGTGTCGGCGGAAGCCATGACGCGTCTGCTTGCCTATGCATGGCCCGGCAATTTGCGGCAGCTGCGCGCGGCGTTGCGCTACGCCTGTGCGGTGATGAACGGGAATGTGATGCGAGTGGAAGATCTGCCACCGGAGTTGACCGCGACGGCGATGACGTCGCGACATTCGACGATGACTGCCCACGAATTGCCGCTGCGAGACGCGGCGGTGTTGCCGATGCCGATGGTGACTTCGATGTCGGCTTCGATGTCGGCCGTCACGCGTGCGGCCTCCGCACAGAGTGCGTCATCGAGCATCGCGGCGACGGCAACGCCCGCCACGACCGAGCACGACGCGCCTCGCATGCAGGAACGTGAACGCATCTTGCAGGCACTCGCCCAACATCGCTGGAACATTTCTGCGGCGGCGCGCACGCTCGGCTTTTGCCGCGCATCGCTGTATCGCAAGCTCAAGCAACTCAGCATTCCGCATGTGCGCGATTGCGCCGACGCGCTGACGTCGGGGCACTACGCGTGACGAAAGCGCGTGACGAAAACACGTAACAAAAATGCGGGCAAAAAAAAGCGCGGCCGATGAGGCCGCGCCAAGGTTTGGAGACTTTTCACTCAACGCAAAAGTCTACTTCTCGCGGAACGTAGTATAGGTGCGGCCCCGCGAAACATTCTCATCATTCGGCGCAATGATTTATTTGTCGACTCGCAATAGTCTGTAAAACCCCATAAACAAAGGGCTTTTTTGACGACGTGCGAAACCGCGCTCACATGCATCTAGGAATTGTCGCATCACACGCGCTCGATTTGTCGTACTTGCGTGCATCGATGACACGAGAATGACAGCGCGCTGTCGTGAACCCATCGGCGAACAAATTTGCCACCGATTTTTCCGCCACGCGACACGCTCGACTGTCTGATCGCGACCGACTGAACATCGCGAATCGCTGAACGACATCACGACAGTATTGGTTACGTCACTGCGTTCGATTTCAGTGTCATGCACCACTCGCGCAAGCCGGCACTTCGGCATGAATTCGCAGCGCGGGAACCAATTCAAATCACGCGTGTCGCGCGCAAATCCAGTGCTGGTAACGCTTCACAGCCGCCTCATCAACCCCACAACACTGTGTCCCGAGCGCAACACACACCGCTTGCATTGCCATTTCTCGCCTAGGCTTAATCAAGCCAATCCCTTGCCACACAACGCTTTAGGACGCATCGACGTGATTCTTTTCAGAAGTGAAATAGATTCTTGCGGATTCTGAAATAGGCGGGAGTGATGCCCACTCATACACTGCCCCCTGTCAGCAGAACAGTGCCGATACCTGATCGGGTCCGCGAATGACAAACCGTCACCTCGACATGTTCTGTTTCGCCGCGTTCTGTTTTCACGCGAATTCTGCGATTCGTGTCACGTTACTGGAGCTTAAACCATGAAAAAAACTCTTCTTGCCGCAGCCGTTGTCGGCGCGTTCTCGGCGACCGCCGCGCATGCTCAAAGCAGCGTCACGCTGTACGGCTTGATCGATGCTGGCGTTGCTTACACGAGCAACTCCACCACGTCGGCGGCTTCGGGTTCGAAGAACTTCCGCGCAACGAGCGGCCTGATCAACGGCAGCCGTTGGGGCC
Source organism: Pandoraea sp. PE-S2R-1 (assembly GCF_002179865.1). Taxonomy (NCBI): domain Bacteria; kingdom Pseudomonadati; phylum Pseudomonadota; class Betaproteobacteria; order Burkholderiales; family Burkholderiaceae; genus Pandoraea; species Pandoraea sp. PE-S2R-1. The sequence goes on along the minus strand of NZ_NGUR01000017.1, from coordinate 416,948 downwards.
TGAAGGGCTCGGAAGACCTGGGTGGCGGTAACAAGGCCATCTTCGTGTTGGAAAACGGTTTCTCGATCAACAACGGTCAGTCGGGCCAAAACGGCCGCATGTTCGGCCGTCAAGCCTTCGTCGGCCTGCAGAACGACAAGTTCGGCGCCGTGACGATCGGTCGTCAATACGACTCGCTGGTTGACTACCTGGCACCGCTGACCCTGAACGGTTCGTCGTTCGGCGGCACGATCGCTTCGCACCCGTACGATAACGACAACACGAACAACTCGTTCCGTGTGAACAACTCGGTCAAGTACTCGAGCGCCAACTACAACGGCCTGACGTTCGGCGGCCTGTATGGCTTCTCGAACAAGGCTGGTGACTTCGCCAACAACCGTGCATTCAGCGCCGGCGTGAACTACGCAAACGGCCCGCTGACGGTGGCTGCTGCTTACTTGGAACGCCAAGGCAATCCGGGTAACAACAACGGTTCGGGCGCTGTCGACACGTCGAACGGCGGTGACTCGGTGTTCCAGTCGCAGAAGCAACGCGTCTGGGGTATCGGTGGTAACTACGCCTTCGGCCCGGCTACGGTCGGCCTGGTGTACACCCACACGCAACTGCAAGGTCTGTCGGGCCTGAACTACAACAGCACGGCTGTGTCGTTCAACAACGACGGTCTGAAGTTCGACAACTTCGAAATCAACGGTCGCTACATGCTGACCCCGGCAGTCTCGCTGTCGGCCGCGTACACGTACACGATGGCCAAGCAAGATTCGACGGATCAGAAGCCGAAGTTCCACACCGTTACGCTGCAAGCTGACTACCGTCTGTCGAAGCGCACCGACGTGTACCTGACCGGTTCGTACCAACACATCTCCGACAACGAAGGCACGGGCTTGCAAGCTGGTGTCGGCGCTGCCGGCGGTATGTCGTCGACCAGCTCGCAAACTGTTGTGGGCACGGGCATCCGTCACCGCTTCTAATCGACGCGGACGGAGCGCTGCCGGCAGTATCGCAGCGCTCTCGACATGAGAAAGGGCAGCCTCGGCTGCCCTTTTTCTATTGCGGCACTGATGGGGATTCAGTGCATTCGAAATGCATCAGAAGCGCGTCTCGCGCGCGGCACGCAGGAAGTTATCGAGCACCGGCGTGCAATCCAGAAACTCCGGGCCACCCGCACGGTGAAACTCCGGATGCCATTGCAGACCCATCACGAACGGCGCCTTGCGATAGCGAATGGCTTCCACCACGCCATCTTCCGCACACATCGCCTCCACACTCAGATCGCGCCCCAGCGTCTTGACCGACTGGTGGTGAATCGAATTCACGATGGGCACATCGACCGGGCCGAGCATTTGCGCGAGCGACGAGCCTTCGGGGAAGGTCAGCGTGTGGCGATTGTGCTCGTACGTTTCCGTCACGTGAGGAATCGCTTCCGGCAGATCGGTGGCGATGTCCTGATGCAAGGTGCCGCCGAAGGCCACGTTGATCAGCTGACAGCCACGGCAGACGCCGAGAATCGGCTTGCCCTGCTCGACAAACTCGTGCAGCAGTTCCAGTTCGTACATGTCGCGCATGCGGTCGCCCTGCCATTCGTGACGCGTGGCAACTTCCGAATACGTGAGCGGCGCAACGTCCGCCCCGCCCTGCAACACCAGACCGTCGAGATGCTTCGCGTAATCGTGCAGGCGGATGTGGCTCGGGTGAAGCTGGCCTTGCGTATCCACCGTCGGAATCATGAACACCAGCACGTCGCGCGACATCACCCAGTGCGCGATCGATTCTTCAAGGTATTGCAGCGTTTTGCTGCGCAACCCCTTGTTGCCGGGCTCCGGATGGAAGATTCGCGCGGAGATGCCGATCTTTAGCGTGCGCTGCGTGATGCGCTGACCGGCGCGGTCGTACCACGCGCGAAAACGTGCGCCCATGATGCGTCGCAAGACCGACCACGGCGAATCGCCCGCTTGCAGGTAAGACGGCGCACCGCCCATCGATGCAGGGCTGCCGGGACGCGGCGCGCTCCCGCCGAACGCGGGTTGATGGGGCGGTTCTCCGCCGCCTGAGCCGCCTGAGCCACCTGAGGCACCCGCACCGCCCGACGAGGCAGACGTCGCACCAGTGCCGGTACCGATGGTCCCGCCAGCGCTGCCCACACCGGCGGCCTTGACGTCTTCGCGCGACGCGGCAACCGGAGCACCAATGGGATTGCGATCGGACGCAACTTCAGCAATCGGCGGCTGGCTGGCGGCAGGCGCCGCAGAGGTTGTCGGCGGCGTAGTCGGCGTTGCTGAAGGTGTTGTTGCCGCGCTAGCTGTCGTGGCCGGCGGCGGCTGTTCGGCCCGAGCGTCGGCCGAGGCGCCCGGTTCTGCCTGATGCACTGGACGGGTCAGCGTGTCGGGGTTGGGTGGCATGTCGGCAGAACCTTCTGCCGTGCCGCCCACCGGTTTTCCGGTCGCGCGCGGCGCGGCCGGTGTCGCACCTTCGACGTAGTCGGTCGACTGGGTCGAGGCGCTCGACGAGGTTTCCGGGGTGGCGGGTGTTGCTGGTTTGGCTGCGCTCTTGTTCGCGTCGAGCTCGGGCTTGGGGGGCTGTTGCGGCGATTTCGGATCTTGAGCGTCGGTCATAGTGGCGTTGGATGCGTCCGCTAGGAGGGGAAAAAGGGGTAGACCACGGCGATTGGCAAATTATCCCGCCGCCCCTGTTACGCCGCAATCGCGAAAGCTGCCGTTTCCTCACTTGCCCGGCAGTCACTACCGCAAGATGAAACCGTAGCGATGCAGCGATGTCGAAGTCTTTTGTAACGCGTAGTGCGTGCCCATGCCTATCGGCAAGAAACATCACTTACGCGTATCATTCTCAATACTTTGAACGATGTTATACGACGTTTTCGACATTTGCGTCGGTTAAGCACGCATTTCTGCATAACCACACGGTCTTGACGTTTGTTTTGGGAGTCCGCAAGTGAAACGTTTTCTGCGTCTGTGGCAAGTGGCGCGCCACGATTTCCGTATTCTTTGGCACGCGGTGCGTGACCCGCGCCGCCCGCGCTGGCTGCTGCCCGCCGTGGCGGCACTGGTCGTCTATCTGCTCAGCCCGTTCGACCTGATTCCCGACTTTGTACCGGTTTTTGGCCTGCTCGACGACGTGGTGATCATCGGCATGGTGGTGCACTGGCTGGTCGGGCGCCTGCCCGTCGACGTGCGCGAGGACGCCCGCGCGCATATCTTCACGCAACGCGCCTGAAGGGTCGCTGCGGCGACACCAGCGCCAACGAAAAAGGGACGCCACCGGCGTCCCTTTTCTTTTCTGCACGAAGGCCGGAGGCCCCGATTACGGCATCAGCAGCGTCGAGCCCGTCGTCTTGCGCGCTTCGAGATCACGATGCGCCTGAGCGACGTCAGCCAGCGCATAACGCTGGTTGACTTCGATCTTCACGGTGCCCTTGGCCACCACATCGAACAACTCGTTGGCCGTCGCTTCCAGATCCGCACGCTTGGCCGTGTAGTTGAACAAGGTCGGACGCGTGAAGAACAGCGAGCCGCGCGAGACCAGATCGGCCGTGTTGATCTGCGTCACCGGGCCCGAGGCATTACCGAAGTTCACCATCGTGCCAAGCGGACGCAGGCAGTCGAGCGAACCGATGAAGGTGTCTTTGCCGATCGAGTCGTACACCACGGGCACGCCTTCGCCACCCGTGATGTCCTTCACGCGCTCGACAAAGTTCTCGCGCGTGTAGACGATCGGGTGATCGCAGCCGTGCTGACGCACCAGCGCGGCTTTCTCGTCGGAACCGACCGTCCCGATGACCGTCGCGCCGAGTGCCTTGGCCCATTGGCACACAATCAGCCCCACGCCGCCGGCGGCTGCATGAATCAGGATCGTGTCGCCCGCTTTCACCGGATACGTGCGACGCAGCAGGTATTGCGCCGTCATGCCTTGCAGCATCATGGCGGCGGCCTGGTCGTCGGTGATCGCGTCGGGCAGACGCACCAGCGGTGCGGCGGGCATCACACGCGCCTGCGAGTAAGCACCGCACGGGCGGCTGGCGTACGCCACACGGTCGCCCGGCTTCACATGCGTGACGCCTTCGCCCACGGCTTCGACGACGCCCGAGGCTTCCATGCCAAGCCCGGCGGGCAGCGGCTGCGGATACAGACCGGTACGGAAATACACGTCGATGTAGTTCAACCCGACCGCGTTGTGACGCACGCGCGCCTCACCCGGGCCCGGCTCGCCGACTTGCACGTCCACGTACTGCATCACTTCCGGACCGCCATTCGTTTCGATGCGGATCGCTTTTGTCATCCTCGCTCCTTGATTATTCGGGGGTTTGTTCTGGGGATATCGGTTGCCTGCCGAGCGCGTGACGATCAGGTCGCCAGCGCTTTCGGCTGGGCCGCAAGACGAATGATCAACTGCTCCAGCAACAAGCGAGCCGTCGAACTATTGGTTGCGCACGGCACGTTGTGCACGTCGCAGGCGCGCACGAGCGCATTGATATCGGGTTCGTGCGGCTGGGGCGTCATCGGGTCGCGCAGAAACAGCACCATGTCGACGCGGCCTTCGGCCAGTTGGGCGCCGATTTGCAGATCGCCGCCATGCGGGCCGGAGAGCTTGCGCTCCACGTCGAGGCCCAGTTCCGTGGCGATGCGCCCGCCCGTGGTGCCGGTGGCGACGAGGTCGCACTGGCGCAGCACGTCCACGTAATCGCGCGCGACGGCCAGAATTTCATCTTTCTTCTTGTCGTGCGCGATGAGGGCGATGCGAACCTTCGGTGCGCTCGTGACGGTAGTTACGGTCATGTGGGAAGTCTCTGCCTAGAAAGTACCGGGATAAGCGCCGCCATCGATCAGCACGTTTTGCCCGGTAATGTACCCGGCCTGCGAGCTGCAAAGGAACGCGCACGTCGCGCCGAATTCGTCCGGCTGGCCGAAGCGGCGCGCGGGAATCGCGGCGGCCCGCTTGGCACGGGCTTCGTCCACCGACTGGCCGCTCTTGTCTGCCCACGCTTTCATCGTGCCGGCCAGACGGTCGGTATCGAACGCCCCCGGCAGCAGATTGTTGATCGTGACGTTGTGGGCAACGGTCGTGCGCGACAGCCCAGCCACAAAACCCGTCAAGCCCGAGCGGGCACCATTCGAGAGGCCCAGAATGTCGATCGGTGCCTTCACGGCCGACGACGTGATGTTCACGATGCGGCCAAAGCGGCGCGCGATCATGCCGTCGACGGTCGCCTTGATCAGTTCGATCGGGGTGAGCATGTTGGCGTCGAGCGCGCGAATCCAGTCGTCGCGCTGCCATTCCCGAAAATCGCCCGGCGGCGGGCCGCCCGCGTTGGTCACGAGAATGTCGGGTTGCGCACACGCGGCGAGTGCTTGTGCACGGCCTTCCGGCGTCGTGATGTCGCAAGCGACAGCGGTCACCGTCACGCCCGTCGAGGCGCGGATCGCATCCGCGGCTTCATTGAGTGCCGCCGCCGTGCGCGCGACGATCACCACGTCGGCCCCCGCTTCGGCCAGCGCCTGTGCGCAAGCGCGCCCCAGTCCCTTGCTCGCACCGCACACCAGCGCCGTGCGGCCCTTGATTCCCAGATCCATGGTTCAGCCTTCCAAGTCAGTCGAGAATTCGTGGAAATACGGCCCTGTGAGCCGTCTTGCAGCGATTCTAAGGGAATCGGGAGATAGCCGCTGACGCGCGGCGTGATGGGCCGCATTTCGGGCGCGTGGTGTCGAAAGCCGGACCGCCGTAGCCGGCATCGGCTAAAATCGCGGCCATGCGGGCCACACCGGCCCTGCCTCAGAATGCTGCCATGAAACAAGACAATCGCTTCCCGAATCTCTTCATCTGCGATCACCCGCTGATCCAGCACAAGCTCTCGCACATGCGCGACAAGGAAACCTCGACGCGCACGTTCCGTGGCCTGCTGCGCGAGATCACCTTGCTCATGGGCTATGAAATCACCCGCGACCTGCCGCTCACGACCGAGTCGATCGAAACGCCGATGGTCACCATGGACGCCCCCGTCATCGCCGGCAAGAAGCTGGCCATCGTGCCGGTGCTGCGCGCAGGCGTGGGCATGAGCGACGGCCTGCTCGATCTGGTGCCGTCGGCACGCGTCGGTCATATCGGCGTGTATCGCGACGAGCAACACCGCCCGGTGGAATATCTGGTGCGCCTGCCCGACGTGGCCGACCGCCGTTTCATCCTGTGCGATCCGATGGTCGCCACCGGCTACTCGGCCGTGCACGCGGTCGATGTGCTGCGCAAGCGTGGCGTCGAGGAAGAGAACATTGCCTTCCTCGCCCTCGTTGCCGCCCCGGAAGGCGTGAAGGTGCTGCACGACGCCCACCCGGGTGTGAAGCTGTACGTGGCCTCGCTCGACGAGCGTCTGGACGACCACGCTTACATCATCCCGGGTCTGGGTGATGCCGGTGATCGCCTGTTCGGCACGAAGAACTAAGGCCGGCTCCCCCCGTCAGCGCGCCTTGCGCCGCGTCGCCATCGCTACGCCGATGGCGGCGAGCACCATCCCGCCCCACGCGAGTGGCGGCATGTGTTCCCCGACCATGATCCACGCGGCCAGTGCGGCGGCGGGCGGCACGAGAAAGAACAGCGCCGAGACGCGCGACGCTTCGCCTCTCCGGATCATCGCCAGCAGCAACGAGATGGCCACGATCGAATTGCCGATGACAAGGTAGACGAGCGAGAGGCTGAGTTGCCACGTCCATGAGACGTGCATCGGTTCGAGCCACCATGCCAGCGGCAGCGTCGCGGCAAAGCCCACGGCGTACTGCACGAGATTGGACGTGATCGGGTGCTGCCCGACACCGAAGCGCTTTTCATACAGCGTGCCGCAGGTAATTGCGCCCAATGCGATGAAGGTGAACAGCAGGCCGAGTGCCGACGTCGCCTCCACTGCCGAGCGCGCCACGATCACCAGCGCCGCCCCGGCCAGTCCGAGCCCCAGACCGATCCAGTTCATCCCGCTCACACGCTCGCCGACCAGATGCGGCACCGCCAGTGCCACGAGAATCGGTTGCAGCGACGTAATCAGCGCCACGCTGCCCGCCGAGACGCCAATGCGCAACGCGAGATACGTCATGCTGAAATACAACGCCTGAATCAGCAGGCCGATGACGATGAGATGCCCCCATGCCGCCGCAGTCTTCGGCAAGGGCGGCCGCATCACGATGGCCAGCGGCGCGAGCAACACCAGCACGAGGCCGTAGCGCAGCGCGAGGAACGTGAGCGGATCGGCGTACGCGAGGCCGATCTTGGCGACCGTGAAGCCGACCGACCACAGGAACAGGAAGATCAGCGGCGCGGCACGCAGCCACAGCGGATCGTGGGCAACACCGGTACGCACCGGGTCAAGCGACGTTTTCAGAGACATCGGGAAGCGCAGACTCCTTCATTGTTATTGTTGTAAGGGTGATGCGGACCACCCGCGAGTGGCCGGATTGCTATCAACGATGCATACCGGTGGCGACCGGCGACTGCCGGTAACGACTACCGGCGACGACTACCTACGACGATTGCCGCCGAAGATGCTGCCGAGTACGCCACGTACGATTTCGCGTCCCAACTGACTGCCGATCGTGCGGGCCGTGCTCTTGACCATGGCGTCGATCGGCGTGTCCTTGCGGCTCGAACCGCGCGCGCCGCCAGTGCTGCCACTGCCGCCGCCGAGAAGACCGCCAAGCGAGTCCTTCACCGCGTCGAGCAAACCACCCGAGGACTCACCCCCTGCCGGAGCCGCACCGCCCGGCGTGTCCGGTTGGCGGTTCTCCGTCCGGCCCACGAGCTTTTCATAAGCCGATTCACGATCGACCGCCGTCTCGTAAACGCCCGCGACCAGCGAGTTCGCCATCACCGCCTGCCGCTCTTGCGGCGTGATCGGCCCGATGCGCGAGGCCGGCGGCGCGATATACGCACGCTCCGTCACGGTCGGGCGTCCCTTTTCATCGAGCAGCGACACCAAGGCCTCGCCCACGCCCAGTTCGCCAATGACCTTCTCGATATCGAGTGACGGGTTCGCCCGCATCGTCTGCGCAGCCACCTTCACGGCCTTCTGGTCGCGCGGCGAATAGGCGCGCAACGCATGCTGCACGCGATTGCCCAACTGTCCGAGCACGGTATCGGGCACGTCCACCGGATTCTGCGTGACGAAGTACACGCCGACGCCCTTCGAACGAATCAGGCGAACCATCTGCTCGATGCGCTCCAGCAACGCCTTCGGGGCCTCGTTGAACAGCAGATGCGCCTCGTCGAAGAAGAACACGAGCTTCGGCTTATCAGGGTCGCCCACTTCGGGCAGGCGCTCGAACAGTTCGGCCAGCAGCCACAACAGGAACGTGCCGTAGATGCGCGGCGCGGTGAGCAGTTTGTCGGCGGCGAGAATGTTGACGATGCCGCGCCCTTGCGCATCGGTCTGCATGAAGTCGTCGATGTTGAGCATCGGCTCGCCGAAGAACTTGTCTGCGCCCTGCTGCTCCAGCGCGAGCAACCCGCGTTGGATGGCCCCGACCGACGCGGCCGAGATATTGCCGTACTGCGTGGTGAAGCTCGACGCGTTCTCGCCCACGTGCTGGAGCATCGCGCGCAGGTCTTTGCTGTCGAGCAACAACAGACCGTTGTCGTCGGCAATCTTGAAGACGAGGTTGAGCACGCCGGTCTGCGTCTCGTTCAGGCCCAACAGGCGTGCGAGCAGCAACGGGCCGAGATCGGAGACGGTGGCGCGCACCGGATGGCCCTGCTCGCCGAACACATCCCAGAGCATGGCGGGGCTGCCGTGCCAGTCGGGGGTATCGAAGCCCAGATTGGCGATGCGTTCCTTGAGCTTGGGAGTCTCTGCACCCGGTTGGGTGATGCCAGTGAGATCGCCCTTCACGTCGGCGAGAAACACGGGCACGCCGATATCGGAGAACGCCTGTGCCATGACTTGCAGCGTGACGGTCTTGCCCGTGCCGGTCGCGCCGGTGATCAGGCCGTGGCGGTTGCCCATGGCGGGCAGCAGGCCGAGCAGGTGCTGGTCGTTGCGGGCGATGACGAGCGGTGCCCCGGTTTCATGCGTACCGGCAGCGCCGGAGGATGAGGCGGATTCAACGGGAGATGCAGAGCGGGAAGTAGCGCTTGAAGCAGATGCGGGGGACGGCGACGCTTGCGACGGCGCGGGCTTCTTGGGCATGAGCGACCTCGGCAGTAGACACGGTGCGGGTCGTGACACGGCGCAGCAAACACCCGTGGCACGGTGCGGCGGCATGATAAAATTGCCTCCGATTATAGCGGCAGGTTGCCGCCCGGGCCTCGCAGGCCGAGGGCCATGCCTGTCAAGCGCCCGCTGCCCTTCGGTGGCGGGCGCTCCCGTTTCAAAGGCTGGCCGCGCGGCATTGCGCGGACCAGCGGCATATTCAGCCGCACTGCGGCACGACGGAGAATTTCATGGCGGGTCATAGCAAATGGGCCAACATCAAACACAAGAAGGCTGCGGCAGATGCCAAGCGCGGTAAAGTCTGGACACGCCTGATCAAGGAAATCACCGTGGCAGCGCGTCTGGGCGGCGGTGACGCCGACAGCAACCCGCGCCTGCGTCTGGCCGTGGAAAAGGCTGCCGACGCGAACATGCCCAAGGACAACGTCAAACGCGCGATCGATCGCGGCGTGGGCGGTCTGGACGGCGCCAACTACGAAGAAATTCGCTACGAAGGCTACGGCATCAACGGCGCGGCCGTGATCGTCGACACCATGACGGACAACCGCGTGCGTACCGTTGCGGAAGTGCGTCACGCCTTCTCGAAGTTCGGCGGCAACATGGGCACCGACGGCTCGGTGGCCTTCCTGTTCACGCATTGCGGCCAGTTCCTGTTCTCGCCGGAAACGCCGGAAGACAAGCTGATGGAAGTCGCCCTCGATGCGGGTGCCGACGACGTCATCAGCAACGACGACGGCAGCTTCGAAGTGATCTGCCCGGCCAACGACTTCCAGACGGTCAAGACCAAGCTCGAAGCCGCCGGCCTGAAGGCCGAAGTCGCGGAAGTCACGATGAAGCCGCAAACCGAAGTGGTCTTCACCGGCGAAGACGCCCTGAAGATGCAAAAGCTGCTCGACGCGCTCGAAAACCTCGACGACGTGCAGGAAGTCTTTACCAACGCCGTCATCGAGGAATAAACAAGCATGAAGATTCTGGTTGTCGGCTCGGGTGGCCGTGAACACGCCCTGGCGTGGAAGCTCGCGCAATCGTCGCGCATCCAACTGGTCTACGTCGCCCCGGGCAACGGCGGCACGGCGCTCGACGAGCGCCTGCGCAATGTCCCGATCAGCGATCCGAACGTGCTCGCCGAGTTCGCCATTCGTGAAGGCATCGCCCTCACCGTGGTCGGCCCCGAAGCACCGCTCGCCGCCGGTATCGTCAATATCTTCCGTGCCCGTGGCCTGAAGGTGTTCGGCCCGACGCGTGAAGCGGCGCAGCTCGAATCGTCGAAGGACTTCGCCAAGGCGTTCATGAAGCGCCACGGCATTCCGACCGCCGATTACGAAACGTTTTCCGACGCGGCCAAGGCCCACGCTTACATCGACGCCAAGGGTGCGCCGATCGTGATCAAGGCCGATGGTCTGGCCGCCGGCAAGGGCGTGGTCGTGGCGATGTCGCTGGAAGAAGCGCACAACGCCGTGGACGCGATGCTCGCGGACAACAAGCTCGGCGACGCCGGTGCGCGCGTGGTCATCGAGGAATTCCTGCAAGGCGAAGAAGCCAGCTTCATCGTCATGGTCGACGGCAAGAACGTGCTGCCGCTCGCCACGTCGCAGGATCACAAGCGTCTGCTCGACAACGATCAGGGCCCGAACACGGGCGGCATGGGTGCCTACTCGCCCGCGCCGATCGTCACGCCGCAAATTCACGCTCGCGTGATGCGCGAGATCATTCTGCCGACCGTGCGCGGTATGGAAACTGATGGCATCCGCTACACGGGCTTCCTTTACGCCGGCCTGATGATCGACCCGCAAGGCAATATCAAGACGCTCGAATTCAACTGCCGCATGGGCGACCCCGAGACGCAGCCGATCATGGCGCGCCTGAAGGGCGACTTCTCGGTGGTGGTCGAGCACGCGATTGCCGGCACGCTCGATAAGGTCGAACTCGACTGGGACCGCCGCTATGCGCTGGGCGTGGTGCTCGCCGCTTACGGCTACCCGGATAACCCGCGCAAGGCCGACCGCATCTCGGAGATTCCCGCCGAGACCAGCGATTGCGTGACATTCCATGCCGGTACGCAGTTGGAGAACGACGTGCTGTCGGTCACCGGCGGACGCGTGCTGTGCGTGGTCGGCTTGTCGGACACGGTGCGCGGCGCGCAAAGCGTGGCGTATCAGATGGTCAACCAGATCAGCTTCGACGGCATGCAGTATCGCCACGACATCGGCAACCGCGCCCTCGCGCGCAAGCCGGAAGGCACGGCCTGATTGCGTTGTATTGAGGTGCCGCACTGAGGCACCGCACTGAGGCACCGGCAAGTTGATGCCCCACGGCCCGGACGGCCACAAGTCGTCCGGGCCGTTGTCATTTCAGGCGCGACATTGTTGGAACGTGACGCGTTCGCCACATCGGCATCACATCGGCATCATTTCGTTATCCCATCGGCAAGATTGACAAGCGAAACGCAAATTGGCACGCTGGCAGCGGCGCAACCTGCGTAGTTCCACGATGGAATGCGTGGCAAACGCCCTCGGTCACCCCCCTCCGGCCAGCCTCGGCGGAACCCAGCAGTTTTCCCGACAGATCCCTCGCTCGACGGAGACGCGTATGTTCGACCTCAACAAGCTGGTCAACGATTATCTGGTGCCATTCGGACTGAAGATCCTGATGGCAGTCGTCATCTGGATCATCGGCGGCATCGTCATCAATCTGGTCGCCCGCCTCGTGCGGGCCGCGATGACCCGCCGGGCCATCGATCCCACTCTCGTCCGTTACTCCGAATCGTCGTTGCGCATTGCCTTGCGCATCGCCTTGGTCATCACCATCCTGAGCGTCTGCGGTATCGAGACCACGTCGTTCGCGGCGCTGCTTGCCGCTGCCGGCATCGCCATCGGCGCGGCCTGGTCCGGGCTGCTGTCGAACTTTGCCTCGGGCATCTTCCTGATCGTGCTGCGCCCGTTCAAGACGGGCGACATGATCAGCGCCGGCGGCGTGACCGGCGTGGTCGACGAGATCGGCCTGTTCGTCACGACGATGACCACGGCAGACAACCTGCGCGTCTATGTGGGCAACACGAAGGTGTTCAGCGACAACATCACGGTCTACGACGCCAACGCGTTCCGGCGCGTCGATCTGAGCGCGCAGTTGGCCCATACGGTCGACGTGCAGGACGCCGTGGCGCGTCTCAAGGCGCGTATCGCCCAGATTCCGAACGTGATGAGTGCGCCCGCCGTGGACGTCGCCATTCTGGAGTTCAATCCGGCCGGGCCGGTGCTCGCGGTGCGGCCGTACTGCCACAACCGCGACTACTGGCAGGTGTATTTCGACACCAACCGGGCGATTGCCGAAGTCGGCGGTACGGCGCACTGGCCGGTACCCGCGCCGCGTCAGATCCTCATGCCGCCACCGGCGGATGTGGGCGGCGGCAACGCCAGCGCGAACGCACCGATCATCGGCACGGGCAATGCCGCGCCGGCGGGCTCGCGCCCGAACGCTCCGGCGCCCTGAACTGCGCATTCAACATCGGGACGGCCTTCGCGAACGTCCCGAAAGTCACCTCAACACCTTGATACGGGTCATCCGGGCGGCATAAACGCCGCCCCGGCGCCCCGCCTGACGCCCCTGAACGCCCGCCAGCCGGTACAATCCGTCTATTACCAAAACGGGACGTAGAAGGATGACCGCGAGCACGACGGCGAAAGACGCCGCACAGATGCCGGACACCGGCGCAGTGCGAACTTATCTGCTCGGTCTGCAAGACCGTATTGTCGAAACGCTGGAACGGCTCGACGGCAAGCGCTTTCTCGCCGACGACTGGCAGCGCCCGGCCGACGGCGCGCTGCGTGGCGACGGCCGCACCCGGGTGCTCGACGACGGTGATTTCTTCGAGCGCGGCGGCGTGAACTTCTCCCACGTGGTGGGCGACAAGCTCCCCGGCTCGGCCAGCGCCTCGCGCCCCGAATTGGCCGGACGCGGTTTCGAAGCCCTTGGCGTCTCGCTCGTTCTGCATCCCCGTAATCCGTACTGCCCGACCGTGCACTTCAACGTGCGCATCCTGATCGCGACCGCCCCCGGCGAAGCCCCCGCGTTCTGGTTCGGCGGCGGCATGGACCTCACGCCTTATTACGCATTCGAAGACGACTGCCGGCATTTCCACCAGACCTGCAAGGACGCCCTCGATCCGTTCGGCACCGATTGGTACCCGCGTTTCAAGACCTGGTGCGACGAGTACTTCTATCTGAAGCACCGGCAAGAGCCGCGCGGCATCGGCGGTATCTTCTTCGACGATTTCTCGGGCGGCGGCTTCGAGACCGGCTTTGCGGTCATGCAAAGCGTGGGCGACGCCTTCCTCGACGCCTATGTGCCGATCGTGGAACGCCGCCGCGGCATGCCGTACGGCGAGCGCGAGCGCGATTTTCAGGCGCATCGCCGTGGCCGCTACGTCGAATTCAATCTGGTCTGGGACCGTGGCACGCATTTCGGCCTGCAATCGGGCGGCCGTACCGAGTCGATCCTGATGTCGATGCCGCCGATCGTGAAGTGGCACTACGACTGGAAGCCGGAGCCGGACACCCCGGAAGCCAAGCTCTATACCGATTTCCTCGTGCGCCGCGAGTGGGTGTGAAGGCGACCCACGCATGACCGTCACCTCTCCCGCCGCCCGAGGCCCCAAGCGCATCGGCGTGCTCGGCGGCACGTTCGACCCGATTCATACCGGCCATCTGGCGCTGGGCGCACTCTTTGCCCGCACGCTCGCGCTCGACGAGCTGTTGCTCATGCCTGCCGGCCAACAGCCGCAAAAGCAGGGCAGCACGCCCGCCGTGCACCGTCTGGCAATGACCCGGCTGGCCGCCGAATTGCTGGCTGAAGAGTTGCAACGCACGCATCCGGCCACGCAACTGATCGTGAGCACCCGCGAAATCGAGCGGGCCGGCCCCAGCTATACGATCGATACGCTGCGCGAGTTGCGCGCCGATTACGGGCCGCAAGCATCGCTGTCGCTGCTGATCGGCTCGGACCAACTGGTGCGTCTGGACACGTGGCACGCCTGGCGCGAACTGTTCGATTACGCCCACGTATGTGCGGCGGCCCGGCCGGGTTTCAGCCGCGAAACTGCGTCCCCGCCACTGCGTGAAGTCTTCGCAGAAAGGGAAAAGTCCGCGCTCGGGGTACAATCCACGCCATGCGGCGGCATCCTGATCGACGACTCACTGGCCGTCGACATCTCCGCCACCGAGTTGCGCGCCGCACTGGCGCACGCGACAGACGCAGCCTCACGGCCTGCGAATCTGCCCGAACCCGTGTGGGAGTACATCCGCGCGCAACACCTGTATCGCGCCTGACAAGCCCTAGCGGCCCGCCGTCTCGCGCCCCTGTTTGCCTCTGCTTCACCAAGACAACGCACTATGGATATTCGTAAACTTCAGCGCCTTATCGTCGACGCCCTCGAAGACGTCAAGGCCCAGGACATCAAGGTGTACAACACCGAGCACCTCACCGCCCTGTTTGAGCGCGTGATCATCGCCAGCGGTACGTCCAACCGCCAGACCAAGGCCCTCGCCGCCAGCGTGCGCGACAAGGTCAAGGCGGCCGGCGGCGACGTCATCAGCATGGAAGGCGAAGACGTGGGCGAATGGGTGCTGGTCGATACCGGCGACGCCATCGTGCACATCATGCAACCGGCCCTGCGCCAGTACTACAACCTGGAAGAGATCTGGGGCGAGAAGCCCGTGCGCCTGAAGGCCGCGGGCACCAAGGCCGGTGTCAAGGCCAGCGCCGAAGATGACGGCGAAGCGGAAGACGACGGCGACGACGCCGCCGAAGCCAAGGCACCGGCACGCCGCAAGGCCGCCAAGTAAGACCCGCCGGTTTCGCTGTCATGCGTCTGTACATTCTCGCGGTCGGGCACAGGATGCCCGGCTGGATCGAGACCGCCTTTGCCGAGTACGCGAAGCGCATGCCCCCCGAGCTGCGCATCGAACTCAAGGAAATCAAGCCGGAGCAACGCTCCAACTCCCGCACCGCTGAGACCGTGATGGCTGCCGAGGCGCAGCGCATCGACGCGGCCCTGCCGCGCGGCTGCCGGCTCATCTGTCTGGACGAGCGCGGCACGGACCTCACCACGATGCGCCTCGCCCAGTCGCTCACCGGCTGGCAGCAGGACGGCCGCGACGTCGCCTTCGTCATCGGTGGCGCCGACGGGCTCGACCCGGCCCTCAAGGCCCGCGCCGATACGCTCATCCGCTTGTCCAGCCTCACCATGCCGCACGGCATGGTGCGGGTGCTGCTCGCCGAACAGCTCTACCGCGCGTGGAGCATCAACGCGAATCATCCGTACCATCGGGTCTAGACGCGGGCAAATAAGTCAGAAATAAGTCAAATCCGCTTGTGCAGTGCAACGGCGCGTTGTGTTTGTCTGCGGTCTTCGGCCACGACCACGCCCCGCGCCTACGGGCATGGCGCGCCGGTGAATTCCAATATTCTGTCAATCGCTTGCGAGACGCCGCCATACAACAAACGGTGCTGCACTGCGAGTGGAAAAAACACGACGGCGTGGTAGTCTACGCGGCGCTATACCGTTCGCACCGCGAACAGACAAGACTTCTCGTGAACCACCGGAGATTGGCATGAAGCAACCTTCCCTGCGCACGCTCGCCCTGGCCGGCGTCGGTGCGGCCCTGGCGCTCGGCATGAGCACGTCGGCCCTGGCCGCCACCGAGATCCAGTTCTGGCACTCGATGGAATCGGCTCTCGGCGAGCGCGTCAACCAGATCGCCAACGATTTCAACGCCTCGCAAAGCGATTACAAGATCGTTCCGATCTACAAGGGCAACTACGAGCAGGGCCTGGCCGCAGGCATCGCTGCTTTCCGTGCCGGCAACGCCCCCGCAATTTTGCAGGTGTACGAAGTGGGTACGGCCACGATGATGCAGGCCAAGAAGGCTGTGAAGCCGGTCTGGCAAGTCATGAAGGACGCCGGCGAGCCGTTCGACGAATCGGCTTTCGTGCCGACCGTGGCCAGCTACTACGCCGACAGCAAGACCAATCACCTCGTGTCGATGCCGTTCAACAGCTCGACCCCGGTGCTGTACTACAACAAGGACGCCTTCAAGAAGGCGGGCCTCGACCCGAACACCGCGCCCAAGACGTGGGCCGACGTGAAGGCAGACGCCACCAAGCTCAAGGCCGCTGGACTGTCGTGCGGTTTCACGATGGGCTGGCAAAGCTGGACGCAGTTGGAGAACTACAGCGCATGGCAGGGCCTGCCGTTCGCCACGAAGAACAACGGCTTTGACGGTCTTGACGCCAAGCTGGTCTTCAACGGTCCGCAGCAAACCAAGCACATCCAGTTCCTGGCCGACATGGCCAAGGAAGGCACGTTCACGTATGTGGGCCGCAAGGATGAAGTGACCTCGAAGTTCTACAGCGGCGACTGCGGTATCGCGATGACCACCTCGGGTGCACTCGCCAACATCGCCAAGTACGCCAAGTTCAGCTACGGCGTGGGCATGATGCCGTACGACGCGGACGTGAAGGGTGCCCCGCAGAACGCCATCATCGGTGGCGCCAGCCTGTGGGTGCTCGCCGGCAAGTCGTCGGCCGAGTACAAGGGCGTGGCCAAGTTCCTGAACTACCTCACCTCGCCGGCCGTGGCCGCGAAGTGGCACCAGGACACGGGCTACCTGCCGGTCACCAAGGCGGCCTACGAACTGACCGAGAAGCAAGGCTTCTACGAGAAGAACCCGGGCGCCGACATGGCCATCAAGCAGATGCTCAACAAGCCGCCTCTGCCGTTCACCCGTGGTCTGCGTCTGGGCAACATGCCGCAGATCCGCACGGTGATCGACGAAGAACTCGAAGGCGTGTGGAGCGGCAAGCAAACGCCGAAGGCCGCGCTGGATAAGGCGGTGGCCCGTGGCGACGACCTGCTGCGCCGCTTCGAAAAGTCGGGAAGCTAAGCGCTACCCCGCACACGGCACTGACAGCGATGCACGCGCATTTCGTGCATCGGCCAATATGACCGTGACGTTACAATGACGCCACCCGGCCCGCCCACGCGGGCCGGGTTGGCGTTTTTTTCATTGGTTCAAATCGTTATGGCGCACAACTCAAGAGAACGCCCTCGCTTCGGTACCGGCTGGCTGCCGTACGCGCTCGTCGCTCCGCAGCTATTCATTACCGTCGTGTTCTTTCTGTGGCCCGCGGGCGAGGCCCTGTGGCAATCGACATCGACGCAGGACGCATTCGGGCTCTCCAGCCAGTTCGTCGGCTTCGACAACTTCACCTCGCTCTGGCGCGATCCGCTCTATCTCGCATCGTTTCGGACCACGATGATTTTCAGCGGTCTGGTGACCGTGTGCGGGCTGGTGATCTCGCTGCTGCTCGCCGCCATGGCCGATCGCGTCACGCGCGGCAAGCGCGTGTACCAGACGCTGCTCATCTGGCCGTACGCGGTCGCCCCGGCGATTGCGGCGGTGTTGTGGGCGTTTCTGTTCAACCCGAGTATCGGCCTCGTGACCTACGGGCTCGGCAAACTCGGCGTGGAATGGAACCACGCGCTGAACGGCGGTCAGGCGATGTTCCTGGTCGTGCTCGCGTCGATCTGGAAACAGATCAGCTACAACTTCCTGTTCTTCTACGCCGGTTTGCAGGCGATTCCGCGCTCGCTGGTCGAAGCGGCGGCCATCGACGGTGCCGGTCCGGTGCGGCGTTTCTTCGGGCTGGTGCTGCCGCTGATCTCGCCGACCACGTTCTTCCTGCTCGTGGTGAACCTCGTGTACTCGTTCTTCGACACCTTCCCGGTGATCGATGCCGCCACCGGCGGCGGCCCCGGCCAGTCGACCATGACGCTCATCTACAAGATCTACTCGGAAGGCTTCAAGGGGCTCGACCTCGGTAGCTCGGCTGCCCAGTCGGTGGTGCTGATGGCGATCGTCATCGTGCTCACGGTCGTGCAGTTCCGCTTCATCGAACGCAAGGTGCAATACGCATGATCGAGAACCGTCGCGGCCTGGACATCTTCTGCCACGTCATGCTGGTGATCGGCGTGCTGCTGGTGGTCTTTCCGCTCTACGTGGCGTTCGTCGCCGCCACGATGAACGAGCGCGAAATTTTCAACGTGCCTCTGTCGCTCATTCCGAGCACGCACCTGCTGGATAACCTCAGCACGGTGTGGGGCCGGGGCACGGGCGATTCGGCGATGCCGTTCGGCCTGATGCTCGGCAACAGCCTGCTGATGGCACTGGTCATCACGATCGGCAAGATCTCGGTGTCGATTCTGTCGGCCTTCGCCATCGTGTATTTCCGCTTCCCGCTGCGCAACTTGTTCTTCTGGCTGATCTTCGTCACGCTGATGCTGCCGGTGGAAGTGCGTATTTTCCCGACGGTGCAGGTGATCTCGAGCCTCGGGCTCATCAACAGTTACGTCGGTCTGACGGTGCCGCTGATTGCATCGGCCACGGCCACGTTCCTGTTCCGGCAGTTCTTCATGACGCTGCCCGATGAACTCGTGGAAGCGGCGCGCATCGATGGCGCCGGCCCGATGCGCTTCTTCGTGGATGTGGTGCTGCCGCTCTCGAAGACGAACATCGCGGCGCTCTTTGTCATCACCTTCATCTATGGCTGGAATCAGTACCTGTGGCCGATTCTGGTGACCAACGCCCCGTCGATGACGACGGCCGTGGTGGGTATCAAGAGCATGATCGGCAGCGGGGATACCGCCACGCAATGGCAGCTCGTGATGAGCGCCACGCTACTCGCGATGCTCCCGCCGCTCGCTGTAGTGCTGCTCATGCAGCGTTGGTTCGTGCGCGGTCTGGTCGATTCGGAAAAGTAATCATGGCAAATCTCAAACTCCATAGCGTCAAGAAAACCTACGACCAGACGAACTACATCCTGCACGGTGTCGACATCGATATCCAGGACGGCGAATTCGTGGTCATCGTCGGCCCGTCGGGCTGCGGCAAGTCGACCCTGCTGCGCATGGTGGCCGGTCTCGAATCGGTCAGCGAAGGCAGCATCCTGATCGGCTCTCAAGTGGTGAACAAGCTGGAGCCGAAGGATCGCAACATTGCGATGGTGTTCCAGAACTACGCGCTGTATCCGCACATGGATGTGCGTCAGAACATGTCGTATGGCCTGAAGATTCGCGGCATCGACAAGAAGACGATCGAAGAGCGCGTGCTCGCGGCCGCGAAGATTCTCGAACTCGAACCGCTGCTCGCACGCCGTCCGCGCGAACTCTCGGGCGGTCAGCGCCAGCGCGTGGCCATGGGCCGCGCCATCGTGCGCGAGCCGGCCGTGTTCCTGTTCGACGAGCCGCTCTCGAATCTGGATGCGAAGCTGCGCGTGCAGATGCGTCTGGAAATTCAGCGCCTGCATCGCCGCCTGAAGACGACCAGCCTGTACGTCACGCACGATCAGGTCGAAGCCATGACGCTCGCGGATCGCGTGATCGTGATGAACAAGGGCTACGCAGAGCAGATCGGCACGCCCTCGGATGTGTACGAGCGCCCGGCGTCGTTGTTTGTCGCCAGCTTCATGGGCTCGCCCGCGATGAACCTGCTCAAGGGCCGTGTGGATACGGAAGGCCGCTCGTTCCAGGTGGATGGCGGTGGCCCGTCGCTGCGCCTGCCGCCCACGAGCATGGCGCACGCCAATCGCGAACTGGTGCTGGGCGTGCGTCCGGAGCATCTGGTGCCGGCGGAACAGCCGAACGGCATCGGCGCCTTCGCGGCGCAAACGAATGTCATGGTCGATCAGCTCGAACTGCTGGGTGCCGATAATCTGGCACACGGCCGCTGGGGCGATCAACACATCACCGTGCGTTTGCCGCACGAGCTGCGTCCGGCGGCAGGCACGGTGGTGCCGCTGGCCATCTCGGCAAAGGCACTCCACCTGTTCGATCCGTCCACCGGCAAGCGAGTCGAAGCATGAGCGAAAGCGCAACGCCTTCTCATTTGTGGCGCGCGTGGCCGTATCCGCGCATCGTGTCTCATCGGGGGGGCGGCAAGCTGGCCCCCGAGAACACTTTGGCGGCGTTCGAGACAGGCGCCTCGCTCGGCCTGCAAATGGTCGAGTTCGACGCCAAGCTCTCGGCGGATAACGTCGTCTTCCTGCTGCACGACGATACGGTCGATCGCACCAGCAACGGCCACGGTGCCGCCGCGCAGATGACCTACGACGAGATCGCGAAACTCGACGCCGGCGCCTGGTTCGACGAGCGCTTTGCCGGGCAGGTGATGCCCACGCTGGCACAGGTCGCGGAGCGCTGTCAGGCGCTCGGTCTCGCCGCCAACGTCGAGATCAAGCCCTGTCCGGGGCGGGAAGTCGAGACGGGCACGCTCGTCGCACAGGCCGTGCAAGCGCTGTGGCCTGCACACGGCCTGCCGCCGCTGCTCTCGTCGTTCTCTTACGAGGCCCTCGAAGCCGCCGCCAAGGCCGCCCCCGAGTTGCCCCGTGGGATGCTCTACGAGGCTGTGCCGGCCCACTGGCGCGATGACGCGAAGGCGCTTGCCACCGTGTCGCTGCACGCCAGCCATAAACACCTCGACGGCCCGCAGGTCGCCGAGATCAAGGCGGCCGGGCTGCAAATGCTGGTCTATACGGTCAACGATCCGGCCCGCGCCCGGGAGCTGGCCGCTTGGGGTGTCGATGCCATCTGCACCGATCGCATCGACCTGATCGGCGCTGATTTTCTCGCCGACGCCTGAGGATTGGTGGTTGGGGGAGAAGTTCTCTCTCCCCCTGAAACTGGCGGGCGGGGGCGCAAGGCGGCATAATAGGGCGTTCCCTTCGCCCAGCCTACCAAGCGGCCCGGTGCAGCCCGAATTCCCTTTCGAGCGCCGGGCTGGACGATTTCAAGCCAAGCCGCCCATGCCGTATATCTATCTCGCTTCGCAAAGTCCCCGCCGTCAGGAGCTGCTGCACCAACTCGGTGTGCGTTTCGAACTGCTGCTCCCCTCCGCCGACGAAGACGCCGAAGCGCTCGAAGCCGTCCTGCCCGGTGAACCGCCCGACAACTACGTCCAGCGCGTGACCCGCGCGAAAGCCGAAGCCGCCATTGCCCGGCTCGCCCGCGCCGGCCTGCCCGACGCCCCTATCCTCGCCGCCGATACCACCGTCTGCCTGGACGGCACGATCCTCGGCAAACCGTTCGACGACGCCGATGCCCGCGCGGTGCTCTCGCGTCTTTCCGGTACGCGCCACCGTGTGCTCACCGCCGTGGCGGTGTGTACGGGGGATCAGATTCGTCAGGCGGTGAATATCTCGCATGTCTGGTTCCGGCCGCTGCGCACGGAAGAAATCGAACGTTACGTCGCGTCGGGCGAAGCCATGGGCAAAGCCGGCGCTTACGGTATTCAAGGCAAGGCCGCCGAATTCGTCATGCGCATCGACGGCAGCTATTCCGGCATCATGGGCCTGCCGCTCTGCGAAACCGCTGCGCTGCTGCGACAAGCGGGCGTCGACTTCTGACGCGTACCGAATTCCCAAGAATTTGAGTCTGGTCGACACTTTATGAACGAAGACATTCTGGTCAACATCACGCCGCAAGAGACGCGCGTAGCGCTCATGCAAATCGGCGCGGTGCAGGAGCTGCACATCGAGCGCACGCTGTCGCGTGGCCTCGTGGGCAACATCTATCTGGGCAAAGTCGTGCGGGTACTGCCCGGCATGCAATCGGCATTCATCGATATTGGTCTGGAGCGCGCCGCGTTCCTGCACGTGGCCGATATCTGGCATCCCCGCACGAGCAACGATACGTCGGTGCCTCACCCGCAACCGCCCATCGAAAAGACGGTGTTCGAGGGCCAGACGCTGATGGTGCAGGTCATCAAGGACCCGATCGGCACGAAAGGCGCACGGCTGTCGACGCAGGTCAGCATCGCCGGGCGCACGCTGGTGTATCTGCCGCAAGAGCCGCATATCGGCATCTCGCAGCGCATCGAGAGCGAAGCGGAGCGCGAAGCACTGCGCAGCAAGATTCAGGCGCTGGTGCCCGCCGACGAAAAGGGCGGCTTCATCGTGCGCACGATCGCGGAAGACGCGGCCGATGCGGAGCTGGCCAACGACATCGCCTATCTGCGCAAGTCGTGGCAGACCATCGGCGAACAGAGCACGCGAGTGCCGGCGCCTTCGCTGCTGTATCAGGATCTGAATCTGGCCCAGCGCGTACTGCGCGACTTCGTGCACGAGGAAACCGGCAAGATTCTGGTCGACTCGCGCGAAACGTTCCAGAAGCTGGCCGACTTTGCCGCCATTTACACGCCGGCCGTGTTGAGCAAGCTCACGCACTACACGGGCGAGCGGCCGCTGTTCGATCTGTACAACGTGGAAACGGAAATCGAGCGCGCGCTCTCGCGCCGCGTAGATCTGAAGTCGGGCGGGTATCTGATGATCGATCAGACCGAAGCGATGACGACGATCGACGTGAACACCGGCGGCTATGTCGGTGCGCGCAACTTCGACGACACGATCTTCAAGACGAATCTGGAAGCGGCGCTGATGATCGCGCGCCAGCTGCGCCTGCGCAATCTGGGCGGCATCATCATTATCGACTTCATCGACATGGAAAGCGCCGATCATCGCGACTCCGTGCTCGCCGAACTGAAGAAGGCACTGTCGCGCGATCGCACGCGCATCACGGTGAACGGCTTCTCGCAGCTCGGGCTGGTGGAGATGACACGCAAGCGCACGCGTGAATCGCTGGCCCACGTGCTGTGCGAGCCGTGCGCGATTTGTCAGGGCAAGGGGCAGGTAAAGACGCCGCGCACGCTGTGCTACGACATCCTGCGCGAAATTCTGCGCGAGTCGCGCCAGTTCAATCCGCGCGAATTCCGTCTGATCGCGTCGCAGGAAGTGGTGGACCTGTTCCTCGAAGAGGAATCGCAACACCTCGCCATGCTCATCGACTTCATCGGCAAGCCGATTTCGTTGCAGGTGGAATCGTCGTTCCACCAAGATCAGTACGACATCATCCTGATGTAATCACCCTCGCGCGCGTCGCTCTCTCATGCCCTACTCCAACTACGACAATCTGGCGGCATCCAGCGAGGCGCTCGACAAGCACGCGGTTGCGCGACATTCGACCTGGGTCAGTATCTGGGTCAATGTCGTGCTCACCACGGCGCAGATCGTGATCGGCATCTTCGCCCGCTCACAAGCCTTGATTGCCGACGGTATCCACTCGTTCTCGGACATCGTCTCCGATTTCGTGGTGCTGGCCGCCGCACGCGGCAGCGCCCGGGCACCGGACGCGGATCACCCCTACGGCCACAGCCGCTACGAGAATGCTGCTTCGCTGTTTCTCGGCGCCATTCTGCTGGTGGTCGGTGCGGGCATGCTGTGGCGCGGCGTCGAGCGCTTGCTTCATCCGGAAGAAATTCCGGAAGTCCACGCCATTGCGCTCGCGGTGGCCGTGCTCGTGCTGGTCTGCAAGGAAGGGCTTTTTCGCTACATGCTTCGCGCGGCGCAGCGTGTGCGTTCGGCGATGCTCGTTGCCAATGCGTGGCATGCGCGCTCTGACGCGCTGTCGTCGCTGGTGGTGGCGTGCGGCATTCTGGGCAATCTGGCCGGCTACCGTCTGCTCGATCCGCTCGCGGCAGCGCTCGTCGGCCTGATGATCGGCCGCACGGGCTGGAAATTTGGCTGGAACGCGTTGCAAGACCTGATCGACCGCGGCGTAGACGACGCCACGATGGTCGACATCCGGCAGTATTTGCTCAATACGCCGGGGGTGCGCGCCATCGACATGCTGCGCACGCGTCGCATGGGCGACGAGATCGTGGTCGACGTGCACGTTCTCGTCGATGCGCGGCTGTCGGTGTCGGAAGGTCACTACATCGCGGAACAAGCGCGGGCAGCGGTGATGAACGTGCCGCAAATTCTCGATGTGCTCGTACACGTCGATCCCGAGAGCGATACGAAAGGCACTGCCTTGCAGCAGTGGCCAGCACGCGCGGCGATCGTCGCCGCCGCCGAAGTGCTTTGCCGGGCAAACGCGTTGGCGCTGCACGACGTGAAGCTGCATTACATCAACAACGGGCTGGAAGCCGACGTGATCGTGGAGGGGTTGCATGAACCGGCAACGTCCACGGAGCCCGCGGTGCAGGGCGACGCCTGTGGCGAATATGCGTCGCAAACGGTCGCCGATGCGCTCGCGGCGCGCTTCGGGCTGCGTCACGTGAGAGTGCTGCGCGTCACGGGCGAAACTACTACCGTGTTGTCGACAGCGACGGTCGAACCTGTGTAGCGCACGCCGGCAGACGCGTGAAAAACAAAAACGGCGCTGTCTCAGCGCCGTTTTTTTGTGCCGTCACGCGAACCACAAGCTTAGTCTTCGTGCTTGTAGTCGGCGAACAGCATGCCCTGCTTGTCCTTGTCCGACACGAGCGGCGTGATGCCGTCGAGGGGCCAGGGAATGGCCAGCGACGGATCGTCCCAGCGAATGCAGCGCTCGAACTGCGGCGCCCAGTAGTCGGTCGTCTTGTAGAGCACTTCGGCGTTCTCCGACGTCACGACAAAGCCGTGCGCAAAGCCCGCAGGAATCCACAACTGCTTCTTGTTCTCTGCGCTCAGCACCTCGGCAACCCACTTGCCGAAGGTCGGTGAACCCTCACGAATATCGACGGCCACATCGTAGATCTCGCCCTGCAACACGCGCACGAGCTTGCCCTGCGGCTGCTTGACCTGATAGTGCAGGCCGCGCAGTACACCGCGCGCCGAGCGCGACTGGTTATCCTGAACGAACGAGAACGTGCCGCCAAGCAACTCATTGAAGCTGCGTTGGTTGAAGCTCTCGAAGAAATGACCACGCGAATCGCCGAACACCTTGGGTTCGATGACGCACACAGCCGGAATGGCGGTCGGAGTGACTTGCATAACGGTTACCGGTAGCTATCAGGAGTCGGCGGCGAACGGGCGAACGGCCCCGTTCGACACTCAGGAAATTCAGAACACGCGCTCGCGCAACATCGCAAGCAGATACTGGCCGTAACCGTTCTTCGCCAACGGTTGCGCCAGTGCTTCGATCGCAGCGGCATCGATCCAGCCGCGGCGATAGGCGATCTCCTCCGGGCAGGCCACCTTCAGACCCTGACGGCTTTCGATCGTCTGGATGAAGGTGCTCGCCTCGAGCATCGACTCATGCGTGCCGGTGTCGAGCCATGCATAACCGCGTCCCATGATCTGCACGTTCAGCTTGCCGCGACGCAGATACTCGTTGTTGACGTCGGTAATTTCCAGCTCGCCGCGCGGTGACGGCTTGATCGAGCGGGCGATGTCGATGACGTCGTTGTCGCAGAAATACAGGCCCGTCACGGCGTAGCGCGACTTCGGCTCTTTCGGCTTTTCGACGAGTTCGATGGCTTTGCCGCTGTCATCGAACGTCACCACGCCATAGCGCTCCGGGTCATGCACTGGATATGCAAACACCGACGCGCCGTCGGTTTGCGCGTTCGCGGCCGACAGCAGACCTGCGAAGTCGTGTCCGTAGAACAGGTTGTCGCCGAGCACCAGCGCGCACGGATCGTTACCGATGAAGTCCGCACCGATCAGGAAGGCCTGCGCGAGACCGTCCGGCGAGGGCTGCACGGCGTACTGAAGATTCAGGCCCCACTGGCTGCCGTCGCCAAGCAGTTGCTCGAAACGCGGCGTGTCTTGCGGGGTCGAGATGATCAGGATGTCGCGAATTCCCGCCAGCATCAGCGTGCTGAGCGGGTAGTAGATCATCGGCTTGTCGTACACCGGCAGCAACTGCTTCGAGACGGCCAGCGTGGCCGGATACAGTCGCGTGCCGGAGCCGCCGGCGAGAATGATGCCCTTACGTTTGATGCCCATACGTGCCTCGTTCTTATTTCTGATAATGCGTTTCGATCCAGCGCTGATACTCGCCCGACAGCACCTGGCGCACCCACTCACCATTGGCGAGATACCACTGCACCGTCTTGCGCATGCCGGTCTCGAAGGTTTCGGCCGGACGCCACCCCAGTTCGCGCTCGAGCTTGCGGGCGTCGATGGCGTAACGGCGGTCATGGCCCGGGCGGTCGGTCACGAAGGTGATCTGATCGACGTACGACTTGCCGTCGGCGCGCGGCGACAATTCGTCGAGCAGCGTGCACAGGTGCTTCACGACCGACAGGTTGTTCTGCTCGTTCCAGCCACCCACGTTGTAGACCTCGCCCAACACGCCCTTGGCAAGCACTTCGCGAATCGCCGAGCAATGGTCGCCAACGTACAGCCAGTCGCGCACGTTGCTGCCGTCGCCGTAGATCGGCAGCGGCTTGCCGGCCAGCGCATTGGCAATGACCAGCGGAATGAGCTTCTCGGGGAATTGGTACGGACCGTAGTTGTTCGAGCAATTCGTCGTGAGCACCGGCATGCCATAGGTATGGTGATACGCACGCACCAGATGGTCTGAACCGGCTTTCGACGCCGAGTACGGGCTGTTGGGCGCGTATGGCGTGGTCTCGGTAAACGCGGGGTCGGTCGGGCTCAGCGAGCCGTAGACTTCATCGGTCGACACATGCAGGAAACGGAACGCGTCGCGTGCGTCGCCGTCGAGCGTGCCCCAGTAGGCGCGCGCGGCTTCGAGCATCGTGAACGTGCCGACGATGTTGGTTTGCACGAACTCACCCGGGCCATGAATCGAGCGGTCGACGTGGCTTTCCGCCGCGAAATGCAGCACGGCGCGCGGACGATGCTCGGCATAGAGCCGGTCGAGCGCAGCACGATCGCAGATGTCGACCTGCGCGAAACGATGGCGCGCATCGTGTTCGAGACTCGCCAGATTGGCCAGATTGCCGGCGTAGGTGAGCTTGTCGATGGTCACCACCGTCTCGTCGTTTTGCGCCAGCCAGTCGAGAACGAAATTTGCACCGATAAATCCGGCGCCGCCAGTCACGAAGATCATGAGTATCGAGAGTTAAGAGAAGTAGATTTAGCGGGTGCGCGGCACGCGCCCCATCAAGAAGAATTCGTCGTTTGGCCGCATGGACACCGCATTCGCAATGCGGTTGGACATGCCGAAAAACGCCGTGATCGCCGCAATATCCCAGATGTCCTCATCGTCGAGGCCATGGTCGCGCAACTCGGCGTAATCCTGATCGCCCACTTCGTGAGCGCGTTCGCAAACCTTCATCGCGTACGTCAGGATGGCCTTCTGACGCGCGCTCAGGTCGGCTTTCAAATAGTTGACGGCCACCTGATCGGCCAGCAACGGCTGCTTTTCATAAATACGCACCAGCGCGCCGTGTGCCACCACGCAGTACAGACACTGGTTGGCGGCACTCGTGACCACCACGATCATTTCGCGCTCGCCCTTGCTGAGGTTGCCCTCTTTGAGCATGAGGGCATCGTGATATGCGAAAAATGCGCGAAACTCGTCGGGACGATGCGCCAGCGCCAAAAACACGTTCGGAATGAAGCCCGCCTTTTCCTGCACTTCGTCGATACGCGCCCGAATGTCCGCCGGCAGGCTCGCCAGGTCGGGCACAGGAAAACGACTGATCGGCTGGCTCATCGTAATCTCCTCGAAACGTGTTGTCTGGTCGCAGGCATCGGGTCGATTCCGCGCTGGATCAGCACTGAATCAGGCCCCGATGCGCCTGAATTAAGCCTCTTCCTGCGCGTATTGAATGCGGTGCAAATGCGCGTAGAGGCCATTATGCGCCAGCAGTGCCTGATGGGAGCCCTGCTCCACGATGCGGCCGTGCTCCAGCACGACGATGCGGTCGGCGCGTTCGATGGTCGACAATCGGTGCGCAATCACCAGCGTGGTGCGGCCTTCCATCAGCACTTCGAGCGCTGCCTGCACGTGACGCTCCGATTCCGAGTCGAGGGCCGACGTCGCCTCATCGAGAATCAGGATCGGCGCATCCTTGTAGATTGCGCGGGCAATCGCCAGACGCTGACGCTGACCGCCCGACAGACGCATACCGTTGTCGCCCACGAGGGTCTCCACGCCATCCGGCATGGCCGCGACAGCGTCGATCAGATTGGCTGCCCGCAGCGCCGCTTCGACACGCGGGGTATCAATTTCTTGCCCGTAGGCGACGTTCGCGGCGATGGTGTCGTTGAAGAGCACCACGTCCTGACTCACGAATGCGATCTGACGGCGCAGATCGGCCAGACGCAGGTCGCTAAGCGCAATATCGTCGAGCAGAATGCGCCCGCCGGTCGGATCGAAGAAACGCGGCACCAGATTGACCATCGTGGTCTTGCCGCTACCCGACGGCCCCACCAGCGCCACCATTTCTCCCGGGGCGACATCGAGCGAAATACGATCGAGCGTCGGGCGATCGCTCGCGCCGTAGTGGAAGCTCACCTGATCGAACGTCACGCGGCCCTTGGCGCGCTCGAGCGTGCGCTCACCGCCGCTCGGCTCGATTTCGACGTCCATCACCTCGAAGATGAGTTCGGCTGCCGTCATACCGCGTTGCAGCGGCTGGTTCACGTCCATCAGGTGCTTGAGCGGCGAGACCACCAGCAGCAGCGCCGTGACGAATGCCGTGAAGCCGCCGACGGTCATCTCGCCCGACGACGATTCGATCATCGCCACGGTAATCACGATGGCGAGCGCCAGCGATGCCAGCGCCTGGGTTACCGGCTGTGCGAGACCGCCCGACACGGTCACGCGCATGGCATAGCCGCGCAGCGTGCTCGTCATCTTGTCGAAACGCGACTTTTCGTAGGCTTCGCCGTTATGAATCTTCACGACCTTGTAGCCGCCGACCGCTTCTTCGACCACGTACGACAGCTTGTTGGTCAGGGTTTGCTGCTCGCGGTTCAGGCGGCGCAGACGGCGGTTGATCTTGCCGACCAGCCAGCCGATGAGCGGCAAAATGACCGCCACGACGAGCGTGAGGCGCCAGTTCAGATAGAACAGATAACCGAGCAGGCCGATCACGGTCAGCGAATCGCGCACGAGCGTGATCAGCACGGTGGTCAGCACACCGAGCACCTGATTGACTTCGTAGACGATGGCGTTGATCAGCGTGCTGGTGGTTTCACGCTGGAAGTAGGCCGCCGGCGCGTGCAGCAGACGCTCGAACATGCGCACGCGCAGGTCGAGCAGCACGCGGTTGGACACCCACGAAAGCATGTAGTTGGCGGCATACTGCGCCAGACCACGAATGACGGCCAGGCCGATCACGGCGGTCGGCACGTACCAGAGCTTCCACGGATCGCCGCCCGAGAAGCCCTTGTCGAGCACCGGCTTGAGCACGGCCGGAATGGCCGCCTCGGTCGCCGCGACCATGGCCATGGCCAGCACGGCCAGCAAGCCCATGTGCCAGTAAGGCTGGAGATAGCCCAGCAGACGTCGCAGAATCGGTCCGGAAGGCGGGTGCGGTGCGCTCATGTATTGGGGGAACGGCGGAAAAACCGCTATTCTAACGTACCGGCCTGCCCCGCCGGGACTCGTCTGCCCCGGCATCGGACGCTTCCGGAAAATTCATCGGAAAGCCGCTCATTCCGGCCCTCGCAAGCGCCTGCCCGGGATGGGAACCGGTATACTCCCGCCCATGGCAAGCGCACTCGAAGTTCTCCGTACCGTATTCGGCTATAACGCATTCCGTGGCGATCAGGCCGCGATCGTCGACCATGTGGCCGGCGGTGGCGATGCGCTCGTGCTCATGCCCACCGGCGGCGGCAAGTCGCTGTGCTACCAGATTCCCGCGTTGCTGCGCCCTGGCCTGGGCATCGTCGTCTCCCCGCTCATCGCGCTCATGCAGGATCAGGTCGACGCGCTGCTGCAAGCGGGTGTGCGCGCGGCCTATCTCAATTCCAGCCTTAGCTTCGACGAAGCCATCGATACCGAGCGGCGTGCCGCGCGCGGCGAACTCGATCTGCTCTACGTCGCGCCGGAACGGCTGCTGACCGATCGCTTTCTCGATCTGCTCGACCGGCTCGACGAGCGCGGGCAACTGGCGCTCTTCGCCATCGACGAAGCGCACTGCGTGTCGCAGTGGGGCCATGATTTCCGGCCGGAGTACATTCAACTTTCGGCGCTGCACGAGCGTTATCCGAGCGTGCCGCGTATTGCGCTCACGGCCACGGCTGACGCGGCGACACGCGAGGAAATCCAGACCCGGCTGGGTCTCACCGAAGCGCATCTGTTCGTGTCGAGCTTCGACCGGCCGAACATCCGCTACGAAATTGTCGACCGCGACAACCCGCGCAAGCAGTTGTTGACGTTTCTGGGCCGGCATCGTGGCGAGGCCGGGATTGTCTATTGCCTGTCGCGCAAGAAAGTGGAAGAAACCGCCGCCTGGCTGGAGACACAAGGCATTCCGGCCCTGCCCTATCACGCGGGTCTGGACGCCGACGTGCGCCGCACCCACCAGCAACGGTTTCTGCGTGAAGAAGGGCTGGTGATGTCGGCGACGGTCGCCTTCGGCATGGGGATCGACAAGCCGGACGTGCGCTTTGTCGCCCATCTGGACCTGCCCAAGAGCCTCGAAGCCTACTATCAGGAAACCGGCCGCGCGGGCCGCGATGGCGAACCCGCTGAAGCCTGGATGGCCTACGGGCTGAACGACGTGGTGGTGCACCGCAGCCGCATCGACGAATCCAACGCACCGGACCTGCAAAAGCGCATCGAGCGTCAGAAACTCGACGCCCTGCTCGGCTATTGCGAAGCCCCGCGCTGCCGCCGGACCGTGCTGTTGTCGTACTTCGGAGAGAGCAGTGAGCCGTGCGGCAACTGCGACGTGTGCCTGAACCCGCCGGAAGTCTTCGATGGCACGATTGCGGCTCAAAAGGCACTTTCGGCCATTTTGCGCACCGGCCAGCGCTTTGGTGCCGGCCATCTCGTCGATCTGCTGCGCGGACGCAGCACCGACAAGATGCGCCAGTTCGGTCACGAGAGCCTGCCGACGTTCGGCGTCGGTGGTGAACTGGACGATCAGGGCTGGCGTGCTGTGTTCCGTCAGTTGATCGCCCACGGCCTGATCGAGCCGGACAGCAGTCAATACGGTGCGTTGATTCTGAACGCGTCCGCGCGCCCGGTGCTCAAGGGCGAAACGACACTGTCGCTGCGCCGCCAACGCGCGGTCGCCAGCAAGAAGAGCCGCTTTGCGGGCTACGCGTCGCCGGCCATCGAGCTGGATCCCGCCGACCAGCAGTTGTTCGACAAGCTGCGCGCCTGGCGACAGGACATGGCGAAAACGCAGGCGGTACCCGCGTACGTTATTCTTCACGACCGGACGCTGCGAGAACTGGCGCAGCGCCGCCCGCGTCACCGCGATGGTCTGGTGGACATCACCGGTCTGGGAGAAGCCAAGATCGAGCGCTATGGTGAAGCGCTGGTCGAGTTGCTGAACGCCTGAGCGCCTGAACGTCCGAACCTTCGACATGACTGAAGCCCATTCGACCTTGCCGAGTGCACCGAATCTGCCCTCGTCACCGCAGCGCCTGCCGCTGACCGTGACGATTCTGACGCGCAACGAGCAGCACAACATCGCCGAGTGCATCGCGTCGGTCCGGGCACTGGCATCGCAAATCGTGGTGCTGGATAACGCCAGCACCGATGGCACGGCAGACATCGCACGCGATGCCGGTGCCGAGGTTCATGTCACCCCCGACTGGCCGGGCTTCGGGCCGCAGAAGAACCGCGCGCTGTCGTTCGCGACCCAGCCCTGGGTGCTCTCGCTCGATGCCGATGAACGCATCACGCCAGAATTGGCCGCCGACATCGCTGCGGCCATCGCATCGAACCGTCATGCGGGCTATCGCATGCCCCGCCTGTCGCAGTTTCTTGGCCACTGGGTGCGGCATTGCGGGTGGTATCCGGACTACGTGCTGCGGCTGTTCCGCCGCGACGCCGGGCGCTTCTCCGACAACCTTGTGCACGAACGCGTGATCGTGGAAGGCGAGATCGGCACGTTGCCCAATCATCTGCTGCACTACAGCTACACCGAAGCGCGGCAGGTCGAGGACAAGGTGCAGCGTTATGCCAAGGCAGGCGCAAAGGAAATGTCGTTGCGTGGCAAGAAGGTCTCCGCACTCAAGCCGTGGATCAACGGCGGATGGGCCTTCGTGCGCACCTTCGTGCTGCGCCGAGGCTTTCTCGATGGCGCCACAGGTGCCGCGATTGCGCGCATGAACGCACGCAGTGCATTCCTGAAGTACGCGCTGTTGAGGCGCGGGGACAACTGAAACGGGTGAGCAACCGGCGAATGCTCGCAAATCAAAAAAGGACGCGAATACGCGTCCTTTTTTATTTGATCGACGATCGACAACCCCGATGGTCGCTACGACTGTCGATCGCCGGGCAATCGACTCGCGCTTACTTCGCGAGCGCTCGCTTGATACGCGAGCGGAACATCTGCCAACGCAGTTGGCCATCGTCGACGGGCTCCCCCACCGAACCATCGCTGTCGGCAGGCACGACCTTGCCGCGACGTAGGTAGTAGCGATCGAAAATCTTCTGGGTCATACCCCACTTACGCAGGAACTGCGTGCGTCCGTCGTTCTTCACGACCTTGCCCGTGCTCTTGCACTGGAAGTGGTAGACGAGACTCGCCCCGACGCCGATGAACTTGCGGCAGCCGGCCGCCCATAACTTCATCGAGAAATCATTGTCGCTGCTCATGCCCGGGCTCAGCTCGGTGCTGTAACCGCCCACAAGGAACCACCAGTCGCGATGCACCAGCGTCGGCGGCCACGTGGCGCCGAACCAGTCCGCCTTCTGATACGTCGGCACCGCCGCGAGCAGCGCGGCTTCGTCAAAGGTATCGACTTCGCGTCCGAAATCCGTCACGAGCACGCACGGATTGCCGGTATCCACCGGCTCGATCATCGTGCCCGAAAGCATGAACGCCTTATCCGGCATCGCCTCGGCACGCTCGATCAACGCCGTGTCCCAACCCGGGCAGCAATACATGTCGTCGTTCAGGTAGACGATGTACTTCTCTCGCGCGAGCGCCGCCGCCTGATTCACGGCGTAGCAGATCCCGATGTTGTCCGGCGAAGCGGTGTGATCGAGTCCCTCGGCGCGCACCCAGTCCAGCGTGCCGTCGGAGCCATCGTTCACGTGAACGATGATCTGGTGCGGCATGCCCGAGTTCTGGCGAATGCTGCGCACACAAAGTTGCAGCAACGCGAGGTTGTTCCACGTCGGAACGATGATGGAAAACATCCGGAAATTCCTTGTTGATCAGGCCAAACGGGCGGGTTCGATTACGAGGTCAGGCCGTTCAATAAACGATCTGCACCGAGTCGGGGGTGAGCCACTGACGAAGCTCGCCCAACAGCTCATCGCCGGGCTGCACCTTCCAGTCGTCCCCGAGACGCGACTCGCATTCGGCGTCGGTGCGGCGGTAGACGATGTGCACCGGCAGCCCCGTCGGCTTGTCGTCGTCGCCGTTACCATTCCCGTTGCGCCGGCCGAAGCCACCGCCACCACCGCCACCACCGCCATTGCCACCCTTGAATCCGCCGCCACCGCCGCCAAAGCCCCCGCCGCCACCTCCACCACCGGATCCGGCCCCAGCCGTTGCCGTCACGCGATACATCGTGCAGTGCGGTTGCAACGTGGCGCGCAGGCGTGTCCAGTCGGCATTGCCGTTGAACGACAGCTTGAGCGCGCGAGCGAAACGGGCACGTGCGCGGCCGAGATCCATAAGACTTTCCGTGGTGAAACGCAGCCCGCCGGTGAAGCTGTCGGGTCGCGCACTGCCGTGAACGATCAGCAGTTCGTCTTCCTTGAACAGTTGCTTGTTCGCCTCGAACTGCTCGTTGAAGATCGCCACTTCGAGCGTGGCGGAGCCATCGTCGAGTTGGGCGATCACCATCTTGCCGCGCTGCGTCATCATCGTGCGCAGGCTTGCGATCACACCCGCCACGAGGCGGTCGCGCCCTTCACTCAAGTCCTTGATGCGCGTGCGCACAAAACGGCGCACCTCTTCGGCGTACGAGTCGAACATGTGTCCCGACAGGTAGAAGCCGAGCGCCTGTTTTTCTTCCTGAAGCTTGCGCTTGTCGGTCCAGGCCGGTTCGTCGGCCAGTTCCAGCGGCGCCTGCAAACTCTCGTCGCCCAGATCGAACAGGCTGACCTGATTGGCCGCAGCACTCGCCTGCTCAGCCGCTTCCATGGCCATGGGCACCGACGCCATCAATTGCGCCCGGTTATCGTGAATGGTGTCGAACGCCCCGGCGCGGATCAGCGCTTCGATCGTGCGGCGGTTCACCATGCGGCGATCGATACGCTGGCAGAAATCGAACAGATCAGTGAACGGCCGTTCTTCGCGTGCCCGCAGAATCTCTTCAATGGCCGACTGACCGCTGCCCTTGATCGCACCGAGACCGTAGCGCACGGTCTTCGAATCGGCGGGCTCGAAACGGTAAGCAGAGACATTCACGTCCGGCGGCAGAACAGCCAGACCGTTGGTCAGGCAGTCTTCATAAAGAATCTTGACCTTGTCCGTATCGTCCATGGCCAAGCT
The DNA here is from genome assembly GCF_002179865.1 of Pandoraea sp. PE-S2R-1. NCBI lineage: Bacteria > Pseudomonadati > Pseudomonadota > Betaproteobacteria > Burkholderiales > Burkholderiaceae > Pandoraea > Pandoraea sp. PE-S2R-1. The sequence goes on along the minus strand of NZ_NGUR01000017.1, from coordinate 382,328 downwards.
CATATTGGCCGCCATGAATTCGGCAGGGTGATGCGCCTTGAGCCATGCCGTGTAATACGCGAGCAGCGCGTAAGCCGCCGCGTGCGACTTGTTGAAGCCGTAGCCCGCGAACTTCTCCATCAAGTCGAAGATTTCGTCGGCCTTCTCGGCCGTCAGCCCGTTCTTGTCCGCGCCCTCGCGGAACAAGCCACGGTGCATGGCCATTTCCTCGGCCTTCTTCTTGCCCATTGCGCGACGCAGCAAGTCGGCGCCACCGAGCGAGTAACCGCCGATGATCTGCGCCATCTGCATCACCTGCTCCTGATAGACCATGATGCCGTAGGTCTCCTGGAGCACGGGCTCGACGCGCGGATCCGGATATTCCACCTTCTCGCGGCCGTGCTTACGCGCGCAGAAGCTCGGAATCAGGTCCATCGGGCCCGGACGGTACAACGCCACCAGCGCAATGATGTCTTCGAAGCGGTCGGGCTGGGCGTCTTTCAACATGCCCTGCATGCCCCGGCTTTCCAGCTGGAACACGGCCACCGTATTGGCTTTCTTGAGAATGCTGAAGGCTGCCGGATCGGTCAGCGAGACCTGCTCAAGCGACCAGTCCGCCATCTCGGGATGCAAGCGCTTGATGTAGCGCTCTGCCCAGTTCAGGATCGTGAGCGTAGTCAGGCCCAAGAAGTCGAACTTCACCAGCCCGACGGCTTCCACGTCGTCCTTGTCGTACTGACTCACGACGCCGCTGGCGTCTTCGCCGACGCCTTGCGTGTACAACGGGCAGAAATCGGTGAGCTTGCCCGGCGCGATCAACACGCCCCCGGCGTGCATGCCGACGTTACGCGTGAGGCCTTCGACACGCTGCGCCAGTTCGAGCAACTGCTTGACTTCGTCTTCCGTGTTGAAGCGCTCGGCCAGTGCCGGCTCTTCCTTCATCGCGTCGTCGAGCGTGACGAGCTTGCCCGGCTTGAACGGGATGAGCTTGGCGACACCGTCGACGAAGTTGTAGCCGAGATCGAGCACGCGCCCGACATCTCGCACCGCCGCCTTGGCCGCCATCGAGCCGAAGGTCGCGATCTGCGAGACGGCGTCCGCGCCGTACTTCTCTTTCACGTACTGAATGACGCGGTCGCGCCCGTCCTGACAGAAGTCGATGTCGAAGTCGGGCATCGAGACGCGTTCCGGATTCAGGAAACGCTCGAACAGCAGGTTGTACTTCAGCGGGTCAAGGTCGGTAATGCCCAGCGCATAGGCGACGAGCGATCCGGCGCCAGAACCCCGGCCCGGGCCGACCGGCACGCCGTTATTCTTGGCCCATTGGATAAAGTCCGCCACGATCAGGAAGTAGCCCGGGAAGCCCATCTTGATGATCGTGCCGGTCTCGAAATCGAGCCGCTTGTAATACTCGGGGCGCTGCGCGTCACGCTCCGCCGCGTCGGGGAAGAGCTGCCCCAGACGCATTTCCAGCCCCTCTTTCGACAACTGCACGAGATAGTCGTCGAGCGACATGCCGTCAGGCGTCGGGAAGAGCGGCAGCTTCGGTTTGCCGAGTTCGAGCGTGAGGTTGCAACGCTTGGCGATCTCGACGGAATTGGCAATCGCGGACGGCACATCCTCGAACGCGGCGATCATGTCGTCCTGCGTGCGGAAGCTCTGGTCCTGCGTAAAACGGCGCACCCGGCGCGCATTGCCGAGAATTTCACCTTCCGAGATACACACGCGCGCTTCGTGCGCGGTGAAATCGTCGCCGGTCATGAACTGGATCGGATGCGTGGCAACGACCGGCAGCCCTACCTTCGCGGCCAGTTGCACCGCCTGCTGCACATACGTTTCCATGCCGGCCTGACCGGTGCGTTGCAGTTCGATATAGAACGCCCCCGGGAAGACCTTCGCCCAATGCTGCGCGCACTGCGCCGCCAGATCGGGATTGCCTGCCGCCAGCGCGGCACCGACATCGCCCATCTGCCCACCGGAAATCGCCAGCAGACCTCGCGCGAAGCCGTCGGGATCAAGCCACGACGGGTCGATTTCTGCACGCCCGCGCCACTGGTTGCCGAGCCATGCCTTCGACAGCAACTGGCACAGGTTCAGATAGCCTTCCTTGTCGCGCGCGAGCAGCAACAACCGTGACGGCTTGTCGCGATCGGCAGCATTGGTGATCCAGGCGTCGCAACCGATGATCGGCTTGACGCCCTTGCCGCGGGCTTCTTTGTAGAAACGGATGGCACCGAACATGTTCGCGAGGTCGGTGAGCGCGAGCGCGCCCTGCCCGTCCTTGGCCGCGGCTTTGACGACGTCGTCAAGGCGCACGATGCCATCGGCGATCGAGTATTCGGAGTGGAGGCGGAGGTGGACGAAACGAGGTTCTGACATGGGCCGTATTGTAACGCGGCGGCTCCGGATTTCGCGCGCCGTGTCCCCGGTCCGGTGGCATATCTGCGCTTTTCGGACGGCACCGGCCGACCGCTCGGAATTTGCCGCATTCGGTGCGGGAGCATCATCCGATTCCACGGGATATCAGCGACTTATGGGGTGAAATCAAAGTGCCTTCGGGCCAGATCGGCGATAATGGCGGTTTATTGCTTCACGCTTTTGCGAAACCCTGTTGCCATGTCTATCGTCAACATCGCCGCGTACAAGTTCGTCTCGCTCGACGACATCGCAACACTGCGCCCTGCGCTGCTCGAACACTGCCAGGTGCTCGACCTGAAGGGCACCATTCTGCTGGCCCCGGAAGGCATCAATCTGTTTCTGGCCGGCTCGCGCGAATCGATCGACGCATTTCTCGGCCAACTGCGCGCCGACGCCCGTTTCGCCGACCTCGCGGTCAAGGAGAGTCTCTCCGAGGAACAACCGTTCCGCCGCATGCTGGTCCGCGCCAAGAAAGAAATCATCACGATGAAGATGCCGGTCATCAAGCCGGCAGACGGGCGCGCGCCCGGTGTCGAACCCGCCACGCTCAAGCGCTGGCTGGACGCGGGCCAGGATGACGAAGGCCGTCCGGTCGTGATGCTCGACACGCGCAACGACTTCGAAGTGGATGTCGGCACGTTCGATAACGCCGTCGACTATCGCCTGACCAAATTCTCCGAATTCCCGGACGTCATCGCAGCCCATCGCGAAGATTTCGAGGGCAAGACGATCGTGTCGTTCTGCACGGGCGGCATTCGTTGCGAAAAAGCCGCCATCTACATGCGCGATATCGGGCTGGAACACACGTATCAGCTCGACGGCGGCATTCTCAAGTACTTTGAGGATGTCGGCGGCGCCCACTATCAGGGCGACTGCTTCGTGTTCGACTACCGCACGGCACTGACCCCCGACCTCGCGCCGGCGGGCACCGTGCAGTGCTTCGCGTGCCGCGCCGTCGTCACGCCCGAAGCCCAGCAAAGCCCGGACTATGTCGAAGGCGAGCATTGCCCGGCGTGCGTTGGCGAGAAAAGCGCGACGCCTGCCGCGCGTGCTGAACGCGCAGCCCCGTCCATCGCGGACTAAGGCGCGCCGGTGTCGCGCGTCGAATCGGGCCGTACCGGGCACTATCGCGGCCGCTTCGCCCCCTCGCCGACCGGGCCGCTGCACCGCGGCTCGCTGGTCACCGCACTGGCGAGTTGGCTCGATGCCCGCGCGCACGACGGCGTGTGGATCGTGCGCATGGAAGATCTGGACGAGCCACGTTGCATTGCCGGTGCGGCGGATGACATTCTGGCAACGCTCACGCGACTGGGCCTCCACAGCGACGAACCCATTGTCTGGCAGAGCCAGCGGCACGCGCTGTACGAGGACGCGCTCGCTTCGCTGACGGCGTCTGGCCGGGTGTATCCCTGCGGCTGCACTCGGCGGGAAATCGCCGACTCACTCACGCGCGAACACGCCCGCCACAGCACGCTAGCCTATCCGGGCACCTGCCGCGATGGCCTGCACGGCAAGCCCGCGCGGGCGTGGCGACTGCGAGTCCCGGATGGCAACGCGGCACGCATCGGATTCGATGATCGCTGGATGGGGCCGCAGTCGCAGGATCTCGCCACCGAAGTCGGCGATTTCGTGCTCAAGCGCGCCGACGGACAGTGGGCATACCAGCTCGCGGTGGTGGTCGACGACGAAGCGCAACGCATTACCGATGTCGTACGCGGCACCGACCTGCTCGACTCCGCCGCCCGCCAGATCTATCTCCAGCAATGCCTTGGCGCCGCCACGCCGCGCTATCTCCATGTGCCGCTCGTGATGGCCGCCGATGGCGAGAAGCTGAGCAAGCAGAATGGCGCAGCGGCACTGGCGCTCGACTCCGATGAAGCCGTCCTCGCAGCCCTTCAAGAGGCTGCCACGCATCTCGGCCTGCCAGCAGTACTGAGTCAGACGACGCATCGCGAGGATTTCTTCGCGGCGGCAACACAGGCATGGCGGGCGCAACACGGCGACTGATCGCCATAAAAAAAGCCAGCGCGATACGCTGGCTTTTTTCATTCGACACGCTGAAGGGCCTTAGCCCTTGAAGCTCACTCAGTTGCTGGCCTTGCGCGGGAACCCCGCGAGCAGTGCTGCCACCTGACGCTTCGGTGCTTTCTCGGGCATGGCGCCGAAGGCGTTCGGCGCACCCGCGTCTTGCGACGACTTGCTGTTTTGCTGCGCATCGTCGGCCGTGGGCGACGGCTCGTACGGCTTGTAGAAGAACTCGTCTTCCGGGCGAACGCGACGCTGACCCGGCAGGCCGCTGCTACCGCTGCGGCTGGCGCGCAGGCCGTCGTGACGGCCATGACGCTCGCTGCGCTCACCGCGCTCGGTACGTTCCGAACGCTCCGGGCGCTCACTGCGCTCGGGACGATCACCACGCTCATCACGCGAACGGCTGCGGCGCTCCAGCACCAGCTCGCCACGCTTGAGTTCGCGCTTGATCAGCTTTTCGATTTCAACCAGGTGTTTGCGCTCGTCCGGGGCGCACAGCGAGATGGCCTCGCCCGATGCGCCGGCACGGCCAGTGCGGCCGATACGGTGGACGTAATCTTCCGGGTTGTACGGCAGATCGTAGTTGATCACGCCCGGCAGATCGGAGATATCGAGACCACGCGCAGCCACATCGGTCGCGACCAGGGCTTGAATGCCGCCCTGCTTGAAGGCTTCGAGGGCCTGCATGCGTTCATTCTGCGATTTGTCGCCGTGAATGGCCGCCGTCACCACACCGTCGCGCTCCAACTGACGCGCCAGACGGCTAGCGCCGATCTTGCTGTTCACGAACACGATGACCTGCTTGAGGTCGCGTTCGTTGAGAATCTGAACCACCGCGGCGCGCTTGTCGTCTTCCGGCACTTCATAGACGATCTGCTCGACCGTATCGGCCGTCGCATTGCGGCGTGCCACTTCGATCGTCAGCGGGTTGGTGAGGTAGCTCGAGGCGAGCTTCTTGATTTCGTTCGAGAACGTTGCCGAGAACAGCAGCGTCTGGCGCTGCTTCGGCAGCAAATTCAGAATGCGCTGGAGATCGGGCAGGAAGCCCATGTCCAGCATGCGGTCCGCTTCGTCCAGCACAAGCATCTTGACCTGGCCCAGATTGACCGTCTTTTGTTCGACGTGATCGAGCAGACGTCCCGGCGTGGCGATGAGAATCTCGACGCCACGGCGCAGCGCGTCTTTCTGCGGGTTCATGTCCACACCGCCGAACACGACGGTGTTGCGCAGCGGCGTGTGCGAGGCGTACAGACGCACGTTCTCTGCCACCTGATCGGCGAGCTCACGCGTCGGCGTCAGGATCAGCGCGCGCACCGGGTGACGGGCAGGCGAAGCACTCGTATTGGCGTCGGGCAGCAGGCGTTGAATGATCGGCAGCGAGAAGCTTGCCGTCTTGCCGGTACCCGTTTGCGCAGCACCCATCACGTCGCGGCCGGAAAGTACGACCGGAATGGCCTGCGCCTGAATCGGAGTCGGACTGGTGTACCCCTGCTCGGCGATGGCCCGCAAGATGTCCGCATGCAGCCCAAAGCTATCGAAGCCAGGGGTAGGAACAGCATTCACATCAGCCATGGTGAAGGGACATCTCTTTTAAAAAAACGGGGGCCGCCACGCGGAAGGATCCGCATCAAAGCACACTCGCGAAAATTCAAGGGGCGCTGGGCGCCATGCTCAGGGCTGGCGCGAGAGGGGACTGTCAGGGGACAGATGCGTCGGGCGCCGCCGGACCTGGGAGGTCATTAAGAAGCGAAACAGACGCAATTCTAGCACTTGCGCACGACCAACGTGTGACAGCGAGGCTTTGCGGCACTTTGCGCCGGCCCGCACGAGGCGCCGCGCACCACCCCCGCCACACTTATCGGCCCGCGCCGGCTTTGGCGCTGCCGTCCGACTTCACAGCCTTGGCAGCACCGGCCTTGCCGGCTTTCGCCTGAGCGGCGCGCTGCTTGGTGGCGTAGCGTTGCGCCAGCACGGCGCAGACCATCAGTTGCATCTGGTGAAACAACATCAGCGGCAAGACGATCGCGCCCAGCGGGCCGGTGGCAAACAACACCTTCGCCATCGGGATGCCGCTCGCCAGACTCTTCTTCGAACCGCAGAACACGATGGTGATTTCGTCTTCGCGCGAGAAGCCGAGCCAACGCGCCGAGAACGTGGTGATCGCGAGCATCACCGCCAGAATCACCGCGCAGCAGCCCACCAGACCGACCAGCGCCAGCGGCGGAATCTGGTGCCACAAGCCCGTATTGACCGCCTCACTGAACGCCGTGTACACCACCAGCAGGATCGAGCCCTGATCGACGAACTTGAGCAGCGCGCGATTACGCTCGACCCAGCCGCCGATGGCCTTGCGCGACAACTGGCCGGCGATGAACGGCACGAGCAGTTGCAGCATGATGTTGCCGATGGAGTCGAACGGCGATGCGCCCGTGTTGCCATCGTGGTGCACCACGACCAGCCCCACGAGGACCGGCGTAATGAAGATGCCGAACAGGCTGGAGGCCGAGGCACTGCACACGGCCGCCGGCACATTGCCGCGCGCCATCGACGTGAACGCGATGGCCGACTGCACCGTCGCGGGCAAGGTGCACAGGAACAGAATGCCGAGATATAGCTCAGGCGTCACGGCCCATGACAGCAGCGGCTTGAGCGCCACACCGACAATCGGGAACACAACGAACGTGCTGGCAAAGACGAGCAGGTGCAGGCGCCAGTGCGTGGCACCCGCCAGCACGGCTTCGCGCGAGAGTTTCGCGCCATGCAGGAAGAACAGCAGGGCAATCGCCACGCTCGTGAGCAGGTTGAAGGCAACTTCGCCTTCGCCGTGCGCCGGCAGGAAGCTGGCGAGCGCTACGGTCGCCACTAACATCAACGTAAAGTTGTCGGGAAGGAAACGCGGTCGGGCCATCGTCAATCTCGGGTGAATCTCGAGGAAATCTCGGCGGGTCATAAAAGACAAAGCCCGTCCACAAGGACACGGAACGCCGCAGCTCAGGGCTGACAGCGTGGTCGTGGGTCGATGCATGCGCGATCAATAGCGGATCAATATGCGATCGAATGTGACCGGAAGTGTGCGCTCGCGATACGGGTTTTCACGTATTAGAGCGCAAGGATAGTTAAAATACAAATTCATTTAAAAAATTTATTCATACCAATAACGCATGAATATCTCGCTGCGCCAACTCAAGGTGTTCCTCGCAGTCGCCCAGCACGGGAGCTTCAGCCGGGCCGGGGAGGACATTGGCCTGACGCAACCGGCCGTGAGCCGTTGTATTCGCGAACTGGAACAAGAACTCGGCCTCAAGTTGGTCGATCGCACCACGCGGGAAGTCACGCTGACCGAAGTGGGCGCTAGCCTCTCGGCGACGCTCGCCCGGGTACTCGACGAACTGGAGAGCGCGTTGCGCGATACCCACGGGCTCGCAGAAGAGCGGCGTGGCCGCGTGCGGGTAGCCAGCGCGCCGACCATTTCGGCCAACCTCATGCCCGAATGCATCTCGGCGTGTGCCGCCCGCTACCCCGACATCACCCTCATGCTGCGCGATCAGGTGCAGACGCTCGCGACCGACAGCGTGCGGCACGGTGAAGTCGATTTCGGCGTGATCGTGGCATCGGAAGGCACCGACGATTTGGTCGGCGAGCCCATCATGGTCGAACCGTTTCTCGTGGTGTGCGACCGCTCACATCGCTTCGCCAAGCAGTCGCAAGTCACGTGGAAAGAACTCAACGGCGAGAAGCTGGTGCTACTCGATTACGCCTCGGGCAGCCGGCCGCTCATCGACCGGGCGCTGGCCGAGCACGGTGCGTATTGCCAGATTGCGCAGGAAGTCGGCCACGCCATCACCGTGTTCCGCATGGTCGAGGCGGGTATCGGTATCAGCATCATGCCGGCGCTGGCATTACCGGCCATGCCCGGCTTGCCCGAGAACGGCGGCCGTCTCGTCGCCCTGCCGCTCGTGCCGCAACTGGATCGCACCATCATGCTGGTACGGCGCAAGAACCGCACGCTCTCCCCCGCCGCCCAATCGGTGTGGGAGTTGATCCAGCAGATCACGGCCAACACGCCGCATGCGCTTGCCGCCAAAGCAGCGAAGGCAGCCAAGGCAGCGATCACCACCAAGCCCACCAAAACGGCCAGCAAACCCTGACATCATTGGAGATGACATCCGATACCGGGTGTAACCGCAACGTTGACGAAAATTGAATTCAGTTATCGCCTGCGTTGACAGCTTTCTCGCGCGAAATGTAAGTGAGCACCTGCTACAATCGGCGTGCGTCGACTCCCCAAGCGCCTGACTGTCGCGTGAGCCCTCACCCGGTGCTCACCCCACCATGCCTCGACGCCATGCCCGCGCCCCGCGGGCATTGTGTTTCCGGTACGGCGTCATGGACTTGCTCATCAAATACTTCAGCCCGCTGTGGCTCTTTCACGCGGCGGCCGATCTGTCGTTCTGGCAGCGGCATCAACTCGACGCGCGCATGCAGGTCGTGAGCCGCTTCATGTGGCGCTACGTCATGCGTTGGAGTGTGGTGACGGCCATGCTGCTGGTGCCCGCCGCCGTAATGGCGCACGGCGTGGCCGCCACCGGACTCGCACTCGCCGGCGGCTTGTCGGCCAGCGTGGCGGTGTTGATGGCCGCCCTCGCGCTCGGCTGTCTGATCGGCTCGCGACTGCGCTAGTCTGCCGCTGGTTTCGTCATGAGCGTCGACTATCATGGAACGGCTCGCGTCGAACCGCCATGACCGGCGTGTCGCGGCGCTTGCCCCTCTAGACCCTTAGGAGTTTTCCATGGCCAACGCCAAGATCCTGGTGGTGTTCTACAGCATGTACGGGCACATCTACACGATGGCCGAAGCGGTTGTCGAAGGTGCACGCAGCGTCGCCGGCGCCGACGTGACACTGATGCAAGTGCCTGAACTGGTTCCCGACGAAGTTCTCGAAAAAAGCGGTGCGAAGGCGGCGCGCGCCGCGTTCGCGCATGTGCCTGTCGCGCGCGTTGAACAACTGGCCGATTACGACGCGATCATCTTCGGCACGCCCACCCGCTTCGGCAACATGACCGCGCAGATGCGTAACTTCCTCGACCAGACCGGCGGTCTCTGGGCCAAGGGCGCTTTGGTCGGCAAAGTCGGCAGCGTGTTCGCCAGCACCGGCACGCAACACGGCGGGCAGGAAACGACGATCACCAGCTTTCACACCACATTGCTGCATCAGGGCATGGTGATCGTTGGCGTGCCCTATACCGAGCCGGGCCTGACCAATATGCAGGAAATCACCGGCGGCACGCCTTACGGCGCCACAACGCTCGCGGGCGCCGACGGCTCGCGCCATCCCAGCGCGAACGAGTTGAAGATCGCGAAGACGCAAGGCCGTCATGTGACGGAAATCGCGTCGGCACTCAAGCACGGCCGCACGCTGTAAGCGACCGCGCCCTCCCCTGATCAGCCACAGACCCGCCCACGGCCGGTCTGTGGCTGATATCGCACTGGCATCACGCCGGTAGCGAATCAACCTCAGATCAACTTCAGATCCTTCAGCACGGCACGGGCAATCCGGGCGCGCTTGGGCGCATCGGCGTCGCTGCGCATGTCCATGTTCAGCGCAACCGTGGTGATATTGCCGTCCCGCTCGATCCAGCCGACCCACCAGCCGATGTCGTGCTTGCCGTCGACATACCAGCCGGTCTTGCCGTGCAAGACGTAGTCCATGTTCGCTTCGGCAATCGAAATCTGCCGCACGATGTCCTGCGTGCGCGCCGAGAACGGCAACTGCCCGCGCGCCAGCCGTTGCAGGAATACCACCTGTTCACGCGCTGAGATTTGCAGGCTGTTATCGACCCAATACGCATCGGCCGCGGACCCAATGGTGTGATTTCCATAGCCCACCGCATCGAGTTTGCCCTGCGCAAAGGTCCGCGGAATCTTGCGCGAGACCACCTGATAGCACGGCAGACACGACACCCGGAACGCATCGCGCAGATTCATCGCGGCGTTCCAGCGCTTCATGCTGCGCGGCTGGCCGTCCCAAGGAATGATCTCGCGCTCGTTGTCGAGCGCCCCGGACTCCAGCGCCAGCAAGCTGTTGAAAATCTTGTACGTCGAAGCCGGCGACATGCGCTGATTGGCGCGAGTGCTGTCGTAGGCCTGATAGCCCCCGGTGCGGCCGTCGAGCACGATGATCGTGCCCTTCGCGCCTTCAGCCTCGAAATACTTGCCCCAATCGGCCCGTTCCACGATTTTTGGCGCTGCGGTATTGGCAGCATTTGCGGCATTGGCGATAGCGTCCGCATGCGCCGGTATCGCAACCGCCAACGGGGATAACAACGCGGCGGCGATCCGCAGCACAACGGCGCTACGACGCCAGCGAGAAAGCATCATCATTTTGGAGTCCTGATGTCAGTGGGTGGATGCAACGAGTGTCGTGAATCTCGAAGCGCTGGCCGGGCGCTCGCTTCCGAAAGCGCTTGCAGAATAGGAGGTGTTTCGACACGTGGAAAGTCACAGTGCCGTAACCGATGTAACCGCCGTATCATTGCCACGAAATCGGCGGATCCTGCCGGTCGTTGTTCCCCGTTCACCGCTCCTTTCTCGTGCGTCGCCATGCCTGACGATCGTGTCCGCCCACCTCACGCCTCCATGCCGACTGGCCCGTCCGCGCCCTCATCCCCGCTCGTCATCCGCCTCGATGCACCGCAGCACGTCGGCGATCAACCGGTGCGGTACCAGAGTCTGTGGTTGTTGATGCGCGTGTATTACGCGGCGCGCTACGAGTCGGCATCCGTGCCGCTTGCCGCGCTCAAATCGCGCTTCGCTCAGGCGGGCGACCTGCGCATGCTGGTGAGCCGGGCGTTCGCCGATTTCGCCGAATGGGGCGTCAGCGCCGGTTGGGGTGACGACCGGCAAGCCGACGCTCGCCTGCTGCCCACTCGCGGACGCGGCAGAGGGCCGTTCTGGCTGCCCAGCCACGAACTTGAGCGAATCGTCGTCACGATTGGCGGCGCCGTGCCCACCGACGAACGGCGCACGCTTGCCACCTTCCTCGGTCTTTCGCACGACACCCCGGCCACGCTCGACACCCCGGCGCTCGACTACGTGATGCAGGACATTGCGTTCTGGCATCACGTCACGCTCGGCAAACGCGACATGCAGGACGGCATCTTCTTCGCGCCGTCCGACCCTGCGCCTCACGGGCGCACCCGCACGCAGCGCACCGGTGCCATTCCGTCGTTTCATGCTGCGCAAGTCTGCGCGGTCGACGACGTTCAGCGCGGCATTGCCCTGCTGGCGGAGACCATCGTGTGGCGTCGCATGGGCGACGTGGCACGCGCGAAACGCACGCTGACAGCGCTCGCCGAGACGTTCGGCGCGAATCAGCCCACGCAGAATGCCTCGCCCACCTTGCGCGCGATGCACTGGATCGTGCAGGCCTGGCAGGCGTATGCCTTGCGCGACGAAGCGGGCGCCTTCGCGCATTTGCAGCGCATCAGCGACGATGCTTCGCTCGCACCGTGCCTCGTCTACAACCCGCGAATTCGATTCGAAACGCGCAACTTGCAAGCGCTGCTGTACAAGACGCACGCCGCACGCCCCGGGCCGCAGCCAGCGCGGGCGCAATCGGCGGCCGACGCCCTCGCCGCATTCTCCGACGCCCTGCAAGCCGCGTTCGAAGCCGACTCCATCGAGCTGGCTCAGCACGTCGCCGCGAATATCGGGCTCTCGCTGTGGCTGTTCTGGCAGGACTCGTTGATCGACCCGGCCCGGCGCCTCGCCGTGAGCGACGTGCAGCGGCAGGCACTGCGCTGGATCGGCTTGTCGGAATGGATTTGCGACCGCTTCGGTGTGGGCGGGAATTCCGTGTGGAATACGGTGTTCCTGCTGCGTATCGCGCGCGGTGCCGTGCCCGTGCGGCGCGACCCCGATCTGGCGACGCTGCGCGCGAGCACGCCGCTGGCCGTCGACGCGTTTCTCGACGCCGTGCAGCCGTTCGGCGCGCCATTCTCGCGCGCCAAGGGCTTTTCGAAATGGACGGATGTGGTGGCGACGACGCTGGCCGACCACGAGGATGGACGCGTGCGCTTCGAGCCGTTGCAGCTCGCCAACTTGTGGTTCGAAATGCTGTGGTTTGCGCTGCATCAGGACGGCGACTCGCCACAGGCCACCCACGCCGCCCAATCGCTCGGGCGTGTGCTGCCGATGCTGCCGCCGCCCGATCGCCGGTTCTTCCGCGACGCGTTACGGCTGATGCCTCGCGAGTTTCAGCGGGAGGTGCGGGTCGCGGAATAGCGTGATCCGCACCCTCTCGTGCGAACGTGCGAACCAGCGATTTAGCGCACGCCCTTCGGCGTCTTCGGCAGTGCCGAGCGGAACGAGATCGCCAGACGGTTCCATGCGTTAATGGTGCTCACCGCGAACGTCAGGTCGGCGATCTGCTTGTCGTCGAAGTGCTCGCGCAGGTCGGCAAAGACGGCATCCGGCACATGGCCGTCCTGCACGTTGGTCACGGCTTCGGTCCACGCCAGTGCGGCGCGCTCCGACGGCGAGTACAGCTCGGTTTCGCGCCATGCATCGAGCAGGTGCAGGCGACGGGCTTCGATGCCGACCTTGAGCGCGTCGGCCACGTGCATGTCGATGCAGAAAGCGCAGCCGTTGAGCTGCGAGGCGCGCAGCCACACCAGTTCCAGCAGTCCATCGGGCAGGCCGCAGTCATGGAAGTAGCCGCTCAGAGCCGCCAGGTGTTCGTAGGCACGCGGTGAGGCCTTGATGTAGTTCAGACGTTGCATTTTTAAGTCTCCGTTGTGTGTCGGGAAGTCAGTCGATGGATGTAACGATACGGCCTCTTGGCCTGCTTCGAAAGAGCCAAAACCGAATAGAATCGGTAGGCCAAAAAGACGCTGGAGACCGTCCCTATGCGCGACACATCCGACCTGAGCGGCCTGCGCCTCGCCGACGCCGCCCAAGCCACCGGCATGCCGACCTACCGCGCGCTGTACGAGCGTATTCGCGAGGGCATTCTCTCGGGCAAACTCGCGCCCTCGTCGCGGCTGCCGTCCACGCGCGCGTTGGCGAGTGAGCTTGGCGTCGCACGCGGCACCGTCGAAGCCGCCTACGAGCGGCTGGTGGCCGAAGGTTTCGTGATCGGACGCGGCGCCGCCGGCAGCCGCGTGAACCCGCACTTGAGTGGCGCACGGCTCGATGCGGCGGCCAAAGCGTTGCCTCGCGACCTCAACCACCGTTCCATCGGAGACGAAAAAACCGCCCGCGCGAACACTGGTGAGCCACCCGCTATCCGTAGCCCTCGCGCGCCGCACCGGAACCATCGCATCGAAAACCCGAGTTACGTGCCGCTCAGCGCGCACGGCACACCATTGCCGTTACAGAACGGCATGCCGGCCTTCGACGAATTCCCCCGCAAGCTGTGGGCGCGCCTTGCCGCACGCCATGCCCGCCACTTGCCAGCCGACGCGCTCAGCTATCAGGATGCCGCCGGTCTGGCGCCCCTGCGCGAGGCCATTGCCGGCTATCTGGCCATTGCGCGCGGCATTCACTGCGACCCGGCGCAAGTCATCGTCACCACGGGCTTTCAGGGCGCGCTGGCACTGATCGCCCGCCTGCTGTTGCAGCCGGGCGACGCCGTCTGGTGCGAAGACCCCGGCTATTTCCGGGCACACGAAGCCTTGCGGATGGTGAATGCAACGCTGGTACCGGTGCCGGTCGACAGCGACGGACTCGATGTCGCCGAGGGTGAGCGTCGTGCCCGCCACGCGCGGCTCGCGGTGATCACGCCCTCGCACCAGTCACCACTGTCGGTGGCGCTATCGCTGGAACGCCGTCTCGCCTTGCTCAACTGGGCGCAGGCCAATCAGGCATGGATCGTCGAAGACGACTACGACAGCGAGTTCCGCTATACCGGTGCGCCGTTGCCTGCCTTGAAGAGTCTGGACGGCGGCGAACGCGTGCTTTACGCGGGTTCATTCGGCAAGGTGCTGTTTCCCGGCCTGCGGCTTGGCTATCTCGTCGTGCCCCCCGCGTTATGCGACGCCTTTACGGCGGCCACCGCGCTGCTCTCCCCGGTGCACGGCTGGATCGAACAGGCGACCGTCACCGACTTCATCACGGAAGGCCATTTCAGCCGGCACATTCGCCGCATGCGGCAACTCTACGGTGAGCGCCGTGCGGCGCTGGCCGACGCGTTGCGGCAGCATCTTCCCGGGCGCATCGAACTCGCACATCAGGCGGGCGGCATGCATCTGCTGGGCTGGATCGAGCCGCATCGCGACGATCGTGCGGTGTGCCGCGCCGCCCACGTCCACGGGCTGGCGCCGGGGGCGTTGTCCTATTTCCGTATCGAGCGGCAATTACCGCCAGCCCTCGTGATGAGCTTCACGAATGTGCCGCAAGCGAGTGCCGACGACGTCGCCAAGCGCCTCGCGCGTGCGTTCGACGACGATGAAAAATCGCGCTGAAGATGACGCAGCGCAGCATTTTTACGTTGTCGCAACAGAACATTTTTCGGATGGTTTTCGGGACACATCGCGCTTGTGTTTGCGTGTCATGTCGGTGTATCGTTGCCGCAAAGCTAGCGCAGGGGTCCTGCAACGTGAGTTGTGGGTGAGAAATACCCTTAGAACCTGATCTGGATAATGCCAGCGCAGGGAGCGTAGAAGTCACTCGCCCCCGTTCATGCTCCTGAGCCGCTTTGCGCCGAATTTGTCGGCGTCAACACGTGCCCCGCCAGGAGACATTGCATGAACGCCAATCCGAAGTTCCTCTCAGCCAACGCGCGCGTGGACGAAGCCGCGATCGCACCGCTGCCCAATTCCCGCAAGATCTATGTGAACGGTTCGCGCCCGGACCTCCGTGTTCCGATGCGTGAAATCTCGCAATCGGACACGCCCACGAGCTTCGGCGGCGAAAAGAACCCGCCGATTTTCGTCTACGACACGTCGGGTCCGTACACCGATCCGGACGCCAAGATCGACATCCGCTCGGGCCTGCCCGCCGTGCGCGCCGCATGGATCGAAGAACGTGGCGACACTGAAGCGCTGCCGGGTCTTTCATCGGCTTATGGCCGCGAGCGTGCCGACGACTCGGCGACGACCGACCTGCGTTTCCCGGGCCTGCACCGCACGCCGCGCCGCGCCAAGGCCGGCAAGAACGTGACGCAGATGCACTACGCGCGTCAGGGCATCATCACGCCCGAGATGGAATACATTGCCATTCGCGAAAATCTGCGCCGTCAGGAATACATCGAGAGCGTGCGCAACGCCGGCCCGCAGGGCGAGCGCCTTGCCAAGCTGCTCTCGCGCCAGCACCCGGGTCAGCACTTCGGTGCCAGCCTGCCTGCCGAAATCACGCCGGAATTCGTGCGTAGCGAAATCGCCCGCGGCCGCGCCATCATCCCGAACAACATCAATCACCCGGAATCGGAGCCGATGATCATCGGCCGCAACTTCCTCGTGAAGATCAACGCGAACATCGGCAATTCCGCCGTGACGTCGTCGATCGGCGAAGAAGTCGACAAGATGACGTGGGCCATCCGCTGGGGCGGCGACACGGTCATGGATCTGTCGACCGGCAAGCACATCCACGAAACGCGCGAGTGGATTCTGCGCAACAGCCCGGTGCCGATCGGCACGGTGCCGATCTATCAGGCGCTCGAAAAGGTCAACGGCAAGGCCGAAGACCTGACGTGGGAAATGTTCCGCGACACGCTCATCGAACAAGCCGAGCAAGGCGTCGACTACTTCACGATCCACGCCGGTGTGCGTCTCGCGTACGTGCCGATGACCGCCAACCGCATGACGGGTATCGTGAGCCGTGGCGGTTCGATCATGGCCAAGTGGTGTCTCGCACACCACAAGGAAAGCTTCCTGTACACGCACTTCGAAGAGATTTGCGAAATCATGAAGGCCTACGACGTGGCCTTCTCGCTGGGCGATGGCCTGCGTCCGGGCTCGATTTACGACGCCAACGACGAAGCCCAGCTCTCGGAACTGAAGACGCTCGGCGAACTCACGCAAATCGCGTGGAAGCATGACGTGCAGGTGATGATCGAAGGCCCGGGCCACGTGCCGATGCAGCTCATCAAGGAGAACATGGATCTCCAGCTCGAGTACTGCGACGAAGCCCCGTTCTACACGCTCGGACCGCTGACGACGGACATCGCCCCCGGCTACGACCACATCACGTCGGGCATCGGTGCCGCGACCATCGGCTGGTACGGCACGGCCATGCTCTGCTACGTCACGCCGAAGGAACACCTGGGTCTGCCGAACAAGGACGACGTGAAGGAAGGCATCATCACGTACAAGCTCGCAGCACACGCGGCCGATCTGGCCAAGGGTCACCCGGGCTCGCAGATTCGCGATAACGCGCTGTCGAAGGCTCGCTTCGAGTTCCGCTGGGAAGACCAGTTCAACCTCGGTCTCGATCCGGACAAGGCGCGCGAATTCCACGACGAGACGCTGCCGAAGGATTCGGCCAAGGTGGCGCACTTCTGCTCGATGTGCGGCCCGCACTTCTGCTCGATGAAGATCACGCAGGACGTGCGCGACTACGCTGCCAAGCAAGGCCTCACGGAAGAAGCCGCGCTCAAGCAAGGCATGGAAGTCAAAGCGGTCGAGTTCGTGAAGAAGGGTGCCGAGATTTATCAACGCACCTGATTGATGCTTTGATCGGTGCGTTGAATGGTACGGTCTGGCAGCGCTGTTGATTAGCGGTTGTTTTGCCGCTGATTGGTAGCTGACCGGCAGATGATGTGCCAATGAGAAAACGCGTCCGGGAGTGATCCCGGACGCGTTTTTTATGCGTTATACGTTATGCGTTAGTGGTGCATCAAACATCGGAATAGTCGTAGTTCTCCTCGGCATCATTCCCACCGAACGCTTTGATCGTGGGCACATTCTGGGCCGTCATTTCATTGCGCAGGCGCCGGCAGGCTTCGTGCGGACGCAACGACGTGTGCATCGAAGTCGCCAGTGCGGTGAAGGACTGTGTATCGGTCACGGGTAACCGTGCCGACTGCATGACGTCCGCGTGCCGCATGCCCCAGTGACCGTCGCCGATCTGTTCGATACCCAACGCCAGTTTGGCCCAGTCGTTGGAACACACGGCAACCGTTGCGGGAAGGTCGTTGCGAGCCATCGCCTGCTGCATCGGCGAGCCCGTGGAAAGCGCGACACGCAGCATCCAACCGGTCGCGTCCGGCGCCGGCAGCAAGCGGCGGCCTTCATGCAGGTGCTGGTTGATCTGTTGGATGAACGTGCTCACGGGATCTCGTACGCGGCAAACCTGCGCCCACTCTTTCTTGCCGACCAGATCGGGCTTGCCGGTCCAGCGGCGCGCTGTATCGCCCACTGATTTCGCGACATCTGAACGGAGCACCTCGTAAGCCGACGTACTGTTGCGTCCGTCCGTACCCAACAGCGCGCTGCCCACGACCTCGCTGCACACTTGCGCGCGTTCGCTGCGCGCCTCCGGCATGATCACCGGATGATTCCTCAGACCGGCGGCACTCGGGTTGGCGTCGAATCCAGCCGGTCCCGCACAGACATACAACGTTTGCAGCGCCGAGGGGCACAGGACGGGCGCCGCGCGCTGGGTGCCATTCGTCTTCGGCAATGCCGCGAAGGCTTCGCCCGAACCGGCTGGACGATCGGCAAACGCGGACAACACTGCCGAATCGGGTCGGTCGCTGTTCGGTTTCGACGGGGAACCGGTTGCGGTCGCCACATCGCGAAGATCCGCCCGCATGGCGTTTGCCAGCGCTACCAGCGATGCCGGTAGCGCGCTGGCGCGGATCTGCTGTGCCGGGTGCCCATCCCTGGCGCTTTCGACACCTTGCAGCGGAAAGTCTCGATCGAGCGCGGGCCGCGTGTTTCGAACCAGACTGTTCGCGAGCAGTGCTTGTGACAGTGAATGTGTGGCCAGTCCATGCAGCCCGGCAAAAAGCGGTTGCAAGCCATTCATCGTGAAGTCCTCCGTCAGTGCGGTGAGCGTGGCCATCGACCACGGCCCCGACAAGGTGTCGGAACGGCGTTCACGATGCCCGACGGGCATGGGTGTCACTGTCGGTTCTGCGCACGCGCACTCCCCGCTCGCGCAAGCCACCGCCCAGTAGGAGACAGTGAACGTCCGTCGCGCAACGCGAACGTTGCCGGGGTGCCGCTGTCGGGGCGACATGGACTTATGGCATGCTATCGGTCAGCGGCACAGCCGACGCGGCTGCTGCGCCCCCGTGGATTCGCCCCACACGCGAACGCTCCGGGGACGCGCTTTCCGCACCCCAGCCCGAAGGCATCTCAAAATGATGGCCACCCGGCCTTGTTTCGAAATGTCTCCGCGCAACCGGTTTCGCCCTGTCTTGGGGCGTCACCGCCTTGCTCCCGTCGCTGCTGTGCGCCTGACTTTGTACTTACAGGTGACAACAATATGAGTGGTTACGGCTTTCTTTTCAGTATCTTGCTGCTGGTTCTGGCGAGCGCATTCTTTTCCGCCGCCGAGATTTCACTGACCGCCGCCAAACGCACCAAGCTTCAGGTGCTCATGGAAAAGGGCGACCAGCAGGCCATCAAAGTGCTCGCGCTCAAGGAGCAGCCCGGTAACTTCTTCACCGTCGTGCAGATCGGCGTGAACGCGGTCGCGGTGCTCGGCGGTGTGCTCGGCGAGAGCTTTCTCACCGGCTATCTGTTCGACTGGCTGTCGTCGTTCACCGATCAGGCCATGGCGCTGCGACTGGCCGGTATCGGCTCGTTCCTGTTCATCACCATCGCCTTCATTCAGTTTGCCGATCTGATTCCGAAGCGGCTCGCCATGGTCAACCCGGAACGCGTGGCGATGTCGATCATCGACCCGATGCTGCTCTGCCTGAAGGTGCTGCGTCCGTTGGTGTTCATCTTCAACGGCATCGCGAACATGTTTTTGCGCATCTTCAAATTGCCCACGCATGCCATCGAAAACATCACCTCCGAAGACATCGCCGCCATGGTGGGCGCGGGTGCCGAGGCAGGTGTGCTGCGCAAGCAGGAACTGCATCTGATCGAAAACGTGTTCGAACTGGAGTCGCGCACGGTCGGCTCGGTCATGACGTTTCGCGACGACGTGGTGTACTTCACCATCGCCGAGGAAGAGCGCAGCATCCGTCACAAGATCATCGAAAGCCCGCATTCGAAGTATCTGGTGTGCCGTGGCGAAATCGACAACGTGCTCGGCTACGTCGACTCGAAAGACTTGCTCCAGCGCATTGCGAGCGAAGACCTGTCGAGCGTGATTCGTAACCTTGACCGTCTCTACGCGAAGAAGCTGCTCGTCATTCCCGACACGCTCAATCTCTCGGAAGCGCTGGCCCGCTTCAAGGAAACCCGCGAGAGCTTCGCCGTCATCATCAACGAGTACGGCATGGTGGTAGGCGTGGTCACGCTCAACGACATCGTGGGCGCACTCATGGGCGACGTGGTCCACCCGGCAGATGAAGACCAGATCGTGCAGCGCGACGAGCATTCATGGCTGGTCGATGGCGTCACTTCCGTCGAAGACGTGAAGAAGGCGCTCGACATCGACGAGCTGCCCGGCGAGGGCGAGTACGAGACCATCGCCGGCTTCATGATCTATCAGCTCAAGCGCATTCCGAAGAAGTCGGAAGCGACCGAAGCCATGGGCTACAAGTTCGAAGTGGTCGACATCGACAACTACAAGATCGACCAATTGCTTGTCACGCGGATGGGCGCAGTTGCCGAAGCCGCCATCGCGGCGCAGAAGCTGGCCCAGTCTCAGACACAGACGCCAACGTCCTGACGGCTGCGGACATCGTCAGGAATCGACAGTTTCGCGGCGACTGTCGTTGCCGATCGCGCGGGCGGTGCAGTTCACGAAGGCATTGCCTCCAGCACCTGCGCCAGCCGATCGGTCAATCCACCGTCTCGCTGCGTTGGACGCAGAATCGCCGAGGCAATGACCTGCCACGGTGCATAGAGCCACGCCTGACGGCGAGCGCGGGTCACGCCCGTGTAGATCAACTCGCGCGACAACACGCGGCTCGACTGCTCGGGCAGCACGATGGCGACGCGCTCGAACTCCGACCCCTGCGACTTGTGGATCGTCATCGCGAACGCCGTCTCGTGTGCCGGCAAGCTCGCCGGCGAATACAACCGGTATCCGCCATCCGGCGTGGCAAACGCTACCCGCAACGCGCCGCCCGGCCCAAGCGGCAACGCAATACCGATATCGCCATTGAACAGATTCAGCGCGTACTCGTTCTGCGTCACGAGCACCGGGCGCCCTGCAAACCAAGCGCCGCCGCCAGCATTCAGTGCGACGCCCGCGCGACGCGCCAGCAGTGCGGTGAGTTGCGCGCCAAGGAATTCCACGCCACGGCGTCCGCCACGCGTCGCACACAACACCCGAAACTGACCGAAAGCCGCGAACACCGGCTGCGCCACCATCGAGATGTCACCTGCCGTCGCGGCACCCGGGTCACCGAGTTGGCCGATAAGGGTCACGGCATCGGTCAACGCGTCGAGGTAAGCGCCATAGCCATCCGCCAGCGCATTGAGATTAGCCGAAGAGAGTTGCACGCCACCGTCTTCGCTGAGACTGACGCGGTCGGCGGCCGACGCGGAAACCGATGAAGTTGCGGATGCGGATGCGGCATGCGAGGTTGCTTGCACGGAGACTGCGGAGGGCTGCGGCGCCATCGACGCACGCCCATGCGCCGATGCCAGTACGCGTTCTGCGCTTTCCGTCGTGAACTCCTTGCGCGCGTCCGCCACGCGCCCGGTCTTGATCGCCGTCGCCAGCCGACCAATGGCCGAGTGCTCGCCGAAACGGTAAGTCCGTTCCAGCCAGACCACGGCATCTTCCAATCCACGCGCCACACCGGCCGGGGCACTTGGCGAAAGGGGGCCGTGCACCGGCGGCGTTCCCTGCGGCCAGCCCAGCGCCTGTAACAGTTGCGCACGCATATCGACGGAAAACGCGCGTTTGGCACTCAGCTCGCCGAACACCGCACCGGCTTCCACGGCGGCCAATTGGTCCTTGTCGCCCAGCAGAATCAATCGCGCGCCCTCGGGCACCGCTTCAAGCAACTGCGTCGCCATCGACAAATCGATCATCGAGGCTTCGTCAACGACGATCAGGTCGTAAGGCAGCGGATTGCCCGCGTGATGGCGGAAGCGTCGACCGACCTGCTCCGCCGATTCGGGCAGCACCCCCAGCAGACGGTGGAGCGTCAGCGCCGCCTCGGGCAGGGCTTGCCGGACGGCTTCAGGCAAATCCTGACGGGCGGTGAGCGCTTCCTGCATCCGTTGCGCCGCTTTGCCCGTGGGAGCCGCCAGTGCCACGCGAAGGTTGGCGTCGCGTTCGAGCAGGCACGCGAGCAGCCCCACGACGGTGGTCGTCTTGCCGGTGCCCGGTCCGCCACTGAGCACCACGAGCGAGCGTTGCAGCGCCAATGCAGCTGCCGCCATCTGCCAGTTCGGTTCGGGCTGGCCATCGGAAGCGGTGGACGACGCAAGCACGCCCTCACCGAAATACTTGCGCAACCGTTCGCGATCCTGCGCCGTTACTGCTGTCGTCTCCGACGTGGCCAGCTTGCGGCCGAGCGCCGCCGCGAGGCGCGCTTCATACACGTAGTAACGCGCCAGATAGAGGCGGTCTTGTTCATCGAGCAACAACGGCCATGCGTCGGACTGCGCATCGCTGGTCAGCACGGCGGCAAGGTTGGCCGGCGCGCATAGGCCGCTGGCAAAAAGTGCATCGCGCCACACGGAGAGCGACGGCGAATCGTCAGGGAACAACTCGCCGCTGGCCTGCGCATCGAGAAAGTTGTCGAGCGGCACGCAGACATGCCCTTCGGCAGTCGCGAGACTCACGGCCAGCGCCGCGCGCCAGACGTAGCGGCACGTCGACTCGTTCGCACCGCGCCCGCGTGCGAGCATCGTCATGCGACGTGCGAAACCCTGCGCGAGTCTCACCACGCCAGTATCGGCTTGCGCGGACCCGGCCGGGTCGTTCAGGTTGAGGAGTTCGCTCATGCGCGGACTCCTTCGGCATCGTCCGCAGCATCGGGGCTGTCGCGGCCGTCGAGCGCCAATGCCTCGGCTAGCGCCACGTTCTCGCCAGCGGCAAACAGCCGATCGAGTGCATCGACCATCTCCCGCGACGGCTTGTCGAAATAGACACCCGGCACGTGGTCTTCCAGTCGATTGGCCTCAGCCCAGTCGGGACGCACACCACGCACGAAGAGATAAAGGCTGCCCGCCATATCGCGGTCGTAATCGTAGTCAGTCAGGCGGCGTCGCAAATAGCGATGCAGCGCCAGTGTGTAGAGCAGGTATTGCAGGTGATAACCGTGTTCGGCCATCGCCTCGCGCAGACCCTCCGGCCCGTAGTTCTCGGGGGCCGTGCCCAGATAGTTGGACTTCCAGTCGAGAATCCACCACTGCTTGCCGTGGCGGAACACCAGATCGATGAAGCCTTTGAGATAGCCGCGCAGCACCGTGGCGTCGAGTGGCAGATCCGGATAACCGAACTGCCGCAGCAGCCCGCGCAACGCATCAAGCGAGACCGCATCGGCCGGGTACGTGAACTCCATTTCCGTGAGCCGCTCGCTCATGGCCACATCAGAGAGATGCAAACCGGGTCGCAGTGGGGTATTCAGCGTATCGCCCAACATGCTCATCATCATCGCGCGCCACAAGTCGTTCTGTTCCGCCCCGCGTCCCGGCGGACGCTCGCGCAAGGCACGCGTGACCGCCTGCGGCCATTGGCCACGCGCGGTGAAATCGGCCAGTTCGAACACACGGTGCAAGCTCTCGCCCGCTGCCGGACCGCGCGGAAATCGCAGAATGTCGTCGGGGGGCGGCCACGTGTCATCACCTTCCGGCGGCAAGGCGAACGTCGGCCCCGCATTGGCTTGCGCGTCGTAGTCCGGACGCGTGCGCTCAGGCGCACTCAATTGCCCGCCACCCAACTGCGGCCCGGCATGCATGCCGGCCAGCAGACCGGAAAAGCTGCCGATGCGCCACACTTCACGCAACGCGCGCGTGCTCGTGCGAGTGGAGAGTTCGGGCGGCGCATCGTGTCCGATACGCTCCCCCTTCCCCAAGGCATCGCCCACCGGCAAGGGAATCACGTCGACGGGGCCTCCGGCGAGTGCCTTCCATGCGGCACGAATCGCGTCGACGCGAGCGTCAGCATCGACGCTTGGCGAAATCCAGTCGTCGAAGGCAGTCCCCTGCCCGGCGGCCAGCCAGTTGAGCATGCCGCCGCAGGCCTCTTTCACGCTGCGTCGCGACGTGTAGATCCCCGCAGCAAGATAGCAACGGTAGACCGCGCGGGTCAGCGCGACGTACAGCA
The DNA here is from genome assembly GCF_002179865.1 of Pandoraea sp. PE-S2R-1. Classification (NCBI taxonomy): domain Bacteria; kingdom Pseudomonadati; phylum Pseudomonadota; class Betaproteobacteria; order Burkholderiales; family Burkholderiaceae; genus Pandoraea; species Pandoraea sp. PE-S2R-1. The sequence goes on along the minus strand of NZ_NGUR01000017.1, from coordinate 358,550 downwards.
ACCGCGCCTGTTCGGCGGACTGCTCGCGGCGTAGCGCGCCGTGCGCCGGTGAACCCTTGGCGCCCGCCTCGGTAAAGTCGATGACCGCGTTTGGCCCGTCGTGATACTCCAGACCATCGAGACTGCCGCTGTCACGCACGGCGCCATCCCACAGGAACGGGCAGAACACGACGCCGTACTCCAACCCCTTCGACTTGTGGACGGTCACGATCTGTACAAGATTCTGATCGGACTCGAGACGCAACTGCGCGTCTTCCCCGCCGCTGGCATTACGTTGCGACGCCAGCCAGCGCAGCAGTGCCGGCATGCCCGGTTGCTCAGCCCAGCGGGCTTGTGCCAACTCGGCCAGATGCATGAAGTTGGTAAGCCGCCGCTCGCCGCCTGCCTGCGCGACCAGACGCGCCGCCAGCCCCAACTCGCGCATGAGCGTGCGCCACATGGCGGAGAAGCCTCGCTCGATCCACAACTGCCGATAACGTTGCAGCCGTTCGATCCAGGCAATCGCCTCGGCATCGGACGCTTCGCTCGTCTGCATCCGGAACAACGCCGAGGCGTCTAGTCCGAACAATTCCGTCGCGAGCGCGGCACGTAACGCACGCACATCGCCGGGTGATTCGACCGCACGCAATACACGCAACAGCGTTTGCGCTTCGTCGCTGGCAAACACCGAGTCTTGCGTGAGTTCAACGCTGCCCACCGCATGTTCGGCGAGCATTGCCTTCATCAGCGCGCCCTGCCGGTGAGTTTGCACGATGACGGCAATATCCCCCGGTGCCAGCGCGCGCTCACCGATCAAAACATCCCCGCGCGACGCGCCAGAGAGCAAACGCGCGACTTCCGCCGCAGTGGCACGTGCGCAGGCTTGCTGGGCTTCATCCTTGGAGAACGGCCCGTCGCCTTTGCCTTGCTCGCTGCTCGCCCCTTCCGGCAACCACCACACCGTGAAGTCTGCAACGGTGCGCCCGTCGGCCAACGGCGGGCGCACACGCTGCCCCGGGCGCACGGGTGGATACTCCAGACCGTCGAGTACGAACGCGCGCTCATTGGCCCCGAACAGGCGATTCCCCGCTTGAATGATTGCAGGCGTCGAGCGTTGATTGACGGCGAGCGTGTATGCCGCATCGGCATTCTCACGAGCGGCCAGATACGTATGCAGATCTGCCGCACGGAAGCTGTAGATAGCCTGCTTCGGATCGCCCACCATGAACATCGGGCCGCTCTTCGCGCGTCCAGTGCCGTCGCCTTCGTTACTGACGTCACCACCCGCGCGGCCATCGCCGTCGCCCCGAGCATCGGCGGCGTTCACATTCGTCAGCGCCGAACCCGCGCGGTACACCGCATTGAAGATGGCGAATTGCAGCGGGTCGGTATCCTGAAACTCATCGATCAGCGCGCACGGGTAGCGCGTGCGCAGGGCGTCGGCCAGATCGGGGTGCTGCGTCAGCGCACGCGAGATGTTGCCCAGCAAGTCATCGAACGACACGACGCGGAGTTCGCGCTTGCGCTGTGCCAGTTGATCGGGGGCCTCGTTCAGCCATGCGCGCAGGATACGAAGCCACGCAATGGCGTAGCGCTCGTCGGCGTCGGCGCGCGCCTTCACCAGCACGTCGGCCAGTCCGAAGAAGCGATGGTCGGGAGGCGTCTCCCCTTTCTTGATGTCCTTGGCCAAGCGCGTCGTCGTGAGCAGTTCCGCCTTGGTGTTGAGCAGCGCGCCGACGTCACCGGCGTTCAGGTACCGCTGCCACGCGGAGACCGCCTGCGCCAGCGACGCCTCGTGATAAATGTTCTTCTTGAGCGATGGCAGCACCTTGCCCATCAACTCGGCAATGCCCTGCGCCTCGGCCTCCCAGCACTCGCGGGCGATGGCATACGTTTCGAGCAAGGCCGCATCGGCGGCAGTCGAGGCCTCGGCGCGCACGGCGGCGGGCCAGCGCAGCGTCGACATCGGCTTTTTCAACCGCCGCGCCAACTGATCAGTCAACGTACCCGGCGAGCGTTTGCGATCCACCAGCCACGCGGCAAACCCTTCGTCTTGCGCTGCCAGCGGCTCCACCACGCGACGCCAGAACTCGACCGCCAGATCGTGGCGCACGCCGTTATCGTCCGGTACCAGTTCGTAGGCAAACGGCAAACCTGCCGCGAACGGCACTTCGGCCAGCGCGCGCTGGCAGAAACCGTGAATCGTATGGATCGACGCCTGATCGAAGCCGCGCAGTGCCGCTTGCAGGCACTCGCGAATCTGCTTCACCGTCATTTCGCCGCGCTCAATCAATCCGGCGATCATCACGGTAAAGAGTGGGTCGCTACTCGCGTCAGGATCGAAGTCCGGGAAATCGTCATCGCCGGCCTCGCCCTCGCCTGCTTCGTCCTCGCCGAACATAGGGGCGATAGCCGCGACCAAGTCCGACAGCCGACCACGAATGCGCTCGCGCAGTTCGGCCGTTGCCGCGTTGGTGAACGTCACCACGAGGATTTGCTCGACGCTCAGGTTCTTTTCGAGCAGGAGACGCACATACAGTGCGCAGATATTCCACGTCTTGCCAGTGCCGGCCGACGCTTCGATCAGGCAAACGCCATCGAGATCGCAATTGAATACGTCGAGGTCGATAAGCTGCGTCATGCGCCCTCCACGAGTTCGAGATGGGCGACCAACGGGCCGAAAACGGTATTGGCAAGCAAGTCAAAAGGCGCGGCCAGCGGGTCGTCTACCCCTCGCCACACCAGCCGGGTGTACGGATCGTCGGCATCGCCACGGGCAAACGCCGAGCCCTCCCATTGGCTTTCGGCGTCGCTGCGCTTGCCGGTGCTCGCGAGCTTCCATGCACTGCGCGCGAAGAAAGGCAGTGGCCGCGTCTGCCCCAGCCGGTATAGCGCCACCAACTCGCCGAGCAACGTGGCAGCATCCGCCACCGGGCGCAGCGCGAACGTCTCGTCCTCGCCGTACCAAAGCGTGCGCGCTGCGATGTCCAGCCCCGCATGCGCCGGTTGCTGCAAGTGAGCGCACAGCGCGAGGTGAGACAACCACGCGGCCAGCAGGTCGCTCGGGCGCATGCTGCCGTAGCGGTACATCACGAGGCCATAGCGCGACACTGGCGCGAGCCGCCCCTGCAACAGACACGCTGCCGACAGCGTGGCGTCGCCGTGCCATTCGGCCTGCGTCGCCTGCTGCCACGTGGCAGGCAATGCCGGGGCGAGCGGCAGCATCGTCAGGATCTCTTGTGTGCCTTCTGCCTGCGCTTCACGCACTTGTGAGGCCAACGCCCGAAGCCCGCCCAGTTCGCGCCGGCGCCACACGGCACCTGTCGCGCCGCCGGGTAATTCGTGGCTGACCAGCGCAATGCGCTCGATGGCGTCGGTCCGTGTCCGGGCATCGCCACCGTCCTCGCGCAACAACCGCGGCAGGAGTCGCGCAGCCAGCGCGTCACGGCCCGCCCAGTCGAGCACGAACGGCTCGTCATCTTCGACTTCGGTGAGCACATCGCCCAGCGACAGCCCCAACCGGTCACGTGACCACGCCCGGCCGGGATGTCGCCAGAACCGCAGCAAGTCGTCGAGCGTCAGGTGCGTCTGCGCGACCGCAGGCAGTGCCTCGGTTACGAACGGCGTTGCCTCCGTCTCCGGTACCGGCGCCGCCATTTGTGTCGCCAACTGCCGCGCAGCTTCACCGTTGGACACATCGTAGCTGTAGAGCGACGCATGCTGCCCGTCGAAATACGCGGGCGAGAACGGTTGCAGCGGATGCAGCACGACGAGTCTCTCCCGTGCCTCGCGCTGGTCATCGACGTGGAAACCTTGCGACGCCGGGGCCAGCAGTTGCCCCGTAAAATCAAGCAGTTCGTCCACGGCGGTCGACGGCGGCAACGGGGCGTTATCGCGCACGCTGCGTCCCGTGTAGGTCATCAGGAATCGATCCTGCGCGCACAGCAGCAGATCGAGAAAGAGATTGCGTTCATCGTCGCGACGCTGCCGGTCACCGCGCTGCGGCAACACGCGCATCAGATCGAATTCGTCGGCACGCACGCGCCCGGGCAGCACGCCGTCGTCCATGCCGAGCATGCACACCACCCGGTACGGCAGCGAGCGCAAGCTGGGGATCGCCGCGAACGTGACGCGCCCCGACGGCACCCCGCCCCGCGTCGGGTCGTCCAGTGCATCGGCCAACACGCGCGCAACGACTTCCACCGGCACACGCACTGCCGGGGCGCCGTCGGCAATTGCCGAACCGATCTGCTCGATCGCCATGCGCACTTCCGCCACATCGTCGGCAAAACGCGCATCGTCCGAGAAGAACTGCTCCAGCATGGCCAATAGCTGATCCCGCCATGCCAGCCCGGTGCGCTCGGTTTGCAGGGCGACTGCGGTGGCATCCAGATCGTCGATCAGACGCGCCAGTTCCCCCAGCAACTCTGCGCGCCCGCCTTCGATGCCGCCGATAGGCAGCCAATCGTCGACCGGCAACGCATCGTCCGGCAAGGCATAACCGAGGAACAGCCGCATCATCGCGTCGCCCAGCGTGTGGCGCTCCAGTGCGGGTGTGCCGTTTGCGGCGTCCGCGGCCTTTGCCTGCGCGCCCTGCGCATCGAGGCGCAGCAACGCGTCGCCGCGCCAGCCACGGCGCGCGCCCGCCGCATGCAGCCAGTTCTGGATCGAATCGAGTACGTTGCCGCCGAGGTCGTAGCGCTGTGCCACCGCCTCCGTGCGCGCCAGTTCCACGAGATCGGACGCCGCAACGCGCAGTTGCGGCAACGCCAGAATCGACGCGAACGCCCGGGCTACCGGGTTGGTGCGCGTGGGCGGCAGCCCGGTCACCAGATACGGAATACGAGGCGTCGCCGTGCCGAACACCGCATCAATCAGCGGTGCCGCTTTGCCGAGGTCCGGCACCGTGATCAGCACATCGTCGGGCCGAAGATCCGGAATCTCGTCAAAGCAGGCCAGCAACCGGTCGTGAAGGACTTCGATCTGACGCGCGAGGCTATGACAGACATGCACTTCCACCGAGCCGTCGGCACCCACGCCGTCGGGCACGCCGTAGCGGCCATCGTCCAGCGTGAGAATACCGTTTTGCAGCGCGGCGAGCAGCGTCGGCGCGGTATTCGGCTGAAACAGCGCCCGGTCTTCCACCGCCTGCTGGGCAAGATCGGCGTAGAGCGCGTCGATGTGCGACTGCGTCTGGCGGCCCCATTCAGCCAGCAACGGATGCCCGACCTCACGGTGCGCCGTCCCGTCGCGGCGCTTGATATACGAGAGCCGGGACGGCGGCACGATATCGAACCAGTAGCTCTCGCACGGGTTGAGCACGTACAAATGCACGTCGATCAGGCGCGACATTGCCTTGAGCATCACCATCGAGAGGGGCGGCATCGACGAGAGCGCGAACACCGAGACCCGCGCGGGCCAGCCTGAAGGCAGCGTTTCCGGCGTCAGTTGCTCGATCTGATCAATGGCGCGCAGTGTCGGGTGCCGCTCGCGAATGTCGAGATGCTGCAACGTGTGCCGCCACAACTCGCTCTGCCACGCTTCGTCGTCACGCTGGACGTCGCCCCAGCCGGTGGCCCCGTGGGTCGGAATCGTATCGCCCGTCTGCCAGCGTTCGAGCCAGTTCGGCCGGTAGGTCAGGTATTGGTCGTAAATGTGCGCCAGCCGGTCGGCCAGTTCAAAGCGCATGACGTCGTCCGCCTCGGACAAATAGCCTGCCAGCCGGGGCGACGCCTTCACCCACGGCTGGGCGAGGCACTGGTAAAGCGGCCAGACGAGCCGGTCGGGTGCGAAAGGCGAACTCTCGGGCACCGTCAGCAGCTTGCCCGCCATGTCCCACAGCCATTGCGCCAGATAGGCCAGCCGAACGTTGGCGCACACGCCGAACACGTCGGCGTAGTCCAGCTCGAGCCGGCGACGCACCGCTACACTTGGCACGACGATGGTTTCCGAATGCATCGGGTCACCCGGCGCCTGGGCGAGATCGCGCAGCAAGGCGGCTTCGAGCGTGGTGAACCGGTTCGAGAAGAATAAGTGGAGCATGCGGGCGTGGCGACCTGATGGGACGGAAGGCTAAGGGCCGGGGGTGATGACGCAATGACCAAGGATCAAGGATCAAAGGCCAAAGCGACCAAGAAAACCCACGGCTGAGCGACTGTTCGCAAGCATAACAAAAGGGCCGCGCCAAGGCCCATCGGATCCATCCGAAAAGCCGGACTTGTCGGGGTCACAGCACAGCCGGGCGGGTCGTGTAACCGGCAGTATCCCCTCTTCGCGCTGCGCGGGCGTTGGGCTAGACTCCTGTCTGCGCCGCGCGCTACCCGCGCACGGCCGGCTTTGCAGCGGAACCCTCGCACCCGACGCATGGACTACCAGACCGATATCAAGAAGTTCTTATATAGCCACTACTTTTTCACCGGCACCCGGCAGGCAGTGGGTGTCGTCTTGCCCGCGCTCGTGTTGTTCTGGGGGCTCGATCAGCACCTGCTCGGCATCGAAGTCGCTTCCGGGGCCTTGTGCGCCAGCGTCGTCGACATCAACGGGCCGCTGCGTCACAAGCACACCGAACTGCTCAGTTGCACGCTGCTCGGCGCGCTGACGGTACTGATTACCGGCATGGCCACGGCAGCCCAGCCGTGGCAGCTCTGGCTCACCACGCTGATTCTCACGTTCGGCCTGTCGATGCTCGTGGTCTACGGGTTTCGCGCCTCGCTGGTGAGCTTTGCCTGCCTGATGATGATGGTGCTCAACGTCGAGGCCGATCTCACCCGGCATCAGGCCGTGCTCGACGCCGGGGCCGTGTTGATCGGCGGGCTCTGGTACACCTATTTCAGTCTGGTGGTGTGCCGTGTCTGGTGGTTTCGCATCGAGCAGCAAACACTTGCCGAGTGTTTTTTCGTCACGGCGCAGTATCTCGAAGCCAAAGCGGCGTTTTACGACTCATCGACCGATATCGACGATTGCTACCGCAAGTTGATTGCCGCACAGGTCAACGTGGTCGAAAAGCAGCAGGCTGCGCGCGAAATCATTCTGCGCAACCTGCCCCGGCTGCGCATCGGCAAGCTGGAACCGCGCCGCACGATGCTGTTCAATCTGTTCATCAACATCGTCGACCTGCATGAGGTCGTGGTGTCGGTGCACACCGACTATCCGATGCTGCGCCGCGAGTTCGCCAATGAAGACGTGCTCGTGTTCTTCCGGGACATGATTCGCAAGATCGCCGTCGAGGTCGATGCCATCGGCTACGCCATTGCGACCAACGAGCCATCACGCGCGCAGCGCAGCTGGCGCGCGGAGTTTCGTGCCATCGAGTACGAAATCGAACTGATGCGCAAACAGCAGTTGCCGCAGCGCGCACCCGAGGCCTATCAGGCCGTGACCAGCACCTTCCGCCGGGTGTGGAGCGCCACGCGTGTGCTCGAGCGCATGCATCGCAACACCAATATCGCCACGGCCGCCTCCGCCACGGAGATGCAGATCGATCAGGCGCTGTTGCGATTCACCTCGCGGCAGAGCTTCTCGCCCAAGCTGCTGCGCAAGAACCTCACGTTCTCGTCGCCGAGTTTTCGTCATGCGCTGCGGGTGACGATCGCGATCACGGCCGGGCTCATCATCTGCGAGAACTGGTCGTTGCTCGCGGGACAGGCGCACAGTTACTGGGTACTGCTCACGATCATCGTGATCTTGAAGCCCGGCTTCAGCCTCACGAAGCAGAAAAATGCCCAGCGTCTGACCGGCACGCTCGTGGGCTGCGTGAGCGTGCTGATCATCCTGTCGTTCGTGCACAAACCCTGGGTGCTGTTCGCACTGATGTTCTTCTGCATGGTGATGGGCAACAGTCTCTCGCTCTTCAACTACGGCTTGTCCGTGGTGTTCATGTCGTCGTACGTGCTGCTGCTGTTCCACTTTCTGCTGCCGGGCTCGTTATCGGTGGTGGGCGAGCGCGCCATCGACACGTTGATCGGTTCGGGCGTCGCGCTGGTGTGCTCCTACTTGTTCCCCTACTGGGAATATCGTCTGATGGGGCCGCTGATCCGGCAGGCCGTGCAATCGACCCGTGCGTATCTCGAGTCGTGCGCCGGCCGCGAGGGCAAGCGCGACGATCTCGCCTATCGCATGGCGCGCAAGGACATGCACATTGCCTTCGGGAATTTTGGCGCGGCTTTCAAGCGGATGATGCTCGAGCCCAAGTCGAAGCAGGTGTCGGTGGGCGAGCTTAACGACCTGCTGGTGCAGAACCATGTGATGGCGTCGTACATCACCGGCATGTCGGATGTGCTGCCGCGTCAGATTGCCGCCGACAAGAGCGGCGAACTGGGGCAGGTGGTGTCGGCCATCAGCGACTTGCTGTCGCAAGCGGTGGCGGCCCCGGCCGCGTCAGTGCCGACCGACGCACAGGCCGCCAGCGAGGCCATGCGTGACTACACCCGGCGTCTCGACGCGCTCGTCGTCGCGCAGGAGCAGCAGCCCGATGCGCCCGACGCTAATGTGCAGGAACTCAAACAGGTGGTGCATCAGTTGAAGCAGATGCTCCGCGCGGGCGAGCTGATTCTGCGCGATATGCGAGGAATCCGCCTGCCCGCGTGAGCGTGAAGGGTCAATGTGGTGTGTGGGGGGCACGGGAAGCATGACGCGTGATGTTTTAGGAGTGAGCCGGCATCAGGTAATGCCGGTTCGCGTGGCGTAGTGATAGAGATCGACGTCACGATCCAGCCCGAGCTTGCGCATCGCGTTGGTCTTCTGTGAACTGACGGTCTTGACGCTGCGGCTCAGCTTGAACGCGATTTCGCTGATCGTGAGCCCCGAAACGAAGAGCCGCACTACCTCGACCTCGCGCCCCGAGAGTTTCGAGGCGTCGGCTTCGGCATCGTCGGCGACCGAGTCGTGCAATCGCGTGGCCAACCCGGCGGGAATGTAGCGGCTGCCGTCGGCCACCACGCAAACGATGTCGGCAATGGAACTCTGCTCGTCGAGTTTCGAGAGGATCGAGTGCACCCCGAGCTTGAGCATGCCGCGCAAGATCGCCAGATTCTCCAGCATCGTGACGACGATGATCTTGATGTTAGGGAAGTAACGGCGAACATAGCCGATGAGAAACAGCCCGTCTTTGAAGTGACCGCCGGGCATCGAAAAATCGGTCACCAGAATGTCGCACGGCGACTTGGCCAACAGGCTGACCAGCTCCGACGAATTGGCCGCCTCCCCGACCAGTTGAATCATCTCCCGCTCTTCCAGCAAACGGCGAATTCCGTAACGCACGATCGGATGGTCATCTGCGACCACGACATTGATTGTCATCGCTGCCCCCTCCTTTATTCGTCATCTGGCAGAACTGCCGTGGCAGCACGGCGCTTCGTGCCTGCCATCGCAGCGAAGTGGGAACATTCTGGCAAAACGAATCGGCCCTCCTCGCTGGGAGATCGCCCATAGACAATTCACTCGGGCACCCTTGCTACGCACTGTGGTCAACGCGCGAGACGCCCGGCCACTGCCTCATAGCGAGGTAACGGCATGCGAAAGGCTTGAACGCGCTCGCTTGAACGTGAAATCACTCACGCCTCTCGCCGTCCTCTTTGTGCTACTCGCGTCACACCGGTTCGGACAATTCGTAGCGGCGACTTCCGTGATTCCGAGAGCGAAGTTCGGAAATAGCTCAAACACCAACTCGCAAATTAGTGATCGCCCCCCGCAAATGCTCGGAAACGGCGCAATCAGCGGTGCCGCAGATGACAGTCGACGGCAGCGCGCTGGAATGAAAAACGCCGCGCTAGGCGCGGCGTTCAAAGATGACATCCATCCGAATCCGAATCAGCCGGCTGACGCGCCGGAAGCTACACCGGGTGCTGCCGGTGCTGTCGGCGCTGTCGGCGCAGCCGACGTCTCTGGCGAGTCCGTGGCGGCTGGTCCGCCGTCCTCCGGTGGCAAACCGTGCCAGCCGCCGCCCAGCGCCGTCACCAACAGCACGTTGGCCGTGAACTGGCGGCCGAGAATGGTCAGCGACGTACGTTCCGTGCTGTACGCAGTGGCTTGGGCCGTCAACACGTTCTGAAAGCTGACGGTGCCCGCCTTGTACTGATTCAGGATGAGTTGTGCCGCCTCGCGCGACGACTGGACGGCCTGCGTCTGCACGGTCGCCTCGCGGCCCAGATAGTTCAACGCCGCCAGATTGTCTTCGACCGACTGAAACGCCGTGAGCACCGTCTGACGATAGGTCGCCACCTGCGCGTCGTACGCGGCAATGGCCGCGTCGGTTTGCGCACGGCGCAGACCGCCATCGAACAGCGTTGCCGCCAACGCCGGTCCGACCGACCAGAAGCGGCTTGGCAGCGTCAGCCAGTTGGCAAAGCTGCTGCTCTGGAAACCGCCGGAAGCCGAGAGCGAGAGCGCGGGGAAGAACGCCGCCTTCGCCACACCGATCTTCGCATTGGCCGACGCCACGGCACGTTCGGCCGCAGCGATGTCCGGGCGACGCTCCAGCAGTTGCGACGGCAACGCACCCGGCACACTCGGCAATGCCGCGCGCATCGGCGCCACGGCCAGCGAAAACGCCGCCGGTGCCTTGCCGACCAACAGCGCGATGGCGTGCTCCAGCTGTGCCCGGGTCACTTCAATATCGATCGCCGACGCCTGTGCCGACTGCAATTGCGTCTGCGCCTGAATCACGTCGGAGCGCTGCGCCACGCCCACCGCGTACTGGTTCTGCGTGAGCTTGAGCGTCTGCTCGTACGCGGCGACGGTCCGGTCGAGCAACGCCTTCTGGGCGTCGGTCACGCGCAGATCGAAGTAGTTCTGCGCCAGCAACGCTTGCGCCGACAGGCGCGCATTGGCCAGATCGGCGGCACTCGCTGCCGCGCTCGCGTCGCCCGATTCGACCGAACGGCGCACGCTGCCCCAGATATCCGGCTCCCAGCTGGCCGTCCCCGACAGGCTGTAGCTGTTCGAAATGCCGCCGGCGCCCGAGCCGCTCACGGCCGTGTTGCTCACGCGTGAGCTGCTGCGCGTCAGGCTGGAATTGGCCCCGATCGTCGGGAAGAAAGCCGAGCGGGCCTGCGAGGCCACCGCCAGTGCCTGGCGGTAATTGGCCTCGGCGACCTTGATGTTCTGGTTATTGACGTCGACTTGCGCCATCAGGTCGTTCAGCGTGGTGTCCTGATAGATCGTCCACCACTCGCCCTTGGCGGCGGCGTCGTTCGGTTCGGCCAGCTTCCAGTCGCCGGTTTCCTTGAAGGCCGCCGGAGTGTCCATCTCGGGGCGCACGTAGTCGGGCCCGACGGCGCACCCCGCCAGCCAGAGCACGGCACTCGCGGCGAAAAACGCTGCCGTACGGCGCGTGCGCAACGATGCGCCGGCTCGCCCCACGGCGGGGTGACGGGCAGCGTTGTCTTGACGATTCAGGGTACGAGGCATGGCACGGGTCGGCCCATCGGCCGAGACAGGAGAGTCAGATTCGGAAAAAATCGCGGAGGCAGCACGCGGCATGGCCGGCATCGACAGCCAGCAAAGCGGGCGCAGCGAAAGCAGCGAAAGCAGTGGTCGATTGAAGCGGCGATCAGCCATGGCCCACCTCCACGTTGCCGTGACCGCGCGCACGCCAGCGCGCCCAGCGCAAGCGCACCCGGTCGAGATACAGGTACACCACCGGCGTCGTATAAAGCGTGAGCACCTGACTCACGAGCAGACCGCCCACGATCGAGATACCCAGCGGCTGGCGCAGTTCTGCGCCGTCGCCAGTCCCCAATGCGAGCGGAATGGCGCCGAGCATGGCCGCCATCGTCGTCATCATGATCGGGCGGAACCGAAGCACGCACGCGTGATAGATGGCATCGCGCGGCGCCATGTTCTGGCGCCGTTCGGCATCGAGCGCGAAGTCGATCATCATGATCGCGTTCTTCTTCACGATACCGATCAGCAGAATCACGCCGATGAGCGCAATGATGCTGAACTCCGTGTTGAAGAGCAGCAGCGCCAGCAATGCGCCTACGCCCGCCGAGGGCAGCGTCGACAGAATGGTGAGCGGGTGAATGTAGCTTTCATAAAGCACGCCCAGCACGATATACACGGTGAGCAACGCCGTCAGAATCAGGAACGGCTGCGACGAGAGCGCCGACTGAAACGCCTGCGCCGTGCCCTGAAAACTGCCGTGCACGGACGTCGGCATGCCCAGACGCGCGACCGCATCGTTGACCGCCGCCTGCCCCTGCGAGAGCGACACACCCGGCGGCAAGTTGAACGAGATCGTGCTCGCCGCAAACTGCCCTTGGTGCGACACCCCCAGCGCCGTATTTGTCGGCCGATACTTCGCAAACGACGACAGCGGCACTTGCGCACCGGCCGAGGTCACCACGTAGATGTCTTTCAGCGACTCGGGGCTCTGCCACCACTGCGGGGCGACTTCCATCACCACTTTGTACTGATTGAGCGGGTTGTAGATGGTCGATACCTGCCGCTGGCCGAACGCGTCGTTCAGCACGTTGTCGATCTGACTCATCGACAGGCCCAGCCGCGACGCCTGATCGCGATCGACGTCGAGCGTGGTTTGCAGCCCCTTGTCCTGCTGATCGGTATTTACGTCGGCCAGTATCGGCAGCCGCGAAAGCGCGTTACGCACTTTCGGCTCCCACTCGCGCAACTGCTGCAAGTCGTCGGCCTGCAACGTGTATTGATACTGCGCGTTGCTGGAGCGCCCGCCCACCCGGATGTCCTGCACCGATTGCAGATAGAGCTGCGCACCCGGCTCCTTGGCCAGCTTGATCCGTAGACGCGCAATGATCTGGTCGGCTGAGAGCTTGCGATCTGACAGCGGCTTCAACGTGACGAACATCGAGCCGCCGTTGCGATTCGAGCCGCCGGTAAAGCCGGTCACCGTCGCCACGGCCGGGTCGGCCTGCACGATCTTGATGAAGTCGGCGAGCTTCTTTTCCATCGCCTGAAACGAGATCGCCTGATCGGCCTGAATGAAGCCGATCATCCGGCCGGTGTCCTGTTGCGGGAAGAAACCCTTGGGCACTACCGTGTAGAGCCACACGTTCAGACCGATGGTCGCGAACAGAATCACCAGCATCAGCGGCCCGTGGCGCAACGCCCACGTCAGCGACCGTTCGTACTCGCGCAACATGCCGTCGAACATGCGCTCGGTCCAGTTGCCCATGCGCGTCCAGATCGACGGCCGGCGCGGCGGCTCGGTCGCAAGCGGTGCCGCGCCTTGCGGCACGCCCGGCGCCGCACGCCCCTTGAGCAAACGCGCGCACATCATCGGCGTGGTCGTGAGCGACACCACCAGCGAGACCATGATGGCGGCCGAGAGCGTGACCGCAAACTCGCGGAACAGCCGCCCGACAATCCCGCCCATGAGCAGCAGCGGAATGAACACGGCCACCAGCGAGATACTCATCGACAGCACCGTGAAGCCCACCTCGCGCGTGCCCTTGAGCGCCGCCGCGAACGGACTCAGCCCTTCTTCGATGTGCCGCGAGATGTTCTCGAGCACGACGATGGCGTCATCGACCACGAAGCCCGTCGCCACGGTCAGCGCCATGAGCGAAAGGTTGTCGAGACTGAAGCCGCACAAATACATCACGCCGAACGTGCCGATCAGCGAGACCGGCACGGCCACGCTCGGAATCAGCGTCGCACGCCAGTTGCGCAGGAAGACGAACACCACCCCGATCACGAGCGCGATGGAGATCAGCAACGTGCGCTCCACTTCGCGCAACGACGCACGAATGGTCGGCGTGCGGTCCATCACCACGTCGAGATTGATGGCGGCGGGAATCGACGCACGCAGGTTCGGCAGAATCGCGTTGATGCCGTCGACCGTCTGGATGATGTTGGCGCCCGGCTGCGTCGTGATGATGAGCAAGACCGACGGCTTGCCGTTGGCCGAGCCCGCGTTACGCAGATCCTGCACCGAGTCGACCACGTCGGCAATGTCGGCCAGCCGCACCGGCCGGCCGTTCTGATAACTGACGATGACGGGCAGGTATTCCTTGGCCGTCTTCGCCTGATCGTTGGCCAGAATCTGCCAGCGGCGGTCGCCATCTTCCAGCGCGCCCTTCGGCCGGTTGGCGTTCACCGACTGAATCGCCGTGCGCACCGACTCGATAGGAATCTGATACTTGTTGAGCGCCGTCGGGTTGAGTTCGACGCGCACTGCCGGCAATGAACTGCCCCCCACGGTGACGTCGCCCACACCTTCCAACTGCGAAATCTTTTGCGCGAGGATCGTCGACGCCGCGTCGTACATCTGCCCGCGCGTCAGGCTCTCGGACGTGAGCGCAATGATCATCACCGGCGCGCTGGCCGGGTTCACCTTGCGATACGTCGGGTTGCTCGGCAGACCCGTGGGCAGCAGACTGCGCGCAGCGTTGATCGCCGCCTGCACGTCGCGCGCCGCACCGTTGATGTCGCGGCTCAGGTCGAATTGCAGCGTGATGCGCGCCGACCCGAGCGAACTGTTCGAGGTCATTTCCGTGACGCCGGCAATACGGCCGAGCGAGCGCTCAAGGGGCGTCGCCACGCTGGCCGCCATCGTTTCGGGGCTGGCGCCCGGCAGCGAGGCCGACACCGAGATGGTCGGAAAATCGACCTGCGGCAACGGCGACACCGGCAGCAGGCCGAAGGCGACGATGCCCGCGAGCGTGACGCCGATGGTCAGCAGGACAGTGGCGACCGAGCGCCGGATGAAGACAGACGACAGGTTCATCGCGTCTGACCGTCCGGGGTGTCGCTGACGGCATGGCCGCCATGGCCACCGTGGTCACCATCATCCGACGGGCCGAAGCGTCGCTCTCGCCAGGCGCGCGCACGCATGGCCAGACGATCGAACCACAGGTAGATCACCGGCGTAGTAAAGAGCGTGAGCACCTGACTGACCATCAGGCCTCCGACCATCGTGATACCGAGCGGCTGACGCAACTCCGAGCCGACGCCCGAACCGAGCATCAGCGGCAGCGCGCCAAGTACCGCGGCCATCGTCGTCATCAGAATCGGGCGGAAGCGCAGCAGACACGCCTGATAGATCGCCTCGCGCGGCGCCATGCCGTGCTCGCGCTCGGCCTCCAGCGCGAAGTCGATCATCATGATGGCGTTCTTCTTGACGATACCGATCAGCAAAATGATGCCGATGATCGCGATGATGCTGATGTCGTTGCCCGAGACCATCAGCGCGAGCAACGCGCCCACGCCCGCCGACGGCAGCGTCGACAGAATGGTGATCGGGTGGATGTAGCTCTCATACAGCACGCCCAGCACGATGTACATCGTCACCACGGCGGCGAGAATCAGCCACAGCGTGTTCGAGAGCGACGCCTGAAATGCCTGTGCTGCCCCTTGAAAGGTGGTCTGCGTGCTGATCGGCAGGCCGATGGACGCTTCGGCTTCGGTAATCGCCTTGACGGCATCCCCCAGCGACGCGCCCTTCGCAAGGTTGAACGAGATCGTGGCGGCCGGGAACTGGCTCTGGTGGTTGATCGCGAGCGGCGTGGGCTTCTCGGTAATCGTTGCGAACGACGACATCGGCACCTGCACGCCGGTGTTCGACGCCACGTAGATACTCTTCAACGCATCGGGGCCCCGCTGGAAGTCGGAGGACACCTCAAGCACCACGCGATACTGCGACGCCTGCGTGTAGATCGTCGAAATCAGCCGCTGGCCGAACGCGCTGTACAGCGTCTGGTCGACGGCTGCGGGGGTCACGCCGAGGCGGCTGGCCGTATCGCGATCGATCTCCACATACGCTTGCAAGCCGTTGACCTGCAAGTCGCTCGTCACGTCGGCCAGCAACGGCACATGTTTGAGCTTCTCGACGAGTTTGGGCACCCAGATGCCCAATGTGTCCAGACTCGGGTCCTGCAACGTGAACTGATATTGCGTGCGGCTGATGCGGTCTTCGATCGTCAGATCCTGCACCGGCTGCATATACAGCGCGATGCCCGGCACGTGCTCCAGTTGCGGTTGCAAGCGGCGAATGACGGCCGAGGCATCGAGCCCGCGCACGTCCTTGTCTTTCAGGTTGATGAGCAAGCGGCCGCTGTTGAGCGTGGCGTTCACCCCATCGACACCGATGAACGACGACACCGATTCGACCGCCGGATCCTTGAGCACTTCGTTCACGAGCGCCAGTTGACGCTCACCCATGGCGGCGAACGAAATCGACTGCGGCGCTTCCGAAATCCCCTGAATCACCCCCGTGTCCTGCACCGGGAAGAAGCCCTTGGGCACCCACATATAGAGCAGTACCGTGAGCACGAGCGTGCCAAGCGCGACGAACAGCGTCGCGGTCTGACGGTCGAGCACCCACGTGAGCCATTCGCCGTACTTGGCGATGATGCGGTCGAACATCTCGCCGGTCTTGCGGTAGAACTTGCCCTGCTTCTCGTCCGGCACATGGCGCAGCAGCTTCGCGCACATCATCGGCGTGAGCGTGAGCGAGACGACTGCAGAGATCAGGATCGAGACCGCCAGCGTGACGGCGAACTCGCGGAACAGCCGGCCCACCACGTCGCCCATGAACAGCAGCGGAATCAACACGGCGATCAGCGAGAAGGTCAGCGAAATAATCGTGAAGCCGATCTGCTCGGCCCCTTTGAGCGCCGCCTGAAGCGGCTTTTCGCCCTGCTCCAGATAGCGCGTGATGTTCTCGATCATCACGATGGCATCGTCGACCACGAAGCCCGTGGCAATCGTCAGCGCCATGAGCGTGAGGTTGTTGATCGAGAAGCCCGCGAGATACATCACGCCGAACGTGCCGATCAGCGAGAGCGGCACCGCCACGCTCGGAATGATGGTGGCCGAGACGTTGCGCAGGAAGACGAAGATCACCATCACCACCAGGGCGACGGCGAGTATCAGTTCGAATTGCACGTCGGCGACCGACGCGCGAATCGTCGTCGTGCGGTCGGTCAGCAGCTTCATGTCGACGCTGCCGGGCAGCGCGCCCTGCAACTGCGGCAGCAGTGCCTTGACCTTGTTGACCGTGTCGATCACGTTGGCGCCCGGCTGGCGCTGCACGTTCACGACGATGGCAGGCGTGGTGTCGGCCCACGCCGCGAGCTTGGTGTTCTCGGCACCGTCGATCACGTCGGCGATGTCGGTCAGGCGAATCGGGGCGCCGTTCTTGTAAGCGATGACGAGATTGCGATATTCGTCCGCCGACGCCAATTGGTCGTTGGCGTCGATGGTCGAGGCGCGCAGCGGGCCGTCGAAACTCCCCTTGGCCTGATTGACGTTGGCGGCCGCAATGGACGTGCGCACGTCTTCGATATTCAGGCCGTACGACGTAATGGCACGCGGGTTGACCTGAATACGCACCGCCGGACGCTGCCCGCCCGAAATGCTCACGAGGCCGATGCCCGGCAACTGCGAGATTTTCTGCGCCACGCGCGTGTCGACCAGATCCTCCAGCTTGGGCAGCGGCATGGTCTTCGACATGATCGCCAGCGTGATGATCGGGGTGTCCGCCGGGTTGACCTTGTTGTAGATCGGCGGCATCGGCAGATCGCTCGGCAGCAGGTTGCTGGCGCTGTTGATGGCGGCCTGCACCTCCTGTTCAGCGACGTCGAGCCCGAGATCCAGCGAGAACTGCAAGGTGATCACCGAGGCGCCGCCCGAACTCGTCGACGACATCTGGTTGAGGCCCGGCATCTGGCCGAACTGACGCTCGAGCGGCGCCGTGACCGAGGACGTCATCACATCCGGACTCGCGCCCGGATAGAGCGTGACGACCTGAATAGTCGGGTAGTCGACTTCCGGCAGTGCCGAGATCGGCAACAGCCGGTAGGCGACAAAACCGGCGAGCAGAATCGCCAGCATCAGCAGCGATGTGGCAACCGGTCGGAGAATAAACGGGCGGGACGGATTCATTGGCAGCGTCGGGGGAGCATCTCTATGGGCGGCGTGCGAGCGGGCACCGGCATTGGCGCGGTGCCCGCGTATTCGATCAGCGGTTTCAGCAGGGTCGGCAAGGGCAGCAGGCTCACGCGCGCCGCACCTTACTGCCCCGGACGGCGATGGCTGCCATTGCTATTGCGCTTCTCGCCCGGCTGGCGCGGTGCGGTGGCCGCCGCACGGCTCTCCGCCGTGATCACTTCGACCTTGGCGCCGTCGCGCAGCTTGTCCATGCCATCGATCACGAGCTTCTCGCCCGGCTCGACACCCGACTCGACCGCGACGTTGGTGCCATCGGTCGGTCCGAGCTTCACCGTCTTGAGCTTGACGGTCTGGTCGGCCTGCACGGCATACACGAAGCTGCCCTGCGTGCCGCGCTGTACCGCCGCGCTCGGCACGAGCGTTGCATCCTTGAGCGTGTCGACCAGCATCTTCACGTTGACGAACTGGTTCGGGAACAGCATGCCTTCGGTATTGGCAAACGCGGCCTTGAGCTTCACGGTGCCCGTCGTCGTATCGATCTGGTTGTCGATGGAAGCGAGCTTGCCGCTGGCCAGCTTGATCTTGCCCGCCCGGTCGAATGCCTCGACCGGCAACGCCTCACCGGCACGCGTGCGCTTGACCACGCGCGGCAGGTTGTCTTCGGGAATCGTGTACACGACCGTGATCGGCGTGACTTCGTTGATGATCACGATGCCGTTGGTATCGGATGCGTGAATGATGTTGCCCGGGTCCACCTGACGCAGGCCGGCCAGCCCCGAGACCGGCGCGGTGACGCTGGCGTAGTTCAATTGCAGGCGGGCGTTGTCCAACTGGCCCTGATCGGACTTGACCGTGCCTTCATATTGTTTGACGAGCGCGCGCTGGGTATCCACGGTCTGCGAGGCAATCGAGTCCTGCTTGAGCAGCGTCTCGTAGCGGGCCAGATCGAGCTGCGCATTCTTGAGCAGCGCCTGATCGTGGGCGAGCTGGCCCTCCTGCTGGGTCACCACCACCTGGAACGGCCGCGGGTCGATCTCGGCGAGCAACTGGCCTTCCTTGACCATGTCGCCTTCCTTGAAGTGCACCTTCATCAACTGACCGTCCACGCGCGAATGCACGATGACGCTGCGCGTCGGGGTCACGGTGCCCAGGCCATTGAGGAACACGGGCAGGTCGCCCTTCTTCGCGTCCACCGCCGTCACCGGCGTGGCCGGCATGCCCCCCGCGCCTGCCATACCGGCGGGCGGGCCGCCGCGACGGCCGCCCTGCTGGGCCGGTCCTTGGGCGTTCTGAGCCTGCAAGCGGTAGTAAACACCGCCCGCGATCAACACCAGAATTAACCCGATCACGCCCGGCACGAGCCAGCGGCGCTTGCGCGAGGCCGGTGGGGTTGCCCCCATGTCGCGGCGCGCCCCGGCTGCGGGGGACGTGGGCGGCACTGACGAACGACCGGAATCGTTCGGTTGGTCGGAACCGTGGGGACCGTGCTCGGTCATGACTTCCTCGTTACAACGGAGTGTTTAGCGGATTCGTCCGGTGCGGACGACGTTTATTTTTTCTGATTGCTGCGGCGCGGCAAGCTGGCCCGGCGGGGTTCCCCGCCCCTATGCCTCGCCGAAATCGGTGGATCAGCATAGCAGACGGACGTGACACCTTTGTGGGGCAGGACCAAAAAGCGCTTTATGCCGTAAGGGACCCGGTACACGGGAGATGGTTCGCGGTCCGGCGATGCTTCGCAGACCTGCTTATTCCCGCGTGCCGCGCCTCGCAGTGCCTGACCGCAGCGTTCTCCTCGCCCACTTGCGAAAGGCCTGCAAGGCGAGAAAGTGCGGTTGGGTGTGCATGGAAGTGGTGATGCGCAGACAGTGCGAAGCTTAAATGATGTTCGCGGAAGTGCGCGGATTTCGTGCGCTGACGGCGCAGGCTCTATTATTACGCATGATTACAGGTGACCAACACTGTAATGCCCGGAAACAAAACGCGTGCAAAGCCGCACGGGGAGGCCACTATCATGACGACACAACCTGTCAGAACGAATATGAAGATTCTTGTTGTCGACGACGATCCCGATCTGCGTGACCTGCTGCGTGAATATCTCAGCCGTCACGGCTTCTCTGTTGCTGTCATGCACGATGGCGACGGGCTGGCTGCGCGCCTCGAACGAGAGCGCCCTGCGCTGATCGTGCTCGACCTGATGATGCCGAAGGTCGACGGGCTGACGGCGCTGCGTGATCTGCGCGCACGCAACGACGACGTGCCGGTCATTCTGCTCACGGCACGCAGCGACGAGATCGACCGCATCGTCGGGCTCGAGATCGGCGCCGACGACTATCTCGGCAAGCCGTTCAGCCCGCGCGAGTTGCTCGCCCGTATCAACGCGGTACTGCGCCGGCGCAAGTCGCCCGATGCTGCGGTGCCAGAGCAGCGCGAGAACTACACGTTCGGTCCGTTCGTACTCGACTTCCGCAGCCGCACGCTCACGCGCGATGCGCAGTTGCTCACGCTCTCCGACGGTGAGTACGGGTTGCTGCGCCTGCTGGTCAATCACGCCATGCAGGTGCTTTCGCGTGAACGCATCATCGAATTGCTTTACGGCGCGGACAGCGACGTGAACGATCGCGGCATCGACGTGCAGATCTGGCGCTTGCGCCGCCTGCTCGACGAAGACGCTCAGAGCCCGCGCTTTATCCAGACCGTGCGCGGGCGCGGTTACATCTTTGTACCCGACGGCCAGCGGGCCGATATGGCAGCCGGCTGATGCGCCGGGGCCCGGGTCGGTTGTTATACCGGCGTCATACGCTTTTTTTCGAAGCCTTTCGTTGGAAGGGCTTCGCTCACCGGTCTGGCAAGGACTCCGGCAATGCTGGCAATGCTGTTAACCCCGGGCCATATGCGGAGCCCCGCATGAAAGGCCGTTTCGACACGCTGTTTGGCCGTCTGGCGCTGCTTATCATTGCCGCGCTGGTCATCAGCCATTTCTCTTATCTGACGATCCTGCGCAGCGATCACGACGATACGCGCGTACAGAACGCCGCCGAGCAGATGGCGTTCATCATCAAGGCGGCCGCCGAAGTCCATGACGGTCACTCGGAGCTCATGCTGCCGGATCTCGTGCAGGTGGTGCCGGCCACGTTTGCCCATGGCGACGTGTTCGAGCCGCCCAGCAAGACCCAGCGCCTGACCACGGAACTGGCGCGCCGCCTGCCGGCCGGCACCCAGTTGCGGGTCGAGCGCACGCCGCCGCCGCGTATCTGGGCGCGTCTGCCGGGTCGCGATTACTGGATTGCCACGCCCGTGCTGTCGGTGCGCAACCCGCCCGGCACCGCCACGATACTGCCGGGTCTGGCGGCCGTCCTCGGTATCACGGTCATCTTTGCGCTCTTTGCCGCCTGGCAATTGCAGCGCCCCGTGCGCGATATGGCGGCGGCAGCCGAACAACTGGCCACCCATCGCATCCGCACGCCGGTGAAGGAGCGCGGTCCGTTGGAAGTTCGCCAGCTCACCGAGCGCTTCAACCGCATGAGTCACGACATCGTGCAGACCGATCGCGAGCGCAATACGATGCTCGCCGGGATTGCCCACGATCTGAAAACACCGCTCGCCCGGCTGAGGCTGCGCGCCGAGATGATCGACGACACCCAGATGAGCGAGGGCATCACGCGCGACGCCGAATCGATGACGCGCATCGTCGATCAGTTCCTGCTGTTTGCACGGGGCATCGAGTCGGATAGCGCCGCGTCGCCGGTGGAAGCCCGCATGCAGTCGCTGATTCAGCCGTTTCTCGATCAGGGCTATGCGATCGAGCTGGATCTTCAGGCTGGCCCGAGCTTCAAGCTCAAGCAGACCTATCTCGAACGTATCGTCAACAACCTGCTCGACAATGCCGTGACTTACGGACGCGCGCCGATGGCGATCCGCACGTCGCAAGACGCGAGCGGCTGGCAACTGGTCATCGAAGATAGCGGGCCCGGCATTCCCAATGAAGACATCAACCGGATCATTCGCCCCTTCGTGCGGCTGGACCCGGCGCGCGGCGGCAATGCGCACTGCGGGCTGGGGCTGGCCATCGTCGACAAGCTGACGCAGCAACTCGGCGGGCGGGTCTCGTTCAGCAATCGCCCGACGGGCGGGCTGCGCGTCACGTTGATGTTCCCGCCGGACGATCCGGGGGCGGCTTAATGTTGCGTAATGTTGTAACGCCCCGCAAGATTCTCCCCGCGCACTGATTTCCCGTTTGAAACACCCATGAAAAAACCCGCCGTCCAGCACTGGACGGCGGGTTTTATTCATTACGGGCACTGCATCACATCAAGCCACAGCCAGGCGATCCGGGATGGGGGGCAATACAACTACTGGGCTGCTGCTTTACTGCTCTCAGGGACACGTTGGAGATGGCTCAGCGCGATGTTTCTTGTAAGACACCGCAATGACGCTTCGCCCCGCCTTCCCTGGCATGTGACCGGCAATGCCAGTCCGGCAATAACGCCGGCGACTTTACTTGATCAGGAACTTCTCTTTGTTCTTGCCAATCCACTTGGGTGCGCGACCGCGACCCGACCACGTTTCGCCGGTTGCCGGATTCGCATACTTGGCAGCGAGCGGCGCGCGTGCGGCGCGGCGACGGCCATCGGTCGTGGCAAGGCCCAGGTCCTTGGCGGTCAACTCGTACTCTTGAATCTTCTGCTTGAGTTCTGCAATGACTTGCGAAACTTCCTTGGCACGAGCTTCGTCCGCTTGCTTTTCAAGCTTCTCGATCTGCGCGCGAATTTCCTTATAGTTTGCCATCTGGCGTGTCCTTACATTGTTAAAATGGATCGCCACTTAAAATAGCACGAGTTTTAACAAATTGAAAACAGCATTTCCGAAGAATGAGTCTGTGCCAGCACAAATCGCATTGAATCTCCCAAGCACAACTTCAGAATATGCACAGAATCAGGGCATGAATCCCAGAATTTCCCCAGCATTCCTCCCTTCATTACCCCCCGCTAATGTGGGTCATTGCCACGCAATCTGGTGAAAATAGCGAAGCGAGTCGTCAGGACTCCGCATTGCCTGAGCCACAGCGCAACATTCGGCAAGACTTCGTAAGGATTCGCAACAAAACCCCATCGACCGCAACACACACCGGCTTCCCCCATAAAACGCAATCCAAAATATACGATCACAAATATTTAAGAGTATGCCGATTAGTCTGTTATCCAAAACACTACTGACATTCGGGGAATTCACATCGGTGTAGCGCAATTTCCGGATAAGCACTACGGTGAATTCGCGCAAGCGATTGGTTCAGATTCAGGCCACGCATGATGGGTGACATGAAAACGGGCTGTGTTCGTTCAACGGAATGAACGCCCGTGCAATATCGGTGGATAGCTTCCATGAATTGCGCAACAACCAATGCTGCGTCGCGCCATCAATAAATCGGGACGGAAATTCTTTCGTTAACGTATACGTCAATTCGCTATTGCGCATCCATGCATCAATGTCATTTCCCCGGCCGAGCCGGTTTCCGTAAGATGAGAATTGCCGTGAATGCCAATTGACCGCAGGAATTCTCCGGAACGCCCATCAGGTAAGGCTCGGCGCCGATTTCGAGGGTCGGCCTTTTCGCGTTTAGAATTAAGCAAATGACGAATTCGCGTCCTTGGTAACTTCGCAACGGATTTCCGCCGCTTTCATTGATTCGCTCGATTCGCATGACGACTTCACCCTCCGCACCGGCGCTGCCCGAGCGCCACGACACGACGCCGGTCACGCTCACGACCGCACGGACCGTACTCCGCCCTTGGCGGACTGACGATTTGGCTGCGTTTGCCGCCCTGAATGCCGACCGGGCAGTCATGCGTCACTTCCCGACGACGCTCGACCGCGCCCAGAGCGATGCCGTCGCACAGCGCCTGCGCAACCATATGGAAACGCACGGCTTCGGCCCGTGGGCGCTCGAGATTCCGGGAGTAACGCCTTTTGCAGGGTTTGTGGGGCTCATGCGCGTCGGATTCGACGCGCCATTCGTCCCTGCCGTGGAAATCGGCTGGCGGCTCGCCCGCCCATGGTGGTCGAACGGCTACGCCAGCGAAGCGGCCCGCGCGGCCGCCCGTTTCGCGTTTGACGTGCTGCAACTCGACGAACTGGTGTCGTTCACCGTACCGGCCAATGTGCGCTCGCGCGGCGTCATGACACGCATCGGCATGCGGCACTGCCCCGACGAGGATTTCCTGCATCCGCTGATTCCACCGGGCCACCGGCTGCGCCGTCACGTGCTGTACCGCCTGAATGCCGGCGAACTGCTTCAAGCCATGCCGCCCGCGTCAACCTGACGTGGCGAGCGCAATCGATCACATCACTCGCGGCTGCCGTATACGCCAAGCAAGCGGTATTTGCCGTCAATTGGCGGCGCACAAGCGATCGGCGTCGTCTTAGCGATTGAAGGCAACGCATGCGTTATGGGACAATCCATCTCTTTGCGCCAGCCGTCCCCCCCATCGTGTCGCGCGCCGTCATTATTCCGCTCATCATCGCTTGCGCCCTGTTCATGGAGAACATCGACGCAACGGTGATCACCACCTCGCTGCCTGCCATGGCACGCGACCTGCACCAGGACCCGATCTCACTGAAGATGGCACTCACGGCCTACGTCGTGGGGCTGGGTATCTTCATTCCGATCTGCGGCTGGGTCTCCGACCGTTTCGGCGCACGAAACGTTTTCCGCACCGCCATCGGCATCTTCATGGCCGGGTCGATCCTGTGTGCGCTGTCGTTCTCGCTGCCGACCTTCGTCTTTGCGCGCTTCCTGCAAGGCGTGGGCGGCGCGATGATGGTGCCGGTCGGCCGGCTCGTCATCTTCCGCGCGGTGCCCAAGCACGATCTGGTCAAGGCGATCGGCTACCTGACGATGCCTGCGCTGCTAGGCCCGGTCATCGGCCCGCCGCTGGGCGGCGCGATCACCGCCTATCTGCACTGGCGCTGGATTTTCTTCATCAATATTCCGGTCAGCCTGCTGGGGATTTATCTCGCGGGCAAGTACATCGATAACGACCGGGGCGGCGACGCCGGCAAGCTCGATACGGTCGGTTTCGTACTGTCGGCGCTCGGCAGCGGCCTGTTGATGCTGGGGCTCGCCATGATCGGCGAACATCAGGTGCCCGACAGCGTCGTCATCGTCATGTGTGTGCTGGGTGCCGTCTTCCTCTATGGCTACTGGTGGCACGCCAATCGCACCGAGACGCCGCTGCTCGATTTCCGGCTGCTGCGCATTCCCACCTTCCACGCGAGTGTGGTCGGGGGCTCGCTGTTTCGCATCGGTCTGGGCGCCGTGCCGTTTCTGCTGCCGCTGGCGTTGCAGGAAGGGCTGCATATGGACCCGTTCGAGTCCGGCATGATTACCTGCGCCTCAGCGTTCGGCGCGATTTTCATGAAGGCCATTGCGCAGCGCGTGCTGGCACGCTTCGGTTTCCGGCGAGTGCTGATCGTCAATGCCGCGTTCGCTGGACTGGCGCTCGCGTCGTACGGTCTTTTCACGCACAACACGCCGGTGCTTGTGATGTTGGGCGTGGTGGCGTTCGGCGGCTTCTTCCCGTCGTTGCAGTTCACCTGCCTGAATTCGATCGTATACGCCGACATTGCGAGCGGTGACGCGAGCCGGGCGACGAGCCTCGCGAGCGTGATTCAGCAGTTGTCGCTGGGGCTGGGCGTGACGATTGCCGGGATGGTCTTGCAGGCGAGCAGCCGGCTCGCGGGGCACGAGCAACTGACGGCCAGCGATTTCCTGCCCGCGTTTCTCGTGATCGGGCTGTTCTCGTGGCTCTCGATTCCGGTCACCCGCCGCCTGCCCGCCGATGCGGGGACCGAACTGGCAAGACGGCACTGACGTTCGCGGACCGGACACGGACGCCCATCCACCCGGTCAGCCCTTGGTCGATCCCATCGATGCCGCGTGTTTGTCTGCCCGTGCGGGCAACATCGCGTGAATCGCCATACCGGCGAGCATTGCCAAGACGAACGTCAGCCCCTTGCCTGAGCCCGCGCCAAGCAACACGAGCGCCGGCCCCGGGCAGATGCCGGCGATCCCCCATCCGATACCGAACAGCAGCGCGCCGAACACCAGACGCTTGTCGATGCCGTGCAGGCTCGGCCATGCGCGCGGCTCGCCCGTCCACGCCATCGGCTGCGCACGCGCCAGTCGGAAGCCGGCCAGACCGACGGCAATGGCACCGCCCATGACAAACGCGAGCGACGGGTCCCAGCGCCCGGCGATATCGAGAAACCCGAGCACCTTCGCCGGGTTGGCCATGCCGGCGAGAATCAGGCCGAGGCCGAAAATCAGCCCGCCAACGAACGCCAGTGCAAACTTCTTCATGCGGCACCTCCGACATGCAGCACATGGCGCACGACGAACACCGTGAGGAAGCCCGTCACCATGAAACACAGCGTGGCGGCCAGCGATCGCCACGACAGTCGCGACAAGCCGCAAACCCCATGGCCGCTCGTGCAGCCCGAGCCGAGCCGTGTGCCGAAGCCGACCAGCAAGCCCGCCCCTATCAGCATGGCGAAACTCGCGTCGATTTGCGCTTCCGGCACGACCGCCAACAGGCGATACGCCCAAGGGGCAACCATCAGCCCGGCGATGAACGCCAGCCGCCAGCCGACGTCACCCGCGCGCGGGCGCAACAAGCCACCGACGATGCCGGAGATGCCGGCGATGCGGCCATTGGCGAGCATGAGCCAGACGGCAGCCACGCCGATCAGCACGCCACCGGCCAGCGCCGTCCACGGCGTGAAGTGAAGGGTATCGAGGGTCATGGGCGGTCGATCCAACAGAGAAAACACAGACGACGGGCAGTGAGAAGGCGCACGGCGAAGGCCTTACCGGTTCATCGCGTCACGGTTTAGGGCAGAACTGATCGTAGAGACAAGACAGCACGGCAAGTACGGTAGCGTCGCCCACCGCGTAATAGATACGCTTGCCGTCGCGGCGCGTGGTGACGAGTTGTTCGGTGCGCAGTACGGCGAGTTGTTGCGACAAGGTCGGCTGCCGGATATCGAGCTGCGATTCCAACTCGCCCACCGATCGTTCGCCCTGCGTGAGCTGACACAGAATCAGCAGCCGATCCTCGTTGGCCAACGCGCGCAGCAGCTTGGTCGCATCGCGCGCGGCCGTGCGCAAGCGCGCCACGTCCAGCGGCGCACCCGTGCCTGTGCCATCCGGATTCACGGATGTCGGCGGTGTCGCGGCAGCCGAAGCACCGAAGGCATCAGAGGCATGGGAGACGTCAGCGATGTTGGCGTGCAGGGGTGACGAAGTGGCACGTGGCATGGCAGGATCGAGGCAATTCGAGGGCGGACGCCGCGCGACGCTATGTCACGCATATCGCGTACACTTTACT
Organism: Pandoraea sp. PE-S2R-1; assembly: GCF_002179865.1. NCBI lineage: Bacteria > Pseudomonadati > Pseudomonadota > Betaproteobacteria > Burkholderiales > Burkholderiaceae > Pandoraea > Pandoraea sp. PE-S2R-1. The sequence goes on along the minus strand of NZ_NGUR01000017.1, from coordinate 331,323 downwards.
CGTTTATAATATATCAATCGATAAACCTTTGCAGGAGCCCGGCCATGTCAGCCACCGCAGCCCACATCGAAGCCTTCTTCGACACCGGCACCTCGACGGTGACCTATGTCGTATTCGATGCGCCGGGCGGTCGCGCGGCGATCATCGACCCCGTGCTGGACTACGACCCGAAGGCGGGCCGCACGCACACGGGTTCCGCAGAGCGCGTGCTTGATTTTCTGAAGGCACAGCAACTGACGGTCGACTGGATTTTGGAAACGCACGCGCACGCCGACCACCTGTCGTCGGCGCGTTGGCTCAAGGAGCGCGTGGGCGGGCGCATCGCCATCGGCGGGCATATCCGCGACGTGCAACATGTTTTCAAGAAGCTGTTCCATCTCGGGGCCGACGTGCCGCCCGATGGCTCGCAGTTCGATCACCTGTTCGACGATGGTGAGACGTTCGCCATCGGCAATCTGCAAGCCGAAGCGATGTTCGTCCCCGGCCATACGCCGGCCGATATGGCATACCGCGTCGGTGATGCGGTGTTTGTCGGCGACACGCTCTTCATGCCCGACGTCGGCACGGCGCGCTGCGATTTCCCCGGTGGCAATGCGCACACGCTCTATCGTTCGATCCGCCGACTGCTGTCGCTGCCTGAAGCCACGCGTCTGTATATGTGCCACGACTATCCGCCGGCGAGCCGCGCGGCGAACTGGCAAACGACGGTCGGCGAACAGCGTCGCGCGAACATCCATGTGCACGACGGCATCGACGAAGACGCCTTCGTCGCGATGCGTGAAGCCCGCGACCGGACGCTCGACATGCCCACACTGATCCTGCCCGCCGTGCAGGTCAACATTCGTGCCGGTGACATGCCCGCGCCCGAGTCCAACGGCACGCGCTATCTGAAGATTCCGATCAACGCGCTGTAACTCGCCCTGTAATTCATGCGCTTAACGCGGCTGGCGCGGCAAGCTGCGACGCCAGCGCCTGGCGCGCCTGCGTGACCCAATCGGGCTCACCCCGGCGCGCGGGCAACAAGTGAAACTCTGCGTCGGGCAGCTTGGGCAAGCGCCGCCGGCTCACCAGCTTCTCGATCCGCATGAGCGACGGCCCCGCCGCCGACGCGTTCAGACACGCCACCCCGAGTCCCGCACTCAACGCCAGTTGCAACCCCGCCACCCCGGACGCCACGTGCGCAATCGTGTACGGCACGTGATGCGTGTCGAGCCATTGCGTGGTGAAGCGATGCAGCGCGCAAGTGTCCGGCAGGACGAGCAGCGGTAACGGCGCGTCGGGATCGAGCACAAAATCGGGGGCGGCCACCCAGTCGAGCGACTCGCGAGACAGCGCGAGCGTACCGGCAACGCCATCGCGGCCGAGCGACTTGCCAAGGATGCGCATCGACACGCCGATATCGAACTCCCCCGTGTCGTAACCCGTTTCGATGACACCGCTCTTGAGAATCGTCACGTGGATGCGCAGCGCCGGGTACACCACCCCGAGATGCCGGAGCATGCGTGCGACTTCGCCGGGGCGGAAGTAGTCGGTAATGGCCAGCCGCAGTTCGCCCGACAGCGAAAAACCCCGCACGTCGTGCCACGCCTGCTCGCTGTGTGCGAGCAACTGCCGCGCGTGCCCCAGCAAGCGGTCGCCCGCCGCCGTCGGCGCCACGCCGAGCTTGCCGCGCGTGAACAGCGACACGCCAGCGCGGGCCTCCAGCTTGCGAATCTGTTCGCTCACCGATGACTGCGAGAGAAAGACCAGCGGTGCCGCCGCCGACAGGCTGCCGGCATCCGCGACCGCGACAAAGGTGCGCAACTGATCGAAATCGAATCCCGGCGCCATCATCTCACCCATTTGATAAACCGATGGATCACATCGTAAATTCCCGCTTTTCCGATGTCAACCGAGACCCTAGACTGAAGTCACGCTTTTCAGACGCCCGGACGGCGCCAACCTAAGGGCCAACCCCGGCGCCGACACTTTCGTCACCACTTCAGGAGTCTCGTCATGCCCCATCTCGTTCTGCAACTCTCCGGCACGCCCAACGACAAGCTCACCCGCGATGCCGTGCGCGCCGTCTCGCAACTCACTGTCGACGTGCTTCACAAGGCACCCGAGGTGATCGCCGTCACCGTCGACTACATTCCGCACGAGCGCTGGTTCATTGGTGGCGCACCGCTCGCCGAGCAGGGGAAAAACGCCTTCCATCTGGATATCAGCGTGACCGACGAGACGAATACGAAAGCCGAGAAAGCGCAGTACATCGCACAGGTGTTCGAGACGCTGTCGGGCTTGCTCGGCAACGTGCACGCGTGCTCGTACATTCACGTGATCGACGCACGCGCCGCCGCATATGGCTACGGTGGCCGCACGCAGGAATTCCGGCATCAGCACACCGCGAAATAAGTGGCGGCTAACATTCACCATCCGTTCACCATCGTGTCGACCGGCGGGAAATCCCGACTGCCCGCCGGTTTCGTAAAAACACGTGAAAGCCGCTGCTCATGCGGCTTTTCGGCCAACAGAACGAAACAATTCCAACACTTTCTTACGACTATTTGCTTCGTTATTCGCCACTTCACCTCGTACGATGAAAGCGCATTCAAAGACATCGCTTTCAAGGGGGCGAATATGAAAAAACTGACTCTTACCATCGCGCTCGTTGCCGCCACGCTTGGCGGTATTGCAGTGGCACCCGCGCAAGCTCAGGTGGGTGTTTCGATCAGCATCGGCGCACCGCCGCCGCCGCGTTACGAAGTGGTGCCGGCGCCGCGTCCCGGCTATGCATGGGCACCGGGCTTCTGGGATTGGGACGGCCATCGCCACGTATGGGTGGGCGGTCACTGGGAACGTGCACGTCCGGGCTACGCCTATCGTGCACCGGTCTGGCATCAGGGCCCGCACGGCTGGGCGCTCGATCGCGGCGGCTGGGACCATGGTCCGGGACCGGATCGTCATGATGACCACGACCGCGATCACGACCATCGTTATGACCACCACGGCTGATCTTCCGGCAGTACGGCGAGCGTGACCATCGGCACGCTCGTATCATTGCCAATCAGCATGAAACACCCCGCACGCCGGCGCTTATCTGCGCCGGCGTTTTGCTAAGAAAAATCGATTGGTTGGGCCCGCATGCGCGCCCCGTTATCGTGTGAAACCCGCTCGCCACTATCCGTGACGAGTTACCGCCGAACCCTGTCCGGAATATCCCCGGCGGTATCGAGTGAAGGTTTTACGCGTCTTAAAAAACGGAGCCCATCAGGCCATGCAAAACAACAATCGCACACCACGCGCCAATCACACCCAGCACACCCAACGCCACCGTCGCGGCCGCACCTCGGTCTTCGCCGCCGCCCTCCTCTCTGCCGTTGCCCTGCTGCCGCTCGCAGCACATGCCGACAAGCTCGACGACATCAAGAAGGCCGGCGTGCTGCGCGTCGCGACGTTCGACAGCAACCCGCCGTTCGGCTACGTCGATGCGAAGTCGCACAAGATCATCGGTCTGGATGTCGACTACGCCAAGGCCATCGCCGACAAGCTGGGCGTGAAGCTCGAACTGCAACCGACGAACCCCGCCAACCGCATTCCGTTCCTGACGTCGAAGAAGGTCGACCTCGTGCTCGCCAACTTCACGATCACGGATGAGCGCGCCAAGCAGGTCGATTTCAGCATCCCGTACTTCTCGTCGGGCCAGCAGTTTCTTGCGAAGAAGGGCACGCTCTCGTCGGCGGATCAACTGAGCAAGCTGCGCGTCGGCGCCGACAAGGGCACCACCAACGAAATCACACTGCGCGAGAAATACCCGAGCACGACCATCGTGGCCTTCGACGACACGCCGTTCGCCTTCGCCGCCCTGCGTGCGGGCACCGTACAGGCGATTACGCAGGACGGCCCGAAGCTGGTCGGCCTGCTCGCCAACGTGCCCGACAAGCAGAACTACGAAATCCCGGCGTTCACGATCTCGAACGACTACATGGGCGTGGGCGTGCCCAAGGGTGAAGAGCGTCTGACAGCGTTCGTGAACGACACGCTGCGTGGTCTGGAAAAAGACGGCACCGCCGTCAACATCTACAACCGCTGGTTCGGCCCGCAAACGTCGCAGCCGCTGCCGCGTCTGTTCAAGATCGGCGACAAGGTCTGAGTCTGATACCGCCAGCCATACCGGCGGTGACCCCGCAGTGACCCGCCCGCCAGCCGGGGTACAGGAGGATGCGTCCTCGTGTACCCCGGCGTTTTTGCTTGGACATCCCCTGTCATGATCGATTGGCTCGCCCCGAAATACCTCAGTTGGCTGATGCACGGCTTCGTCGTCACCGTCGCGTTGGCGGCCGTGGTGAGCGCCGCCGCCACATGGCTCGGCTTCGGGCTCGCGCTGGCACGCAACTCGCAAAGCGCGCTGTTTTCACGCCCTGCGGCGGCATTTGTCGCGCTCATGCGCAACACGCCGCTGCTGGTGCAATTGTTCTTCTGGTACTTCGGCGTTGCCGCGCTGTTGCCTGCGAGCGCCGTGGCATGGCTCTCTCAACCCCACGCGTGGCATCTGGTGCTGTTCGACGTTCGCTGGCCCGCGCTTGAGACGCTTGCCGGTTTCGTCGGCCTCACGCTTTACACCACCGCGTTCATCGGCGAGGAAATTCGCGCCGGACTACGTGGCGTGCCGGCCGGTCAGACGCACGCGGCCGCAGCGCTCGGGCTGAGCCGATATGCCGTCTTTCGACACGTGGTGTTGCCGCAAGCGGTGCGCATTGCGCTGCCGCCGCTGTTCGGCCAGTACATGAATGTGGTGAAGAACTCGTCGCTCACGATGGCCATCGGACTCGCCGAACTGTCGTATGCGTCGCGTCAGGTCGAGACCGAGACGTTCAAGACGTTTCAGGCGTTCGGCATTGCCACCCTGCTCTACGTTGGCGCGATTGCCCTGATCGAAGCGGTCAGCCTCGCGACCACGCACCGCCATGCGGCGGCTCCTTCGCGCTGATCATGAACTTCTCTGCCGTTATCGATAACCTGCCCTACTTGCTGTGGGGCACCTTTCCCGATGGCCCGCTCGCGGGTGCCGCCCTCACGCTGGTGCTCGCCAGTACGAGCGCAGTGGCGTCGGGCCTGCTCGGTCTTGCGGGTGGCATTGCGCTGGCGATGCTCACCGGACCGTCGCGCTGGCTGCTCACGCTGGTCATCGGCTTCTTCCGCGCGATTCCCGTGCTGATGCTGATCTTCTGGACGTATTTCCTGCTGCCGATTCTCTTCGGCGTGGACGTGCCCGGACTCGCCACTGTCGCGTGTGCTCTCTCGCTCATCGGCGGTGCGTATCTCTCGCATACGGTCTACGCCGGTATTCGCGGCGTGGGTACGGCACAGTGGCAGGCCGGCATGTCGCTCGGCCTCACGCGCGTGCAGACGCTGCGGCACGTGGTGCTGCCGCAGGCGCTGCGCATGATGGCGCCATCGTTCGTGAATCAGTGGATTTCGCTCGTGAAAGACACCTCGCTCGCCTACATCGTCGGCGTGGCCGAGCTGTCGTTTCTGGCGACGCAGGTCAACAGCCGGTTGATGGTGTATCCGGCGGAGGTGTTTGCTTTTGTTGCGCTGATCTACTTCGTGATGTGCAGCGCGCTGGAATGGCTTTGCGGGAAGGCGTTCCGTCAATCGGCGCCAACGCGGGGCAGCGGGCAAGCGGAACAAGCTGACCCAACGCAAACGCCCCGGCGCGGCTGGCCACGCATCAGGACGATGCGTGGGTTCAGCTTGCCGGGGCGTTGGCGGACTAACAAGGCTACTGGCGCGTCGGAAGCGGTCGGTAATCCATCTGAATTACCCCCGGCTGCCGGGCGCCGCGTCGACTTCAGTCACGATTGGCCTGGATAACCGTGAGCGCCGTCATGTTGATGATGCGTCGCACGGTCGAGCTCGAAGTCAGCACGTTGACCGGTGCGCCCACCCCCAGCAGGAACGGACCCACGGCGACATTGCTGCCCGCGCCCGTCTTGAGCAGGTTGTAGGCGATGTTGCCCGAGTCCACGTTCGGGCACACCAGCAGGTTGGCGGCACCCTTCAGACGCGAATGCGGCAGGATGCGGCTGCGCAGACCTTCGTCGAGGGCGCAATCGCCGTGCATTTCGCCGTCGATTTCCAGATCGGGCGCCTGTGCCGACACCAGATCCAGCACGCGGCGCATCTTGGTGCCCGAGGCGGCACTTCCCGAGCCGAAGTTCGAACGCGAGAGCAGCGCGACCTTCGGGTTGAGGTTCAACCACGACATCTGCTTGGCAGCGGCGATCGTGAATTCGGCGATTTGCTCGGCCGTCGGGTCGTCGTTGACGTGCGTGTCCACGAGTGCCACGGTGCGCTTGTCGAGCAGCAGGATGTTCATCGCCGCGTAGGTATTCGCGCCCGCCTGCTTGCCGATCACTTCATCGACGAAGCGCAGGTGGTCGTGATACGCGCCCACGGTGCCGCAAATCATGCCGTCGGCGTCGCCCAGACGCACCATCATCGCGCCGATCAGCGTGAGACGGCGGCGCATTTCCACGCGCGCCATTTCCTTCGTAATGCCGTCGCGGCAGCGCAGTTCCCAGTAGCTGGTCCAGTACTGGTGGAAGCGTTCGTCGTAGTACGGGTTGGTCACTTCGACGTCTTCGCCCAGACGCAGGCGCAGACCGAACTTCTCGATGCGGGCCAGCAGCACTTCCGGGCGGCCGACCAGAATCGGGCGGGCCAGCTTCTCGTCGACGATCACCTGAACCGCGCGCAGCACGCGCTCTTCTTCCCCTTCCGCGAACACGATGCGAGCCTTGCCGCCGTCGCGCACGAGTTGCTTGGCCGCCGAGAAGATCGGCTTCATGAACGCGCCCGAGTGGTACACGAACTGTTGCAGCTGGTCGGCGTAGGCGTCGAAGTCGGCGATCGGACGCGTCGCCACACCGTCTTCCATGGCAGCACGGGCCACGGCCGGCGCGATACGCACGATCAGGCGCGAGTCGAACGGCTTCGGAATCAGGTATTCCGGGCCAAACGAGAGGTCATAAGCGCCGTAGGCGGTCGCCACGGAATCGTTCGGCTCTTCCTGCGCCAGCGCGGCAATCGCGTTGACCGCCGCAATTTCCATATTGCGCGTGATGGTGGTCGCACCCACGTCGAGCGCACCGCGGAAGATGTACGGGAAGCACAGAACGTTGTTGACCTGATTCGGGAAGTCCGAACGGCCGGTGGCGAGCACCACGTCGTCGCGGGCAGCGCGGGCGTCTTCGGGGAAGATTTCCGGCGTCGGGTTGGCGAGCGCCAGAATCAGCGGGCGCGGGCCCATGGTCTTCAACATTTCCGGCTTGAGCACGCCACCAGCCGACAGGCCGAGGAACACGTCGGCACCATCGATCACTTCGGCCAGCGTGCGCTTGTCGGTCTTTTGCGCGAAGCGGGCCTTGTCCGGGTCCATGCCGACCGCGCGGCCTTCATAGACGACGCCGTCGATGTCGGTGGCCCACACGTTCTCGATGGGCAGGCCGAGGTCGACCATGAGGTCCAGACATGCCAAGGCAGCCGCACCGGCGCCCGAGGTCACGACCTTCACTTCCTTGATGTCTTTGCCCACGACCTTCAGGCCGTTGATGAACGCGGCCGAAACGGTAATGGCGGTGCCGTGCTGATCGTCGTGGAAGACCGGAATCTTCATGCGTTCGCGCAGCTTGCGCTCGACGGTGAAGCATTCGGGGGCCTTGATGTCTTCAAGGTTGATGCCGCCGAAGGTGGCTTCGAGGCTGGCGATGATCTCGACGAGCTTGTCCGGGTCGCTTTCGGTGATTTCGATGTCGAAGACGTCGATACCGGCAAATTTCTTGAAGAGGACGGCCTTGCCTTCCATCACCGGCTTGGAGGCGAGTGCGCCGATGTTGCCCAGACCCAGCACGGCGGAGCCGTTGGTGATCACGCCCACGAGGTTGCCGCGCGCGGTGTAGTTGAACGCCTTGGCGGGGTCGGCGGCAATTTCCTGACACGGGATGGCAACGCCCGGGGTGTAGGCGAGCGCCAGGTCACGCTGCGTGACGAGCGGCTTGCTGGCCGTCACGGAGATCTTGCCCGGGGTGGGGAACTGGTGATATTCCAGGGCTGCCTGGTGATCGTTGTTGTTGCTCATGGGCGTGTCGTCCTCGTTGGATGTCATCTCTCTCGTGCACCGCCCGGCCGTTCTTCGAGACGGTTGCCGCCCGGTGCACCTGATTGCGAAGCCATTCTAGGCAGCCGCTATTGCGAGGCGATTCTGAATTACTATGGGGCCATCATATTTTCGTTATGAGCGTACTTTCCCTGCCATGCCGGGGATGCCGTGGATATCCGGACGGCGGGACGCTCGCAGGATTTGGGGATTCAGGGGGTAGGAGTGGTGCCTTTCGATACGGGCGAGGTGGTGCGGCGTCTGACGACGCGGCTCAAGATGCGCCATCTGGTGCTGTTGTTGCAGATTCAGCAGCATGGTTCGCTCACGCGCGTGGCCGAGCATATGGCGACGAGCCAGCCGGCCGTGACCAGCGCGCTGGCCGAGCTGGAAAGCATGCTTGGCGGCCCGCTGTTCGACCGCACCCCACGCGGCATGACGCCCACGCCGCTGGGCGAAGTGGTACTCGCCCGGGCGCAGGCGATGGTCCACGATCTCGACCATCTGACGCGCGACATCGAGGCGGTGATGGCCGGGCATGCCGCGCGCCTGCATGTGGGCGTGATTCCCTATATTTCTGGCAAGACGCTCGCTGCCGCGATTCAGCAGACGCTCGCGCAGATGCCGCAACGGCTCACCGTCACGCTGCACGAAGGCACAAGTGAAGCGCTCATGGCGCAGTTGCGCGATCACACGCTGGACGTGGTGATCGGGCGCGCCGCCGCCAGTGTCGACCTGACGCAGGTGCAATTCGAGGTGCTCATGCACCAGATGCCCCGCGTCGTGGCCAGCCGCCGGTTGGCCGCCCGGCTGGGCCGCAGCGCCCCGGTTTGGGCACAACTCGCCGAGCTGGATTGGGTCATGGGCGCCCCCAATACGCCGATGCGCGATCAATTGGCCGACTTGTTCCTGCATGCCGGCGTGGTGCCGCCGGTGCCTGTGGTGGAGAGCTTTTCGTCCCGCCTGACGGGTGAACTGCTCGCCAGCAGCGAGCGCGCCGTGTCGCTGCTGCCGGCCGACATCGCCGAGGAACTGGTACGCGTTGCAGGCGTGGCAGTCGTGCCATGGTCGCTCACGTGGACGTTGCCGCCCGTGGCGATGTTCACCCGCCGGGAAAATCCGCGCGAGACCCATCAGCGGTTTACGCAGGCGTTGCGGGCCCAGTATCAGGCGATGACGGGATCGGTGTGAGCGTGGCGCGGCGGTAGCAACCGTAAGGCGTGGAAAGGGTTTCCCGTCGAAAAACCCGGCAAATTCGCGAAATAACCGCCTTTTGGCATGTTTGTTCGTCGATTGCGATTCGAGCGTCAGACGTAAGGTAACGGCATGAATGATGCCACCCCCTTCGCCCAGTCGCCTCACCAGATTTTTCTCGCTCCCGCCCTGCTGCCGACGCAGGTCGGCCCGGCCGGGTTGCGTTTCGACTTCAACGACGGCGCACGGGTCGTCATCCCCGATTTCGGACAACCGTTGCCGTGGCGCGTGCGGGTCTTCGACACGCGCGACGATGCCACGCTCGTCGAAACCGAGTTGTCCTCGGGGGTTGTGCGCAGCCCCGCGAAGTACTTCGTGCCGTACGGCATCACCATCTGGCTCAACAACGTCGTCGTGTTCGAGCATCGTTACGACGCCCGCGATCAGGACGTGCTCGTCCAGTTCGCGGTGGCCGCCCTCGGCGATGTGCTCGGCTGGCTGCCCTATGCGCTGCGCTTCGCGCGGGAACATGGTTGCCGTCTCGCGTGTGTGGTGACACCTGCGGTCGCGTCGCTGTTTCGCGACACGTATCCCGAGGTGGATTTCGTGGCACAAGAGAACGTCGAGCGCCGCAAGTATTACGCGACCTACAACATCGGACTCTTCTTCGACGACGGGGAGCTGACACAGCAACCGCGCGACTTTCGCGAGACGGGGTTGCATCGGACGGCGGCACATATTCTGGGTGTGGATGACACGGAAACCCCTGCCCGTCTTGGCTTGCCGGATACGTCGCGTCCGTTGGCGGTGCCGTACGTGTGCATCGCCGTGCAGAGTACGGCGCAGTGCAAATACTGGAATCGTCCGGACGGCTGGGAGACGGTAGTCGCGGGGCTACGCGCGCGTGGGCTTCGCGTGATCTGCATCGATCAGAAGCCGCGTCATGGCAAGGGCGACTTCTGGCAGACCATTCCCGAGGGTGCGGAAGATGCGACAGGCGATCTGCCGCTCACGGAGCGCGCACGCTGGCTGATGCACGCGAACGCATTCATCGGGCTATCGAGCGGCTTGTCATGGCTGGCATGGACGGCAGGCACGCCAACGGTGCTGGTGTCGGGTTTCACGCTGCCGCACAACGAGTTCGCCACGCGGTATCGCGTGATTGCGGAGAACGTTTGCACCGGCTGCTGGCACGACCCCACGCTGCGTTATCGGCACGACGACTTCCACTGGTGCCCGCGCCATCACGGCACGTCGCGCGCCTTCGAATGCACTCGCGAGATCACGCCGGAACAGGTGCTGGCGGCGGTGGATCGGATACCGGGGATTGCGGTGAAAGGGGTGTGACTTTGTAGATCAGAAATCGAGTGCTTCGAGATCGGCACTCGTCAGATCGCGCACCCGCCGGGTTTGCTCCCGCAGTTTCAATGCAGTCAATGCGGGGTCCGATTCAGCGTATAGATCCTGGAGTGTTGCGCCGGGGGCGATGGCGTCCAGATAGCGCAGGATTTGCCCGAACGCGAGACCCGGGTCGCCGTGCTCAATGCGATGGATGGTGTTGCGCGAAAGTCCCGCACGCGCCGCTACGTCGGTCTGCTTGAACTGACGCGCCGTGCGCAACCGGGCAAGGAGTTGGCCCAGACGCGTGGCTTCGGCCTGCAATGCCGAGGATATCGATTTGCTTTGGGATATTTTCATGATCGTGAAATCAGGCGTTAAAGCACTAATGTTTGATTTTACGATCATGCGGATTTACGTAGATATCACTCCGGCCGGCGCCGGAATGCCCACCAGCCGGCGGCCGCCGTGCCGGTCGCGACGATGGCGACCAGTACCCAGAACCCATGCGGATGCTCGGCCAGCGGGATACCGCCGACGTTCATGCCGAAAAAACCCGCCACGATGTTGATCGGCAATGCCAGCACCGTCACCACCGTCAGCGTGTAAATCGTGCGGTCCGTGCGCTCGCTGACCATCGCCGCAATTTCTTCCTGCAACAACTTGATGCGCTCGAGCAGCGCCGACAAGTCGTTGAGCACCACCGCAAACTCTTCCGTCGCCTGACGGAATTCCTGCACGTCTTCAGCATGCCCCCACACCGGCGGGCGGCTCAACAATCGGAAGAGCGCCGCCGGCTCCGGTGCCAGCAAGCGTTGCAGCCGCACCAGCACCCGCCGCAGCGAACCCAGATCGGCCCGGTTGCTCTCGATGCGCTGCTGCAACAGCCGGTCTTCCACGGTATCCACACGACGGCTGGTCTCGCGCACGATACGCTCCAGCACGTCCGCCTGATCGCGCAGCAAGTGCACCAGCAACGCCAGCGGCGAGCGAAACGCCTCGCCACGTTTGACCGACGCGCGCAGCTTGTCGATCGATCGCAACGGCTTGACCCGCCCGGTCACCAGCAGCCGCGCATTGGCCGCCACCCGCAACGTGGAAATCTCGGACTGCGCGATGTCGAACGCGAAGATCACATCGTTGATAACCGCCAGCAACCAGTCGTCGGAATGCTCGATGCGTGTGGAGCGCGACCCTTCGGTCAGCGCGTCGAAGAACTCTTCCGGCAGGCTCATGTGCTGTTGCAGCCACTTCTCGCATGCGGCATGCGCGAAGTTGAAATGCAGCCACAGGAACCCGTCGGCGGGCTCGCCGCGTGCGAGCTTCGCCAGCCACGCCAGCGCCTCGCCGGAATCGACCGGCTCAGGCAATGCGCCCTCGGTGAAGTGATAGCCGTAGATCAAACCCGCCTGATCGCAGCCATAAGCATGATGAGCAAGGTCGGCAAACATGCGCACTGTCGGAGTCAAACGTGGGGAAGCCGGTAATGTTGTGACGGCCGGTAAAGGCCAGCACGTCGGGAAAGCCGCGCCAGAATGTGGCGGGACCGGCCATCATGACAATGTCATATGTCTTTTATGTGACAGTCATAAACCCGTTGCAAGCGCGGTGTGCCCCGGTGCGCCGCCCTCGCCAGCGCCATGCGGGTGTCATAGAATCGTCGCATACTCAGTTGCTCAATCCGCCACGCGGGGGTTTTCTCCGCCCCGTACCGAGATCGTCGCCATGACAAAATTCGACTCCGATGCCGACCACGACGCCTCGCTCGCGCGTCGCCTCCAGGATGACCTGATCGACAGCTACGACGAAGAAATCGAGATGGAAATCGACGATCTTCGCCTGCCCGGCCTGAACGATCTGACCGACACCGCACGCAGCGAACGCCTGCAATATTTCCGCGAGCTCTTTCGCCTGCAAGGCGAACTCGTCAAGCTGCAAGACTGGGTGATTCGCAGCCGCCACCGCCTCGTGGTGATCTTCGAAGGCCGCGATGCCGCCGGCAAAGGCGGCGCCATCAAGCGCATTACGCAACGCCTGAACCCGCGTGTGTGCCGCGTCGCCGCCCTGCCCGCCCCCAACGACCGCGAACGCACGCAATGGTATTTCCAACGCTACGTGCAGCACCTGCCCGCTGCCGGCGAAATGGTGCTGTTCGACCGTAGCTGGTACAACCGCGCAGGCGTCGAGCACGTGATGGGCTTCTGCACGGATGACGAGTACGAAGAGTTTTTCCGCTCGGTGCCCGAGTTCGAGAAGATGCTGGTGCGCAGCGGCGTGCAGATCGTCAAATACTGGTTCTCGATTTCAGACGAAGAGCAGGAAGCCCGCTTTCTCGCCCGCATTCAAGACCCGCTCAAGCAGTGGAAGCTCAGCCCGATGGATCTGGAAAGCCGTCGCCGCTGGGAGAGCTACACGCGCGCCAAGGAAGTCATGCTGGAGCGCACCCATATTCCCGAAGCGCCGTGGTGGGTGGTGCAGGCCGACGACAAGAAGCGCGCTCGCCTGAACTGCATTCATCACCTGCTCGCACAAGTGCCCTACCACGACGTGGAACGCACGCCCGTGCTGCTGCCCGAGCGCGCCCGCAGCGAAGACTACATGCGCCACCCGGTGCCCGACACGATGATCGTGCCGGAGATTTATTGAGATTTATCGGGAGAAAGGTTGGCGTGGAACGCGCCAACCGGCTGCGGCCGTGTGACACAAACTCACCACGGCCGCAGTCGAAAATACCGTCGGGAAATTAATGCGAAGTCAGCGGTGCCGGTGCATGGGTGATCGGCAAGCACAACGTGACGCGCAAACCGCCATCCGGTGACGTCGCCAGACGCACCGAGCCGCCCAGCCCTTCGACCAGACGCCCCACCAGCGACAAGCCAAGGCCGCAATGGCCTTCGCCGCCGCGCGAAGCATCGAGCCGCACGAACGGCCGCATCGCCAGCGCCACCTGATCTTCCGGAATCCCCCCGCCGCAGTCGGTCACTTCGATGTAGCCGACATCACCCTCGCGCCACGTCGCCAGCCGCACCGGCGGCTCGCCGTGCTCCAGCGCGTTGTCGACAAGATTCGACATCACGCGATCGAGCAACGTCCGCGGCAACTTGAAATCGGCGCCCGCGCGCAAGTCGCAGGTGAACAACGCCAGATCAGCGCACGACGCGCCCGCCGTACCGCTCACCCCAGCAACGCCGTCAGCCCCATCACTACCTTCACCGCCCTCGCCATCGACATACGCGAGCGCTTCGACAACCATGTCCGTCGTCATGAGCGCCGGGACGGCAGCGTCACACGCGTCTTCGGCCGGAAATTGCTCGCGCAGAAACGCGTCGACACCGACGAGCGGGCTCGTGTCGGCCTCGTCGCGGGCATAGGCGAGAAATTGCTGAACGATGTGATTGATGGAGGCGATGTCGCGCACGAAGCCATCGCGCGAGCCTTCGTTGTCGATCAGATCGGCGCGCAGACGCAGACGCGTGAGCGGCGACTTCAGATCGTGCGCAATCCCGGCGAGCATGATCGCCTGATTGTCTTCCGCCTCGGCCAGACGCTTGGCCATGTCGTTGAACGCGTGCGCCAGGTCACGCAACTCGTGCGGCCCTTGTTCGGGCAGCAACGCCGGGCGGCGTCCCCGGGCGATCACCCGGGCGGCTTGCGCCACGCGCGCAATAGGACGCTGCATCTGCCACGCCATCAACAATGCCAGCAATACCGCCCCAATCAGAATACCGACCGTCTCGCGCACGAAGGGCGGCATCGGCGGCAAATCAAGCGGAATGACAATCCATTGATCGTGGTTCGGCAGCAAGACCCACAAGCTGCTGCGCTTCGGCTCTTCACGCACATGCAACTGCGTGCCGGGCGGCAGCTTCGAGAGCAGTTCGTTACGCAGGTGCGAGGCACGCCCGTCTTCCGACGGATCGGCAAACACGGGGGCCTGCGCAAGCGGCACGCGCCGCAACCCGCGCGGCGGTGCAAGGCTGCCCGGGTCGACGGCTCGCTGATCGACGCTCTGGATGGCGATGAGCAAGCCGCGCGCGAAGCCGTCGACTTGCTGGCGAGGCCGCTGATAGAACACCAGCGCGCTCCACACGATATGCATCACCAGCAAGACGCCGATACCCAGCAATGCCATGCGCCCGAACAGCGTGTCGCGCAGCCGCCAACGCAGTTTCACGCCATCGACTCCCGCCAGCCACGCACCGCACGCTTGACCGCTGGCGCCACCGCTGCGACCGCCGCCACCGGCGGCACCGCAAGCGAGCGGCCATCGTCAGCGCCACCGGCGTCATGCTCGCGCGCGTCCGACGCCGCATCGGCCGACAACTCGCCACCGGGCACAAACACGTAGCCTTTGCCGCGAATCGTCTGGATGTAACGCGGCTCGGACGGATCGGTTTCGATCAGGCGGCGCAGACGCCACACCGGCACGTCGAGACTGCGATCGCGGAACGAGATGCCGTCGCCGTACAGCATGGCGTGC
Organism: Pandoraea sp. PE-S2R-1; assembly: GCF_002179865.1. Lineage (NCBI taxonomy): Bacteria > Pseudomonadati > Pseudomonadota > Betaproteobacteria > Burkholderiales > Burkholderiaceae > Pandoraea > Pandoraea sp. PE-S2R-1. The sequence continues at coordinate 316,171 of NZ_NGUR01000017.1, read as the reverse complement.
AGCTTCACACGCGGCAGCACTTGCATCGGATGTTGCGTGAACGCCTTGAGCATCGCGAATTCCGTGTCGCGCAGCGGCAGACGCTCGCCCTCGCGCTGCAAGGTGCGCAGCGTGAAATCGAGTTCGAACGGACCGAAGCGGTACGGCGCGCGCGCATCGGGGGCACTGGCCGCCACCGGGCCACGCCGGCGCAGGACCGCATGAATGCGTGCGAGCAATTCGCGCGGATCGAACGGTTTGGCGAGGTAATCGTCGGCCCCCAACTCCAGACCGAGGGCCCGATCGAGCGGCCCGCCGCGTGCCGAGAGCATGATCACGGGAATATCTTCCCCGGCCGCGCGCAAGTCCTGCAAGGCACGCAGGCCGTCACGCTCGGGCATCATGATGTCGAGCAGAATCACCGACGGACGCTCGAGTTCGAGCCGGCGCAGCAACGACGCGCCGTTGTGAAGCACCGAGACCTGCATACCGTTGGCATGCAGCAGCTCACGCAGCAGGTCGCGCACGACGGGATCGTCGTCGACCAGAAGAACATGCAGACTCATGAAGGAATTCTCGCTAATTTAGGCTCGGCCCAGCTCACGCAGGGAGGCCGAACTCTGGACTGCCGCTACGGCAGGGTCTTGCGTCGTAGCCTGTACCGACTGCACCGGCTCGGAGGCAGCAGATTCGCGCACCCCGGAGAGCGATCGCAGCGCATTCGTGAAACGGTCGGGCGATGACGAAGCGCGGCGTGTGCCGACGGTAGCGGCGGTGCCCTGCCCCGGCAAACGCCAGGCCCGATGTAGCGCCGCACCCGGCGCGCCAATGCCTGAGGACATGGTTTGTGCTCCCACGGTGTCGAGATACGCTGAAGTTTGCGCGCCCGTCCAGCCACCCGTTGGCCGAAGCATCCAATAAAATGGCATCCAATCCTTATTTCAGAAAGGATTGGTAAGGCAGCCTGATGCGCAGCCCAGCCGTTCGCAACCACCACTCGACTGAAAAATGCAGAGTTGAGCGACGTTGCGAGCGATAGCGCGAAATTATAGTCATCTTGGCGCATACACGCTGGTTTCACGTGTTGCAGCATTTACCCCGTATGTCTCGTGGGAGGTCGTATGCGCCGTCCAATCTTCACATTGTGCAAACACGCCGCCACGGGGCTGGCCTTGGGGATTGCCATCGCCGCGACGGCCAGCGCCGCCCCAGCGGCCTTGCCGGGCGTGGCTTCCGGCGCAGCGACAGGCCCGTCGGCCGCAAGCGCCCATGACGATCTGCGCAATTTCGGCAACGATCCGTTTCTCCACATTTCCTCTGCGGTGGCCGACTGTCCGGTGCCGTTAGGCCCGTTCATGCGCGAATCCGACTGGATAGCCGATGCCCACCACCGCATCGAGAAAGGCAATCACTGCTGGTTCGAGGGACGCTGCCGCCTCTCCAATAGCTACCGCTACGATGTCGAGATTGCCGAGAGCGCGCAGCGACGGCTGTCTTCGATCGCCGCCGACATCCCGTGGAAAACGCAGACCTCGCTCTGGCTCACTTTCCAGCGGCGCATCATCGTGATGCAGGGCTGCATGGCGCCGGGCTTTCCGCTCGCCAAATTCATCAAGGCGCTCGGCCAGACGGCCGATGTCGAGGCCGTGGTCGATCAGGTCGTCATCCGCCGCCCCGGGGCACCGTTGCCCGCGCTGACCTACCCCACACCGGATCACCCGTCGTTGCCCATCGGTGCGCATCCCTTGCCGTGAGGCACATAACCCAGCCGAATTCGACCGAAAACGACATAAATCCACCGCCGGTCAATTCTGTTCACAAAGTCGCAACAACTGAAAACAGTTTGTCCCGCCCCCTTTGATTAGGATCGCCACATGTCTGCACAACGGTGCGGACGCGGTGCTTATTTCCTGATCAATGACGCTCTCACGCAAGTTTCGCCTCACCCCTCGCCGCAAGACCGCCGCGGCTGTCTTTCTCGCGCTGTGTGCCATCGCGGCGTGGCAATGGCCGCAGGCAAAACCGCCGGCCTATCTCAGCGCCAAGGTCACCCGCAGCAGTTTGGAAGATGCCGTGCTCGCGACGGGCGTGCTTCAGCCGATCAAGCAAGTGGAAGTCGGCTCGCAGGCCAACGGGCAGTTGCGCTCGCTGAAGGTCGTGCTCGGCGACAAGGTCACCAAGGGACAATTGCTCGCGGAGATCGATCCGACACTCAGCGAGAACGATCTTCGCGAAGTGACCGCAGGGCTCACGACGCTCGCCGCCGACCGGCGCGCCAAGGCCATTCGCCATGCGCAAGCCGAGCGCGAACTCGCACGCCAGCGGCAAATGGCCCGCGAGGATGCCACCTCGCCGCGCGACTTTGAAAAGGCGCGCACCGACTATGAAGCACTGAGCGCTGAACTGGCCGCGCTGGACTCGCAAATCAGCCAGCAGAACGTCAAGGTCGACAAGGCCCGCACCAACCTGTCGTATACGCGCATCACCGCGCCGATCTCGGGCAGCGTGACGCTGATCAGCACACAGGAAGGTCAGACCGTCACCGCGATCTATCAGATCCCGACGATTCTCAAGATCGCCGACCTGTCGAAGATGACCGTCAAGGCACAAGTCTCCGAAGCGGACGTGGTGCGCATTCGCGAAGGTCAGCCGGTGTATTTCACGATTCTGGGAGCGCCCCAGACGCGCTATGAAGGCAAGCTGCGCGTGATTCAACCTTCGCCCGAAAAGATCAACAACGCGATCTTCTTCAATGCCCTTTTTGACGTGCCGAACCCGAACGGTGTGCTGCGCCCCGATATGACGGCGCAAGTCTCGATCGTGCGCGAGCGCATCTCGAACGCACTGACGTTCCCGTCGGTCGCGCTCGGCGAGCAACGTGCGGATGGCCGTTACAAGGTGCGCGTACTCGACGCCAAAGATCACGCACAACCCCGCTGGGTCAAGGTCGGTCTCGACAATCGCCTGATGGCGCAAGCGCTCGACGGGCTCGCAGAAGGCGATCGCGTGGTGACCGCCGACCCGACCGATGTGCCCCCGCCCGGCAGCGGTGACACCGGAGGCGGCCTGCTGTGACGCGCGCGCTCCCACCGTCCGATGCAATGCTTCCGGCGTCCGATATGCCCGACGACGTGCGCGACGGCACGTCCGTCTGCGTCCCGCTGTTGCGCTTGTCCGGTGTGGCGCGCTCGTTTGGCGAGGGCGTCGGTGCCGTGACCGTTTTGCGCGACGTCGAACTGGTCATCCAGCGTGGCGAGATGGTGGCCATCATGGGGCCGTCGGGCTCCGGAAAATCCACGCTGATGAACGTGCTCGGGTGTCTCGACCGGGCCAGCAGCGGATGCTACGAAATCGATGGCCGCGATGTGGCCTCGCTCTCCGACGACGACCTCGCCGCGCTGCGCCGCGAGCACTTCGGCTTCATTTTTCAGCGCTATCACCTGATGGGCCACCTCACGGCGCAGGGCAATGTCGAAGTGCCCGCCGTGTATGCCGGCACCACGAAGACGGCGCGAGCGCAACGTTCTGCGGCACTGCTCGGGCGACTGGGCCTCGGCGGACATCTGTCACACCGCCCGTCGCAAATGTCCGGCGGCCAACAGCAACGCGTGAGTATTGCGCGCGCGCTGATGAACGGCGGCGACATCATCCTCGCGGACGAACCCACTGGGGCGCTCGACAGCCGCAGCGGTCTGGAAGTCATGCAGATCCTGTGCGAACTGCACGCACGCGGGCACACGATCATTCTGGTCACGCACGACCCCGGGGTCGCCGCGTGGGCACAACGCGTCATCGAGATTGCCGATGGCCGCATCGTGCGCGATCGCGTGAACGAGACGCCACGTACGGCAGAACTTGCCGCGCTGACGCGTGAACGGACGCAGACGCAGACGCAAATACAAGCACAAACGCAGACAGAGACAAAAGAAGACACTCGCGCTAGTCAGATCGATCACACCCGTGCAGCAGAGGCCCCGACGCCCGATGACATCGCCATACAGAAACCCCCGGCAGTCGAAGTGCGTCGTCGCTGGCTCGCCGGCTGGCCGAAGTTCTCGGAGAGCCTGTCGATGGCGTGGCACGCGCTCGCTTCGCACCGGTTGCGCACGGGACTCACGATGCTCGGCATCGTCATCGGCATCACGTCGGTGGTCTCGCTCTCCGCCATTGGCGAGGGCACCAAACGGCGCGTGCTCAACGATATCGGCAGCATCGCGCCGAACACGATCACGGTGCTACGCGGCAGAGACTTCAATGACGACAAGGCCGCCGAGATTCGCACGCTGCTGCCACGCGACGCCGAACTTCTCGCCGCGCAGCCGTACACCGACAGCGTGTCGCCGCAGGTGAACGCACGCACGGTACGTGTGCGCTTCGGACGCATCGATACCGACGCCCAAGTGCACGGCGAAGGCGCGAATTTCTTGCGGGCCAACGGGCTGAAGCTCGCGCGTGGGCGTGGCTTCGATACCGGCGAGGTCGAACGTCAGGCGCAGGTGGCCGTCATTGGCGAGAACGCGCTGCGCAAGCTGATGCCGAACGGCGGTGACCCGATCGGTCAGATCGTGCTGGCGGGCTCGTTACCGCTGCGGGTGATCGGTGTAGTGCGCGACCGTTCGTCGATGTTCGTCAGTCGCTCGCTCAACCTCTATGTGCCGTGGACCACCGCCGCCAGCCGTCTTGCGGGTCAGCAGCATCTGGAAGCGATTACGGTGCGTATTCTCGATGGCCACCCGCCGTCAGCGGCCGAAGCGGGCATCGTGCGCGTGCTCACACGAGCGCACGGCAACAAGGATTTCTTCACGTTCAACATGGACACGGTCGTGAAGTCGATCTCTCGCACCAGTCAGATGCTCACGCTGCTGCTCTCGTTCGTCGCGCTGATTTCGCTCGTCGTGGGCGGCATCGGTGTGGCGAACATCATGCTGGTGTCGGTCACGGAGCGCACACGCGAGATCGGCATTCGCCGCGCCATCGGTGCGCGGCGACAGGACATCCTGCGCCAGTTTCTGATCGAGGCGGTGCTGGTCTGCCTGATGGGCGGTGCCGTCGGCGTGGTGCTGTCGTACGCCATCGGCCAACTCGTCGCGTTCGTGGTGCCGCAGGTGGCCGTCGTGTTCTCAGTCAACACCTTCGCGGCGGCCGTGTTGTGCGCCAGTGTCATCGGCGTCGCGAGTGGCTGGTGGCCGTCGCGCAGTGCGGCACGGCTCGATCCGGTCGATGCGCTGGCCCGTGAATGAATTGCCCCCCAACCGTCCCGCTGCGCCCCCCCCTCAGGCACGGGATGGATTTATACCCCGCGCGCGATTCGGTGTCGCGCGCGGGGGTCTTTTTGACGATTCGATGACCTGCTCTCTGTTACGTTTCCCGACGGCTTTGTCGTCGCGCCCCCGTCTGCCCGTGCTGTCTGTTCTGAGCCTCGCCTTGCTGCTCGCCGGGTGCGGTCTGATGCGTACCGATTACGCGCGTCCGGTGCTGCCAGTGCCCGCGCAATACCGCACGCCCCTCGATGGCGCCACGGCCTCTGTGGCGAGTGATGCATTGCGTTCTGCCTCACCGAAAACCGACGCACAAAGCGACACGCCCTTCGCCATCGATCCGTGGTGGCACGGCTTCGGTGAGCCGGGTCTCAACACACTCGTGACTCGCGCGTTGGCGGGCAATCCGGGGCTGGCGCTCAAATCGCTTCAGGCGGATCGCGATGCGCTTCAGGCTGGACTGACCGGCGCGAACCGCTGGCCGCAACTCTCCGCCTCAATTGCGGGGGCTAAGTCGCGTTCGCTCGACGGTGGCAACGCGGCCATTGCCGCGATTGGGCAGACGCAGACGACCTCCGGCACCAACGCGAGCATCAGTTACGAAGTGGATCTGTGGAACAAGCTCGCCGCGCAACGCGATGCGGGCAACTGGCAAGCCGCTGCCAGCGCATGGGATCGCCGCGCTGCGGCACTCACCCTGTCGAGCGATGTCGCGTCGCTGTACTGGCGTCTCGCCTATCTGAACGACAACGTGCGCAGCGCGAAGGACGATCTGGCTTCCGCCGACAAGGTCGTCGCACTAGTCGACGCGAGACGCCGCGCCGGGGCCGTGTCAGCGCTTGACCCGGTGCAGGCGCAGCAGGATCGCGACACCGTCGCTGGCGCATTGGCCGACTGGGAACGTCTGCGCGATCTTGCCCGGCATGCACTGGCGAATGCGCTCGGCGAGCCCGCTCAGACCCGTTTTACCGAACGCGAGTCGCTGGCAGACACGACGTTGCCCGAGGTGGCGCCGGGCTTGCCCGCTGAATTGCTCGCCCGCCGCCCCGATCTGGCGGCGGCCGAAACCCGCGTGCGGGCGCGACTGGCCGACGTCGATGCGGCGCGTCTGTCGTTCTACCCGTCGCTCACGCTCACGGGGTCGACGAGTACGGCCAGCGACTCGCTGTCGCGCTTGCTCGCCAATCCGGTCGGCACGCTCGCCGCCACGATTGCCATGCCGTTCCTGCAAATTCAGACGGCACGCTTCACGACGGCACTCGCCCGCAATGACTTCGAACAATCGACCGTCGTGTTTCGCAGCACGCTGCTCACGGCACTCAAGGAAGTGGAAGATGCGCTCTCGACGCGCGAACGCACGTCGGTGCAATACGAGGCGTTGGCGCGGGCGGCAGCGCTCGCGCAACGCGCTTCGGCATTGTCGGGTGCGCGTTATCGTGCTGGTGACATCGACTTGCAGACGTGGCTCGATGCACAACGGCTTGCGCGGCAGGCACGCCGGAACGCCGCGCAATCGCGCCTCGATCAGATCGATGCCACGCTCACGCTAATCAAGGCATTGGGGGGATCGGCGAGCGGCGACGTGTGATGGTGCCCTTCATCAACAACATCGGCGACAACGTCAGCGGCAACATCGGCCGCAGCATCGGCGGCAATGTGCACGGCAACGTCAACGTGGCGCCACAGGCGGATAAGGCTCGCCAAGATCCCAACGCGACTGCCAGTGTGCGGCGTACTGGCGTGCGATGTCGGGCATATTTCGAATGACGATCACGTTCTCGGAATTGCTCGTCTCGGCAGACGGCGCGAAGTTGAACGAGCCAGTTTCCACCGTATTGCCATCGACGATGATGGTCTTGTCGTGATGGATATTGAAGTGGTCGTTGGTGCGCAGTGCCACGCCCTGCCCCGTCACGAAGTCCATCGCCGCCTTGCTGGCTTTGCCGGTATTGCGCTTCTTGTCGATCACTACGCGAACATCCACGCCGCGTTTTTTCGCATCGACCAGCGCCTGCATGATGTCAGGTGCCTGAAACGAATAAGCGAGCATCTGGATGCTGTGCTTTGCGCTGCCGATGGTCTCGAGCACCAGCGTGCGTGCCGAGCCCTCCGGCGAAAACCCCACGCGAATATCGGATTCGGCATGCGCGGCCGACAGTGGCGCAACGCCCGGCAATGCGAGCAGCGCCACGAGTACGAAGTTTCGAAATGTCGTCATGTTTCAAGTGTCGCCAGCAGCGCCGCCACGTCGGGATACGTCAACCGATAACCGAGTTCACGTTTCAGCCGCGTGTTGTCCAGCCGGCGCGATTCCGACATGAACGACAACAGCGTCGGCGGCAGCTCGCGCACCGCCGCTTCGCGCGAGATGCGTGGCGGACGGGCCAGACCGAGCGCATCGGCCACCCGGTCGAAGTACTCGCCCATGCGCCATTCGGTGTCGTCGCTCGCATGCACCACACGCTGCGGCTTGCCGCGCCACATCGCCCGGATCAGAATCGCGGCCAGATCGTCCGCATGGATATGGTTGGTGTACACGTCGTCCGATTCGCGCAATGCGGGCGTGCCACGCTCAAGACGCGCCGTCGGCAGCCGGTCGGCGGCGTAGATCCCGGGAATTCGGACGATGGACGCGCGCCAGCGCACCCGGGCCCGCTCCGCCTGCCGCCAACTGGGGCGCACACCCGCCACGCTCGTCGCGCTGCCCGGCGAAAGCGTGCGTGGCGGCCCGGCCGCCCACTCGCGCCGCGCATTTCGGGCATGCGCGGAGGGCCGCCCAAGCGCGCGCAACGTGCGCTCGGCATCCACGCGCCGCTGCCCGCGCGGCGAGCGCGCCTGCGGCGTACGCGTCTCATCGACCCGCGCCCCGCCGCAATCTCCATACACCCCGCTGGTACTGGCGTAGACGAGGATGCGACGCGAAGCGCGTGCGCCCCCCTCGGGTACAATATTGGGCTTCGAGGGCCGCAAAAGTGCGGCCCGCAAACGGCGCGTGCGCAGGTCCTTCGTGCCGCTGCCGGCAACACCGTCGGGCGGCGCCAGATGCAGCACACGCGGCGCCAGATGGGCGATACGCGCGAGACTCGCGCGGTCGTCCAGATTGGCGGCGACAGGCACCGCACCGGCGGCACGCAGGACGGCATGACGCGCATCGCTGGACGTCACGGCGTAGACGCGAAAACGTTTGACGAGGGCCGGCAGCGCACGCATGCCGACATCGCCGCAGCCCACGACCAGAAGGCGTGGGCGACCGAGGGATTTGGACGGATTTTTCATTTTTCGGATTGTAGTATGGCTTACAACGTTACCCTCGTGCCGAGCGGGCGCGAGTTCCAGGTCGAAGACGGCGAGGCACTGCTCTCGGCCGCGCTACGTCAGGGCATCGGCCTGCCCTACGGCTGCAAGAACGGTGGCTGCGGGTCATGCAAGGCGAAGCTCGTCGAGGGCACCGTCGAGCACGGCGCACACTCGGCGACTGCGCTCACCAAGGACGAGGAAACGCGCGGTTTCGCACTGCTGTGCTGCGCGCACGCCAAGAGCGACGTTGTCGTCGAGAGCCGCGAAGTCAAGGGCATCGGCGACATTCCGGTCAAACGCCTGCCGTGCCGCGTGAATGCGCTGACGCGCCTCGCCGACGACGTCATCGTCATGCGCCTGCAACTGCCGGCCAACGAGCGCTTTCAGTACCTCGCCGGCCAGTACATCGAATTCATCCTGAAAGACGGCCGCCGCCGCAGCTATTCGATGGCCACCGCGCCGCACGAAGAAGGCTTCATCGATCTGCACCTGCGCCATATGCCCGGCGGCGTGTTCACCGATCACGTCTTCAACACGATGAAGGAGCGTGAAATCCTGCGCTTCGAAGGCCCGCTCGGCACATTCTTCCTGCGCGAAGATTCCGAGAAGCCCATCGTGCTGCTCGCCTCGGGCACCGGCTTCGCGCCGATCAAGGCCATCGTCGAGCACGCCGTGCACAAGGGCCTGAATCGCCCGATGACGCTGTACTGGGGCGCCCGCCAGTTGAAGGACATCTACCTGCGCGATCTGGTCGAACAATGGACGCGCGAGATTCCGGGCTTCTCCTTCGTACCGGTACTCTCCGAAGCCGCACCGGAAGACCAGTGGCAAGGCCGCACGGGTTTCGTGCACCGCGCCGTGGTCGAAGACCTGCCGGATCTGTCGGGCTACGAGGTGTACGCCTGCGGGGCGCCGGTGATGGTCGAATCGGCACGCCGCGACTTCATTGCCCACCACCACCTGCCGGAAGATGCGTTCTTTGCCGACGCCTTCACCACCGAGGCCGACAACCCGGGGAGCGGCAACTGATCGACGGGCGCGCGTCATTTGGGGGGATAGGGACAGATGCATGAACGCGACAGTTCACGCATTCCCTTTGACAAGCGCCGCATCATCGCCTTATTCTTGCCGACATGAACCTGATTGCCATCGCCTCGATCCGACGTCGCCGTACGCTGCCCCTCCCGGGATGCCGCGCGGCGCGCTATGGACTGCGATAACAAGCGAGTTCTCAAGCACAGCAAAGCCACGGGCACACCCCGTGGCTTTTTTTATTCCTCGTCTCTTTACCTTTCGTCCTTCGGAGACCGTTATGTCGCTTGCTTCCCAATCCGCCGCATCGTCATCGTCAACTTCGTCGACCTCAAAGACTTCGTCTGACGCGAAGTTTGCCGAGTTCGCCACTCACGCCCTGTTGCCGATCACCTCGCGCCCGGATCTCGTGTTCACCCACGGCAAAGGCGCGTGGCTGTATGACCACGACGGCAAGCGATATCTCGATTTCATTCAGGGCTGGGCCGTGAACAGCCTCGGCCACTGCCATCCGGTCATGCGCGACGCGCTGGCCACGCAGGCCTCGCAACTGCTGAACCCGAGCCCGGCGTACTACAACCTGCCGATGATCGAGCTGGCCGATCTGCTCGCGCGCCTGTCGGGGCTGGGCAAGGTATTCTTCGCGAACAGCGGCGCCGAAGCCAACGAGAGCGCCATCAAGCTCGCCCGCAAGTGGGGCCAGTTGCATCCGAACCCGGCCGGTGGCGCGCGCTTTGAAATCATCACGTTCAAGAACGGTTTCCACGGCCGCACGATCGCTACGATGTCGGCCAGCGGCAAGCCGGGCTGGGACACGATTTTCGCGCCGCAGGTGCCGGGCTTCCCGAAGGCCGATCTCAACGACATCGCTTCGGTCGAGGCACTCATCGGCCCCGATACCGTCGCCGTGATGCTCGAACCGATTCAGGGCGAAGCGGGCGTGGTGCCCGCCACCGAGGCGTTTCTCAAGGAACTGCGTGCGCTCACGAAGGCGCGCGGCCTGCTCCTGATCGTTGACGAAGTGCAGACAGGCTGCGGCCGGACGGGCACGCTCTTCGCTCACCAGCAGGCAGGCATCACGCCCGACATCATGACGCTCGGCAAGGGCATCGGCGGCGGCGTGCCGTTGGCGGCCATGCTCTGCGGCGACGAGTTCGCCGTCTTCCAGCCGGGCGATCAGGGCGGCACGTATAACGGTAATCCGCTCATGTGTGCCGTGGGCCTCGCAGTGATGCGCACGGTCAGCGCCCCGGGTTTCCTCGAATTCGTGCGGGCACAGGCCGATTACCTGAGCGCCGGGCTGGAGCACCTGTCGTCGCGCTACGGCGGTCAGGGCGAGCGTGGCGCCGGCCTGCTGCGCGCGCTGCTGCTCGGGCGCGACATCGGCCCGCAACTGGTGGAAGCGGCGCGCGACATGGGGCCGGACGGCCTGCTGCTCAATTCGGCCCGCCCGAACCTGCTGCGCTTCATGCCGGCGCTCAACGTGAGCCGCGACGAAATCGATCAGATGCTGTCCCTGCTCGACTCGCTGCTCGCCAAGCACGCGTAAGACCCGTCGCCACGTTCCCAGATTCTCAGAGGAGAGACCCACGATGAACGACATGAGCCAGGCGCACGCGACGCCACCGGCCGACGCCATCGTCGAAATATCGCCCGATCCGGCCAGACTGGATATCGGCTTCATTCACAAGGCACTGTCGACGCAGACGCATTGGGCGAAAGACATTCCGCGTGACACGCTCACGCGCGCGATTTCGCACTCGCTGTGCTTTGGCGCGTACGCCACGCACGTCGAAGGCGGGCCGGTGCAGCAGGTCGGCTTTGCACGCGTGATTACCGATCGCGCCACGTTCGCTTATCTGGCGGATGTGTTCGTCGATCCGTCGATGCGCGGCCTGGGCATCGGCAAGCGCCTGTGCGAGAACGTGCTCGCGCACCCGGCGTTGCAGAACCTGCGGCGCTTTCTGCTCGCCACCACCGACGCGGCAAGCCTCTATGCGCGTTACGGCTTCGAGCCGCTGGGCGAACCCAACAAGATGATGCAGATTCACCGGCCGGATATTTATACCGGCAGGGAGAATGCATCGTGATCGCGCTGGCTACCGACATCCATATCCGCACGTTCGACGATACCGATACCGACGCGGTGATCGCGCTCTGGCGGGAGGCATTTCCCGAGTACAACCGCGCGGACAAGCCGCATCGCGAGCCGCGCCGCTCGATCGCCAATAAGGTGGCGATGCACGACGGCCTGTTCTTCGTCGCCGTGCGCGATCGCAAGATTGTCGGCACCGTGATGGCCGGTTACGACGGGCATCGCGGCTGGGTGTATTCGCTCGCGGTCGCGACGACGCTGCGTCGGCGCGGTGTCGCCAGTGCGTTGCTGCGTCACGCAGAAAATGCACTGACCGAGCGCGGCTGTCTGAAGCTCAACTTGCAGGTGCTCACGCAGTCGCGCGACGCCCTCGCCTTCTACGCGGCGCACGGCTATGCCGCTGACGATGTGGTGAGTCTGGGCAAGCGTCTGCCGCTCACGGCCGGAGCGGGAGCGTTGCTGTAAATGTTGGAATCGCTGTAAGTGCTGGCGTCGCCGCTATGAAAAAAGAGCGCCGGGGTTTCCTCCGGCGCTCTTTTTCCTTTCAGCAGCGTATCGATGCGAACCGACTCGCCCAGACTTACTCGCCAAGATACGCGGCGCGCACCTTCGGATCGTCGAGCATGTCTTTCGCGTTACCGGTCATGGTGACGAGCCCGCTGTCCATCACATAGCCACGGTTTGCGGCCTGCAACGCGAGCCGCGCGTTCTGCTCAACGAGCAGCACCGTCACACCTTCACTCGACACCGTACGAACCACCTCGAAGATCTTGTCGACCATGATCGGCGAGAGGCCCATCGACGGCTCGTCGAGCAGCAGCAACTTCGGTTGGCTCATCAGCGCGCGTGCCATCGCGAGCATCTGCTGTTCACCACCCGAGAGCGTGCCGGCGAGTTGGTCTTTGCGCTCCTTCAGACGCGGGAAGATACCGAACATCTTGTCGGTGTCGTTCTTGATCCCGGCCGTGTCGTTGCGCAGATACGCCCCCATCTGCATGTTCTCGAGGATGGTCATGCGCGTGAAGATGCCACGGCCTTCCGGCACCATCGCCAGCCCCTGCTTGAGCAGATCGAACGCCTTTACGCCGCGAATCGACTTGCCCAGATACTCGATATCACCATCGGCCCACGGCAACAGGCCAGTGATGGCCTTCATCGTGGTCGTCTTGCCCGCACCGTTCGCGCCAATTAGCGTGACCAGTTCGCCCGGCTCGATGCTCAGGTCGATCCCCTTGACCGCCTTGATCCCGCCGTACGCGACTTTCAGGCCCTTGATCGTCAACATTGCGCTCATCAATGGCCTCCTGCACCGAGATACGCTTCAATCACCGCGGGATTTTTCTGCACATCCTGCGGCAAACCTTCGGCAATCACCTTGCCGTAATCCAGCACCGTCATGCGGTTGCACAAGCCCATCACCAGCTTCACGTCGTGCTCGATGAGCAGGATCGTGCGGCCGTCGCTGCGAATCTTGTCGAGCAAGCCGCGCAACTCGATCTTCTCGGTCGCGTTCATGCCGGCAGCCGGCTCATCGAGTGCGAGCAGCTTCGGATCGGTGGCAAGCGCACGCGCAATCTCCAGACGGCGCTGGTGGCCGTACGAGAGGTTGGCCGCCGTGTAGTTGGCGTACTTCGCCACGCCCACGTATTCGAGCAACTCCATCGCGCGGTCACGGATGGCACGCTCTTCGGCCTTCGCCCCCGGATACCGGAGGATGGCGCCGATCACGCCCATCTTCGTGCGCACGTGGCGCCCGACCATCACGTTCTCGACGACGGTCATGCCGCCGAACAGACGAATGTTCTGGAACGTGCGGGCAATGCCCGCGCGCGCCACTTCATGCACGGCGGTCGGCTTGTAGGCGCTGCCGTCGAGCGTGAATTCGCCGGAATCGGGCGTGTAGAGCCCGGTGATGACGTTGAAGAAAGTGGTCTTGCCGGCACCGTTCGGGCCGATCAGTCCATAAATTTGTCCCGGCTTGATTTCCAGGCCCACATCGGTGAGGGCCTGAAGACCGCCGAAGCGTTTGTTCACGCCCTTGACGGACAGCAGAATTTGTTCGCTCATAGTCAGATCATCTCCCTCGGCTTACAGAGTCCGTTCTTCCGGACGCGGCGACGGCCACAGGCCGGCCGGACGGTACAGCATGATCAGGATCATGGCCAGACCGTACAACAACTGCCGGATCACTTCGGGATCGACGATGACGCTGCCGAACAACTTCATTTGCAACGGGCCCATGGTCGAGCGCAGGATCTCGGGGAACGCCGAGAGCAGCACACCGCCCAGAATCACGCCCGGAATGTGCCCCATGCCGCCGAGCACCACCATCGAGAGCACGACGATCGACTCCCAGAAGGTGAACGACTCGGGCGAGACGAAGCCCTGGAACGCCGAGAACATGCCGCCGGCCACACCGCCGAACGACGCGCCCATGGCAAACGCGAGCAGCTTGATGTTGCGCGTGTTGATGCCCATCGCCTTGGCGGCGATTTCGTCTTCACGAATGGCCACCCATGCCCGTCCGATGCGCGAGTGCTGCAATCGCACGCAGATGAACGCGATGATCAGCGCCAGGAACACGAACAGGTAGTAATACATGTACACCGAGCTGACCTGTACCCCGAAGAAGTTGTGCGCCTTCGAAAAATCGAAGCCGAACAGCGACGCGGGCTGGATCGCGGTGATCCCCTTCGGGCCGTTGGTGATGTTCACCGGACGGTCGAGGTTGTTCATGAAAATGCGGATGATTTCGCCGAAACCCAACGTGACGATGGCCAGGTAGTCACCCCGCAGACGCAGTGTCGGCGCCCCCAGCAAGATGCCGAATATCGCCGCTACCGCCGCCCCGATCGGTATGGTGAACCACACCGGCACGTGCAGTCCGTTCGGGAACAGATGCCCGATCCACTCGAACTGCGTCGACAAGTGCGGCGAGCTGAGAAACGCGGTGACGTACGCGCCCACGGCATAGAACGCGATGTAGCCCAAATCGAGCAGGCCGGCGAAGCCCACCACGATGTTCAGGCCCAGCGCGAGCATGATGTAGAGCAGCGCGAAGTCGAGCACGCGCACCCAGTAGTTGCCACCGGCGTAGCCCACGAGTACCGGCGCGAAGATGGCCGCAAGCAGGAAAAAGGCGAGGCCGCGATAGGCCTTGCGTGTGGCGGCGGCGGCTGAAATTTGCGTGGCCGCGCCCGACGAAGTTTGCACAGGTTGATTCATTGTGTTTGTCCTCGCCGCTTATGCACGATCTGCCACGCGTTCGCCCAACAACCCGGACGGACGGAACACGAGCACCACGATCAGGACGACGAACGCGAACACGTCCTGATAGTTACTGCCGAAAACACCACCGGTGAGGTCACCGATGTAACCGGCACCCAGCGCTTCGATCAGGCCGAGCAGCACGCCGCCGACCATGGCGCCTTGCAGGTTGCCGATGCCCCCGAGCACGGCGGCGGTGAACGCCTTCATGCCGGGAATGAAACCCATGTAGAAGTGGACGTTTCCGTAGTTCGACGCCATCATCACGCCCGCGAGTGCCGCCAGTCCGCCGCCCAGCGCGAAGGTCGCCGAGATCACGAAGTTGGGGTTCACGCCCATGAGACCCGCCACGTTGCGGTTCTCCGCAGTGGCGCGCATGGCACGGCCGAGCTTGGTACGGTTCACGAGCTGCGTGAGGCCGAACATCACGAGGAACGCGACGACGACGATCACGATACCGGTGCCGCTGGTCACGGCGCCCGGATGGTTGCCGCGCTCCGGGATAACCGTCAAGGCGTCGGTAGGCAGCAGTTGCGGGAACGACAGCGGGTTGCGCGACCAGATCAGCATGGCGATCGTCTGCAACAGCAGCGACACGCCGATGGCGGTGATCAGCGGCGCCAGACGCGGTGCGTTGCGCAGCGGCCGGTAAGCAACCCGTTCGATCACGAAGTTGGTCAACGCGCACACGGGCACACACACCGCCGTGGCGATGGCCAGCATAAGCACCGGATTCATGTTCGGTGCGATCTTCATCAACAAGTTAATGGTGGACAGCGCGACCATCGCGCCGATCATCATCACGTCGGCGTGGGCAAAGTTGATGATGCCCAAGATGCCGTAGACCATGGTGTAGCCCAGCGCAATGATCGCGTACACGCTACCAAGCACGAGGCCGTTCAAGATTTGTTGGATAAAAATATCCATGAAGCTAACTCCTTGTTCCCCGAAAACGGGCTCCCAGCGCGCTTCACCGATAGGCGTCGCAGGGGTGGCTGAGAGAACTGCGGGTGTTGAGGCTGATCCTGGTTCAGGAGGGGGGGCCGTGCCCGTCATGCAGGCACGGCTTCGTTCCGCAGATGAAGAAACGGCACCGAAAGGGTAGGCAACGGTGCCGTTTCATGGCGCTAGCGCCCGGGAGTTACATCTTCACCACGTCAAGCACGCTCTTCTTCTTGTTCTGATAGTTGTAGAGCGTAATCACCGGTTCCTTCATGTCGCCCTTGCTGTCGAATGCGATGTGGCCAATGACACCCTTGTAGTCGGTGGCCGGCATGGCCGCCAGGATCTTGGCCGGATCGGTCGAGTTGGCACGCTTCATCGCGTCGACGATCACATTGACAGCGTCATACGTGAACGGGGCGTAGATCTGGATCGGCTGGTTGAAGCGAGCTTCATAACGCTTGGAGAAGTCGTCGCCGCCTTCCATCTTCGACAGCGCCATACCCGCTTCCGAGCAGACGATGTTGTCGATGGCGTCGCCGGCCAGTTCGGCCACCTTGTCGGTACACACGCCGTCGCCGGCCAGCACCTTGGAGCCAATGCCCAGTTCCTTCGACTGCTTGGCGAACGGGCCGCCGGTCGCATCCATACCGCCGTACATGATGATGTCCGGCTTCTCACCCTTGATCTTGGTCAGAATGGCGCGGAAGTCCGTGGCCTTGTCGTTGGTCGCGTCGTGCGAGAGCACCTTCAGGCCGTTGGCCTTGGCGGTCTTCTCGAACTCGTCGGCCAAGCCCTTGCCGTAGGCGGTCGCGTCGTCGACGATGGCCACCGACTTGGCACCCAGCGTCTTCGTTGCGTAGTTGGCCAGTGCCGGACCCTGCTGAGCGTCCGTCGCCACCACACGATAGGCCGTCTTGAAGCCCTGTTGGGTGTAGGCCGGGTTGGTTGCCGACGGGGAGATCTGCACGATGCCCGCATCGCTATAGATCTTGGAGGCCGGGATCGTCGTGCCCGAATTCAAGTGGCCCACCACTGCGACGACTTTCTCGTCGACCAGTTTCTGTGCAACCTGGGTAGCGGTTTTCGGATCGGCCGCATCGTCTTCAGCCACCAGTTCCAGCTTGACCGGCTTGCCGTCGATGGTCAGACCGGCCTTGTTGGCTTCCTCAACGGCGAGGCGTGCACCATTTTCGTTATCTTTGCCCAAGTGAGCAATTTGGCCCGTCAACGGTGCAACGTGACCAATCTTGATAACAACCGCATCGCCGCCCCCGCTGGCGGCAGTCGTCGCGGCAGGTGCAGAAGCGGCACCCGAATCGGCCTGCTTTTCTTCCTTCTGACCGCATGCCGCCAACAGCGTCACTGCGGCGACTACGGGCAGTACCTTCGCGAACTTGAGTTGCATGTGATTATCTCCTGATTGTCGGCGGTTTAATAAAACGCCAATAACGCCAATTCAATGTTTCGTATGCGAAACGCGCGCATTGTAACTCCATTCTTTGCGGCTGCGACGCCCGCCGCCACAGGGTTTTCCATAATGGAGGCCTAAGGTTTATACCGACTTGTGCAACCCTATTTTTTCAAAAGTGCAACCCCGCTTTCGATCAAGGTTTTACAGACCTGCGCGAATTCGCTCAGGCGGCTCCATGGTGCATACAATGCACCAAATATGGGATTCATCACCATAGTTATTTATAAAGCAAATTACGTGCCCGGTCGATTTGGAACGAATACTCTAATTAAGTGAATATATAAATAATTAGATAATTGAAAACCGAATGGCGTTATTTGGTATTAATTCATTAAGCGATGAATTGCGGAAATCACGCACGTGGTTTTAATGGCCGATACGGCGAAATTCGCCAAATCGCCATTGCGGGGATTCCGCAAAAACGTACGCAGAATTGCGTAGCTGTCGCGTGGGGTTTGACTTGAATTTGGGTGCGTTTATTGACGGCCGCCAAGGGCATGGGGAGCGGCTTGCGGGGGCGCGAGGAAGGCTTGCGGGAGGCTTACCGAGGGGCGGCGGGAGGGGTGTGTGAGTGGGGACGGGAAACGAAAAAGCCGGGGCGCGCATGATGCGGCACCCCGGCTTTCGTGACTGCGGGCCGTCGTGCTGACGACGTCCCGCAGACGATCATGCTGACAACGTAAAACTTACTCGGTCACCGGCGTCAGGCCCTTCGGCAGCGGGAACGCGATGTTCTCCTCGACGCCTTCGAGCACCTTGACCTGATTCACGCCGAGTTCGCGCAGGCGCGCGACGATCGACTGCGCCAGCACTTCCGGCGCCGAAGCGCCTGCCGTCACACCGATACGACGTTTGCCATCGAACCACTCGGGCTTGAGCTGCGCCGGCGAGTCGATCATGTAGGCCGGCACACCCATCTTCTCGGCCACTTCGCGCAGACGATTCGAATTGGAGCTGTTCGGGCTGCCCACCACCACCACGACATCGCATTGCGGGGCCATGAACTTCACGGCGTCCTGACGATTTTGCGTCGCGTAGCAGATGTCCTGCTTCTTCGGCTCGGTGATCAGCGGGAAACGCTTCTTGAGCGCGTTGATCACTTCGGCGGCGTCATCGACCGACAGCGTCGTCTGCGTCACGAAAGCCAGTTTCGTTTCGTCGGCGACTTGCAGTGCGAGCACGTCTTCGATGGTCTCGACGAGGAACATGCCCTCGCCCGACTGCCCCATCGTGCCTTCGACTTCCGGGTGGCCCTTGTGGCCGATCATGATGATCTCGTGCCCCTGGCCGCGCATCTTCGCGACTTCGACGTGCACCTTGGTCACGAGCGGACAGGTGGCGTCGAAAATGCGCAGACCGCGCTCCTGCGCTTCGGCACGCACGGCTTGCGACACGCCGTGAGCGCTGAAGATCAACGTGTTGCCCGAGGGCACGTCGGTCAGCTCTTCGACGAAAATCGCGCCTTTCTTGCGCAGGTTCTCGACGACATAGGCGTTATGTACGATCTCGTGACGAACATAGATCGGGGCACCATACATGGACAGCGCGCGCTCGACGATCTCGATTGCACGGTCGACGCCCGCGCAAAAACCGCGCGGCTGGGCCAGCAGAATTTCCGCGTCCGACAGGGTCGGCGCAACGACTTGGGTGGCGCTCATTTCGATTCCTACAGAATGCCGATAATCTGGACTTCGAACACAATCGGCTGTCCAGCCAAAGGATGGTTGAAGTCGAACAATGCCCAGCCGTCACCCAACTCGCGCAGGATGCCCGCATAGCGGCCACCGCTCGGCGCATTGAATTCGACCAGATCACCCACGGTATATTCTTCGCCGAAATTGCTGTTCTCTTGCAGCGTCTTCATCGTGACACGTTGCAGCAACTCGGGATTGCGCGGGCCGAAGGCCTGCTCCGGGGCAAGTTCGATACTACGGCGCTCCCCCACATTCATGCCCAGCAGCGCCTGTTCGAGCGTCGGCGCCATCTGGCCGCCGCCCAGTTGCAGCGTGGCCGGCGTGCCTTCGAAAGTGTTGACGATATCCGCGCCGTCAGGGGCGCCAATCCGGTAGTGCAGCGTCAGATAGGAATCGTCCTGAACCACGGGGGGTGCGACAGAATTCATGGGGGTCTCACAGCAAGGTCAAGCTAATATTGTAAATGACGACGCGTTGCGCGTCCGGCTCCCCCTACGCGCAGTCCGGAATTTTACCTCCAGCGGCTGTATTTCTCTTTAGTGACATCGCGACGATTCATGCGCGCGGCGGTGTCTGCGCCTGGAGTCGTCATGTCCATCGCCCAATGGCCGCTCGCCGAGCGGCCCCGCGAAAAAATGCTTGCCCGTGGGGCTAACGCCCTTTCCGATGCCGAATTGCTCGCCATTTTCCTGCGCACCGGCTCGCGCGGACGCAATGCCGTCGATCTCGGCCGCGACCTGCTCGCGGGTAGCGGCGGCTCATTGACCCGCCTGCTCGCCTCGCCGTTCGAGACGCTACGGCAGATTCCCGGCCTCGGTCAGGCCAAGTTCGTCCAGTTTCAAGCCGCACTAGAAATGGCCCGCCGCATGCTGGGCGAGCGCCTGGAGGCCGGCGACGTGCTTGATACACCGGCACGCGTGCGCGATTACCTTCGCCTGACGCTGCGCGATCACTCGCGCGAACGCTTTGTCTGCCTGTTTCTGGATGCCGGCCATCGGCTGGTGAGTGCCCGCATCATGTTTGAAGGCACCCTCACTCAGACCTGCGCCTACCCTCGCGAAATCGTGCGCGCCGCACTCGACGTCAATGCGGCTGTAGTGATTGTCGCCCACAATCATCCGTCGGGTATCGCCCTGCCAAGCCCGGCAGATCTAGCGCTCACACGGCTGCTCGGGGATGCGCTGACCCTGCTGGAGATACGGTTGCTCGATCATTTCATCGTCGCCGGCGATAGCGTGTACTCGCTCGCCGAGCAGGGCGAGTTGTGATCTGCACAACAATTTAGCAAGCAGTTCGCGTTCGCGGGCCGCTTGCGCTATAATCCGTCCCTTCCCGAATCTCCGACAGGCGCTTCCCACCATGGGCTCGCGTCCTACATCGCCCAAAAGCGATTGATTTGTCTGGGATTTTTGTGGTATCATCGCGGTCTGTCTTTTCGACTCACCACTTTTTTTTACACAGAATTCTGGGTTAGGAGTGCTTCATGGCACGCGTATGTCAAGTGACCGGGAAAGCGCCGATGGTCGGCAACAACGTTTCCCACGCCAACAACAAAACCAAGCGCCGTTTTCTCCCGAACTTGCAAAATCGCCGGTTCTGGGTTGAGAGCGAAAACCGTTGGGTGCGCCTGCGTATCTCGAACGCTGGCCTGCGCCTGATCGACAAGAACGGCATCGATTCCGTTCTCGCCGACCTGCGTTCGCGCAAGGCCATCTAAGTTTTAGGAGCTCATCATGGCAAAAGGCGCTCGCGACAAGATCAAGTTGGAATCGACCGCTGGTACCGGTCATTTCTACACGACTACCAAAAACAAGCGTACCAAACCGGAAAAGATGGAAATCAGCAAGTTTGATCCGGTCGCTCGTAAGCACGTGCCGTACAAGGAAACCAAGATCAAATAAGATCAACAGGTTTTCTCGCAGCAGTTCGCTGTTGCGTTCAATGCCCCGCCTCTGGCGGGGTTTTTCATTTGGGCGTCCCGAAATTCACCAAGCTACGCGTTGCGTAGTCATCCCCCCTCCGATTTTGCCGATGTGCGCATAGGGTCATGTGCCACGCGCGTATCGACTCGCTATACTGGCTCACTTCCCATCATGCGAATCACGTCACCAAGATGACGTCGATTACGGAGACAGCCCGTATCATGAATTTCGATGTCGTCATCGTCGGCAGTGGACTCGCCGGTCAATCCGTCGCCCTTCATCTGGCCAACACCTGCCGGGTCGCACTGGTCGCAAAACGCCCGATGCCCGAAGGCGCCAGCGACTGGGCGCAAGGCGGCATCGCCGCCGTGCTCGATTCGGCCGACAGCGTCGACGAACATGTGGCCGATACCCTGATTGCCGGCGCCGGGTTGTGCGACGAGGCCGCTACGCGCTTTATCGTCGAACATAGCCGCGAAGCGATCGAATGGCTGATCGGTCAGGGCGTGCCGTTCACGCGTGACGAAGGCGCCGAACTCGGTTTTCACCTCACACGCGAAGGCGGTCACAGCCATCGCCGCATCATTCATGCGGCCGATGCTACCGGCCACGCGGTGATTACCACCCTCACCGAACGGGTGCGCCAACACCCCAATATCACGCTGCTTGAAAACCACTTCGCCGTCGATCTGATCACTTCAGACCGCGCCGACGCCGCGCCGACCGTCGGCCGCCATTGCCAGGGACTTTACGTTCAGGATATGGCCACCGGCGCGGTCCACGCGATGACCGCCCGTCATACGGTGCTGGCCACCGGCGGTGCGGGGAAGGTTTATCTCTACACGACGAATCCCGACACCGCGACGGGAGACGGTATCGCCATGGCCTGGCGCGCCGGTTGCCGGATCGCGAACATGGAATTCATCCAGTTTCATCCGACCTGCCTCTACCACCCGTACGCGAAGTCGTTTCTGATCAGCGAAGCGGTGCGCGGCGAAGGTGGCCGGCTGGTGCTTCCGGACGGGACTCGCTTCATGCCGCAGCATGATCCGCGCGCCGAATTGGCGCCGCGTGACATCGTGGCGCGCGCTATCGACTTCGAGATGAAGAAGCACGGACTCGATTGCGTGTATCTCGATATCAGCCATCAAAGTCCCGAATTCCTGCAAGAACACTTCCCGACGATTCTCGCGCGCTGCGCCGAACTCGGTATCGACATCACGAAACAACCGATTCCGGTGGTGCCCGCCGCGCATTACACCTGTGGCGGTGTCGTCACGGATATGAACGGCCGCACCGATTTGCCGGGACTTTATGCCGTGGGCGAAGCGACTTACACCGGCCTGCATGGTGCCAATCGTCTGGCCAGCAACTCGCTGCTGGAGTGCATCGTGTTGGGCAAGGCCGCCGCGGAAGATATTCAGCGTGATGAGGTGTCGCTGCCCGGCATTACCGACGTGCCTGCATGGGACGAGAGCCGCGTGGCCGATGCGGATGAAGAAGTCGTGGTCGCCCACAACTGGGATGAATTGCGCCGGATGATGTGGAATTACGTTGGCATCGTGCGCACAAGCAAGCGCTTGGAGCGTGCGCAGCATCGTATCGCTCTGCTGCGTGAGGAAATTACCGAGTACTACGCCAACTTCCGCGTGAGCCGCGATCTGCTTGAACTACGGAATCTGGTCGATGTGGCGTCGTTGATCGTGGATAGCGCGCTATCACGCCACGAAAGCCGCGGGCTTCACTACTCCCGCGACTTCCCCGATACGCTACCCAAGGCGTTACCGACCGTCCTTTCGCCGGTACTGCCTCGCAAGCGCTGACCCGCCGCCCCGTCCCGTGACGGGGCTTAGCCCACCGTCTCGAGAATGCGCATCGAGAAGTCGGTGGCGCGCACATCCTTGGTGAGACCACCGACGGAAATGCGGTCGACACCGGTCTCGGCAATCGCGCGCAGCGTTTCCAGACCAATGCCGCCCGACGCTTCCAGCACGGCACGGCCATCGGTCACACGCGCCGCTTCACGCATCATTTCCAGCGTGAAGTTATCGAGCAGGATCGACTTGGCGCCGCACTCCAGCGCAGTCTCCAGCTCTTCAAGCGACTCCACTTCGATCTGTACCGAAGCGCCATCGGCCAGCCGATCGGCGTTCGCGAGCACCTGACGAATGCCGCCCGCCGCCGCGATGTGGTTTTCCTTGATGAGAATGCCGTCGTACAGCGCGAGACGCTGATTCACCCCACCGCCGACAAGCACGGCAAACTTCTGCGCCAGACGCAAACCCGGCATCGTCTTGCGCGTATCGAGCACGCGCGCCTTGGTGCCTTCGACGATGTCCGCGTACCGGCGCACGGCAGTCGCCACGCCCGAGAGCATCTGAAGGAAATTCATCGACGTGCGCTCGCCCGTGAGCAACGCCCGCGCGGGGCCATGGATGTCGCACACCGTCGAATCGGGCGTCATGGGCTCGCCTTCGCGGTAATGCCACTGAACGCGAACCGACGCATCGATGCTGCGCATGCACGCCTCAAACCATTGCACGCCACACAGCACGGCAGCTTCACGCACGATGATGCGCGCGTGCGCCATCTCGTCGGCGGGGACCAACAAACCCGTCAGGTCGCCCGCGCCGATGTCTTCGGCCAACGCGTCGCGCACATTGCGCAAGAGTGCGGTCTGGAGGGGTTCGCCGAACGTGGCGAACTCGGCAGAGAGTGCCTCGGTGGTGCTCAGGGATACGGATTGCGTCATTATGCGGGGCCTACACCGGCAAACAGCGCGCCATCGCGCGCGAAATCGCCGCTAGCGCGCACGTTCTTCTTGCGCGCTTCGGCGAACGACAACATACGGTCGATACACGTGTGGGCTCGCTGGCCAATCTCCGCGTCGACATGAATTTCGTTCTGACCCGACTCGAGAACGTCGGCCAGATTTTGCAGGCTGTTCATCGCCATCCACGGGCAATGCGCACAGCTCTTGCAGGTGGCGCTGTTACCGGCCGTCGGCGCTTCGATGAAACGCTTGCCGGGTGCCGCCGCCCGCATCTTGTGGAGAATGCCGTTGTCGGTCGCCACGATGAACTCGGTTGCGTCCATCGTCTGCGCGGCTGCAATCATTTGCGAGGTGGAACCGACCACGTCGGCCAACTCGACCACCGCCGCCGGCGATTCCGGATGCACGAGCACCTTCGCATTCGGATGCTCGCGGCGCAGCAGCTCAAGCTCGGTCGCCTTGAATTCGTCGTGCACAAGGCATGCGCCCTGCCACATCAACATGTCGGCGCCAGTCTGCTTTTGCACGTAACTGCCGAGGTGGCGATCCGGCGCCCACAGAATCTTCTTACCTTGCGCGTGCAGATGCGCCACGATTTCCAGCCCGATCGACGACGTCACCATCCAGTCGGCACGCGCCTTCACGGCTGCGCTGGTGTTCGCATAAACAACGACGGTACGGTCAGGATGCGCATCGCAGAATGCCGCAAATTCGTCAGCCGGACAGCCCAGATCGAGCGAACAGGTCGCGTCCAGATCGGGCATCAGAATGCGTTTCTCGGGGCTGAGAATTTTCGATGTCTCGCCCATGAAGCGCACACCAGCCACCACCAGCGTCTTGGCGGAATGATCGCGGCCGAAGCGCGCCATTTCGAGCGAGTCGGACACGCAGCCGCCCGTCTCTTCGGCGAGATCCTGCAAGTCGGCATCGACGTAGTAATGCGCCACCAGCACGGCATCTTGCTCGACGAGCAGACGCTTGATACGCGCTTTGAGCGCCGTGCGCTGCTCCTGCGACGGCGCATCCGGGACGCGTGCCCAAGCGTGGGCAACGCACAGGGCGCCGCTCGGTGCGGGGCGCTCGAATTCTACGGATTTGAGTGAGGCATTCATTTTCGCTGGGTCTGTGGGGACCGGAATGACAAAACCCCGCCGTAGCGGGGTTTCGATTATGCGACAAAAACGAAATTCTGGCTGATTCGCCTTACGCGTAACGGCGCAGTCGCGTCGCGAATTCTTGCAACGCGTGAATCCCGCTTTGTTCGGCACGATGGCACCAGTTCTGCAACTGGCTCAGCAACTGCTCGCGCGAGGCGTTCGAACGTTCCCAGATACCGGCCAGTTCGCTGCGCAGTTCGTAGTACGTCTGCACCGACTTGCTGTGTGCGAAGATTTCGCCGAGTTGTTGCTTCTGCGGCTCTTGCAGCGAAGCTTCGTCGTGATGCAGCCACTTGCGGGCACCGCGCAACAACTGATACTCGCCGACCTGACGCTTTTCCTTGAAACGCGCCAGCTCTTCGCTATAGGCACGCTTGAAGGTCTTGGCGTAGCGCTCCATGACTTCGTAGCGGTTCGAGAGCACGGCCTGCAACGTATCGTCGTCGCACGTGGCCTTGTTCTTCGCGAGCTTCGGCGTCGGCGCGATCTTCTTCACCTTGGCCAGACCCACGGCCGACAGAATGCGGATGTAGAGCCAGCCGATGTCGAACTCGTACCACTTGTTCGACAGCTTGGCCGATGTGGCATACGTGTGGTGGTTGTTGTGCAGCTCTTCGCCGCCGATGATGATGCCCCACGGCAGCAGGTTCGTCGACGCGTCGGCGCAGTTGAAATTACGGTAGCCCCAGTAGTGGCCCAGACCGTTGATCACACCTGCCGCCCAGAACGGAATCCACACCATCTGCACCGCCCACACGGTCAAACCGATGGCGCCGAACAGCGAGATGTTGATGATCATCATCACGCTGATACCGAGAATCGGAAAGCGCTTGTAGATGTTGTTCTCGATCCAGTCGTTCGGCGTGCCGTGACTGAATTTACGCATCGTTTCTTCGTTCTTCGCTTCGGCACGATACAACTCGGCGCCTTCGGCGAGCACCTTCCACAGGCCACGCGTCTGCGGGCTATGCGGATCTTCCGGCGTTTCGCACTTGGCGTGGTGCTTGCGGTGAATCGCGGCCCATTCGCTCGTGATCATGCCCGTGGTCATCCACAGCCACAGACGGAAGAAATGGGCGACAACCGGGTGCACGTCGAGCGCGCGGTGCGCCTGGCAACGGTGCAGATAGATCGTCACGCCGGCAATCGTCACATGGGTGACGATCAACGTGAAGAAGAAGATCTTCCAGCCGCTCCAGTCGAGCAGGCCGGTCGAGAGAAATCCAAGGAGACTGTCCAGCAAAATATCACTCCAAACTAATCAATACGGTGGCAATGGCGGCAAAGTTGCCGCGCCTTGTCTTGTCGGGCCATGCGGAGGGCCAGCCACCGCGTCCGGTCTCGTTCTTGCGCTCGCTTGACGCTTTGATTCGCAGGAACTCCGCAAGTTGCGTAAATTCCTCGGGGCGAGTGAGCGCTAAACGTGCCAGTGAACGTCTGGTTTTTTATGGTTTGGGGGGCATTTTACCTGACGGACTGTTCCCCGTGTGTAACGTCCCCGCCACGCATTTTGTCGCAGGTCAAGGCGCCGACGTAGAAAAAACCGTCTACGGGGTCGGCTTTTTGCCCTCGACAGCCTGTGTTTGCGCCAGTTCCGGCGTTCCCGGGGGCAAATTGACCCGGCTGACGGCATCCGCCGGCCCGCCCGCAGGCACACCGTCGGCCCAGTCGTTCAGAATCCGTATTTCGCGCTGCGCATACGGAATTTCAATACCGTGCTCGCGAAATGTGCGCCAAATCCGCAAATTTATCTGCGAACGGATCGATCCGCTGCCTAAAGCGGGGTCTTGTACCCAAAACCCCATTTCGAGGTCCATGCCGTCGGCCCCAAAGTTCAGTAGCAACGCCGACGGCGGCGGGTCCGTCAGTACGCGGGGAATCCCCTCAGCAGCTTTCAGCATCAGCGACATGGCCAGTTCTACGTCGGCGCTGTAGGCCACCTGCACGTTCACTTTGGCGCGCCCGCGCGTCTCGGTGAACGAGTGGTTCTGCACCACGTCCGTCACGAGCTTCTCGTTTGGTACCAGCGCTTCCACCCCATCAAGCCCACGAACGACCGTATATCGCGTATTGATCTGGGAAACAGTGCCGTGATACGGCGCTACGGTGATCAGGTCGCCCAGCCGCACCGAGCGGTCGAGAAGGATGATGAAGCCCGACACCAGGTTCGACGCGATCTTCTGCAAGCCAAACCCCAGCCCCACCCCGAGCGCCCCGCCGAACACGCCGAGCACGGTGATATCGATGCCCACGAACGACAGCGTGGCCAGCACGGCAATCAGCGTGAGCACGCCCTTGACCAGCCGCGACATCACCACCTTGAGGTTGCCGTCGAGCGTGGTGGTGCGCATGATCCGGTCTTCGATCAGCGAACCCACCCACATCGCCAACACCAGCGTCACGCCGATCCAGAGGATGCCCGAGAGCATCGAGAGCAGCGTCAGATGGCTGGAACCGACGGCAAAACGCACGCTGGCCAGCCAGTTCAGAATATCGTCGTGCACGCCCAGCACGTAAGCCAGCATCGACAGCCAGGCGAACGTGGTGAACACCCGCTCGAATACCTTCAACAGCCCGTAGGCATGGGGTGACGAGGCGAACAGGCGGCGCGCGAAGTAGAACGCCAGATAGATCAGTGCCGTCCCGAAAAGCGGCACTTCGGCGAGGCGCAACAGCGACACGCGCATGTACTCTTGCAGTACCACGCGCGTGAGCGCCACGCAAAGCCAGCCGAACATGGGGAAAAACGAGCGTCGCAGGCTCGACGAACCGGCCCGGCGCGACGGTGCCACGGTCTCGAAATGGCGATCGAGGCGGCCGATCATCCAGCGCCGCAGGACGAGTGCCACGCCGAGCGCGACCGCCAGTGCCACGATCTGCCAGATGATTTGCGGGTCGCCGAAGTCGCGTACGACGTCGCGCACCAACTTCGCGAAAGCCGGACTTTCCTGCATCGCCATTTCTCTTTTTTCCCTTCTTAGCTAACGCCCGCAAGCATGTGCCGGGTCACGCCGTGACTCGCGGCACTCGCTCATTCACCCATCGGCCGGCCGCCCGGCTTACTCCGCCGAGGCTTCCGGCGCTTCCGGTGCTGCAACTTCAGCAACTTCCGTGACTTCCGGTGCTGCCTTGGGTGCCTTCGGTGCCTTTTCAGCCGCACGGCGCTCGAACACGGCGGCAAAGAACCCGTCCGTAGCGTGGCGGTTCGGCAGCAGTTCCAGATACTTGCCCGTGTCGAGCGCAATCTTCTGCGACGCCAGCAACTCGTTGGCCGGCACCAGCGCAAAGTCCGGGTGCGCCGCCGCAAACGCCTCGGCGATCGCGTTGTTTTCTTCGTTCAGCAGGCTGCACGTGGCGTAGACCAAACGGCCGCCCGGCTTCACCAGCCGCGCAGCACTCGCCAGAATCGATGCCTGCTTTTGCGTCAGCTCGGACACCGATTGCGGCGACTGGCGCCACTTCAAGTCCGGATTACGGCGCAGCGTACCCAACCCGCTGCACGGCGCATCGACCAGCACGCGGTCGATCTTGCCCGCCAGACGCTTGATCTTGCTGTCGTTCTCGCTGTCGATCATCACAGGATAGACGTTCGACAACCCGCTGCGCGCCAGCCGCGGCTTGAGTTTCGCCAGCCGCTTGTCCGAGACATCGAACGCATAGAGACGCCCGGTCGAGCGCATTTGCGCACCGATGGCGAGGGTCTTGCCACCGGCCCCTGCGCAGAAGTCGACAATCATCTCGCCACGGCGCGGTGCGACCAACTGACACAGCAACTGGCTGCCCTCGTCCTGCACTTCGATGGTGCCCGAGATGAACAGCGGGTGCTTTTGCAGCGCGGGCTTGCCGGCCAGACGGATGCCGTTCGGCGCAAACGGCGTCGGCTCAGCCGAGAACCCGTCAGCGCGCAGTTGCGCGAGCACGTCGTCGCGATTTCCCTTGATCAGGTTCACGCGGCAATCGAGCGGCGCGGGCTGATTCAGCGCGGCGGCCAGCGGTTCGAGTTCTGCGGCGTCAAAGCGCTTCGCGAGACGCTCGTACAGCCAGTCCGGCAAATTGGTGCGCACACGCGTGGAAAGGCTCGCCGGATCGATCTGACCGACGTGTTCCAGCCACGTGACTTCGTCAGGCGTGGCGACCAGTTGCACAGACGTCAAGCCGCGCGTGAAGGCCAGACCCAGCAGCGCCAGACGGCGCTCCAGCGGGCCCGAACCACTGCCGGCGTGCTGACCGAATTCGAGCTTGCGGCGCAGGATCGCGAAAACGGTTTCGGCCAGTACACCGCGCTCGCGGTGGCCCAGCTTGGCGTTGGCGCGGAAATACGTGCTCACCAGCATGTCGGCCGGGCCGGTGAACGTGAGCACGCTGCCGAGCAGGCGCTGCGTATGTTCGAAAAGCGCGGGCGACAGATGGTCGCCTCGCATGCGGGCGGTCTCGGCGGGCGGGGCTTCCGGGCGGCGATCGTTGCGGGTGCGGTCGTAGCGGTCGGGGCGCACGTAGCGCTCCTTCGTCTCGGACGACTTGCCGCCTGAGCGGTTACCGGATTGATTTGCGCCATCGCGGCGCTGTGTCGGACGGGTGCTCATGCGTTCTCACCAAAAAGCCATTGCGGATCGGGCGTGCCATCGGCGGCGGGTTTGACTGTCACGCGGCCATCGGCCACGACCAGACGGTCTTCCACGAACCACCGCACAGCGCGCGGATAAATGATGTGTTCCAGCGGAAGAATACGCTCGGCCAGTGCCTCGGGCGTGTCTCCGGCGATGACCGGCACGGCCGCTTGCAGCACGAACGGGCCGTGATCGAGCTCGGCCGTCACGAAGTGCACGGTCGCGCCGACGATCTTGCAGCCGGCTTCCAGCGCCCGTGCGTGGGTCTGCAAGCCCGGAAACGCGGGCAGCAGCGACGGATGGATATTCACGAGGCGTCCGGCGTACCGCTCGGTGAATTCAGGCGTCAGAATGCGCATGAAACCGGCAAGCACGACCAGATCGGGTTGGAGGCGGTCGATTTCGGCGGCGAGTTCGCCGTCGAAAACTTCGCGGGTCTTGCCGCGGCTGGGGACGACGGCGGTGGCGATGCCGTTCTCGCGGGCAAAGGCGAGGCCCTCGGCCTCGTCGCGGTTGGCGATGACAGCAGCCACGCGGGCTGGCCAGCCTTCCTCAGTACAGGCACGGACGATGGCCTCCATATTGCTGCCACGTCCGGAAATCAGGATGACAATGTTCTTCATCGCCGGATTTTATCATTGGCGCGCCGCACCAGACACGCGATCCGCGCCGCGAAGGCGCCGAAGCGTTTATAATTCAACGTTCTGCGGCGCCGCAATGTCGGATCGGCCGTCCTGTCAGGCACCCCGGGCCCGCCCCGCCGCCGCAGGCCGGCAGTCCCGGGCAGCGCCGCGCAGCTTACCCACCAACGTTCATCAACGTCCTGTACTGACGCTTCCTTATCGTGCGAGTCTTCCGGGGTCTACCCAACGCGCAAAGCAAAGCGCCCTGTGTGCTGACGATCGGCAATTTCGACGGCGTGCACCTCGGCCATCAGGCCCTGCTCGCGCGCGTGCGCGCCGCAGCGGCTGCGCGCGGCCTGCCGGTATGCGTGATGACGTTCGAGCCCCATCCCCGCGAATACTTCTCCCCTGACAAGGCGCCCGCGCGCATCTCGAACTTGCGCGACAAGTTCGAAGCACTGCGCGCGCACGGCGTCGACCGGCTGGTGGTCGAACACTTCAACGCCCATTTCGCCGGTCAGTCGCCCGAAGACTTCGTTCGCAACATCATTGTGGACGGCCTGCATACGCGCTGGCTGCTCGTCGGCGACGACTTCCGCTTCGGCGCCAAACGCGCCGGCGATATCGAGTACCTGCGCGAAGCGGGCCGCCAGCACGACTTCGTCGTCCAGCAAATGCCGACGATCGCCCATGACGGCGTGCGCATCTCCAGCTCGGAAGTGCGTGCCGCGCTCGCCGACGGCAACTTCGAGCGCGCCCATGCGCTGCTCGGTCGCCCGTACGCGATCTCCGGCCACGTCGTGCATGGCATGAAGCTCGGGCGCAAGCTCGGCTTCCCGACGCTCAACATTCGTATCGCACACAAACACCCGGCCCTCGCGGGCATTTTCGTCGTGCAGGTGCATGGGCTGGCCGCCACGCCGCTGCCCGCCGTGGCGAGCCTCGGCCTGCGCCCGACCGTCGACGATTCGGGGCGTGTGCTGCTGGAAGTGCATCTGCTGGACTTCGCGGGCGATTGCTACGGCAAACTCGTGCGCGTGGAATTTTTGCAGAAGCTGCGAGACGAAGCCAAATTCGACGGTCTGGCCGAACTCGAAGCCGCCATCGCGCAGGACACGCGCGAGGCACGTGCCTATTTCGCCCATGCGCTCGACGCCAACGGCCCGAGCGCACGACGCGACTTCGCCACCTCGGCCACTGACCGAATTAGTTGATCTTCGCCCGCGTGCTCCGGCGCTTCGCGTCGCGCGCGCGGCCCGCTGCCGCCTCTGGCATACGTCGTCGCCAAGCGTCCTACCGGCCCCGCCGGCCGGCACGCGACGCACACGGCACCAGCGCCCCACACCGATTTCCAAAAATTCGTAGCGAAGCACCATGAGCGAAAAGAAAGCCCCGAGCAAGTACCCCGTCAATCTGCTGGATACGCCGTTCCCGATGCGCGGCGATCTGCCCAAGCGCGAGCCGCAATGGGTCAAGCAATGGCAGGACAAGAAGATCTACGACAAGATCCGCAAAGCCAGCAAGGGCCGGCCGAAGTTCATCCTGCATGACGGCCCGCCGTATGCCAACGGTGACATCCACCTTGGCCACGCGGTCAACAAGATCCTGAAGGACATGATCGTCAAGGCGCGCAGCCTTGCCGGTTTCGACGCCGCGTATGTGCCGGGCTGGGACTGCCACGGCATGCCGATCGAAATCCAGATCGAAAAGCAGTTCGGCAAGCACCTTCCCGTGCGTGAAGTGCAGGAAAAGGCGCGCGCCTACGCCGCCGAGCAGATCGAGCGTCAGAAGCCCAACTTCAAGCGTCTGGGCGTGCTGGGCGACTGGGACAACCCGTACAAGACCATGAACTTCACGAACGAAGCCGATGAGCTTCGTGCGCTCGCGAAGATCATGGAGAACGGCTACGTCTACCGGGGTCTGAAGCCGGTGAACTGGTGCTTCGACTGCGGCTCGGCACTGGCCGAAGCGGAAGTCGAGTACAAGGACAAGACCGATCTGGCCATCGACGTCGGCTTCGCCTTCGCCGAACCGGAGAAGGTCGCCAAGGCGTTCGGTCTGGCCAAGCTGCCGACGGACACGGGCTACATCGTCATCTGGACGACCACGCCGTGGACCATCCCGTCGAACCAGGCGCTGAACGTGCACCCGGAAGTCGAGTACGCACTGGTGTCGACCGAGCGCGGCCTGCTGATCCTCGCCACCGACCGTGTCGAAGACTGCCTGAAGACCTACGGCCTGCATGGCGAAATCATCGCGAAGACGAAGGGTGAAGCCCTTTCGCTGATCCGTTTCCGTCACCCGCTGGCAACGGCCGACGCCGGCTACGAACGCACCTCGCCGATCTACCTCGGCGACTACGTGACGACCGACACGGGTACCGGCATCGTGCACTCGGCCCCGGCCTACGGTGTGGAAGACTTTTTGTCGTGCAAGGCGCACGACATGCCCGATTCGGAAATCCGCATGCCGGTGCTCGGCGACGGCCGCTATCAGGACAGCCTGCCGCTGTTTGGCGGTCAGTCGATCTGGGACGCGAACCCGCACATCGTCGACGCGCTGCGCGAAGCCGGCACCCTGTTCCACTCGTTCAAGTACACGCACAGCTACATGCACTGCTGGCGCCACAAGACGCCGATCATCTACCGCGCGACGAACCAATGGTTCGCCGGCATGGATGTAACGCCGGTCGAAGGCGCGCCGGGTGACGGCAAGACGCTGCGCGAGATCGCGCTCGCCGGTATCGAAGCGACCGAGTTCTTCCCGGCGTGGGGCAAGCAGCGCCTGCACAACATGATCGCGCACCGCCCGGACTGGACGCTCTCGCGCCAGCGCCAATGGGGTGTGCCGATGGCCTTCTTCGTGCACAAGGAAACCGGCGCGCTGCATCCGCGCACGCCCGAGTTGCTCGAAGCCATCGCCAAGCGCGTGGAAATCGAAGGCATCGAAGCCTGGCAGACGCTCGACCCGGTGGAACTGCTGGGCGATGAAGCCAAGGATTACGTGAAGAACCGCGACACGCTCGACGTGTGGTTCGACTCGGGCACGACGCACTGGCACGTGCTGCGCGGCTCGCACGCGCATGAACTGGGCTTCCCGGCTGATCTGTATCTGGAAGGCTCGGACCAGCACCGTGGCTGGTTCCATTCGTCGCTGCTGACCGCCTCGATGCTCGACGGCCGCCCGCCGTACAAGGCGCTGCTCACGCACGGCTTCACCGTCGACGGTCAGGGCCGCAAGATGTCGAAGTCGATCGGCAACACGATCCTGCCGCAGGACGTCGCCGACAAGCTGGGCGCGGAAATCATCCGCCTGTGGGTGGCGTCGACCGATTACTCGGGCGAGCTGTCGATCTCGGACGAAATTCTCAAGCGCGTGACCGAAGGGTATCGCCGCATTCGCAACACGCTGCGCTTCCTGCTCGCGAATCTGGCCGACTACGACCACGCGAAGCATGCGATGCCGGCCGATCAGTGGCTGGAGATCGACCGCTACGCCGTCGCGCTCGCGAATTCGCTGCAAACCGAAGTGCTCGGCCACTACGACCGCTATGAATTTCACCCGGTCGTGTCCAAGCTCCAGACGTTCTGCTCGGAAGACCTCGGCGGCTTCTACCTCGACATCCTGAAGGACCGCCTCTATACGAGCGCCCCGGATGCCCCGGCCCGCCGTGCCGCGCAAAACGCGCTGTATCACATCACGCACGGCCTGCTCAAGCAGATGGCCCCGTTCCTGTCGTTCACGGCGGAAGAAGCGTGGCAGGTGTTCCAGCCGGGCAACGACACGATCTTCACTGAAACGTATTACCAGTATCCGGAAGTGGCCGAGAGCACCCGACTGCTCGAAAAGTGGTTCCTGCTGCGCAACGTGCGCGGCGACGTCACGAAGGCACTCGAAGAAGCCCGCGCCGCCGAGCAGATCGGTTCGTCGTTGCAGGCCGAAGTGGAAGTGCGCGTGGCGGGCCGCAAGTTCGACGTGCTGGCCAGCCTCGGCGACGATCTGCGCTTCGTGCTGATCACGTCGGCAGCCACCGTCAAACAAGTGGCCGGCGACGCCGATGAAGGCGTGGTCGTCACACCTTCGACGCATCAGAAGTGCGAGCGTTGCTGGCACTATCGTTTCGACGTGGGTTCGGACGCAGAACATCCGACCTTGTGCGGCCGCTGCGTGTCGAATCTGTTCGGCAGCGGCGAACACCGGAGCGCGGCATAATGGCTGGCAAAGCAGGCGCTCGTTCGGGCGCAAGACGTAACAACGGTAGCAATGGCAATGGCGGCGGTGCCCGCATCGGCACCACGCTGGGTCTGGCCCCGTGGCTCGGGATTGCGGTCATCGCGATTCTGCTCGATCAGGTCACCAAGCTCACCATTCTGAAGACGTTCCAGTACGGCGAATTCCACCCGCTGACCTCGTTCTTCAATCTGGTGCTGGTGTACAACAAGGGCGCAGCGTTCAGCTTTCTGGCCGCTGCGGGCGGGTGGCAACGCTGGTTCTTCACGTTGCTCGGCGTGGTCGCGGCGGTGGTCATCATGTGGCTGCTCAAGCGTCACAACGGCCAGAAGATGTTCTGCCTGTCGCTCTCGCTGATTCTGGGCGGCGCGCTCGGGAACGTGATCGACCGTGTGATCTATGGCCATGTGATCGACTTTCTCGACTTTCACGTCGGTGGCTGGCATTGGCCGGCGTTCAACGTGGCCGACTCGGCCATTTGTGTGGGCGCCGTGCTGCTGGTGATCGACGAGTTGCGACGCGTGCGGCGCGGCAAGTAGCCACGCCACAGCAGCATCTGCGGCACGGTTCGCGGGGGGGTAGCGTAAAACAGCATCACACCCCGTCGAACCGATGCCACCACCGTCGCGGCGCCCAGGAGGCGCCGCGCGGCACTTTGGAGGAGGCATTTTCAAATGGAACTTGCGGGCAAGACCATCGTCCTCGGACTCACCGGCGGCATCGCCTGCTACAAGTCTGCCGAACTCACGCGACTGTTCATCAAGGCAGGCGCGACCGTGCAGGTCGTCATGACCGACGCCGCCACGCAGTTCATCACCCCGCTCACGATGCAGGCGCTCTCCGGGCGGCCGGTGTTTACCAGCCAGTGGGATAACCGCGTCGACAACAACATGGCGCACATCGACCTCTCACGCGAGGCCGACGCCATTCTCATCGCCCCCGCCTCCACCGACTTTCTCGCCAAGCTCGCGCACGGCATGGCCGACGATCTGCTCTCCACGCTGTGCGTGGCACGCGACTGTCCGCTGCTGGTAGCGCCCGCGATGAACCGGCAGATGTGGGGCAACCCGGCGACGCAACGCAACGCGGCGACCCTGCGCGGCGACGGGGTGACAATTCTCGGCCCCGACAGCGGCGATCAGGCGTGCGGCGAAGTCGGCGATGGCCGCATGCTCGAGCCGGAAGACATCTTTGAAGCCGTCGTCGGCTTCTTTAGCCCCAAACGGCTGGCAGGCCGGCGCGTGCTGATTACTGCCGGACCGACCTTCGAGCCGATCGACCCGGTGCGCGGCCTGACCAATCTGTCGAGCGGCAAAATGGGGTTCGCCATCGCACGGGCCGCGGCGCAAGCCGGTGCCGATGTGCATCTGGTGGCAGGCCCAACCGCACTCGCGACGCCGTACGGCGTGACGCGCAGCAACGTGCAGACGGCGCAGCAGATGTACGACCGCGTGCTCGCCGACGCGTCGCATAGCGACATCTTCATCGCCGTGGCGGCCGTGGCCGACTGGCGTGTGCGCGAGGTTGCGCACGACAAGATCAAGAAGACGGGCGATGCCGACGTGCCCACGCTCGAATTCGTGCAGAACCCGGACATTCTCGCGGCCGTGGCACAACTGCCCAAACCGCCGTATTGCGTTGGGTTCGCGGCCGAATCGGGTGATCTGGAAAAGCATGGTGCCGAGAAGCGCCGTCGCAAACAGGTGCCGCTGCTCGTGGGCAACCTGGGCCCGGCCACGTTCGGACAGGACGACAACGAAGTCATCCTCTTCGACGACGCCGGTCAGAAGCGCCTGCCGCGCGCCGACAAGCAATCGCTGGCCCGCAGCCTGATCGTCGAGATCGCCGCACGACTGCCTTCGCGCGCGCCCGGCTGAGCGCCCGCACGCGCCTGAGTACCTGAGCATGCCCCTACTGGCCTCGCGGCTGTCATCGTCGTTGTCCGGCGACGGTGACACACTGGCAACTCGCCACGGTTGCCCCGCGATGTTGGCCACGTTTCTATCGCATTTTTCGCTTTAATCGCATCACTGCCCCCATCGACTCCCGGGGGCCGCACACGATAACAATCAAAATGACGCAACCCGCTCCAACGTCGCGGCCAGTCGTCAGTGTCTACGGGACACTGAGCATGCTGGCCGCCATCATGTTCTTCGGCTTCATGACCATCGGCATGCCGCTGCCCGTGCTGCCGGTGTATGTCCACGAAACACTCGGCTACGGCTCGTTCGTCGTCGGCGTGACTATCGGTATCCAGTCGGTCGTGACGCTGCTGCTGCGCTCGTACGCCGGACGCACCGTCGACACCCGTGGCCCGCGCCGTGCCGTGCTGACGGGGTTGTGCGGCTGTGCCGCCGCCGGGGTGTTGTATTTGATCGCCTCAATGATCCCGAATCCCACGCTCGCGCTGGGCGTGTTGTTTGCCGGACGCGTCGTGCTCGGCTTCGGCGAAAGTCTGCTGCTCACCGGCGGCATGTCGTGGGGCATCGGCCTGCTTGGCGCGGCCCACGCCAGCAAGGCCATCTCATGGCAAGGCGTGTCGATGTACACGGCGATTGCCGTGGGGGCACCGTTCGGCGCCTATCTGCTCGAATCGGCCGGGTTCACCGTCGTGGCGCTGGTCAGCATTGTCGTGCCTGCGATCTCCTTCACCATTGCGCTGCGCCTGCCCGCTGCCGCGCCGGTCGGCGGCACCCGTTTGCCGTTCCTGCGGGTGGTTGGCCTCGTGTGGCGTCCGGGGCTGGCGATGACGCTCGGCAGCATCGGCTACGCCGTGATCGCGGCCTTCATCACGCTGTATTACGCCAGCCACGGCTGGACCGGTGCCGCCTACGCGCTCACGCTGTACAGCGGCTGCTTCATCGGCATGCGCGTTCTGTTTGCCCATGCGGTCGACCGCTTCGGTGGACGCCGCGTCGCAATGTGCTCGCTCGTGTTCAGCGCCCTCGGCCAGTTTCTGCTGTGGGGTGCCGTCCATCCGAACATGGCGCTGATCGGCGCCGGGTTGACCGGTCTCGGCTTCTCGCTGGTGTTTCCGGCGCTCGGCGTGGAAGCGCTGCGTTCGGTGCCGCCGCAAAATCGGGGCGCAGCACTGGCAGCCTATTCGGCCTTCTTCGATCTGGCGTTGGGTCTGATTGGACCGATGGCCGGGCTGGTCGCGAATTATTTCGGTTATGCCTCGATCTTTTTCTGCGGCGCGCTCGGCGGCATCGTCGCCATTCTGATGATCGCGCGCTTGCCCCACGCCAACGCGGACCACGCGCCGGTGGGTCCGGCTGGCGGCGGTCATTGAGCTGTTCGGAGAATTGTCGAGTTGCCGGTGCGTGCGAGCCTGCGGGAATTCCTGAACGCTCGCGACAGCACCAGATGATGCAAGGAGCATCGATTCCATGACGCAAACCCGCAATCGCATCAAACTCTCGGTGCTCGATCAGACACCGGTGATTCACGGCCATAGCGCCGCAGATGCCATCGCCGCCACGGTCGAGTTGGCCCAAGCCGCCGACGATCTCGGCTACACGCGCTACTGGTGCGCGGAACACCACGGCCTGCGTGGCGTGGCCAACCCTGCCCCCGAAGTCATGATCGCGCGGCTGGCCAGCGTGACCAAACGTCTGCGCGTCGGGTCCGGCGGCGTGATGCTGCCGTATTACAGCCCGTTCAAGCTTGCTGAGCAATTTCTGATGCTCGAAGCGCTGTTTCCGAATCGCATCGACCTCGGCGTCGGGCGAGCACCCGGTGGCGACATGCGCACCGCACGCGCCGTCGCCAAAGGGCCCTACGATGCAGGCGAGCACTTTCCGCAGCAAGTGGAGGAACTGGCCCGTCTCTTCGACGGCACCCTGCCCGACGATCACCCGTATCGCGGCGTGCTGCTGCAACCGGCCGTCGAAACGCGTCCGGAGCTATGGGTGCTGGGGTCGAGTGAATTCGGTGGATTGCTCGCCGCACAACTCGGGTTGCGCTACTGCTTTGCGCACTTCATCAATGCGCACTACGGCCATCGCGTGACCGAGGCGTATCGTGAGCGCTTTACGCCGGGACAGCTCGACAAGCCCTACTGCTCGGTGGCGCTCTTCGTGATCTGCGCGGATACCGATGCCGAAGCCGAAGCCCTTGAAGCGGGTGTCGACCTGCGCCGCGTGCAGATGGCTTACGGCATGAACGAGCCGATTCCGAGCCTTGAGCAAGGCGCGGATGCCAAGCCGCAATATCGTGACCGCGAGTTGTCGGTGATCGCGCGCGAGAAGCCCCGTAGTATCATCGGCACCCCGGAACGCGTGACCGCTCGCGTGCTCGAGTTGCAGGAGCAGTTCGACGCCGACGAGATCATCGTGCTGACGGTGGCCGGCAGTTACCGCGCCCGTCTGCGCTCGCATGAATTGCTGGCGCAAGCGTTCTCGCTATCGGCATCCGACGGTGCCTCCGACTGATTTTTTTCTGAATTACGCCAAGCCTACGCCATGAAACTCGACGTCAAGATCCTCGACGAACGCCTTCGCTCGCAGCTCCCCGCCTACGCCACGCCGGGTAGCGCCGGGCTCGATCTGCGCGCGTGCCTCGACGCACCGCTCACCATCGCCCCGGGCCAGACCGTGCTCGTGCCGACGGGTCTGGCGATCCATCTGGCCGATTCGGGCTATGCCGCGCTGATTCTGCCGCGCTCGGGCCTCGGCCATAAGCACGGCATCGTGCTCGGCAATCTGGTCGGGCTGATCGACTCGGATTATCAGGGCCAGTTGATGGTCTCGACGTGGAACCGCGGCAACGAGCCGTTCGTGCTGAACCCGTTCGAGCGTCTGGCGCAACTGGTGATCGTGCCGGTCGTGCAGGCCGAGTTCAACCTCGTGGACGAATTCCCCGAGAGCGATCGCGGTGCCGGTGGCTTCGGCAGCACGGGCAAGCATTAAGTATGTGACGCCACACCGCGTGGTTTGCGGCTGACGCGCCCATGAAAAAACGCCGCATATCGCGGCGTTTTTTCTTTCCAGCAGGTTCGTCGGCGCATCGCTGACCGGCTTGCTCGGCTTACTCGGCTTACTCGACTTCGGCAGCTTCCGGTTCCGAGCGGGCGTTGCCGTCCTCGGGGAACGACAGTTGCACCTGATCGTGCTCGTCGAGATCGACGGTCACACGGCCGCCGGTCGTCAGACGCCCGAAGAGCAATTCGTCGGCCAGTGCACGACGAATCGTGTCCTGAATCAGACGCTGCATCGGTCGGGCACCCATCAACGGATCGAAACCCTTCTTCGACAGATACGTGCGCAGTTTGTCGGTGAAGACAACTTCGACCTTCTTCTCGTGCAGCTGATCTTCCAGCTGGATGAGGAACTTGTCGACCACGCGCAGGATGATCTGCTCGTCGAGCGGCTTGAAGCTGATGATCGAGTCCAGACGGTTACGGAACTCCGGCGTGAACATCCGCTTGATGTCGGCCATTTCATCACCGGCCTGACGCTCGTTCGTGAAGCCGATGCTGGCGCGATTGATCGTCTCGGCACCCGCGTTCGTCGTCATGATGATGATGACGTTGCGGAAATCGGCCTTGCGCCCGTTGTTGTCCGTCAGCGTGCCGTGGTCCATCACCTGAAGCAGCACGTTGAAGATGTCCGGATGCGCCTTTTCGATTTCGTCGAGCAGCAGCACGCAATGCGGCTTCTTCGTAATCGCTTCGGTGAGCAGGCCGCCCTGATCGAAGCCCACGTAGCCCGGCGGCGCGCCGATCAAACGGCTGACCGCGTGGCGCTCCATGTACTCAGACATGTCGAAGCGAATCAGTTCGATACCGAGCGTGAAGGCCAGTTGCTTGGCGACTTCGGTCTTGCCGACCCCGGTCGGTCCCGAGAACAGGAACGCACCGATCGGCTTGTCCGTCTTGCCCAGCCCGGCGCGCGACATCTTGATGGCGGCCGCCAGCGCGTCGATGGCCGGGTCTTGCCCGAACACCACGCTCTTCAGGTCGCGATCCAGCGTCTGAAGCTTGCCGCGATCATCGGCGGACACGCTTTGCGGCGGGATGCGCGCGATCTTCGAGACGATCTCTTCGATCTCGCCCTTGCCGATGGTCTTCTTCTGTTTCGACTTTGGCAGGATGCGTTGCGCGGCACCTGCTTCGTCGATCACATCGATCGCCTTGTCCGGCAGATGACGGTCGGTGATGAACTTGGCCGACAACTCGGCGGCCGCCGACAGGGCACTCGACGAGTACTTCACGCCGTGGTGCTCTTCGAAGCGCGACTTGAGGCCGCGCAGGATCTGCACGGTTTGCTCGACGGTCGGCTCGTTCACATCGATCTTTTGGAAGCGGCGTGAAAGCGCTGCATCCTTCTCGAAAATGCCGCGATATTCGGTGAACGTGGTCGCGCCGATGCACTTCAACTGCCCCGACGACAGCGCCGGCTTGAGCAGGTTCGAGGCATCGAGCGTGCCGCCCGAGGCGGCACCTGCGCCAATCAGCGTGTGAATTTCGTCGATGAACAGAATCGCACCCGGGCGCTCTTTGAGTTCCTTGAGCACGGCCTTCAGGCGTTGCTCGAAGTCACCGCGATACTTCGTGCCGGCGAGCAGCGCGCCCATATCCAGCGAGAAGACCGTAGCGTCTTGCAGAATCTCGGGCACTTCGCCACGCGTGACGCGCCAGGCGAGGCCTTCGGCAATCGCCGTCTTGCCCACGCCGGCTTCACCCACGAGCAGCGGATTGTTCTTGCGGCGGCGGCACAGCACCTGCACCACGCGCTCGACTTCCGACTCGCGGCCGATCAGCGGATCGATCTTGCCGTCGCGTGCGAGCTGGTTGAGGTTCTGCGTGTACTGCGCCAGCGGACTTTCCTTGGCGCTCGCGCCCTCTTCACCCTCGGTGCTGCCTTCACCGGCCTTGGCCGACTCGCCCGCAGCACCAGTCTTGGTGATGCCGTGCGAGATGAAGTTGACGACATCCAGACGCGTCACGCCCTGCTGTTGCAGGTAGTAGACGGCATGGGAGTCTTTTTCACCGAAGATGGCCACCAGCACATTGGCACCGGTCACTTCCTTCTTACCGTTGGAAGTGGACTGGACGTGCATGATGGCGCGTTGAATCACGCGCTGGAAACCGAGCGTGGGCTGAGTGTCGACCTCGTCGCTGCCCGGCACCGTGGGCGTATTGTCCGCGATGAAGTTGCGCAGGTTCTGGCGCAAATCGTCTAGATTTGCGGCGCAGGCGCGCAGCACCTCGGCAGCGGTCGGGTTATCCAAGAGGGCGAGCAACAGGTGCTCGACCGTGATGAATTCATGTCTGGCCTGGCGCGCTTCCATAAACGCCATGTGCAGGCTGACTTCCAATTCCTGGGCAATCATGCTTCCTCCATCACGCACTGCAGCGGGTGCCCGGACTGCCTTGCATGGCTAACAACTTGCTCAACTTTGGTCGCCGCGACGTCGCGCGTGAAGACCCCACAAACTCCCCTGCCCTCTCGGTGGACCTTGAGCATGATCTGCGTTGCAGATTCCCGGTCCTTATTGAAATATTCCTGAATGACCATCACCACGAACTCCATCGGGGTGAAATCGTCGTTCAACAGTACCACCTTGTACATCGAAGGCGGCTTGAGCTGTTGCTCTTGCCGCTCCTGTACGGTGTCGTCATGCGTTGTCGGTAAGGTTGCCATACGTGGATTCTAAACAACTCCGGGGCGCAGGAAGCAATCGAAGCTCCTATTGCCGCCTGCCGCCGGTGTCCACCGGAATGCCAACACTCGCCAAATCGCCGCGTGCGTTGTCCAGCAAGGCGCCGCAGCCCCGACCACCGGGGGTGCCACACCCATATGAGTCAGCTTAACCCAAATTTCAAGGGCGTGTCGCGGCACTGCTTATGCCCTCCTAGATATAAGGGTAAAACCTGATCGAACTCATCTTCTATCGGCGAAAAAGGGCTTGACACTATTGGTAGTTAGCGAAAACAATCAACTTGGCGCTTTTCCTCTATAAGCGTTTTAAAAGAAAAGATGCCTGGGTGAGCCTAAGAAGCCGCCGCGACTAGTCGGCGGGTTTTTCAGATGTGCTCGTTGTTGCGGTGATATGTAGTAGTCGTAATTGTTTAGGGGAAGTTTGTATGGCAACCGGTACGGTCAAATGGTTTAACGATGCCAAGGGTTTTGGTTTCATCACGCCGGATGAAGGTGGCGAAGATCTGTTCGCTCACTTCTCGGCGATCCAGATGAACGGCTTCAAGACCCTGAAGGAAGGTCAGAAGGTGGTCTTCGAGGTGGTGCAAGGCCCCAAGGGCAAGCAGGCTTCGAACATTCAGGCACCGTCCTGATACGCTGAGCTTCAATGCATCGGAAACCCGGCTTCGGCCGGGTTTTTTATTGCGCCGCACAAAAGACTGCACCACCTTGAATCTTTTGGATCCGTTTTTGAATACAAACCGGAACGCAACTTTCCACTCAGCATTCTGCGCACGGCACAAT
Source organism: Pandoraea sp. PE-S2R-1 (assembly GCF_002179865.1). NCBI lineage: Bacteria > Pseudomonadati > Pseudomonadota > Betaproteobacteria > Burkholderiales > Burkholderiaceae > Pandoraea > Pandoraea sp. PE-S2R-1. The sequence continues at coordinate 273,374 of NZ_NGUR01000017.1, read as the reverse complement.
TTATCTGCGTTTAATCGCTTATAAAACCCGCCACATAGCAATATTCCACTCAGTTATTAAAATAACGCCCATCGATCCTGAGTTGCGGAAATCAATTACGCAATTAGCTGAAAAGGCTAAGTATTCCTACGCAGGCGACTGTCTGACAACGACGGCGATATGCCACAGATAAGCGCCGGAAATAAATAGCTTTTTTAACGAATACGGGCGGACGAAAACGGCCTCAAACGCGAGGATGCCGTTTCATCGAAATGAGTCATATGTGTCATTCAATAAAACAATGAATCATATGCGCCAGCGCGCTGCGACTGGGCCACTGCCACTCCCCGCAGGACGTGAGCGCACGAAATCTTGTCGCGCAAACGCGACGGGCCGCCTTGCCGGCAGCCCGTTTGGACGATTTCCCCTAGACCGGTAACACCGGTCATCGGTCCGTCTATCCCAGAGACCCTTCGCCGGGTCGTCTTGTCGTCAAGTCGTCAGCCCAGGTCGACGTAGACCTTGCCGGCTTCGATCCGAATGGGATAAGTCTTCACCCCCTCGGTGAGCGGCGCGCACATGGCCGCACCGGTGCGCACGTCGAATTTGCCCTGATGCAGCGGGCATTCGATCTCGTGCCCCTCCAGAAACCCGTCGCACAAGCGCGCGTTCCCGTGAGTGCACACGTTATCGGTCGCGAACACCTCCCCGTCCACCCCGTACAGGGCAATGTCGCGCCCGCCCACCGCCAGGCCAACGACGTCGTCTTCGGGAATGGCGTCGCGTGGAGCCGCCTCGATCCAGTTACCGCTCATGGTGTCCTCGCTTCAGATCGGGTAGATCAGCGAGTTGGGAATCATCTCGCTGTCGAAAATGCACAACCGGGACGCGAATTTCCACCCGTCGCCGGTTCGTTTGACGATGTCCAGATAACGGCCGACCGACAGAATATCGGTGAGCTGATCCGGCTTGGTCCGAAAAACCGCGTAGTTCGATTCCACGTGCAGCGTGGTCTCATCGAGCGCCTTGATGCTCGGCAAGCCGATCACGTGACGCTGGTAGTACGGGTCATGAAAGAGCGTGTCGCGGATGCCGTAGATGCGGTCTTGCAGCATTCCTCGGCTCTCGAACGAGAGCGTCGCGAGGGGCAGTCCCATGTCGTAGTTCTCGCGTGGCTGCACGCGATAAATGCAGTCGTCGAGAAAGAACCCCGGCCACGCATCCCAATGCTGCGCATCGAGCGCCGCCGCATAGGCCGCATTGAGTTCGACAACGGCTTGAAACGTCACAAAGTCGACCATCTTCTCGTGTCTCCTCAAACGCCCATCACGCGGCGCCAATACGCGTACATGCCGCGAATCAGCGTCTCGGTCACCATGTGGTCGGTGTTCTCCACGCCCGTGCCGCCCAGTTCCGCGAGCACGCGGTGCCACGGCTTCTGCTCGAACCCTTCCTGCGAGCATTCGATCGCCTCGCCATCGTCGGCCGACACGAACCCTGCCGGCCCGAATAGGTTGGCCTGTCGCAAACGGCGCTGCGTCATCTCGTCGGTATCGTCTTCGAAGCCAAAGTGCGTCCACACGAAGTCGAACGAATCGTGGCCGCGCGGCTGGATGTGACGCGTAGAAACCGAGTTGACCTGCTGCTGAAGAATGACGCTGGGAAAGAGCGTCATGAGCACTGCCGTCGGCCCCTTCCACCAGTCTTCCTGCACGATGTCGAGAAAGCGCGTGTCGTTGAGCGACATCGTCTCCTTGAAGCTCGACACGCCCGAGGTCACCTCCCCGCCACCGCCCTGACCGCGCGTGGAGATCATCGCGGCGTGACGGCCGTGCGCGTCCATGACCAGACGTGACTTGTTGTCCGCACGCCAGAGCCCGAAGGTGACGAACCAGGTATGCAGCAGCCCCGGGTGATACGGGTCCTTGATGTTCTCCTGCATCAGCTTCCAGTTACCCGGAATGCGTTGCTTGTTGTAGCCGAGCAGCTTGAGCTTGCGCCCATCGAACAGGCGATCGAAGTACGCACCGATCTCGGGGCCGAGGAAGTCGTCGAGCGACTCGATGTCGTGATCGAACGACGCGAAGATCACACCGCCGCGTGTCGCCACCTTGAGCTTGGTGAGGCCGTGGTCTTCCGGCTTGAAGTCTTTCGGCATACCGCCGTTGACCTTGCCATCCTGCTTGACGCCGCGACGGAACGGCACGCCCTGAAGGTTGCCCTTGAGGTCGTAGTTCCACTGGTGATAGGGGCAGTGAAAATCGGTCCGATTGCCACGCTTCTCACGGCAGAATTTCATGCCACGATGCGCGCAGACGTTCTCGACCACATTGATGTCGCCGCTCGCATCACGCGTGACAATCACCGAGCGCTCGCCGATGACCGTTCGCTTGAAGTCACCGGGATTCGGCACTTCCGCTTCCAGCCCGACATAGTTCCAGTGGCCGCGATAGAAGCACTGTTCAAGCTCGCGCCGATACAGATCGGTATCCGTATAGACCCGAAACGGGATACGACTCGTGCCCTCGGCGGGCCAGATATCTGACGTGTCGTACGTGTCGTACGTGCCTGACACTTCAGACGCTGAAGATGCGGCCAACGGCTCTGACATTCCTGTCGACGCCGGATCGTGTCCGGTCTGCGGTGTTGTACTCACGGTTGTCTCCTTTGGGGAATTCACGAAGCGCGTGACGTCGGACGGCAACGACGCTGCGTCCCGATGCGTTGCAAAAAATCAAGCCGCCCGGGCATAGAAGGCGTCGGCGTAGATATGGCTGGCATCCATCCCGCGCCCGCGCAACAACGCCGTCGCAGCGTCGACCATCGGCGGCGCACCGCACAGGTACGCTCGCCACCCCGCCAAGGCCCCGGCGCCGGCAAAGTCGGCAGCAATGGCATCCGTCACGTGACCGAGTCGCGAGAGCGGGCTGCCGTCCTCGGCGGAGACAACGGGGGCGGCTGGGGTGGCGGCTGTAGCTTGGGCGCCAGACGCGGCCGATATGCCGACAGCCGATGCGCCACTCGTCGTCACGACGTGCAAGCGCAGGCTGCCGTCATGGCGCGCGGCCAGTTCACGCAACCACGCGAGGCCGTACACATCGGATGGCGAGCGCGCGCCCACGTAGATTTCGATGGGATTGGTCATGCCACGGGCAATCGCTCCGCGCACGATCGAAAGCACCGGGGCGAGTCCGGTGCCACCCGCCACGCACAGCATCGGGCCGTCATGGCGCGTGCGCAGATAAGACGTACCGAGCGGCCCCGACACACGCACGGCGTCGCCGACCTTCAGTTGCTCCGCGACGTATCCGGTAACCGCGCCACCCGGCACGCGCCGGATGTGAAATTCGAGCGTCCCGTCGGCATCGATCCCCGCCATCGAATACGGCCGGATGTGTTCCGGTGTGAATTGCAGCGTTGCGTATTGCCCCGGCGAAAAACTCAGGGGCTTGGCTGGCTTGAGTACCAGACGCTGGATGTCATGGGTGAGCGGCTCAATGGCGAGCACGGTCGCCTTGAGAATCTTTGCGGGGTGAACGACAACTTCGTCGATCTCCGGCAACTCGATCTCGCAGTCGCCGTGCACCGTTGCCTGACAAGCCAGCACGTAGCGGCCATCGGCGCTCGTGTCGTCATCGGTCCCGACGTTGTGCCGATACTCGTAGCCCCCGGTCTCTTGCACGTTGCCGGACACGACTTTGCAGCGGCACGTGCCGCAGCGCCCCGAGAGGCAGCTATACGAAATGGGGATCTGACGATCGGTGAGGGCTTTGAGCAGGTTGTCGCCGGGCACGGCGGCAAAACGCTCGCCGAGCGGTTGCACGCTGACTTCCATGGGGATTTGTCTCCGTTCTTTCGATACCCGCGGGCACCGTTTGTGGCGTTGTTACGCCGTTTGAACGAAGGATCGCGCACAGGGCGATATAAACCAATAGAATCTCGCTTATATCCTCCATAGATTTCAGTGATAACACTGGCAAGACGCTCCACATCGATACTTGCGCGGCATCGCCTCGCCGTCGTTATCGCCGTCGTTATCGCCGTCGTTATCGCGACTCGCCCCGACTGCCCGCCATGGACCTGCACACTGTCGATCTGAACCTGCTGGTGGTGTTCCAGCATCTTTACAACGCACGGCGCGTATCGCGGGTGGCGCAAGCCCTCGGCGTTACGCAGCCTGCTGTCAGCAATGCCCTCGCGCGCCTGCGCAAGTTGTTCAACGACGAGCTGTTTATCCGCACTTCGCGGGGCATGCTGCCGACGCCAATGGCCACCGAACTGGCCGAACCCGTGGCCGCAGCGCTCGACGCGCTGCACGGCGTGTTCAATCGTCAAGTGGCGTTCGACCCCGCGACAAGCCAGAAGGCGTTTCAGATTGCGATGACGGACATCGGTGAAGTGCACTTTCTGCCGCGCCTGATGCACGCACTCGGCGAGCAGGCCCCGGGCATTACGGTCAGCACCGTGCGCAATACGGCAATCAACTTGCAGGAGGAGATGGCGGCCGGACAGGTCGATCTGGCCGTCGGGCACCTGCCCGACCTGACCTCCGGCTTCTTTCAGCGACGACTCTTTCGACAGAAGTACGTCTGCATGTTCCGCCCCGGACACCCCCTCGATCGGCCCGATGACAGCAACACCAGCGCACTCTCACGCGACGATTTCGAGCTCGCCGAGCAGGTGGTTGTGGTGGCTGCCGGCACGGGCCACGGCCAAGTCGACGAGTTCATGGCGCGCGCGCACGTGCATCGCAACATTCGCCTGCGGGTGCCGCACTTCGTCGCATTGGCAGACATCCTGCACGCGACCGATCTCGTCGCGACGGTCACCGAGAAGTTTGCCCAGCGCAGCGCGCAGCACTTCGGCTTGCGCTATGTCTCGCACCCCATTGACGTGCCTGACATTCAGATCAATCTGTTCTGGCACGCGCGCTTTCATCAGGAACCAGCCAGTCAATGGATGCGTAACTTGCTGTTCGCGTTGTTTTCGGAATGAGGCACGCGGCGAGCGCGAGGACGGTGCGAGGACGCGGATAGAGACGAGGTAGATGTGAGGCAGAGGCGGCGCGACGCTCAACGCCCGTGCCACGTCTCCCAAAGGCCGCGCCAGAAGGCGTTGGCGTTGCGCCGCGCCCGCCACCGCAAGTTCGGCAGCGAGACCGCGAGCCACTGCGTGGCGTCGTCGATACGCCGCTCGGTGAATCGATTCGGCGCGTTGAACAGATCGAGATACGCCTGCCGGTAGTACTCGACCATCGCGCTTTCCTGATAGTAGGTCTCCATCCAGCGACGTGACGCCGCACCGATCTGCGTACGCAGCGACGCGTTCGTCAGCAACTCGACGAGCGGTGCCTCGGCAGCTTCGAGCGGCACGTCGACCCATGGCAATTCAAACGCACCAGTCAGGCGGCGAAGTTGCGACTGCACACGGTTGTCGAGATGACCTAGCGTGGGCTTGCCCTGCGAGAGCGCTTCAAGCCCGGAGAGATGGTAGTTGCCCGTCACGCACTCATCGAGCGCGACGGCAGCGCTTTGTTTCAGGCGCAGGCACTCGTCATGCGGCGTACCGGTAATCAGGCGAATTTCGCATAACCCGCGACGTTCAAGCCGATGTAAAAGACGGAGCGTTTGCGGCGCGCCTTTGGTCTCCCAGCGCTTGCGCCAGCCCGACGAACGTCCGCTCGGTGAAAAGACCACCACAGGGCGGCCCGCGTCGCTCGCTCTCTCCGGTTGGGGCATGTAACGCGGATCGTTGAGCGGCACGATGTTGGGCACCACGCGCGCGAATGGATAAAAGCGCTCGGGGCCTTGCGCGATGACCAGTTGCGGGATCGGATCATTTACGATTCGCTCGCGCATCGCCTTGTCATCGCGTGCCCACAACTCGGGCGCCGAATGGAACTGGCGTATCAGCTTCTTATTGGTGAAAAGCTGCGGGAAGTCGGCGCCGAAGGTCTTCTCCATCGGAAAAATCTGATGGATATGAATGACGTCGGCGGCAGCGATGACATCAAGTGCCATATCGCGCTGGCGTTTCCAGTCGATATCGACGGCGAACGTGCGTGTCTGATACGCGGCCGCGTCAAAGACGACGTGCCGCGCTTCGATATCGGTCAACCGGTTGAGCGCCGAGACGATGTTGCCCGGACTGCCCGCCACCGGCGTGTGCGAGATGTGGACGACCTTCATGAAGGCAGTCTAATCGCCACCCTCGCGCCGGGGTTTACATTGCGAAGGGTGTCTGCTTACCGCCGGTTACGACCGTAATACTTCGGCGAGACCGCTGAGGCCACTCCGCCGTTGAGTAGCTGGCTAGTTGCGTAGCCAGCTACCGCACTCTACGTACCGACTTGCCGCGCCAAATTACGCGTTGAAACCACCGTCGATCGTCAGGCTGGCCCCGGTCACGAAGCCTGCCTCATCGCTAGCGACGTAGGCAACCATGGCAGCGATTTCCGACGGTTCGGCGTGGCGCTTGAGGGCCATCAGGTCGTGCATCACACCGGCAAAATCGCCGGTCGCCGGATTCATGTCGGTCGCGGTCGGCCCCGGCTGCACGTTGTTGACGGTGATGCCGCGCGGGCCGAGGTCACGTGCCATCCCCTTGACCAGGCCGACGAGCGCCGCCTTGCTCATCGCATACGCTGCGCCGCCGGCGAACGGCATGCGGTCGGCATTGCACGAACCGATGTTGATGATGCGCCCGCCGTCGCCCATATGGGCGAGTGCCGCCTGCGACGCCACAAATACCGAGCGCACGTTGACGTCGAGGATCCGGTCGAAGTCTTCGAGCGCCATGTCTGCGACGTTGGCCATGGTGAAAACGCCAGCATTGTTCACGAGAATATCGATCTTGCCGAATTCCCGGGCGGCGTCGTCGACGGCCTTGCCCAGCGCCGCCGCATCGGCAGCATCGGCCTGCAAGGCCAGCGCGCGCCCGCCAGCGGCACGAATGCCTGCCGCGATGGCTTCGGCTTCTGCTTTCGAGCCCTTGTAGGTGAAGGCGACCGCAGCGCCATCGTCCGCCAGCCGCTGCACGATGGCCGCACCGATACCCCGCGAGCCACCCGTCACAAACGCTGCCTTGCCTTGAAATTTCGTTGCCATGATGCCACTCCGTTGTTTGGAAAAGTGAAGCCAGTATGGTCGGCGGATTACCTGCCAACTAGTCCATAATTCCGATCATCACTTTCAACCCAATGGAACAGGTGACCTATGGAAGCCCTGAACCTGCTCGAATCCTTCGTCCTCAGCGCGCGTACCGGCAGCTTCTCTGCGGCGGCGCGGCGACTCGGCATCACGCCTGCGGCGGTGAGCAAGAATGTCGCGCGACTGGAAGCGCAGATCGGCTTGCGGTTGTTTCACCGCAGCACGCGCAGTCTCACGCTAAGTGCGGGTGGCGAATCGTTCCTGCGGGAGATCGACGGGCCCTTTGCGGCACTCACCGACGCTGTGGCACGCGCCGCCGAGAGCGAAAGCGCGCCATCGGGCGTGCTCAAGGTGAGCGTGGCGCACGCGTTCGGGCGGCAGTATCTGGTCCCCATGCTCGGCGAGTTTCTTGCGCGCTACCCGGAGATCGTGCCCGACTGGCGCTTCGATAACCGCAGCGTGGATGTCGTAAGTGAAGGCTTCGACGCCGCCGTCGGCGGGGGCATCGAGTTGACACCCGGGGTCATCGCGCGGCGTCTGGCGCCGACCTATACCGTAATTTGCGCGTCGCCGGCGTATATGGCGGATCGGGCGATGCCGAAGCATCCCTCCGAACTGGCGTCGTTCGACGGTGTGATGCGCCGCTCCGGAATGTCGGGACGACTGCGCGCGTGGGAGTTGCGCAATGCACGCGGCGAGCGGGTCAATGTGGAAGCGCGCACGCGCATGATCTTCGATGACCCCGAGGCGATCGCGCATGCCGTCGCCCTCGGCTACGGCATTGCGCTGCTGCCAATGCCCCACGCCGCGCCGCTGCTCGACACCGGCCGGCTGATACGGCTGCTGCCCGGCTGGTGCGAGGAATATGGCGGCCTGTTCGTCTATTACTCGAACAAGAAGCAGTTGCCGTTGCGCACGCGGGTGTTTGTCGACTACGTGGTGCAAGCGTTCGAGGCGCAGAAACTCGCGGCTTACTTCGATGGGCGGTGAGCGGTGAGCGGTGGGCGGTGCAAGCGAACGGTAGATAGGCGGTCACACACGCCGTGCTCGGGGCGCGGCCGTTATCGGTGCGAAAGAATGTTGACGAGCCTGCCGAACGGATCGCGCACATAGAAGCGGCGCACGCCCCAGAGCTCGTCCACCGGGCCGTATTCGATGGCAATGCCCGCAGCCTGCATGCGAGTGAACGCTTCGTCGACATCATCGACTTCGATCGACACGTCGGGCACCGGCGTACCCGCACCGCCCTCGGTCGCGACACTCATCTGCACGGTCATCTTCGCGGCGTTGCCGTACGTCGCGATCCAGCCGTGATCCATCAGAAGTTCGAGTCCGAGCAATTCGCCGTAGAAGTGCTGCGCGGCCTGCATCGCCTCGTGCGTCGGCACGGCGATGTTTGCAACGATGCGATTGACCTTCATCTGCTGGCTCCCTTTCTGGTTTGTTGTTTCCGGTGGCCCCGGGTTATCCCGATGGGGCGAACGCGTGGCCGTGAAAGCGGCACTTGATCGATCCGCTCCGGTTCCTTGCCTTACGTGCTCGCGTGCACTGTAATTGAATTGTCGTGCCGACGTCATGCCGGGAATATGAGAACGTTCCCAGTCGGCCGCCTGGGGGGTGGGAGATCCGAATATGGATACCGCCAACACCGCACGCGCCGCATCCCGGTGCAGCGCCCGCATGCCCTTCGCGTCTGACACCGAGCGCCCCCGTCCTGAGTATCGCCTCCCGCTACTTGCCGAAACATGCCGTCGCAACCTTTGGCGTGCCGGGCGCGTTGCGCTTTTCGTCGTCGGCTGGCTGGGGATTGGTACAGCCTTCGGTCAGGCCGCTTATCCGCCAGCGTCGATTGAGATTACGGTTCCCATCGGCGAAAAAGTCGCGATATGGGTACAGCCCAACTACAGCGCGCTGTGCCGCTCGCTCGGACAACCCACCTTCCAGCTCGACTCCGTTCCCGCGCTCGGTGAAGTGTCGGCCGAGTGGACCGACTACACCGTGCCCGCGGGACAACGCTGCGAGACGATGCGCTTTCCCGGCATGATCGTCTGGTATCAGGCGGGGAAAGTCGCAGGCACCGACGTCGTGACATGGACGGTAGGTTTTCCGCGCGAGTTCACGAGTCGCATTCCGTCGACCGGCGATCATCGCGTCACGACGACCGTGGTCGTTCAATAGCGACGTCACTGAATTTCAGCGCTTAGGGATTTTTCGGATTTGCTGCTACGCGGCAGGTAAACGCTTGCGCTCGACGTATGGCGACGAAATAGAATTTGTCATGCCCCCTCTCCTTTCGTCGCTGTCGAATATCAGTCGCAGGCTTTCATGATCAAGATTTCCCCTCAGACACGAGCAAAGCTTCGCGGCGTCGCGAGCTACACCGTCATTGGTATCTCGTTGACCGGTGTCACCGTTGGCAACATGCAGCTCCCTTTTTTCCCGTTTGATCCACGCTACATCGGCGCCGTAATCGGCGCCTCGGTGTCCGCAATCTGGCTCTTTTGCCGAAGGTAATGTCTGGCGATGCCGAACTTCATATTTGACGGGAACTGGGTCGAGTACGGCGCGTTCTTTCACGGTGTAATTTATGTGGCATGGCGAATTTGGCGAACACGTCGCTCGCCGGAAATCGCGGCCCCGGTTCGGGCCGAAGAGTTTGCATTTGGCGTCGGACTCTTCCCGCAGTACTTGCTGCTGCTATCCGTCATGTCGTCGACGATTGTCGAAGGCCTCGCGCAATCCAGCCAACTGAGCCTGTGTGTAGCGGGGAGTTATGCGCTTGCCGCGATGTGGCAGGAACGCAAGAGCGGTTATTTGCTCGCGCGTTAGCGCGATGGAATCTTCGGCGTCCCATCACACGCATCGCATTACGTCACGATGAAAAAACCCCGGCAAGCGTAGCTCAACCGGGGTTCTGATTACCTTCGCGTGAAACGCAGCGGCAGTTGCAGGTCGTCGCAACTGCCGCCTGATTGCCGCCGTCGATCGTTGCCTTACATGTTCTCGATCATGACCGCGCCGAAGCCCGAACAGGACACCTGCGTCGCACCTTCCATCAACCGGGCGAAATCGTACGTAACCTTCTTCGAGAGAATCGACTTCTCCATCGACGCGATGATCAGGTCTGCCGCTTCGGTCCATCCCATATGACGCAGCATCATTTCTGCCGAGAGAATCTCGGAGCCCGGGTTCACGTAGTCCTTGCCCGCGTACTTCGGTGCCGTGCCGTGCGTGGCTTCGAACATCGCGACCGAGTCCGACAAGTTCGCGCCCGGCGCAATGCCGATGCCGCCCACTTGCGCTGCCAGGGCATCCGAGACGTAGTCACCGTTCAGATTGAGCGTTGCAATCACATCGTATTCGGCGGGACGCAACAGAATCTGCTGGAGGAAAGCATCCGCGATCGAGTCCTTGATCACGATGTCTTTACCCGTCTTCGGGTTCTTCACCTTGCACCACGGGCCACCGTCGATCTCCGTCGCGCCGAACTCTTTCTTCGCGAGACCATACCCCCAGTCACGGAACGCCCCCTCGGTGAACTTCATGATGTTGCCCTTGTGCACGAGCGTCACCGAGTCGCGGTTGTTGTCGATCGCATATTGAATCGCTTTGCGTACCAGACGCTCCGTCCCTTCGCGCGACACCGGCTTCACACCGATACCCGAGGTCTGCGGAAAACGGATTTTGCTCACACCCATTTCGTTTTGCAGGAACGCGATCAACTTCTTCGCGCCTTCGGACTCGGCTTCCCACTCGATGCCTGCGTAGATGTCTTCGGAGTTCTCACGGAAGATCACCATGTCGATCTTCTCGGGCTGGCGCACCGGCGACGGCACGCCCTTGAAGTACTGCACGGGGCGAAGACACACGTAGAGATCAAGCTGCTGGCGCAACGCCACGTTCAGCGAACGAATGCCGCCACCGACCGGCGTCGTGAGCGGGCCCTTGATCGAAACAACGTAGTCCTTGACCACTTCGAGCGTCTCGTCAGGCAGCCACACATCGGGTCCATAGACACGTGTCGACTTTTCACCCGCGTAGATTTCCATCCAGCTGATCTTGCGCTTGCCGCCATACGCTTTCTCAACCGCGGCATCGACGACCTTGAGCATCACCGGTGTGATGTCCACCCCGGTGCCGTCGCCTTCGATGTACGGGATGATCGGCGTGTCCGGAACGTTCAGAGAGAAGTCCTTGTTCACGGTGATCTTCTCGCCGGCGGGGACCTTGATGTGCTGATACGACATGGTGGGGCTCCAATTGGATAGATCGGATATCGCACGAGAGGCGGCGGTATCGCCATCGGGTTTACCGCCCTATTGTAGTCACAGCGCTCATCGCTGCGTACAGCAAGCCCTAAGTCTTATATAAGACATAAGACTGATTTTTCCGATTATGCATTAACATGTCAGGCCTGAACAGAGGTTGCCGCCCGGCGATGAAGTCCGCGAATTCTGCGAATCACTGCGAAATTCTGTGAAATGCCGGGCGACGTGTAATGTCGCACTTCCTCATGTCGGCAATCTCCGATTTTCTTCCCTCGGTATGACACTTCTCGCACTCAACAAGCCCTTCGGCACGATTTGCCAGTTCTCGCCGCACCCCACGCGCCCGACGCTGGCCGAATGCGTGCAACGCCCGAACGTCTATCCGGCCGGACGACTCGACGCCGACAGCGAAGGCCTGCTGCTGCTGACTGACGACGGACGCCTGCAAGCGCGCATCGCCGAGCCCGAGCGCAAGTTGCCCAAGACTTACTGGGCTCAGGTCGAAGGCGCTTACGACGAAGCCGCCGTCGCCCGGCTGCGCGCCGGGCTCGATCTTGGCGACTTCATCACGTTGCCGTGCGAAGCCCGCGAAATTCCCGAGCCCGAATCGCTGTGGCCCCGCGATCCGCCGATTCGCTATCGCGCGAGCATTCCAACGCACTGGCTCGAGATCCGGCTCGTCGAAGGCAAAAATCGTCAGGTGCGGCGCATGACCGCAGCCGTCGGCAAGCCGACATTGCGACTCGTGCGTGTGGCCATCGGCCCCGTCGACGTCTTTGCGTTGAACCTCGCCCCTGGGCAGTGGTGCGAACTGCCGCAACAAATACTTACACTTTCCGGTCAACGAAGCGGTCGCTCGACTCGTTGAGGGAACAGGTGCGCAACATACGCACCACTAATTGAAACGAGGAAACCAAGTCATGAACAAACTGCTGCTCGCCCTGACCGCCGGCATGATCGTGTCCGGCGCCGCGATGGCCCAACAATCGGCGCCGGCGACGGCACCTGTCGCGCCGGCGGCGCCCGCAGCAGCAGCACCCGCTCCGGCGGCGGCAGCTGCCGACAAGGCTGCGCCGACGAAGAAGGCATCGCACAAGAAGCATCATCACAAGAAGTCGGCCAAGAAGGGTCCGGCGACCCAGCCGCCGACTGGTAACAAGCCGTAATACTTCACTTCGTAAAAATCCGCGAGTGAGTTGTCAACCGATGTCCTGAATGGACGTTATTAGAGGTGACTCACTTCGCGGGTCAACGAGTTCACTACCCAAACATCGAGCTTCAACGAGGAATCTCATGAAAAAACTGATCGCTGCCCTGGTCGCTGGCCTGTTCGCAACTGGCGTGTTCGCTCAAGCTGCTGCTCCGGCCGCTCCGGCTGCTGACGCTGCTCCGGCCGCCGCCGCAAAGCCGGCTGCCAAGAAGAAGTCGACGCACAAGAAGTCGGCTCACAAGAAGTCGGCGAAGAAGGCTTCGGCTGCTGAAGCGCCGGCCGCCGCCAGCAAGTAAGTACCGCGTCGCGCAGCTTCTTTGCGCAACTGACGGTAATAAGCAGGTTGCTCACGCAACCTGCTTTTTTTTCGTCCGGCGGCTACAATGACCCGCCATTCGTCTGACGTTTTCAGACCTTCCCAGGAGTCGTTCGTGATCCGGATTTCACGTCAACTGGCCTCGCTCGCTGCCAGCACCACGTTCGCTGCCGCCGCTGCCGTCATGGCACTCGCCCCCGCTACCGCCGCCGCGCAACGGATCAAGCAGCCGGGCGATTTCCCAACCGTTCAGCTCTCCGCCGGCATGTTCCTCATCAAGGCCGAAGTCGCCGCCACCGAAGCGGATCGTGAGCAGGGCCTGATGTATCGCCAGAAGATGGCACCGAACGCCGGCATGCTGTTCGTGTTCGAGAATCGCGCCATGAACTGTTTCTGGATGCGAAACACGGATCTGCCGCTGTCGATCGCCTTTCTCAAGGACGACGGCACGATCGTGAACGTTGAAGATATGGCGCCGCAAACGGATGACAACCACTGCCCGCGTGAACCGATCCGCTACGCGCTCGAGATGAATCAGGGCTGGTTCAAGACCAAAAACCTGGGGCCGGGTGCGAAGATCTCGGGCCTGCCGAAGTAAACGCGCCGATCGGTTGACCCGCACAACGCGGGTCACACCTCGACACCTATCGATGCCGGGGCGCCCGGGCGCCTCCAATGTCCAGGTGATGGCGCGCTAACGCGCGCCGCTTGAAATCGCCAGCGCGGGCATCAGCGCCCGCTCAAGAAATCGGTCGAGGAGCCACGGATCGAAATGGCGCCCGCGCTCGCCGAGCATCGCCTTCACGATCTGCGCCGGTGTGAGCGCTGCCCGATACGGCCGGTGACTCGCCAGCGCGTCGAAGACGTCGACCAACGCGACGATGCGTCCGGCCAGCGGGATACGATTTCCCGACAATCCGAACGGATAACCGCCCCCGTCATATCGCTCATGGTGAGTGCGCGCGACGCTCGCGGCCAGATCGCAGGCAGCGCCGCCGATGGCATTGAGCATGTCGGCACCGAGTTGCGGATGCATCCGCATCACCCGAATCTCATCGGCCGTCAGCTTGCCCGGCTTCTCAAGAATCGAATTCGGAATACAAAGCTTACCGGTATCGTGGAGTGCAGCGGCCAAGGCGAGCGCCTGCGCTTCGATCGCCGGCATCTCCAACGCCTGAGCAAAACGCCACGCCAGCCGGCCGACGCGCCACATATGCGACGCCGTGCCGCCGCGCTTGTGTTCGGCTAAACGGAACAGCGTCCACGCCGCGGGTGGCAAACTGCGCATGAGATGCGCATCGGCCAGCCAGTAGCGTTGATGTGACGGGTGGGGTGGCGCGTCGTGCGTCGCACGTTGGGCAGCGCGAGCATGGGCACGATGCGAGGAAGAGCAGGCATCGCACGTTGGCGCAGGGTCTGGCATACGTCATCCGGTCGTTGGAAGTGGCTACTCTAACGACGCTTGCCCATCCGAATGTTGACGCTGATCAAACGACACCACCCTGCGGGCAAACCGGTGGCTGCTGAAAACAAAAAGCCCATCGCAAGCGATGGGCTTTTGCTTCACCGGCGAGGCGCCGCGCTCGGGTCAGGCGCGTGACGCCAGGGTTGACCTCGTTGCCGGTGAATTCCGGGTGTTCCGGGGTATTCGATTACGCGAAGTTCTTCGCTGCGAAGTCCCAGTTGACCAGACCCCAGAATGCCTCGACGAACTTCGGACGGGCATTGCGGTAGTCGATGTAGTACGCGTGTTCCCACACGTCGATGGTGATCAGCGGCTTGTCCGTGCCGGTGATCGGCGTGGCGGCGTTGCTGGTGTTCACGATGTCGACCGAACCGTCGGCCTTCTTCACGAGCCACGTCCAGCCCGAACCGAAGTTGCCCACGGCCGACTTCGAGAAGGTTTCCTTGAAGGCGTCGAACGAGCCGAACTTGGCTTCGATGGCCTTGGCCAGATCGCCCGTCGGTGCGCCGCTGCTCTTCGGCGACAGCGTGTTCCAGAAGAACGTGTGGTTCCACACTTGCGCTGCGTTGTTGAACACGCCGCCCGACGACTTCTTGATGATGTCTTCGAGGGACGCGTTTTCGAATTCGGTGCCCTTGATCAGGTTGTTCAAGTTCGTCACGTAGGCTTGGTGATGCTTGCCGTAGTGATACTCCATCGTTTCCTTGGAGATGGTCGGCGCCAGTGCATCGATGGCGTACGGCAGTTCAGGGAGCTTGTGTTCCATGGCGATTGTCCTTTGTGCTCTGAGGGGAACCCGATTTGCATTATCCGGAACCACCGATTCTAGGGCAGATGCGATAACCCCGCAAACCCGACGGTTACTCGTTTCACCGCACTTTGCGCTTCACGTGTGACGATTGTGTGCCAATCCCGGCTAATCGCCGCAGATTGTCTGCACTTCACCAACACTGGCGAGCCGGCACCGCTAAAAAGTATCGTCTAGCCTGACCTGGACATCACCAATGCCCACGTCCGCCGCACCATCGGCCAGATGCATCGTGACCTGCTGGCCCCGCTGGAGCTTGCACGGGTCGCGCACCGGCTGACCGCGGCCATCGAGCACGGCAGCATAGCCACGCTGCAACGTGCGGCGCGGATTGAGGAGTTCCAACTGGGCAGTGGCATCGACGAGCCGCTGTGTCGAGCGCTCGGTGCGGCGCGACATGGCCGTGTGCAGACGCTGCGAGAGCAATGCGAGCCGTTCATGTTGCGACGCGACATCGGGCACGGCGCGCGTAAAGCGCAGGCGCAGCATCTCGAATCGGCTGCGGCGCTGTGCCAGCGGGCGCTCCAGCGCATGACGCATCCGGTCGGACAGATGCGCGAGTGCGCCCTGTTGCCGGGCCAGACGCTCACGCGGCGACACCAGACCGCGCGACAGACTGTCGAGCTGCTGGGCGCGCTGCTCCAGCGTGCGCCACATGGCACGTGTCAGGCGTTGCCGCTCGCGGTCCACCTCGCGCAGACACTCGTCACGTGCTGCGCTGATCAACTCAGCCGCGGCCGTGGGAGTGGGTGCCCGCACGTCGGCCACGAAGTCGGCAATCGTGAAATCGGTCTCGTGGCCAACGCCCGACACCACCGGGAGCTCGCTGCGCGCAATCGCGTGCGCGAGCACTTCCTCGTTGAACGCCCAGAGATCTTCGATAGAGCCGCCGCCACGGCACAGCAAGATCGTGTCGACTTCTCGGCGCGCGTTAGCGGTATCAAGCGCTGCGGCCAGACGCGAGGCGGCATCCGCACCCTGCACCGGGGCCGGGTAAATCACCACAGAGACGTGCGGTGCCCGGCGGGCGAGCGTACTCAACACGTCGCGCAGCGCCGCCGCCTGCAACGAGGTCACCACGCCCACCCGGCGGGCGTAGCGCGGCAGCGGCCGCTTGCGATCGGCGTCGAAAAGCCCTGCCGCCGCAAGTTTCTCCTTGAGCCGCAAGAAGGCTTCATAGAGGTTGCCCTGCCCCGCGCGCCGGATCGCCTCGACGTTCAGTTGCACCTCGCCGCGCGGCACATACATCGAAAGCAGCGCCCGCACTTCCACGCGGTCGCCCTCTTTCGGTGAAAAATCAGCATGTTGCGCGCGACCACGGAACATCACGCAGCGCATCTGCGCCTGCGCGTCCTTGATCGAGAAATACCAGTGGCCACTCGCCGCGCGCGTGAAGTTCGAAATCTCGCCGCTCACCCAGGCGAGCGGGAAACTCCGCTCCAGGACCCCGGCGACGGCCTTGTTCAAATCCGAAACACTGAGCACGCGATCCGCACCACGATTGGGCCGGGCGTCGTCAAAAGAAAGGTTCATGCGATTCGGCAGGTCAAAAACTGTCCACAGGCCCGTTAATTTAAGGGTTTTCGCACCCCGCTGCCGCACTTTTCCTACATCGGGGCGGTAAAGCCTTGACTGACGGGGCTGTCCGGCGGGTGTCGCACCCGCGTCACATGGCATTTTCGTGACAGCCAGCAGGATATACGGGCGCCCGGGGACATGTGCACAAAGTTATCCACAGGCTGGCTTTGTGCGTTTGGGAATCGAGAGGTTGCGGAGGTGTTCATATCTGAAACCATTTGTTGCTCATTTTTTCATCACAAACCAAAAATCTCCTTGCCGTCAAAGACTTGCCAAAAATATCCCAAGGTTGTCCACATCCTTGTGCTCGTTAGATGTGGAAAACGGTGCTTGCCCATCCCCACCCTGCACGCTACAGTGCGGACTCGTTTGCCCATCCCCGCAACAAGCAAGAGGTCGTCTTTGTTCGCCGTCATCCAGGCCGCCGGTTGGCCCATCTGGCCACTTCTCATCGCATCCGTCATCGCCCTCGCCCTGATCGTCGAGCGCGCCCTGTCGTTGCGCCGTGCACGCGTGCTGCCCAGCGGCGTGCTCGAAAACGCCATTACGCTCGCGCGCCGCTCGCCCGCCAAACACGACGCCACGGAAGCGCTCGCGCGCGGCTCGCTGCTCGGCCGCGTGCTTGCCACCGGCGTGCGTTACGTTGCGCATAACCCGCAAGGCCCGCGCGACGGTGCTAAAGAGGCGCTCGAAGAAACCGGCCGTGCCGTGGCGCATGAGCTTGAGCGCTTTCTGCCCGCGCTCGGCACCATTGCCTCAGTGGCTCCGCTCATGGGGTTGTTTGGCACCGTGGTGGGGATGATCGAGATTTTCGGCTCGCAGGACGCCACAGGCACCGATCCGGCGCAACTCGCGCATGGCATTTCGGTGGCGCTGTACAACACCGGGTTCGGCCTGATGATCGCCATTCCCGCGATGATCTTCTACCGGTACTACCGCACGCGCGTCGATGCGTTCCTCGTAGAACTGGAAACGCAGGCCGTCCATTTCCTCGATGCCACGCTGCCGCGGCACTGATCGGCGAGGCGCACGATGAATTTCCGTCGAGGCCTCTCCACGCGCGACGAGCCGGAGATCAATCTGATCCCGCTCATCGACGTGCTGCTCGTCATCTTGATCTTCCTGATGATCACCACGACCTACACGCGTTACACCGCGCTCAAGGTCAACCTGCCCACCGCCGATGCCGAGAAGGCGGTCGTGCCGCCGCGTCAGATCGTGGTGTCAGTGGGTGCGGACGGTAGTTATGCCATCGACCGGCAGGCCCTCGGCCAACGCGACGTGGCAAGCCTGACCGCGGCGCTGCGGCAGGCCACAGGCACGCCGAGCGCCGGTGCGGAACCGCCGGTGATCATCATCAACGCCGACGCGAAGAGTACCCATCAGTCGGTCATCAACGTGATGGAAGCCGCGCGTGAAGCCGGTCTGTCGCGGCTGACGTTCGCCGCGCGCTCGAATACCGCTAACGGCAAGCCCGCCCGATGACGACCCCGGCCGACCGAGACGCTAACAGCACCAACGGCACCCACGGCACCCCGGGTAAAAACGGCACCGCCGGTGCCTCGGGGGCCCGCGCCCGTGCGTTGGTCCCTCGGTTGTCCGGCTCGCTCGTTCATTGGGTCAGCGCGCAATGGCAGCGGCGCGGTGTGATGGCGTGGCTGTTCTGGCCCTTGTCGTGGATCTTCGCCGGCGTGGCCGCATGGCGGCGCCTGAGTTTCCGGCGTGGCTGGAAAACATCAACACGCCTGCCGGTCCCGGTGATCGTGGTTGGCAATCTCACCGTCGGCGGCACCGGCAAGACGCCGACCGTCATCGCACTGGTCGCGGCACTGCGCCAACAGGGCTATCGCCCCGGCGTGCTCTCGCGTGGCTATGGGGCGCAGTTGTCGCGCCCGACCGAAGTCGTCGCAACGTCGCGCCCCGAAGACGTGGGTGACGAACCCCTGCTCATCGCAAAACGCACTAGCGTCCCCGTCTGGGTTTGGCCGGCGCGCGTCGAAGGCGGCCGTGCACTGCTTGCCGCACATCCCGAATGCGACGTCATCGTCTGCGACGACGGGCTGCAACATTACGCACTGGCGCGCGACGTCGAGATCGCTGTCTTCGACCACCGGTTGGGCGGCAACGGCTTTCTGCTGCCCGCCGGGCCGCTGCGCGAACCGCTCTCGCGCCGACGCGACGCAAACCTCATCAACGATCCGTTCGGCAAGACGCTGCCCGACTGGCCCAACACCTGGCGTCTCACGCTGGCATTGGGCGACGCGTGGTGCGTGAGCCAGCCGACGCTCTCGCGGCCGCTCGCCCACTTTGCGGGCGCTGGCGCCAGCAGCCCGGCGTCGGCTTCGGCCCCCGTCCCGGCATCCGCAACCCCGGCCCCGGCCCCGGCCTCGCGGCGGATTCTCGCCGCTGCGGGCATCGGTGCCCCCGAGCGATTTTTTGCAGCGCTGCGTGCGGCGGGTCTGACCATCGAGACGCTGCCGCTGCCCGATCATTACGATTTCGCGACCAATCCGTTCGACGGGGTCGCGGCCGATGCCATCCTGATTACCGAAAAGGATGCAGTAAAATGCCTCACCTGGTCCGACCCGCGTGTGTGGGCCGTACCCGCCGAGGCGGCGCTCGATGCGCGCCTGGTATCCCTGGTAGTGGAGAAATTGCGTGGACACCCGACTGTTTGAAATTCTCGTCTGCCCGTTGTGCAAGGGCCCCCTGGAGTACGACAAGAAAGCCCAGGAACTGATTTGCCACGCGGACAAGCTTGCGTACCCCATTCGTGACGGCATCCCCGTCATGCTGGCCGACGAAGCCCGTCAATCCGTCGAAGGCACGCCGGTGCCGCTGACCGACGACAAGTCCGGATCGTGAGCCAAGTGACCGATTTTGTTGCTGTCGTCCCGGCGCGTCTCGCGTCGACGCGCCTGCCCAACAAGCCGCTCGCCGACATTGGCGGCAAGCCGATGGTCGTGCGTGTGGCCGAGCGGGCACGTGAGTCAGGTGCCCGGCAGGTCGTCGTGGCGACCGATTCTCAAAGCGTTGTGGATGCAGTTGCCGCCCACGGGTTCGACGTCGTGCTCACGCGCGCCGATCATCCGACCGGCACCGACCGCCTCGCCGAAGTCGCGGTACAGCAGGGCTGGTCCGACGACACGATCGTCGTCAATGTGCAGGGCGACGAGCCGCTAATCGACCCGCGTCTCGTGCATGCCGTGGCGGGCCATCTCGCCGAACACCCGGAATGCGCGCTGTCGACGGCGGCACACCCGATTACGGACAACGCCGAGATTTTCTCGCCGAATGTCGTCAAGGTCGTGCTCGACGCCCATAGCCGTGCACTGTATTTCTCGCGCGCCCCGATTCCGTGGTCGCGCGATGCATGGAGCGCCGGCCTCGCGAATCTCGCTGCACTGCCGGCGGCAATGACACCGGTGTATCGGCATATCGGGCTGTACGCTTATCGTGCCAAATTCCTGCGCAGCTATCCGAGCCTGCCGCAGGCACCGTTGGAGACGGCGGAATCGCTCGAACAGTTGCGTGCGTTGTGGCACGGCGAGCGAATCGCGGTGCTCGTGACGGATGACGCGCCGCTGCCCGGTGTCGACACGTCCGAAGATCTCGAACGCGTGCGCGCCTTGCTTCGCGACTGACCTTGTCACAGCGACGTCACACACGACCTCGTTCGTGACGTCGCGCATCACTCGTCTGGTTACTCGCCGCAGCACTGGTTTCATCGCTCGCCTCGGCGCCTGAAATCCTCAAGCCATCCCCGTTCGAACCACACGGCGATCGTCCCGGAATTCGCACAGGCATGCCGCCAGCGAGCCCGCAAAACGCCGACGGGCGGGCACGTCGTGGCATAATCGCTTTTGATTCTCGCGAGCAGACCTCCGGTCGCGCGCGCCGCGCTGCTGCCAAGCGCGCCGCCAGCGCGCCATGTTGCGTGTCGTATTGCGTGCCGGTCAACGCCCCGCACGCCCACGCAAACCCCGGAGACGAGACTGCCTGCCGCACGCACAGCATTCACAAATCACAAACTTTCAGGAGTCATCGATGCGTCTGATTTTGTTGGGGGCACCCGGGGCCGGTAAGGGCACCCAAGCCACTTTCATCAAAGAAAAATTCGGCATCCCGCAAATCTCGACCGGCGACATGCTGCGCGCCGCGATCAAGGAAGGCACCCAGCTCGGTCTGGAAGCCAAGCGCTTCATGGACGCAGGTGATCTGGTGCCGGACGGCGTCATCATCGGCATGGTCCGCGAACGCCTGACCGCCGACGATTGCAAGAACGGCTACCTCTTCGACGGCTTCCCGCGCACCATCGCACAAGCCGAAGCCATGAAGGAAGCCGGCGTCGCCATCGACTTCGTGCTCGAGATCGATGTGCCGTTCGATGAAATCATCACGCGCATGAGCGGCCGTCGTACGCACCCGGCATCGGGCCGTACGTACCACGTCAAGTTCAACCCGCCCAAGGTCGAAGGTCAGGACGATGTGACCGGCGAGCCGCTGGTGCAGCGCGACGACGACAAGGAAGAAACGGTCAAGAAGCGTCTGGCCGTGTACGAATCGCAGACCAAGCCGCTGGTGGCCTATTATTCGGATTGGGCGAAGCATGGCAGCCCGGGCGCCATCGTCGACGCACCGCAGTATCGCAAGATCTCGGGCCAAGGCAGCGTGGACGAAATCCGCGCACGCGTGTTCGATGCACTGAAGTAAGCGTCACCATCGCACCCGCGACCATGCGCCGACCCTCACCTATCCCGGTTGACGTTCGGCGCAGATGACGCAACAGAAAAAGGCGGCCAGTGCAGACTGGGCCGCCTTTTTTGTCTCAGGAGGATGACGCATGGAAATTCAGGGCAATGTGTTTCTGATCACCGGTGGCGCCTCGGGGCTCGGCGCGGCCGCCGCGCGCTGGCTCGCCGGACTGGGTGCGAAGGTCGCGCTCGCCGACGTCAACATTGACGAGGGCGAAGCGCTGGCCGAAAAGCTCGGCGGCAAATTCATCAAGTGCGACGTCACGCGCGAGGACGACGGCAAAGCAGCCGTAGCCGCCGCGCAGACGCTGGGTACCTTACGCGGCCTGGTCAATTGCGCGGGGATCGCCATCGGCAGCAAGACTGTCGGGCGCGACGGCCCGCACCCGCTCGATACGTTCTCACGCGTCATCCAGATCAACCTGATCGGCACGTTCAACATGATCCGCCTGGCCGCCACGGCGATGAGCCAGACGGAACCCAATGGCGAAGGCGAGCGCGGCGTCATCGTCAACACGGCATCGGTGGCCGCTTACGACGGTCAGATGGGACAGGCGGCCTACGCCGCGTCGAAAGGCGGTGTCGCGAGTCTGACGCTGCCGGTGGCACGCGATTTGTCTCGCAGCGGCATTCGCGTCATGACCATCGCACCGGGTATCTTCGAGACGCCGATGATGCTGGCCATGCCCGCAGAAGTGCAGGCCTCGCTCGGCCAGATGGTGCCGTTTCCGCCACGCTTGGGCAAGCCGTCGGAATACGCGATGCTCGTCGAACAGATCGTGCGTAACCCGATGCTCAACGGCGAAGTCATTCGGCTGGATGGCGCGATCCGTATGCAGCCCAAGTAGGCTCGCGAGCGCAGCCCAAGGACACCCAAAGGCACCCAGAGACACTTTGCCGCATCGCAGCAATTTGCCGTGCCGAGTATGACTACAATGAAACTCAGGCCGCACTCTGCGGCCGACTCCGACGCCGGTACGTCGCCGGCCCCGCGTGTTCCCCCCGTCCCCCGAGGCAGGAGGCTGGCATGAAATCACTGGCGCAACAGATGTCGTTCTACCAGCGCTATCACCGCAGTCCCAAGAATCGTCTGACCCATTTCTTCGGCGTTCCCATGATCATCCTCGCGGTGATGCAGGCGTTTTCGTGGATCCCACTCGGCCCCAGTGGCCTGAACGCCACGCATGTGATCGTGCTGATCCTGCTGATGTACTACTTCCTGCTCGATGTGCCACTCGCGCTGGCCATGACCGCATTCTTCGCCGTCATGCTCGCGGTGACCCAGCACCTCGGCCGCCTGCCTTGGCCATGGGCGCTGACCGCGTTCGGTGTGTTGTTCATCGGCGGCTGGATCATCCAGTTGATCGGACACCATTTCGAGGGACGCAAACCCGCCCTGCTCGACAACCTCTTCCAGATTTTCATCGCGCCGATGTTCCTGATGGCCGAAGTGTTTTTCTACTTCGGCTACAAGCCGGGCCTGCGACGCCGAGTGGAGGAGTTGGCGGCGCAATCCGCGTGAAACAAAAACGCCAGCCTCATCGGCTGGCGTTTTTCGTTTTGCGGCATGAGCGCCGGAATCCGCTGTTACCCGTGACTGCCCGGCCGACGGCTCAGGTCGTCGAGCACCTGCCGGATGGCGTCGGCATCTTCGGCCTCGGGTCGCTTGCTCAGATAAAGTTCAAGATCATCTTGCGCCGGGCGTATGAGTTTGAGCCTCGCGTAGGCCAACCCACGGTCACGCTTCTCGATCGGCTGGTCGGGCAACAGGAGAACCATGCGCTCCTGAATGGCCAGCAACCGCTCCCACCGCTCGTTCTGCGTGTAAATCGCCCGCAGATTACGGAGCATGCGCGCAAGGATTTCCCGCGGCGTTGCCGGCTCGAGAAACGGATGCAATAGCGCCCAGAGCGCCAGTTCCTGAATCGGTTCGGCGCTCTCGTCGCGATAGTGCTTCAGATACGGCTCGACCATTTCCAGCAGTCGCTGCGGTGAGAGCGAATTGCCGGAGAGCGGATCGATGACCACGTCGCCGGCGGGCACCGCCAGTCTCAACAGAAAATGCCCGGGGAAGGACAGCCCGCGCAGCGGCAGTCCGATCTGATGCCCGATCTCCATACACAACACCGCCAGCGAAATCGGAATACCGCGCCGGCGGTCCAGCACGATATGCAGATGGCTGTTGTCGGGATCGTAGTAATCGTTCTGATTGGCCGAGAAGCCGAGTTCGCGGAAGAAGAAGTGATCGAGCAGTTGCAGCTTCTGCAATGGCCCGGCGTCCGTCGGCAAGCGTCTGGACAGGCGAGCGGCGAACGCGTCGATCTGCGTGAGCGTGTCCTGCACGTCGAGATCGGGGTAGACGTCCTGCGCAATGGAAATGGCCGCTTCGGTCAGCGGCAAGCCATCGTCAGACGCCACCAGTGCAGCAAAGTACTCGAGAAAGCGATTCGCCATGCGGCACCCGTAGGTCCTGCCGCGTCAATTCGTGCGACGGCGGAAGAACGAGAAATTGAAACCCATGAGGAATAATGCGCCGAAATACACCACGGCGCATAGCACCAGACTCGCGCCCAGCAGCGCAATACGTGCGAGCGGCCGCGCCCCGAGGGCGACCCAGTCGAAGCTCTGCGTGAACCACAGCAACACCCCGGCCAAAATCAGACACGCCGCCAGCAATTGCACGAAGAAGAGCCGCCAGCCGGGTGCCGGACGGTAAATACCCCGCTTGTAGAGCCCCACGAAAAGCAGCGCTGCGTTCATGCAAGCGCCCACGCCAATCGAGAGCGACAGGCCCGCATGCGCAAACCAGCGCACGAACAGCAAGTTCGACAGCTGTGTGGCAATCAATACCACTATGGCAATCTTTACCGGCGTCTTGATGTCCTGTTTGGCATAGAAGCCGGGCGCCAGAATTTTGATCAGAATCAGGCCAACCAGCCCTACGCCGTAGGCGGTCAGGGCATGGGCCGTCATCACGACGTCGTTGGCGTCGAATCGACCATATTGATAGAGCGTGGCGGTCAGCGGTTCCGCGTAGACGAAGAGCCCCACGGCGCTTGGCGTAGCCAGCAAGAACGTCAGGCGCAGCCCCCAGTCGAGCAGCGCCGAATATTCGGCGCCGTCGCCATCGGCATTGGCACGCGAGAGGCTCGGCAGCAGAATCGTGCCCAGCGCCACGCCCAGCAAGGCGGTCGGAAACTCCATCAGGCGGTCGGCGTAGGCCAGCCACGACACGCTGCCCTGCGCGAGCCGCGACGCAATATTCGTATTGATGATCAGGCTCACCTGCGCGACCGACACCGCCAGTGTGGCCGGCACCATTTTCGCGAGCACCCGCTTCACGCCGGGGTTGCGCAGGGCGGCCACGATATTGATGGTGATGCGCGGCACCATGCCGATGCGGGCGAGCGCGGGTAACTGGATAAGCAGTTGCAGCACGCCGCCGACGATGACGGCGTAAGCCAGTGCGTAGACGGGGGTTTCAAGGTGTGGCGCGACCCACAACGACGCGACGATCGAGCTGACGTTGAGCAGAACGGGCGCGAAGGCGGGCACCGAGAACTGACGCCACGTATTGAGCACCCCGGCGGCGAGCGTCGTGATCGAGATCAGGGTGATGTACGGGAACATGACGCGCGTCATGAAGACGGCGGCGTCGAACGTGCCGTTTTCGCGCGAAAGCCCGGTCGCGACCGCATAAACCACGCCGGACGCCCCGAGAACGCCTGCGACGGTGATCGAGAGCAGTACCCAGAACAGTACCGTGGTGACCGAATCGACCAGTGTTTTGGTCTCGTCGGCACTTCGCTGCGACTTGAATTCGGCCAGAATTGGCACGAATGCCTGCGAAAACGCCCCTTCTGCGGACAGACGGCGAAGCAGATTGGGGATACGGAACGCCACGTTATAGGCGTCGGTCATTGGACCGGCCCCGAACATGCGCGCAATGAGAATTTCACGGACCAGACCGGTGATGCGCGAAAGCATCGTAAAACCGCTGACCGTAGCGAGAGCTTTTAGCAAATTCATGTTGCGGGTATTATACGCACAGCATTGCAGCAAAGACGTTGCAATTTCCGTTGGCCTTCGGCTATAATCGACGGTTTCGAAGTCAATGGATTGCTTCCTGGCCACCGTGTCTCCCAGGGAGCCGAGCCAAACTGCATAGAAAGCCGCATCAGGCGGAGCAATTCAAGGAATTCACCGAACATGGCAAATACTGCACAAGCACGCAAGCGCGCGCGTCAAACCGTTAAGATCAACGCTCACAACTCGGCGCTGCGTTCGCGTCTGCGTACGGCTGTGAAGGCTGTCCGCAAGGCTATCGCCAAGGGCGACCAAGCCGCTGCCAAGGAAGTGCTGCGCACTTCGGCAAAGACGATCGACATCATTGCTGACAAGAAGATCGTTCACAAGAACACCGCTGCTCGTCAAAAGAGCCGCCTGTCGGCCGCCATCAAGGCGATGTCGGCTGCTGCCTAAGACAGCGAGTCGATAGACGACGCTGCAAAGCACTACAAGTTGCTTGCCGGTTCTGACTTCGGTCGGAACACTAAAAAGCCCGCTTCATGCGGGCTTTTTTCTATTCTGCGACGGAAAACTTAGATCGCTGAACAATCAGCGCATCAAAACGCGTAGACGCGCCCCTTCGGCCGTCACTCCCCACACAGCCAGCATGCACGCCGCGACTTTCCAGACTGCTATGTTCATCGATAGACCTCTGCGGTAAAAATGCGCGTCACAGCGACGCAGAAAATCAGCAAGACGGGTAAGACAAAGTGAGCCGGAGAGACAAATCGGAAGCGGCGGGAAGGCTGAGAGGCGGGAGAGGCGGGAAAGGCGGGAAAGGCAGACGACGGTGAGTCAGGGCCAAAGGCCCGGCACTCACGTCAGGCCGAATACATCGGCCCAGGGGGTACTGAAGAGTCTTACTTTACGTCGGGAACGAAGCAGGCTTCGGTCAGTTGCAGATCGTTGTCGCGGGCGAAATTCATGACGAAATCGAACGCCATCGGCTCGATTTCGCGAAGTCGCTCGTCAACGACGACGCATTTGACGTCACCCACCATAATCGGGCGCACATAGGGGGAGTACTGCATGTATGCGTTCGGGCCGGTACCCCGGCCACAGAACGACACGGCGCCGCACAGACGTTCCGCCCAGTCACTCGGCCGGAACTTCTTGCCATCCCGGGTCAGACCCTGGATGAAATACTCGCGCGCGGAAACCTGGTCGGTCATATCGCTCAATCACCTCAAAAAAACACCTGACCAGCCATACGCGGGTAGCGTTGCTGACAGAGACAGTATTATATCTTATATAAGACTCAAACCCGTCTCCCCACCGTTGCCGCAGATGTTTTTTTCGGTCTTGCCAGCCCTTCCGGGCTGTGCCGCAGCGGTGTCGATCATACGCTTTTCGTGTGACGACAAAACGATTTGGTAGACTAGGGGTCTGCTCCTCCAAGTGGGGGAGCGGGCCTTAAGGCTTGTTCGTCGCGCCGACAGCGGGCGAGTTCCCGCCGGGTCTCCCGATCTCGTGTTTGCCTTCGTGATCCCCCGATTCTCGGCCTCCTGCAGAACATCCACATGACCACCGCTAAACCCATCAAGCATTACCTTCAATTTTCGGATCTGGCACTCGACGAGTACGACTACGTGCTCGAACGCACCCGCATCCTCAAGAAAAAATTCAAGAACTACGAGACCTACCATCCGCTGCACGACCGCACGCTGGCGATGATTTTCGAGAAAAGCTCGACCCGCACGCGACTGTCGTTTGAAGCCGGTATTCACCAATTGGGTGGGCACGCCGTGTTCTTGAATACGCGTGATACGCAACTTGGCCGCGGCGAGCCGATCGAAGACGCCGCCCAAGTCATCTCGCGCATGACCGACATCATCATGATCCGCACGTTCGGTCAGGAGATCATCGAGCGCTTCGCACAGCATTCGCGCGTACCGGTGATTAACGGCCTGACCAACGAGTACCACCCGTGTCAGGTGCTGGCGGACATCTTCACGTACTACGAGCATCGCGGCCCGATCAAGGGCAAGACCGTGACGTGGATCGGCGACGCCAACAACATGTCGTACACGTGGATTCAGGCGGCCGAAATCTTCGGCTTCCAGGTCAACATCTCGACCCCGCCGGGCTACCGCCTCGACCAAGCCATGGTGGCCGAATCGAGCCGTCCGTTCGTACGCGAATTCGACGACCCGCGCGAAGCCTGCGAAGGGGCCGACCTCGTGTCGACCGACGTGTGGACCAGCATGGGTTATGAGGCCGAGAACGAAGCCCGTAAGGCAGCGTTTGCTCAATGGTGCGTGAACGCGGACCTGATGAAGCAAGCCAAGGCCGACGCCCTGTTTATGCACTGCCTGCCCGCCCACCGCGGCGAAGAAGTGTCGGCCGACGTGATCGACGGCCCGCAAAGCGTCGTCTGGGATGAAGCCGAGAACCGTCTGCACGTGCAGAAGGCGCTCATGGAGTACCTGATGCTCGGTCGCGTCTGATCCAGAGCGCACCGCCGGTCAGCGCGACGCGCCAAAGGCTCCTCGCCTTCCGCTATCATCGCTAACGCGCCGCAGCGCTTGCCGCTCGGCGCGTTTTTCGATGTTTTTGGGCATTTATTGACGATATGGCAGCGATTTTCTGCCTTTCTTCATAGCCACACGATCTGAAGCGCACTACCCGTCAGAACATTTCGCAATTTGCACCACCTCGGTGCGAATTTGTTGTGCACTGCACAAATGTCAGCCGGGTCGACGCTCGAAACGTGCTAGCATGAATTCACCCCTGCCCGCCTGATGTGTTGGTTAGCGCCGACGCCGGGCAGCAGGACTTCCGACTTCCGAATCAAACCGCATCCGGTCATGACGCAAAACGCAACGCAGTTCGACAACGTTTCCGTAATCAAGCGCGCTAATACTTATTTCGACGGCAAGTGCGTCTCGCACACCGTGCTGTTCCCGGACGGCACGCGCAAGACGCTTGGCGTGATTTTCCCCGCCACGCTGGCGTTCGGCACCGATGCCCCGGAAATCATGGAAGTGACAGGCGGCCGTTGCCGCATTCGTCTGGCCGGTCAGACCGAGTGGCAGGAATATGCCGCCGGTGAGCAGTTCTCCGTGCCGGGCAACAGCAAGTTCGATATCGAGGTCGTCGAGACGCTCGATTACGTTTGCCACTACGGCTAATCGCCGGCCAGCATCGCAACCGCACGGATTGATTCGCGCGGTTGCCCTCTAGGCCGGTTCAGCGCGGCCCGGCGCCGCTACACACTATGTCGCGTCTGCCCCCCGAATTTGCCGACGATTCTGGCGACAATCCTGCCGACGATGCTGCCGGCAACCCTCCCTCCACAGCCCCTTCGGGCCACGCCAGTCTGTCCGACACCGCCACCGCGCATGCGAATGGCACCGCTTCGGATCTCGAACCCAGCGACGTCCCGCTGCTGCCGCCCGACGGTCTGACCGCCCCCGCGAAATCCGGCAAGACAGCCAAGACCGCTGAACCCGTCAAAGCCCGCACCCGCTCGCGCAAGCGCGACGCGGCAGAATCCCCAGACACCCCCGACACGCTCGACGCCAAAGGCACCGAAGCCAGCACGCCCAAAGGCACCAAGGCGAGCGCCACGCGTCCGTCACGCAGCCGTCGCGGCAGTGCCAAACGTAAAGGCATCGATCTCGGCCTGCAAGGCGGGGGCGCGCACGGCGCTTATACGTGGGGCGTACTCGACAAATTGCTCGAAGACGGACGTCTCGAGTTCGAGGGCATCAGCGGCGCATCCGCCGGCACCATGAACGCGCTGGTACTGGCGCATGGCCTGCTGGACCGGCCGGGCGTCGACCCACGCGAAAAAGCCCGTGAATCGCTGCACAGCTTCTGGCTAGGGGTATCGCAGGCCGGCTCATCGGCCACGGCGTGGGCGCAAACCGTCTTCAGTTGGCTCAACGGCCGCCCGACCGAATACCCGGTGTGGCACGACTGGATGCAGAGCATGCAGCAGTGGATGATGCCGTTTGCGCAGCCCACGGCCGAAATCAACCCGCTGCGCACGGTGCTCGAAGCGCAGGTCGACTTCGAGCGTCTGCGCGAGAGCACGGCCACGCGCCTGTTCGTTTCGGCGACGAATATCCGCACGGGCAACATCCGCATCTTCCGCACGCATGAAATCACGCTAGATGTCGCGATGGCATCGGCCTGCCTGCCGTGGCTCTTCAAACCGGTGAAGATCGATGACGACTTTTACTGGGACGGCGGCTATCTCGGCAACCCGCCGCTCTACCCGTTCTATTACGAAACGCTCACGAGCGACATTCTGATCGTGCACATCAACCCGATCGAGCGCAAAGAGAAGCCTGTGCTACCGGGACAGATCATGAACCGCGTGAACGAGATCACCTTCAATGCGTCGTTGCAGCGCGAATTCCGTGCGATTTCGTTCGTGCACAAGTTGCTCGACGAAGGTTGGCTCAAGCCGGAATTCCGCAAGCGTCTGAAGTACCCGTTGATTCACTCGATTCGTGCCGACAAGGAGCTGTACGACTTGTCGTCGTCGACCAAATTCGTGACCGACTGGCACTTTCTGACGACACTGCGCGATCGCGGACGCGAGGCGGCCGCCCGTTGGCTCGACGAGCATTTCAACGACGTGGGGGTGCGCTCTACGGTGGACTTGCGACGCGACTATCTCCAGCGGCTGCCGGACGCCACGTCGATCAAAGCATGAGCGGTTCGGGTTCGAGCGTGATGCCGAAGCGCGCGTGCACGCTGGCCTGCACGGCCTTCGCGAGCGCGACGATATCGGCCCCGCTCGCGCCGCCGCGATTGACCAGCACGAGCGCCTGCCGCTCGTGTACTGCCGCCGCCGGCGCGGTATCGAGCGACTTGCCGCGCCAACCGCACTGATCGATCAACCAGCCGGCGGCGACCTTCCACGTGCCGTCGGGCTGTGCATAGCCGACGATCTCCGCAAAGCGCTCGCGCAGCGAGGCAAACGTCTGCGCATCGACCACCGGATTCTTGAAGAAACTGCCCGCGTTGCCGAGTTCCAGCGGATCGGGCAGCTTGCGGCGGCGAATATCGGCCACCGCTTCGAATATCTGCACCGCGCTGGGGGCCTCGACACCCGCATCTGCGAACGTGCGCGACACGTCCGCATAGCCGGTCACCGCCTGCCACGGGCGCGGCAGGCGCAGCGTCACCGACACGATGATGTAGCGTCCGGGTTCGCGTTTGAACAACGAGTCGCGATAGCCGAAAGCACACGCCTCGCGATCCAGCGTGACGAATTCACCGGTCGACGTGTCGAGCGCGCGCAACGAGGCGAAACGCTCGGCGAGTTCGAGCCCGTAAGCACCAATGTTCTGGATAGGCGCGGCGCCGAGCGTGCCGGGAATCAGCGCGAGGTTTTCGAGCCCCGGGCACCCTTGCGCAAGCGTCCAGCCGACAAAGTCGTGCCAGACCTCGCCCGCGCCGCCACGCACATAGCTCGCATCGGCATCGTCGGCCAGCCGTTCACGGGCGCGAATCGCCATCTTCAGCACCACGCCGTCGAAGTCGCGGGTCAGCACGACATTGCTGCCGCCGCCGAGCACCAGACGCGGCAAGCCCGCCAGTTCAGGCATGGCGAGGGCGGCCACCAGCGCCGCTTCGCTGTCGATCGTGACGAAGTAGCGGGCTGCGGCAGGCAGACCGAAGGTATTGAATTCGCGCAGGCTGACGTCGCGTTGCAACTGGAGCATGAAGAGTGGTGATGTGATTCAGCGGCCGGGCGGCCCCGCAAATGATTGCGGGATGGATGCAGAACGGACGCCTGAATTACAATGTCGGGCGAAAGAATTTTGCGCATTATACCGGCCATGCCGCGCAGTACCGCTGATTGCCCGGATTGTGCGGATTGTCCGGATTGCCGGGACTGGCCGCCCCACGGCGCAGGCGCCTCAATGGCGCCGCACGCGGGGCCAGCCGTCCCTTTCACGAACCCTTTGTATTTCAGGAGAGCCAGATGCCATCGTTTGACGTGGTTAGCGAAGCCAACATGGTAGAGGTCAAGAACGCCATCGAGCAGGCCAACAAGGAAATCTCGACGCGTTTCGACTTCAAGGGGTCGGACTCGCGTGTCGAGCACAAGGAGCAGGAGATCACCCTGTTCGCCGACGACAACTTCAAGCTCGAACAGGTCACGCAGGTGCTCATCGCCAAGATGGCCAAGCGTAACGTCGACGTGCGCTTTCTCGACTACGGCAAGGTCGAGAAGGTCAGCGGCGACAGAGTCAAGCAGGTCGTCAAGGTGAAGAAGGGCGTGGAAGGCGATCTGGCCAAGAAGATCGTGCGCCTGATCAAGGACAGCAAGATGAAGGTGCAGGCGAGCATTCAGGGCGACAGCGTGCGCATCGCCGGTGCCAAGCGCGACGATCTGCAAAGCGCCATGGCGCTGCTGCGCAAGGACGTGACCGACACCCCGCTCGACTTCAACAACTTCCGCGACTGAGCGTTGTTGTTTCAGCCAATAAAAAACCCGCAGTGCTCGCTGCGGGTTTTTTTTATTGCCATTGATGTTGTTGTTACTTCTTCTTGCTGCCGATACGGCTTTCCTTGCCCGCGATGAGCTTGGCGATATTCGCGCGATGGCGATAGATCAGCAGAATCGCCATGACGACGACGGCGGGTGCATACGGCCCCAAGCCGAACATGAACACGTAGTACAGCGGCGCGAACACGGCCGCGACCAGCGCCGCCAGCGACGAATACCGGAAGAAAACGGCAATGATGAGCCACGTGGCGGCCACGGCCAGCCCGAGAATCGGGTCGATCGCGAACAGCACGCCAGCAGCAGTTGCCACGCCCTTGCCGCCCTTGAAGCTCAGGAACACCGGGTAGAGGTGGCCAATGAACACGGCCAGCGCGACCGCCGCCAGACCGAAGTCGCCGACGCCCCAGGCGTCGGCAAAACGCTCGGCGAGGTACACGGCGAGCCAGCCCTTGAGCGCGTCGCCGAGCAGCGTGAGCACGGCGGCCTTCTTGTTGCCCGAGCGCAGCACGTTGGTCGCGCCCGGGTTGCCTGAGCCGTAACTACGCGGGTCGGCGAGACCCATCGTGCGGCTGACGATCACCGCAAACGGCACCGAGCCGATCAGGTACGCGAGGACGATAAAAACCAGAGTGGCCATGAACTTCTAGCGTGAGGAAGATTTGTAATGGGCGCCATTCTACTTGAGACGCCCTGCCGCCCCATTCTGGCAAACACGGGGTTGCGCGAAGTCCCGGCGCGTCGGTGGCCGACGGTGGCTGGCGCTCAGTCGTCCGCCAGCGCGCACGACACCGGTTTGGCTGCCAGCGTGTTGAGCAGCACCTGCGGGGCAATGCCGATGAGATAACCGCGCCGCCCGCCGTTGATGTAGATCTGCGGCAAGTCGAGCGCCGATGCCTCCACGTACACCACCATCGCGCGCTTCGTGCCGAACGGCGACGTGCCGCCCACCATATAGCCCGAATGCCGCTGCGCCACGTCGGGCTTGCAGGGGTCGACCCGCTTGGCGCCGATCTGGCGCGCGAGATTCTTCGTCGAGACAGTGCGGTCGCCGTGCATCAGCACGATCAACGGGCGCGCCTTTTCGTCTTCCATGACGAGGGTCTTGATGACCGCGTGCTCGTCCACGCCCAACTGACGCGCAGACTCACCGGTGCCGCCGTGCTCGACGTACTCGTAGACGTGTTCGGTAAAGGCCACTTTCTTTTGCTTCAGAAACTGCGTGGCCGGCGTTTCCGAGACGTGTTTGGTCTTGCTCATGGGCGCCTATTGTAATGAAACGCCCCTGCTGTGTCGCCGTCATGCGCGGGCATTACAATGCGGCCATGGCCGCTACCCCCGACACCTCGCAACAGGATGCGCTGGCCGCCCAATGGCTGGCAAACCTGCCGCCGCGCATCGACGCCCTGCCCGCCCGCATTGCGGCGCAAACGCCTGCACGCATTGCCCTCATCGACGACTTCCGCCGGCTGACCTATGGTGAACTGACGCACGCCGTCGCCACGTGTGCCGCGCATCTGCGCGACCACGGTGTGCGCGGTGGCGATCGCGTGATGATCGTCGGCGAGAACGGCATTGCCTACGTCGTGCTGCTGCTCGCCGTGGCGGCGCTCGATGCCTGGCCGCTGCTCTGCAACGCGCGGTTGTCGGCTACCGAACTGGCCGTCATTCGCGATCACGCGCGCCCGCGCTGCGCAATCTTCACCATCGACGCCTCCCCCGATGCGGCCGCTCATGCGCGCAGCCAAGGCGCGGCCATCGTCTGGACCGATCTCGCACTGGGGGCGCTGGCCGCCACCGACGCCGACCCGCAAAGCGCGGCCGAACCGGTGCAGACCGACCCGGCAGCGCAGTGCGGCGCGCTCATCTACACCACGGGCACGACGGGTACGCCGAAAGGCGTGCGTCTCTCGCATCGCAATCTGTTGTTTATCGCGGCGATTTCAAGCACGTTGCGGCGCGTCGGTGCCGACGACGTGGCCTACGCCGTGCTGCCCATCTCGCATGTCTACGGTCTGACGTCGGTGTGTCTGGGCACGTTGTATGCCGGCGGCACCCTGCGGCTGGCGGCGCGCTTTACCCCTGAAGCGGTGCTCGACTCACTGGCCCACGACGGCCTGACGATATTGCAGGGTGTGCCCGCCATGCACGCACGCCTGATAGCTCATGTGGCTAGTCAGGGCACCCCGCTCGTGGCCCCGCGCCTGCGCTTCGTGTACTCGGGCGGCTCGCCTCTCGATGCCGCACTCAAGGCGCGTGTCGAAGCGTTCTATGGCCTGCCGATTCATAACGGTTACGGGTTGACGGAGAGCAGCCCGACGGTGTCGCAGACACTGCTCGACGCCCCACGCGACGACTGTGCCGTCGGGCCCGCGATTCCCGGGGTCTCCGTGCGCATCGTCAGCCGGGAAGGACACGATTTACCCGACGACGAAGTCGGCGAACTCTGGGTGCGCGGCCCGAACGTCATGCTTGGCTACTACCGCGCACCGGAACTCACGGCCGCCGCCATTACCCCGGACGGCTGGCTTCGCACGGGCGATCTGGCACGACGCGAAGCCGACGGCGCGCTCTTTCTCGCGGGACGTGCGAAGGAGCTGATCATCCACTCCGGTTTCAACGTGTACCCGATCGAAGTGGAACAAGCGCTCGCCAGTCACGCCGATGTCCTGCAAGCGGCCGTGCTGGGACGTGAGGAAGATGGCAACGAGCAGGTGATCGCGTTCGTGGAAGCGCGCCCGGGACACGTCATCGATGTGGCGGCGCTCGCCGCATGGGCTGCCGAGCGGCTGGCACCGTACAAACGCCCGGCAGAGATTCGCGTGCTCGATGCCCTGCCCGCCGCGTCGACCGGCAAGGTGCTCAAACACAAGCTCAAGGCGCTGCTGTAGGCGGCGCTGGCCAAATGAATTCGCTTACCCGCGCGGATGATGTTGCGCGTGCAGCGACTTCAATCGCTCGCGCGCCACGTGCGTGTAGATCTGCGTGGTGGAGATATCCGCGTGCCCGAGCAGCAATTGCACCACGCGCAGATCAGCACCGTGGTTGATCAGATGCGTGGCGAACGCGTGCCGCAGCGTGTGCGGCGAGAGCGGTGCGTGAATATCCGCAAGCTGGGCGTAGCGCTTGATCAGATACCAGAAGGCCTGCCGCGTCATGCCATCGCCGCGCTGGGTGACGAACAACGTGTCGCAGGCACGGCCCGCGAGCAGCACGCCGCGGCTCTCCGCCAGATAACGTGTCAGCCACCCGCTGGCCTCGTCGCCGAACGGCACCAGCCGCTCCTTCGCCCCTTTGCCGAAAATGCGCAGCACACCCTCGTTAAGACCCACTTCAATGGTCTTGAGCGCGACCAGCTCCGACACCCGCAAGCCACTCGCGTACATCAGTTCCAACATCGCACGGTCGCGCAAGCCGAGCGGCTGCGTCAGATCCGGGGCACCCAGCAGCGCTTCGACCTGCGCTTCGGATAACGTCGACGGCAAGCGCTGTGCGCGTTTCGCCGAGGCAATGCGCAGGCACGGGTCCACATGCACGATGTGCTCGCGCAGCGCCCAGTGATAGAAACGCTTGAACACCGACAACCGGCGATTCACGCTACTGGCCAGACTCTCGCGACGCCAGGCGAGATACGCCGACAGCGCCGCCTCGTCGACGCCATCGAGCGCCATGTCGTGCTTGGCTGAGAGCCATTCGGCGAACAGCCGCATATCGCGCCGGTAAGCGTCGAGCGTATTGCGCGAGAGCCCGTCTTCGAGCCAGATCGTGTCGCAGAACTGGTCGATGAGCGTGGCGCTGCGCACATAGGCGGCCCCCTGCGCGTCGAATTCGAGCGCTTCGTCCGCGTGCATGCCGGCGTCGGCCGTCTCGTCCAGATCGCCGATGACCGCCTGCTCGAACGGCTCGTCATCATCGAAATCGACGGCAGGGTCGACCACAGCCGCCGGTGTCTTTTTAGCGCGCGTCGTCAAAGCGTCGCTCCTTCCTGAGCCAGTGCCCATTGCACATGTTCGCGCACCAGCGCAGAGGGGTGATCCATGCGCGCCGTGAGTGCATCGCGCAGCGGCTTGCACGCGCTCTCGTTCGCATTCTCACTCTGCGCCCCCGGTGCACTGACCTCACGCAGCGCATTCCCCAGACCGACCGCCAGATTGCGCAGCCATCGCTCGTGGCCGATGCGGCGAATCGGGCTGCCTTGCAGCCGCGCGAGGAACTCGTCTTCGGTCCACGCGAACAATTCCACCAACGACGCACGATCGAGACCGTTGCGCGGATCGAAATCGGGCAACGGCGAAGGCTGCGCAAACTTGTTCCACGGACAGAAAAGCTGACAATCGTCGCAGCCGTAGATGCGATTGCCCATCTTGGCGCGCAACGGTTCGGGAATCGCCCCCTTATGTTCGATCGTCAGATACGACACGCACAGCCGCGCATCCACACGATAGGCCTCGGTGATCGCCCCGGTCGGACACACATCGCGGCATCGCTGGCACTGGCCGCAGTGCTCGCCGCGCGAGGCGCCCACCTCTGCCTCGACAGGCAACGGCACATCCACGAAAATTTCGCCGAGAAAGAACAACGATCCCGCGTCGCGCGAGAGCAGCAGAGTGTGCTTGCCGCGCCAGCCGAGACCGGCCTTCTGCGCGAGTTCCACTTCCAGCACCGGTGCCGAATCGGTGAACACGCGATACCCGAACGGCCCGATCGCCTGCGAAACCCGGTCGGCAAGTTGCTGCAAGCGGTTGCGCATCACCTTGTGATAGTCACGGCCGCGTGCATAGATCGACACCACCGCCTCGCCCGGCATGTGCTGACGCGCCGCTTCGTGCGCGCGCCATGTGGCCATGTCGGTGTCTTGGGGAAGATAATTCATGCGCGCGCTGATCACGCGCACCGTGCCGGGCACGAGTTCGGCGGGGCGGGCCCGCTTCATGCCGTGCGCGGCCATGTAGTCCATATCGCCGTGACAGCCGTCGTCGAGCCATTGCTGCAAACCCGGTTCGGCGTGCGAGAGATCGGTGTCCGTGATGCCGACTTCGCCGAAGCCGAGTTCATGCGCCCACGTGCGAATTTGACCCGCGAGCGTCGACAGTTGCGCTGCACTGAGCGAAACAATCGCCGTATTGTCGCGCGAGGGCGACACTTCGGGCCCATCCGGCAGTGCCGATGGCTCGACTTGTGCGGCGGGAGCGGGGAAAATCACGGAAGCTTTCATCGACTCTATTTTACGCAATGCCCGAACACACAGCGTCCGCGCCACTGGGCGAGCGCATTTTTGCGCTTCCCGACGAAGCTGCCACCGAAGCCTTCGCAGCGGCACTCGCGCACGCCATCGTCTCGCGCATGGCCCACACCGACGCCGCCCATGCGGGCCTGCACGTGCAGCTCTCGGGCGATCTCGGTGCCGGCAAGACCACGCTGGTGCGTGCGGTACTGCGCGCGCTGGGCCACCACGGCCGCGTCAAAAGCCCGACGTATGCGCTGTGTGAACCGTACAACATCGACACGCCGCAGGGTGTATTGCCGGTCTATCATTTCGACCTGTACCGCTTTGCCGATCCGGCCGAATGGCACGACACGGGCTTTCGCGAGCATTTTGCCGGCGACGCCCTGTGTCTGGTCGAATGGCCCGAGAAGGCCGGCGGTCTGCTGGGCACCCCCGATTTACGCCTTTGGCTGGAACCAGTTGGCGATGGCCGACGTCTCACGACGAGCGCCTACACGCCGGCCGGTCTGGCTTGCCTGAACTCATGCTGATCAAACGCTTCGCCCGTACCGACGACGCCTCCTCGCCCAATGCCGGCCGCCGCCGCGCATTGCGCGCCGGCGCATCGACGCTGATCCTCGCCCTCACCGGCCCCCGTTTCGCTTTTGCCAACGCCATCGTCGCGGTGCGCGTGTGGCCTGCGAAAGACTACACACGCGTGACGCTCGAGACCGACAACCCGGTCAAGTTCCAGCAGCAGTTGATGGAGAGTCCGAACCGCTTCGTCATCGATCTCGATGAAGTGGATCTGAGCCCGACGCTGCGCGATCTCGTCGCCAAGATTCAGCCGAACGACCCGCAAATCGCACAAGTGCGCGTGGGGCAGTTCAAGCCCGGCGTGGTGCGCATGGTCTTCGACCTGAAGGCCGGCGTGAAACCGCAGTCGTTCACGCTGCCGCCGGTCGCGGGCTACAAGTACCGCACGGTGTTCGATCTGTATCCGGCGGTGGAACCCGATCCGCTCATGGAGTTGCTCGCGAAGTCCGGCCGCAAGGCCGAAGCGCTCGCGCAGCAGGGTCCGGCGCCGTCCTCGGGCGGCACGCCGAGCAGCGAAGAGAGCGAGGCGTTCTTCCAGCAATATGCCCAGCGCGATGCGGGCAATGCCGCCCCGTCACGCCCGCCCACGCCGTCCTCGTCGACGCGCCCGCCCCGCCCGGCCCCGGAGAAGACCCCGCCGCTCGCGCAGCGTAACGACGACGATGACGACGGTCTGTCCATCGCACCGCCGCCCTCGCGCGGCCCGAAAACGGCCCGGCTGCTCACCATCGCCCTCGACCCCGGCCACGGCGGAGAAGACCCGGGCGCCATCGGCAGCAAGGGCTCGTACGAGAAGCATGTGGTGTTGCAGATCGCCAAGCGCCTGCGCGACAAGATCGATGCGCAGCCCAATATGCGCGCGATGATGACCCGCGATGCCGACTTCTTCGTGCCGCTCGGCGTGCGCGTGCAGAAGGCCCGCCGCGTGGATGCCGACCTGTTCATGTCGATTCACGCCGACGCGTTCACCTCACCCGCGGCCAACGGCTCGTCGGTGTTTGCGCTGTCCGAGCGTGGTGCCACCAGTGCCACGGCGCGCCTGCTCGAAAAGACTCAGAACGCGTCCGACCTGATCGGCGGCGTGAACATCAAGACCAACGACCGCACGGTGGCGCACGCGTTGCTCGACATGTCGACCACGGCGCAGATTCGCGACAGCAAGGTGTTTGGCGATGCCCTGCTCAAGCAGATTGGCGGCCTGAACCGCTTGCACAGCGGCCGCGTCGAACAAGCGTCGTTTGCCGTACTCAAAGCCCCGGACATCCCCTCGGTGCTGGTCGAGACCGCCTTCATCAGCAATCCCGATGAAGAACAGCGGCTCAACGACCCGGCGTATCAGGAGAAGCTGGCCAACGCGCTGCTCACCGGCATCAAGGCGTATTTCGCGAAGAACCCGCCGCTGGCGAAGAACCGCACGGCCTGATATCGACGGTTGCCGGTCTCCGGTCTCCTGCCTCCGAAGACCGGCATGGCAAACAAAAATGGCGCGCCCAATCGGACGCGCCATTTTCTTGTCTGAAGCTTCTCTGAACCTTGGCGGGCGAGGACTATCGCCCCGCCACCGCGCCATCAGGCGATCACTCGCCTTGGCTTTGCGGCACGCGGCGACGGCCGCGCGTGAACATCTTCCACAGTGCGCCCAGTGCGATCGGCACCACGGCCGCGCTGATGCCCACCAGCACGATCACGTTCAGGTATTGCTTGACGATCGGCAGGTTGCCGAACACGTAGCCACCGCCCACGAGCAGCACCACCCAGATCGCCGCGCCCAGCACGTTATAGAGCTGGAAGCGTGCCCACGGCATGGCCGACACGCCTGCCACGAACGGGGCGAACGTGCGCACTACCGGCACGAAACGCGCCATCACGATGGTCTTGCCGCCGTGGTGTTCGTAGAAATCGTGCGTCTTGCGCAGCGCGTCGCGATCGAGAAAACGCCAGTTCTTCTCGTACACGCGCGGCCCGATCTTCGAGCCGATCCAGTAATTAAGCGTATTGCCGGTAATCGCTGCAATAAAGAGCAGCACGCCGAGCAACCACGGGTCCATGGCACCCG
This sequence comes from Pandoraea sp. PE-S2R-1, assembly GCF_002179865.1. Classification (NCBI taxonomy): domain Bacteria; kingdom Pseudomonadati; phylum Pseudomonadota; class Betaproteobacteria; order Burkholderiales; family Burkholderiaceae; genus Pandoraea; species Pandoraea sp. PE-S2R-1. The sequence continues at coordinate 233,452 of NZ_NGUR01000017.1, read as the reverse complement.
TCGCGGCAAACGCGCCGCCGATGAACAGCAGGGAATCGCCCGGCAGGAACGGGAACAGCACCAGCCCGGTCTCGACAAACACGATCAGGAACAGGAACAGATAGACCCAGTTTCCGTACTGATCGATAAACACACCCAAATGCTTATCGATGTGGAGCACCATCTCCAACAACTGCACCAAAGTATCCAAGACGATTCCTCAAGATAAAGGACGCCGGCCCGTCCCCACGGGCATACGACGAATCGCATCATACCAGCGCATTCATCGGGCGTCGTTAAGTGCCGGCGGCGGGAAAAATCGCCCGTTCACCGGCTGTCGGTTCCCTTCAGCCACACCGGGCCCTGCCCCGACCTTCCTATGACTGCACTATATAGGGCTTTTATTAGCGTCAAGTTAGGTATTGCAGGCTGAAACACAGACCGATCTATGTCTTTGAGGGCAACCTTTATAATGGTTCCCATGTCTGCCACCCCGACCTCAAATTCCGCTGCCGAGCGCCTCGCCGGTGCCCCCGACGACACCGCCAACGGTGCCGCCGACGCTGATCATGCGGAGCGCCCGGCGCGCCTGCCCGGCCCCATTCCGGCTGCCTTGGCGCCCACGCGGGCCATCCGCGTCCTCCCGGACCAGTTGATCAGCCAGATTGCCGCCGGCGAAGTGGTCGAACGGCCGGCCTCGGTGGTCAAGGAACTGCTCGAAAACGCCCTCGACGCCGGTGCCCGCGCGCTCCAGATCAAGCTCGAAGAAGGCGGTGTGCGCCGCATCGCGATTACCGACGATGGCGGCGGCATGTCCTCCGAGCAACTGCCGCTGGCACTGACGCGTCACGCCACCAGCAAGATTCGCACGCTCGACGAGCTGGAATCGGTGCTCACCCTCGGGTTTCGCGGTGAAGCGCTGGCGTCCATCGCCTCGGTGGCCCAGCTCACGCTGTCGAGCCGTCAGATCGACGCTCCCCATGCCACGGCTATCGACGGTAACACCGGCGCGCTGACGCCCGCCGCCGGGCCGGTCGGCACCACGGTCGATGTGCGCGACCTGTACTTCAACACCCCCGCGCGCCGTAAATTCCTCAAGACCGAGCAGACCGAATTCGGCCACTGCATGGATGTCATCCGTCGCAGTGCGCTCGCGCGCCCCGATGTCGGCTTCTCGATCCTGCATAACAACCGTGCGGTCGAGCACTGGAATGTGTCTGACGCCGCCACGCGGGTCTCGCGTGTGCTCGGCAACGACTTCGCCGACGCTCACCTCGCATTGGATGAAGGCGCGGCCGAGCTGCGCCTGTCCGGTTTCGTGGGGCTGCCCACGGCCAGCCGTGGCCGCGCCGATCAGCAGTATTTCTTCGTGAACGGCCGCTTTGTGCGCGACAAGCTGCTCACACACGCCGTGCGCGCCGCCTATGAAGATGTGCTGCATGGTGACCGCTATCCGGCCTACGTGCTGTATTTCGAACTTCCGCCGCAACTGGTCGACGTGAACGTGCACCCGTCGAAGATCGAAGTGCGTTTTCGCGATGCGCGCAGCGTGCACCAGTTCGTCTTCCACGCCGTGCAGCGTGCGCTCGCACGCGCCGCCGGCAGTGGCGGCGCAACCCACGCCGCGCATGTCACCGAAGGCGGTGGCCTCGCGGCAGGGAATGGCAACAACGGCGCAGGCTTCGGCTTCATGGGCGCACGCCCTGCCGCCGGTTTCGGCACGCCGGGAGGCAGCAACTGGAACCCGCGCGCGCAGCAAGGCACGCTGCCGGTCGCGCAGCCGCTCTCGGTCTACGACAACCTGTTCGGACGCGCCGCGCCGCCCGCACCCCGCCCGTATGGCCAACCGGGCGTCACCGATGCTCCGGCTTCGGCATACGGCTCGCTTGGCGCCCTCAGCACGGCAACGGATGCGACTGGCGCATCAATGACCGACGGCATGACGGCAGGCGCCACGCCTGACGCCATGCAGCTCGAACAGCCGCTCGGCTTCGCCCTCGGCCAACTGCACGGCATCTACATCCTCGCGCAGAACGCCTACGGGCTGGTGCTGGTCGACATGCATGCCGCGCACGAACGCATTCTTTATGAACAGTTCAAGCACGCGCTGATCGAGCGCGTCGTGCCGGTGCAGCCGTTGCTCATCCCGGTGACATTCTTCGCCGACCCGGTCGAAATCGGCACGACCGAAGAGCATCAGGAAACCTTGAAAGCCCTCGGTTTCGATCTCGCCGCGATGTCGCCGACGACGCTCGCGGTACGCGCCATTCCCGCGTTGCTCGACGGGGCCGACGCACAAGCGCTGGCCCGCGCCGTCCTCGCCGATCTGCGTCAGTACGGCGGCTCGCGTGTGCTCACCGAACGTCAGCACGAGTTGCTCGGCACGCTGGCCTGCCACAGTGCCGTGCGTGCCAACCGGCGTCTGACGCATGAGGAAATGAACGCGCTGCTGCGCCAGATGGAAGCGACCGAGCGCGCCGACCAATGCAATCACGGCCGTCCCACGTGGTATCAGCTCACGCTGGGCGACCTCGACAAACTGTTCATGCGCGGCCGTTGAGTTGCAGCACAAAGCACGACAAGGTATCCGGAAGTCCATGAATCACCCGCCCCCGATCATCTGCCTGCTGGGCCCGACGGCCTCCGGCAAGACCGCTACCGCGCTCGCGCTCGCACAAGACACACCGATCGAAATCATCAGCGTCGACTCTGCCCTCGTCTATCGCGAGATGGACATCGGTACGGCCAAACCCAGCGCCGCCGAACTCGCCGCCGTGCCGCATCATCTGATCGACATCATCGATCCGCGCGACGCCTACTCGGCAGCCCAGTTTCGCAACGACACACTGCGTCTGGTCGACGAGATCACCGCGCGCGGTCGCCGGCCGTTGCTCGTGGGCGGCACCATGCTCTACTACAAGGCGCTCACGCAAGGCTTGTCGCCGTTGCCGTCCGCCGATGCCGACGTGCGTGCCCGCCTCGATGAGGAAGCCGCACGCGATGGCTGGCCGGCGATGCATGCGCGATTGGCCGCCGTCGATCCGGTCACTGCCGCGCGACTCGCGCCGAACGATTCGCAGCGTGTTCAGCGCGCACTCGAAATTTTCGAGCTGTCGGGCAAGCCGATGTCGCAATGGCTCGCCGAACAGGCGCAGGCCCCTGCCGAAGCATCGCCACACACGTTCATTCCCGTCGCGCTGGAACCGAGCGATCGCGCGGTGTTGCACACGCGCATTGCCGAGCGTTTTCGCGTGATGCTCGCTGCCGGTTTCATCGAAGAAGTGGAGCGTCTGCGCGCGCGCGGCGATCTCGATCCCGGCCTGCCGTCGATGCGTTGCGTGGGCTACCGTCAGGTGTGGGAATACCTCGACGGCGAAACCGATTACGACACCATGCGCGACAAGGGCATCTTCGCGACGCGCCAGTTGTGCAAGCGTCAGCTCACATGGCTGCGCTCGATGCCCGAGCGGCATATCGTCGACTGCACCGCCAGCGATGCACCGCAACGCGCGCTCGCCACCGTGCGCCAACTCTGGCAGGACTGACTCAGGACGGAGTCAAGACCGAGTCAGGACAGACCTGCCCGCGTTCCGCCATGCCGCTGTGCGGAACTCATTCTGAATACCTCTCCCGCCTCCGTTGAAACCCTGACAGCTTTCCGGTTTGCATGTCGATTTTGATATGCTAATTTGCATATCAACGTTTCGATCAATTCAAAATTGCATCGAATCCACGATACCGGGAAGGGTGCCAATGACGCAGACTTCGATGGAACAGAGTGGGGTGCCGGGCGCGCTGCAAGGGGGTGCGCCAAGCGACACGCTACGGTTACCGGCAGGCAAGCCGCGCGGCATTTCAGCCGGCAAATGGGCCGTGCGCGCCGGTGTCACGCTGATCTACCTGTTCATGCTCAGCCCGCTGATTTTCGTGATCTGGCTGAGCTTCTTCAAAGACGCGATCATCACCTTCCCGCCCAGCGGCTACACGCTGTCGTGGTACGCCAACGCGTGGCGCAATGCCGCGTTCGCCAACGGCTTCCTCCTGTCTCTGCAACTTGCTGCGTGCGCAGCCATCGGCGGTGTCATTCTCGGCGTGGCCGCTTCACTCGCACTCGCCCGTTATCGCTTTCCCGGACGCCGCACGCTCGGCAACGTCTTGCTGCTGCCGCTGGTCGTGCCCGGCATCGTTGCCGGCATCGCGACCTATCTGTTCTATCTGCGCGCCGAAAACATCTTCGATGTAGATATCGTCGGCACCTTCACCGGACTGGTCGTCGCGCACATCTGCCTCACTATTCCGTGGACGATGCGTCTCGTCGGCGCGAGCCTCGCGCAGATCGACGGCACCATCGAAGAAGCGGCGCGCAACCTCGGCGCAGGCCCGTGGCGCACGCTCTGGCGCGTCACGCTGCCGATGTTGCGGCCGGCCATCGTCGCCGCCGTGTTGTTCAGCTTCATCGTGTCGTTCGAGAACCTCGAACTCACGCTGCCGCTCGTCGGCCCGGGCAAGACCACGCTGCCCATCGCGATCATGCAGTACCTCGAATTCAACCTCGACCCGACGATTGCGGCGGTCTCTGCCGCGCAGATCGTGTTGCTCGGCATCGTCATGCTGATCACCGATCGCTTCGTCAAACTCAGCCAGGTGATCTGACATGGCCAACGTCTGTCTGCGCGGTCTGCGCAAGCAATACGGCAACTCGGCGGCAGTGGCCGACTTCTCGCTCGACATTGCCGAAGGCGAACTCGTGGCCTTCCTCGGCCCGAGCGGCTGCGGCAAGACCACGACGCTGCGCATGGTCGCGGGGTTTGTGGAGCCGACCGACGGCGAAATCTGGATCGGCGGCAAAGAGGTGTCGCGCTTGCCGCCGCACCGGCGCAACACGGGCATGGTGTTTCAACGCTATGCGCTCTTCCCGCACATGACCGTCGCGGAAAACGTCGCATTCGGGCTGGAGATGCGCCGCGTCTCGAGCGCCGATCGCGCGACCCGCGTGCGTGAAGCGCTCGACATGGTGCGGCTGACCCAACTGGCCGACCGCTACCCGCGTCAGCTTTCGGGCGGACAGCAGCAACGCGTGGCCATTGCTCGCGCGCTTGCCATCCGGCCCGACGTCTTCCTGCTCGACGAACCGCTCTCGAACCTCGACGCCAAGCTGCGCACCGAAGTGCGCGAAGAGATTCGCGCGTTGCAACAGCGTCTCGGCCTGACTACGATTTTCGTCACCCACGATCAGGAAGAAGCGCTCGCCATTGCCGACCGTCTCGCCGTCATGCACGACGGCCGCGTGCAGCAGATCGGCACCGCCGACGCCCTATACGAGCGTCCCGCCAACCCGTTCGTGGCGAACTTCCTCGGCAAGATGAATTTCCTCGCCGGCCGCATGAACGATGGCCACTTCGTCACCGCGAAGGGCGAGCGATTTGCCCTCGCCAACGCTGCGCCCGACGCCACCACGCTCGGCATTCGGCCGGAGCGCCTGCGCCTGACCGATGCGCCGGTCGGCAATGAAAGCGCCGTGCCGGTGACCGTCGATCAGACGATCTATCTCGGCTCCACGCTCGAGCTGCGCCTGAAGAGCCCGCAGGGCGAGATGCTGGTCGCGCATGTGCCGAACACGGCGAGCGACAGCGCCGGGCGGTATGCGCCGGGCCAGGTGCTCAAGGCGTGTTTCGCCCCCGGCGACTGCCTGCTGTTCAACGCCTGACCCTCTGTTTTCTTACCCGCGGTCCCGCACCGGTGCCGCCCTTTGTTTCGGCCTCACGTTAGGAAGGATGACGACATGACGCACGCCCTGAACCGCCGCACGTTTCTCAAGACCGCCTCCGGCCTGGTGCTCGCCCCGGCGCTCGGCCTCGAAGCCCTCTCGGCACGCGCGGCCGATGCCTGCCCGAACGTGGTGGTCGGCACTTGGGGTGGCGACTATCTGAATCTGCTCGAGCAGAACATCGGCAAGCCGATCATCGAAGCGGCCGGTGGCAAGGTCACGTACGACTCGGCCGATCAGGTCGCGCGCATGACCAAGCTGCGCGCCGAAAAAGCGTCGCGCCGCGGCTCGCTCGACGTCGCCTGTCTGGCCGATCTCGATATGTACGACATCAACCGCTCGGGCATTCTCGAACCCATCGACGCGAAGCTCGTGCCGAACCTCGCCAACACGCTCGAATCGCTGCGCCGTCCGTACTCGATTCCGCACATCTTCAGTGCGATGGTGATCGTGTACAACCCCGAAAAGCTCGGCACGAAGCCCGACTCGTTCATGGCCGCGCTCGATCCGAAGCTCAAGGGCAAAGTCGGCTTCTCCGACATCCTCTACAACTTCAACGTGGTGAGCAGCTCGCTCGCGGCAGGCCACAAGGACGGCGATACCGCAGGTGGCATGCAGTTCTTGCGCGAGTTGCGCAAGTCGCAGCAACCGAAGGTGTACCCGTCGAACGAAGCTGTGGCGTCCGCGCTCAAGAGCGGCGACATCTGGTTCACCTGCATGTGGAAAGCGCGCGCGCTGCAATGGAAGAAGGCCGGCGTGCCGATCGAATACGTGGTGCCGAAGGAAGGTGCCGTACCGGTGACGTTCGAAGCGGCCGTGCCGAAAAACTCGCAGTCGAAGATGTGCGGTTTCAACTATCTGAACGCAATGCTCGACCCGCGCGCACAGATCGGTTTTGCGGAAACGATGGGCTACGCGCCGACCGTGAAAAATGCCAACCTGCCGCCGGCGCTGCAACAGAGCGTGGGCTTCACGAACGCCGAACTCGATCGCATGGTCAAGCTCGACTACGCCAAATTCACCGCCGACAAGCCGGCGCTGCTCGACTTCTGGAACAAGGAATTCAAGGTGGGCCTGTGAACGCCGCAGCCGCGCCAGAATCGCCTGAGCCAACCATGCCATCGCCGACCCGCCTCTCTCCGACATCCCGAGCCGCCACCGCCCGCGCGGTGCGCGGCGCCTTCACGGGCGGTGCGCTGGCGTTTCCCGCCACGCTCGTCGTGCTGGTCGTGATCGTGTTGCCGGGGCTGCAACTGCTGCGCTACAGCCTGAACCGGTTCGATCCGGTCGACATGATGCAGGCCGCCATCACCGGCGAGAACTACATCAAGTTCTTCACCGACCCGTATTACCTGTCGGTGTTGTGGACCACCATCAAGGTCGCCACGCTGTGCACCGCGCTCGCGCTCGTGCTCGGCTTTCCGGTCGCTTATGTGCTGGCGCGCACGCAAAGCCGCTTCAAGAGCCTGCTGGTGATCTTGCTGGTGTTCCCGCTGCTGGTGGGCAATGTGGTGCGCGCGGCGGGCTGGATGGTGATGCTCGGCAATGCGGGCTTCGTCAACTCGTTGCTCGTCTCTCTGGGCATCGTGCCGCAGCCGATTCGCCTGCTTTACACGCCGTTTGCCGTGGTCGTGGGCACTACGGCGGTGGTGCTGCCGTACATGATTCTCACGTTGCAGAGCGTGCTCGAAGGCATGGACTTCTCTGTCGAGGAAGCCGCCCGCAACCTCGGCGCCACCTTCCGGCAAACGCTGACCCGCGTGATTCTGCCTATGGCAGCGCCCGGCATTGCGGCGGGCACGATGCTCGTGTTCATCCTGTGCATGAACGCTTATGCGACGCCCGTGCTGCTCGGCGGCACCGGCATCACGATGATGACGCCCTCCATCTACGACCAGATCGCGAAGGCGAACAACTGGCCGTTCGGTGCCGTGCTCTCGCTGGTCTCGATGGTGGTGACGTTTGCGCTCGCCATCGCCTCGCACTGGGTCATTCAGCGCCGCTATGCGAAGACGATGATGACCTGACTGATCTGATTGAGTTGAAGAACTGAATGTGCTGATCCCCACCGGCTCAGGGCCTGTTCACCCGACGCTGCCGGACATTACCGATCGAAAGGATTTCGCCATGCCGACACTCTCCGATGCTACCCGCCAGTACCGCCGCGATCTGATGAACGATCTGATGGATCACACGCGCGTCGATGCCCTGATCTTCACCGCCGCCGACTTCTTCCAGTGGGCGACCAACTTTCACGTCGACGTGCAGACGTGGGAGCGCCCGATTGCGGTGTGTGTGCCGCGTGACGGCGAGCCGTTCGCGGTCATGAACGAGCTGTCCACGCACCACCTGATGATGGCGCGTGAACGGGGCCATCTGTGGCTCGATCTCGATCGCGTCTCGCTGTACGCAGAGCATCCGCGTGTGACGCAGCGTCTGCCGTTGCTTGCCGAAGTGCCTTCGCTCATCGCCGAACGTCTTCGTGCCGCCGGGCTCGCGGGCGCGCGCATCGGCGTGGATGCGGCGGGCGGCCCGCTCGCGCGTGCCAGTGCGTCGCTGCCCGATGCGAAGCTGGTGCCGATGCTCGCCGAGATGCGCTCGCTGCGCTGGGTCAAGCATGCGGAAGAGATTGCGATCATGCGCGCGGCGTCCGAACTTGCCGACTGGGTGCAGGACCGCTATCGCGAGAACATTCGCCCGGGACGGCTCGTGCAGGAACTCGATTACTCGATGGCGGCACTGATGGTCACCGAAGGGGCGAAGCGGTTCCCCGGCGAGAATCTGGAAGTCATGCGTTGCTGGACACTCTCCGGCCCCGCGTCGGCTTCGCCGCATGGTGATGGCGCGTCGTGTGGTGCAGTGATCCGCGAGGGCGACGGGCTGGTGAATATCGTGATCCCGCGCTTGAACGGGCTCGTGATCGAGAACGAACGGACGTGGTTCTGCGGCAAACCGTCGAGCGATCAGGCGAAGTTTTACGAAGTGGCCCGCGCCGCCAACGAAGCCGCCGTGAACGCGGCGGTGACCGGCCGGCCCGTCTCGGGCATCGACGCCGCCGCGCAGGCGGTCATTGAAAAGGCCGGTTGCGGCGAATACATCCGCCATCGCACCGGGCACGGCATGGGCATCATCGGCCATGAATATCCCGACGACATGGCGTTCAATCATCGTCCGCTGCTGGCCAACGAGGTCTATTCCGCCGAGCCGGGCATCTACGTCTACGGGCTGGGCGGCTTCCGACTGGACGACTCGGTCGTCACCGGCGACACCCCTGAAATGCTCACGCGTACGCCGCGCACGCTGGCCCACGCCACCATTGACTGAGCGCGCACGAGACGCACACGAGAGACACACGAGAGACATAGGCATGGCACCGCGCACCCCATGCGTGCACGGTGCTTGAGAGACACCGTCTGGGAGGAGAGGTTATGGAGTCGATTCTGTTGTCGAACTGCGCGTTGCTCGATCCGGTCAAGGGCGAGTTGCGCGGTGATCACGCGGTGCTGATCGAAAATGGCCGCATCAAGGAAGTCTCGGACAAACCGATTCGCAGCCAGAGCGCGCGCGAAATCGACGTGCGCGGCAAGACCGTCATGCCGGGCCTGATCGATCTGCACGTGCATGTGCATGCCACGCAGCTCAATCTGTCGGCGCAGGCGCATCTGCCCAACGTGCTGGTCACGCTCAAGTCGGTGCCGATCCTGCAAGGCATGTTGCGGCGCGGCTTCACGACCGTACGCGATGCCGGCGGCGCCGGGCACGCGATCAAGCACGCGGTGGAAAGCGGCTTGGCCGAAGGCCCGCGTCTGTTCGTGTCGGGCCGCGCCATCAGTCAGACCGGCGGACACGGCGACGGCCGCCCGCGCACCGACTACATCGGCACCGACGGCCCGTGCCCGTGCTGTGTCCGTGTGGGCGCGCTGTCGCGTGTCGCCGACGGCGTGGACGAAGTGCGCCGCGCCGTGCGCGAAGAACTGCAAATGGGGGCCGATCAGATCAAGATCATGGCCTCAGGCGGTGTGGCGTCACCGACCGATCCCGTGGGTGCATGGGGCTATTCGGAAGACGAGATCCGCGCCATCGTGGCCGAAGCGCGCGGGCGCGGCACGTATGTACTCGCGCATGCCTACACGGCTGCCGCCATCGAGCGCGCCGTGCGATGCGGTGTGCGCACGATTGAACACGGCAATCTGGTCGATGCACCGACGGCTCGCTTCATGGCCGAACAGGGCGCGTACGCGGTACCCACGCTCGTGACTTACGATGCGCTCGCGAATGAAGGCAAGTCGCTAGGTCTGCCCGACGACAGCGTGGCGAAAATTGCCGACGTGCACGCCGCCGGGCTGCGTTCGCTCGAAATCTTCCGCGAAGCGGGCGTCAAGATGGGTTACGGGTCGGATCTGCTCGGCGAGTCGCAGCGGCTGCAATCGGATGAATTCCGGCTGCGCGCCGAAGTGCTCTCGCCTGCGGAGATTCTGCGCAGCGCGACGGTGGTCGGTGCCGAGGTGTTGGGACAGTCGGGCCAGTTGGGCGAAATCGTGCCGGGCGCACACGCCGACATCCTGATTGTCGACGGCGATCCGTTGCGCTCGCTCGACTGCCTGCTGGGTCAGGGCGAGCGGATTCCGATGGTGATGAAGGGCGGTAAAATCCACGCTTTTGCGCTCTAGGGTCTGCTCACCTTAGGCAAACGCGTCGGGGCACTCGGGTGCCCCGCCCTCTCTTCGGGAGACCTGATGGATTTTCGGCACGTCGACGCCTTTCGGGCGCTGATGCTCACGCGCACGACCACCAAGGCCGCGCAAGTACTCGGCACGTCGCAGTCGGCAGTGAGCCGGCTGGTGGCCGACCTTGAGCGGCTGACACGGCTCACGCTGTTCGATCGTGCACGGGGCCGGCTGGAGCCGACTGCCGAAGCGTTGGCCTTGTTCGAAGAGGTCGAGCGGCGCTACGCCGGGCTCGAGAACATCCGTGAGTTCGCGCTGAACCTGCGCAACCCCGATCAGGCCGTCATTCGTGTGGGCTCGGTGGTGTCGTTCGGGCTGGGCTTCTTCGCCCGCGTGATGGCCGGGTACCGCGCGGTGCATCCGAGTGTGCAGCTTGCGCTGGTCACGGGGGCATCGGATCTGATTCGCGATCAGGTCGTCACGCGTCAGATCGCGCTCGGGCTGCTCACCGACACCAAGGATGTGGCCGCCACCGACGCCGTCTCGTTCGCCAAGCTCGACGCCATTTGCGCGCTGCCGGCCGGTCATGCGCTGGCCCGCAAGAAGGTCATACGGCTCGCCGATCTGAAAGGGCAGCCGATCCTCTCATACGAGCCCACGGACATGGTGCGCTGGGGCATGGACCAACTCTTCATCGAGGGCCGCCTGCATGAGCAGGTCGTGGCCACGGCGCGCTACTCCGTGAACATCGGCACGATGGTCAAGGAGAAGCTCGGCATCGGCCTGCTGCACCCGGTAGCGGCCTACGACTTCCTCGACTCCGATCTCGTGCTGCGACGCTTCGAGCCGTCGATGCCCTTTCATACCTTGCGCGTGACGCCCCGCTCGGCGGCACCGAGCGCGCAGATCGACGACCTCGTGCGCGTGATGGAAACCACGCTCGACGATGTGATGCGCGCCGTCGAAGATCGCATGAAGCGCTGAGCGCGAGGCGCCACGGCAAAGCGCCTTATGCCGCGTCTTGCGCAAGCGCCTCACGAACCGACGTGCGCTCGCTCACGCGCGCAAACCATGCGCGCAGGTGGCGGTATTCGCTGAGATCAATGTCGGCGTTGTAGACCGACGTCATCCAGCTCGCCTTGCCCCAGCGCGTAATGGCGAACAGGTACGCGTCTGCTACCGTGAACGACTCTCCCATGAGGTACGCCTTGCCTTCGAGTTGGCGATCGACCCATGCGAATCGCGACGCCAGCTTCGGGCGCGCCGTCTCCACATACTTGCCTGCGGCCACCGCATACAGCAGCGGAATAAAGCCCTTGTGGATCTCCGCGCTCAGAAAATTGAGCCATTCGAGCAGACGGTATCGGGCAAGCGTGCCGTGCGCGGGCACCAAACCGGTTTCCGGGCGCTGATCGGCCAGATACTGCGCGATGACCACGCCTTCTCGCAGACACGTCCCGTCATCGAGTTCCAGCACCGGCACGTAGCCAAGCTCGTTGACGTCGTAGAAGCTGCTGCCATCGTTGAGCAGATGCTTGCGCGCGTCGACGCGAATCACTTCCGCGGCCAACCCCGTCTCCTGCAAACCGATGCAGATCGCCAGCGAACAACTTCCCGGTGCGTGATACAGCTTCATTGCGTTCTCCTTTTGAACCCTGATAGCGGTGAAGAAGCGACTATCGCTCACCCGGTATAAAAAGAGAAGAAGGCAAATGTTTGTGATATAGGTACAAAAAATATACCTACTCAGGTGCCCAATGAAGGAAAGTGCGACCGGTTGTTCTGTCGAAGAATCGATGCGTTTGCTCGGTGGACGCTGGCGATTGCTGATCGTCTCCTACCTGCTCGACGGGCCGAAGCGATTCAATGATTTGCGGCGCGACGTTCCGGGTATTTCACAGCGCATGCTCACGCTCGATCTGCGTGCGTTGGAAGACGCCGGATTGGTCAAGCGAACCGTGTTCGCCGAGGTGCCTGTCAGAGTTCAGTACGAACTCACCGAAGACGGTGAGCGCCTGCGCCCCGTGGTCGCCGTGATGCAGGAATTCGGCCTCTGGCTCAAGGCGCGTCCGGCGGCGGCTGACGGCGCACAGTGAGGTCAGCGTCTACAGCATCCGGTCGCACATGAAGTCCACGAACACGCGCAGCTTGGGCGAGAGATGACGGCTCGACGGCCACAGCATCCAGAACTGACCGGGATTCTCCAGATAGTCACCGAGAAAAACCTGAAGCTCGCCTGCGGCAAGCGCGTCGCGTGCGAGAAAGTCGGGCATGTACGAGATGCCGAGCCCGTGCGTAGTCGCACTCAGCAATGCCTCCATGTTGTTGCACGTGAGGCCGGTAGGCAGCTTGGGCTCGCGCGTGACATCAGCGACGAACGCCCACGGCTGCAACTTTCCGGAAGTCGGAAAGCGAAAGCGGATGCACGTGTGGGTTTCGAGATCGTTCGGTGTTTGCGGCGTGCCGTGCTTGGCAAGATAGGCGGGCGATGCGCACAGCACGAAGCGAAACGGCCCCGCGCGACGCGACATGAGCGTGGAGTCCGGTAGATCGCCGCTGCGAATGACGGCGTCCAGCCCGCTTTTGATCAGATCGACGATGCGGTCGTCGAAGTCCAGATCGAGTTCGATCTCCGGGTACTTGGCAGCGAACGCGGGCAACAACGGCATGACGAATCGATAGGCCGTCACCGGCAGCCCGATGCGCAACTTGCCGCGTGGCGTCTGCGATACCTGCGAGAGCATGGCGCGCGCATCGGCCAGTTCATCGAGCACGCGCCGGCAGCGTTCGTAGTACATCTGGCCAGCTTCGGTCAGATTCACCCGCCGCGTGCTGCGCTGAAAGAGCCGTACGCCAAGCGTCGCTTCCAGCCGCGCAATCTGCTTGCCGACTGCGGAAGCCGACACCCCGGTCGCCTGCCCCGCCGCCACGAAACTCAACGTTTCTGCCGCTCGCACGAACGCGGTGATTTCCGCCAGATTGTCCATCCTCATGCCCTCCAGTTCGGATTGCGGCGCATCGCCCGCGACCAGTCGACGCTAGCGCCATCCATCGACGCGTATTGCGGAATATTATTCCTTAATCTACGAACTCTCCGCCTATTTATCCCGCATTCACGATTTTTTAGCATGTATGGGCTGGTCCCCCTCTGCGTTTCGATGCGCGTCAGCGCGTCATCTTCAGGACTCTCTTCATGTCGCTCACCACTTCCCAGCCTTGGCCGCCCGCTGACGCGTCATTGCGCCGCCGGCTGCTGGGCTTGTTCTCCGCTTGTCTGGCCGCGTTGTTGCTGCCGATGAGCTTCTCCGGTGGTGCCGTCGCCACCCCGGCCATCGGCGCCGCATTGCACGGCAGTGCTTTGGAGATGCGATGGATTACCAGCGCGTTCATGCTGGCCTTCGGCGGGTGCCTGATGGCCGCTGGCGCGTGCGCCGACGCCTTCGGGCGCAAACGCATCTTTCTGCTGGGTGTGGGATGTTTGCTGCTCACTTCGCTGGCCCTCGCGATGTCGCATTCGGCGCTTGCCGTCGACTGGCTGCGGGCATTGCAGGGCGTCGCAGCCGCTGCCACGCTCGCGGGCGGTGGCGCGTCACTGGCGCAAGACTTCGACGGACATGCCCGGGCGCGCGCCTACGGTTTGCTGGGCACGACCTTCGGCGTGGGGCTGGCGTTCGGCCCGCTGCTCGCTGGGGTGCTCATCGCGCGCTTCGGCTGGCGGGGCGTGTTTGCCGCTACCGCGGCAATCGCTGCGTTCGCGCTGTGCATCGGCGCACGCTGCATGCGCGAGTCACGCGATCCGGCCGCCGCCGGGCTCGACTGGCCCGGCACGTTGTCCTTCACCGGCGCGCTCGCGTGCTTCACGTACGGCGTGATTCAAGCACCCGCCATCGGCGCGACGGCACCGGAGGTCATTGGCTCGCTCGTATTCGCGCTGGCGCTGACCATCGCGTTCGTCGTCATCGAGCGGCGTGTCGCGCATCCGATGCTGGACCTGACACTGTTTCGCTACGTGCGTTTTATCGGCGTGCAGATGCTGCCCATCGCCACATGCTGCTGTTACATCGTGCTGCTCGTGTTGTTGCCGTTGCGCTTTATCGGCGTGCATGGCGACAGCGAGATCGTGGCCGGGCTGCGCATGATGGCCATGTCGCTGCCGATGCTCGTCGTGCCATTCATCGCAACGCAACTGGCGCGGCGCATTCCGGCGGGCGTGTTGTGCAGTTCGGGATTGGTACTGGCGGCCGTGGGGTTGGTGTGGCTCGCGCGCACCGCAGGCGCACCGGGCACGTTGCACAGCGGTGTGCTGAATCCGGCGTTGTGGCCGATGCTGCTGATTGGCGCGGGCAGCGCGGTGCCGTGGGGACTGATGGACGGGTTGTCGGTGAGCGTGGTGCCGACCGAGCGCGCAGGCATGGCGATGGGTATCTTCAATACGACGCGCGTCGCAAGCGAAGGCGTCGCGCTGGCGCTCGTCGGGGCGGTGCTGATTGCGCTGATCGGCACGCATTTGCCTGATCTGCACGGCGCGGTGGCGCCCGACGTGGCACGTGAAGCCGTCAACCGGCTAGTAGCAGGCGACATGCGTGGCGCGATGGCCAGCGTTCCGGCATGGGGCGAAGCGGCGTTGCGCGAGGCCTACGAACAGGCTTTCGCGACCCTGCTCGACCGGCTCGCCATCGTCACCCTGCTGTGCGCGGCGGTCGTGTTCGCGTGTCTGGGCGGCAAACGCCGCGCGGGTGCCGCTGATCTGGGCGAACCGTCGACGGACATGAGCCCACGCTGACGCGCACGCCACGGCTACAAAGCTGCAAAAAAAGAAAGCCCGCCGAGGAGATCCCCGGCGGGCTTTTCTTGCATTCCTTGCCGGGAGGGCGGGCCCTCCCCGGTGTCTTGCGAGACGATCGAAACTTACGAAACGATCGTCTGCGCTTCACCTTCGCGGCGCTCGCGGACCGTGCCCAGACGGTAGACCGTCTCGCCCGAGGCTTCGAGGTGCTTGACCGCAGCGTCGGCATCCGCCGCCGAGACGATCACGGCCATGCCGATACCGCAGTTGAACACGCGGTGCATTTCAGCGTCGGCGACCTTGCCGTGTTCTTGCAGCCACTGGAACAGCGGCGGCAGCGTCCACGCGTCCTTCGACAGGTCGGCGGTCAGGTTGTCGGCCAGCACGCGCGGAATGTTCTCCACGATGCCGCCACCCGTGATGTGGGCCATGCCCTTGACCGGCAGCGTTTCCATCAGCGCCAGCAGCGGCTTGACGTAAATGCGCGTCGGAGCCATCAGCACGTCGCGCAGCGGTTGGCCGTGGAAGTCGGCGTCCAGATCCGGCTTGGCCACTTCGATGATCTTGCGCACCAGCGAATAACCGTTCGAATGTGCGCCCGACGAGGCCAGACCCAGCACCACGTCGCCCGGGGCGATGGTCGTGCCGTTGATGATCTTGCTCTTTTCCACCGCACCGACCGCAAAACCGGCCAGATCGTACTCGCCGTCCGGGTACATGCTCGGCATTTCCGCCGTTTCGCCGCCGATCAGGGCGCATCCGGCCAGCTCGCAGCCTTGGGCAATGCCCTTGACCACGGTTGCGGCCGTGGCCACGTCCAGCTTGCCGCAGGCGAAGTAGTCGAGGAAGAACAGCGGCTCGGCGCCTTGCACCAGAATGTCGTTCACGCTCATCGCGACCAGATCCTGGCCCACGGTGTCGTGCTTGTTCAGGGTGAAGGCAAGCTTGAGCTTGGTGCCGACCCCGTCGGTGCCCGAAACGAGTACCGGCTCCTTATAGCGCTTGGGCACTTCGAAGAGCGCGCCGAAGCCGCCAATGCCACCCAGCACGCCGTCGCGCAGGGTTTTCTTCGCAAACGGCTTGATCGCTTCGACCAGTGCGTCGCCTGCTTCGATATCGACGCCGGCGTCGCGATAGGAAAGTCCGGAAGTTTCGTTAGGGTGTGACATGACGGGAATGCATCAAGGTTCGGTAAAATGCGATTTTACCCGATGCGCGGCCCCTGCTGGCACGCAAACGGGATATCGGACGCCGGCCCAGTGCCGGCGTGCCCTGCAAACCGTATGGCGCCGGCCTTCCGCCGGCTTTCTTCGTTCGTGATCCAGCAACTGTTTCTCGACCTCGGCACACCGCCGCCCGCCACGTTCGACAATTTCATTGTCGGGCCCAATCGCGAGGTGGCGCAGACGCTCGCCGGTTTGCCTGCCGATTTGTCGGCCGGCACCGCACGCGACCGCGGCATCTACCTTTGGGGGAGCGCGGGGTCCGGGCGCACCCATCTGATGGAAGCGCTGGTTCATGCCGTGGGCCCGGGCGCGCGCTATCTGCGCCCCAACAGCCCGCTGGCCGCCTTCATGTTCGATGAATCGAGCACCGTCTACTGTGTGGACGACTGCGACAACCTCTCGCCGAACCAGCAGATCGCCGCCTTCAACCTGTTCAACGAAACCCGCGCCCGGCCGCACTGCGCCTTTGTCGCCGCCGGGTCACAGCCCCCGGTTGACATGCCGCTGCGCGAAGATTTGCGTACGCGACTGGGCTGGGGTCTGGTTTTTCATATTGTGGGTCTCGACGACGACGGCAAGAAACAGGCGCTGCAAAACGCCGCACGCGAGCGCGGCCTGCAACTGGCGGCCGACGTGCCGGCCTATCTGCTGACCCACTTCCAGCGCGATATGTCGAGCCTGATGGCCCTGCTCGACCGGCTGGACCGTTTTTCCATGGAGCAGAAGCGGGCCGTGACCCTGCCGCTGCTGCGCCAGATGTTGACTCACGCCGATCCCGCTGCCCCCGACAGCAAACACTGACTGGCACTGAGTGCTGTCCGCTTCAGGTAAAATTCGCGCAATGACCAATTTAGCTCTCTTCGATCTCGACCACACCCTGCTGCCTACGGACAGCGACAAGGAGTGGGGCCGCTTCCTCGTGCGCCAGGGCGCCGTCGACCGCGACACGTACGCGCAGGCCAATGAGGCCTTCTACCAGGACTACCGTGCAGGCCGGCTCGATATGCCGGCCTATCTGCGTTTCTGCCTCGCGCCGCTCGCCCGCTACCCGCGCGATCAGCTTGACGCCTGGCACGCGCAGTACATGGAAGAGTCGATCCTGCCGCACGTGCGCCCCGAAGCGCTCGAATTGCTCGACATTCACCGCAAGGCCGGCGATCTGTGCGCCATCGTGACCGCGACCAACACGTTCGTCACGCGCCCGATCGCCAAGGCCTTCGGCATCGATCACCTGATCGGCACTGAACCGCAAACCGTCGGCGACGACCCGCAGGCCCGTTACACCGGTGCCTACGTCGGTACGCCGAGCTTCCGCGAGGGCAAGATCACCCGCACCGAAGCCTGGCTCGCGAGCCTGGGCAAGACGTGGAGTGACTTCGACCACGCATTCTTCTATAGCGATTCTGCCAACGACGTCCCCCTGATGGAGAAAGTGAACCATCCGGTGGCGACCAATCCCGATGAAGCTCTGCGCGAAATCGCGCTGGCGCGTCGCTGGCCCATTCTCGAGTTGTTCCAGTGATACGCAAACTCATCAAGAAGCTGCTCGGCAAAGAAAGCGGCACCCCCGACGCCGCCTACAGTGCCACCCCTGCCGGCACGCCGGTCGTCATTCCGGTGTCGGTGCACGGCATCGACCCGACGCTGCTCTCGAAGAACGCCGTGCGCGTGACCGACACGCTGCAACAAGCCGGCTTCAAGGCGTTCATCGTCGGCGGCGCGGTCCGTGACCTGCTGCTGGGCATCGCACCGAAAGACTTCGACGTCGCCACGAGCGCCACGCCCGAGCAAGTGCAGCGCCTGTTCCGGCGCGCGCGCATCATCGGCCGCCGCTTCCAGATCGTGCACGTGCAGTTCGGGCAGGAGATCATCGAGACCTCCACGTTCCGGGCATTGGTCGACGCGATCGACAGCGAGCAGATCGGCGCACGCCGTCCCAAGAAAGGCGAACTCGATCGCAAGACCCACGTGACCGACGAGTCGGGCCGTGTGCTGCGCGACAACGTCTGGGGCGAGCAGGATGAAGACGCCGCCCGCCGCGACTTCACCGTCAACGCGATGTATTACGACCCGGCCGCGCAAACGGTGCATGACTATCACCACGGCTGGGAAGATATTCAGAAGCGCGTGCTGCGCATGATCGGCGACCCGGCCACGCGCTATCGCGAAGACCCGGTGCGCATGCTGCGCGTGGTGCGTTTCGCCGCCAAGCTCGGCTTCAAGATCGACGACGCCACGGCCGCGCCGATTCCGGAACTCGCACCGCTCATCGACAATGTGCCTGCCGCGCGTTTGTTCGACGAAATGCTCAAGCTGCTGCTCTCTGGCCACGCCTGGGGTTGCGTGCAGCAACTGCGCGAACAGGGCCTGCATCACGGCCTGTTGCCGCTGCTCGACGTGGTGCTGGAACAGCCGCTGGGCGAGAAGTTCGTGACGCTGGCGCTGGCCAACACCGATGCCCGCATTCGTGCGGGCAAACCGGTTTCGCCGGGCTTCCTGTTCGCCGCCCTGCTCTGGCACCTCGTGCTCGAGAAATGGCAAGCGTATCAACGCGCCGGGGAATATCCGATTCCTGCGCTGCACCTCGCGATGGACGACGTGCTCGACGCACAGACCGGCAAGCTGGCCATCCAGCGCCGCTTTGTCGCCGACATGAAGGAAATCTGGGGCTTGCAGGTGCGTCTGGACAAGCGCGTCGGCCGCACGCCGCTGCGCCTGCTCGAACACCCGCGTCTGCGCGCCGGTTACGACTTCCTGTTGCTGCGTTGCGAATCGGGCGAAGTGCCTGCCGATGTGGGGCAATGGTGGACCGACTTCCTCGAAGGCGACTCCGTCACCCGCGACGCACTGCTCTCGCAGGGCGCCACCTCTGGCAGCACGCCGGCCGCCAAGCGCCGTCGTCGCCGTCGCAAGCCGGGCTCGCGTGGCGATGGTGGTAATGTGGGTGGCGATGGCGGTGAAGGCGGCGGCCATTCGGGCGGTGAAAATTCGGGCGGCGATAGTGGTGAGAACGCTACCAGCGAGAAAAATGGCAAGCGGGTATCATCGCGACAGCATGGTTCCGAAGGTGCTTCATGACTGTTGCCTACATCGGGCTGGGTGCCAATCTTGGCGACGCCCGTCAATCGATGAAGGACGCCATCGTCTGCCTCGCGCAGCAAATTGGCGTCACGATCATCGGTAAATCCGATTTCTATCGCACCGCTCCCATCGAGTCGAGCGGCGACGACTATCTCAATTGCGTCGTTGCCGTCGAGACATCGCTGACTGCGCGTCAATTGCTCACGCTGTGCCTGAAGATCGAGCTGCACTTCGGGCGTGAGCGGCCGTACAAGAACGCGCCGCGCACGCTCGATCTCGACGTGCTGCTCTACGGCGAAGACCGCATTGCCGAACCGGATCTGATCGTGCCGCATCCGCGCATGGCAGAACGCGCCTTCGTGTTGCGCCCGCTCGCCGACCTCGCTCCCGAACTCGACATCCCCGGCGTCGGCCGTGTCAGCGCGCTGCTGCCGGCGGTGGCCGATCAGCGCATCGAACGTGTCGCGCAGTGCTGCTGCCCGACCAAGCGCGCCTACGCATCATGATCGCCCGATGAGATCGCCCGTCCTCGGGCGTTTTCGCTATCTGGCCGTCGAGGGTCCCATCGGTGTGGGCAAGACATCGCTCGCCCGGCGTCTCGCCGACGCGGCCGGTGCCGATCTGATGCTCGAACAGCCCGCGAACAACCCCTTCCTCGAACGTTTCTATCGCGATAGCGCGCGCTATGCGCTGCCCGCGCAATTGACGTTTTGTCTGCAACGCGTGGACGAAGCGATGGAAATTGCGCGACGCGATATCGACGGCAAGCCGATCTTCACCGATTTCCTGCCGGAGAAAGATGGCCTGTTCGCGCGGCTCACGCTGGCCGATGACGAGCTTGCGCTGTACCACCGGCTGGTCGCTCACATCGAACGGGCGCACCGCGCACCGGATCTCGTGATTCATTTGCAGGCGAGCCCCGAGACGCTGTTCTCGCGCATTCAGAAGCGCGCGATTCCGATGGAGCAGCAGATCCCCGACACGTATCTGCGCGCGCTATGCGACATCTACGGCGAATTCTTCTATCATTACGCCGCAGCGCCGGTATTGACCGTCGATACGGAACAATTCGACCCGGCGCACAATGACAGCGATTTCGCGCTGCTGATCGAACGCATCGATCAGATGCGCGGGCGCAAAGAAGTCTTCGTCAAGGGCGCGCGCCCCTGAGCCCACGAGGCTCGGCGGCGCCTCTGCCTATCCCTCCGATCCATGCGTCGTCGCGGGCGTACGACATCACCCGTCCCCGCCCGGCGCGCCAGTGACTCCTCCTGAACCGAGGCCGACATGAGTTATCTCCAGGAATCCAATCGCAAGGCCGTGACTGTCCCCGGGCTTGCCGACATGCGTGCGCGCGGCGAAAAGATCGCGATGCTGACCTGCTACGACGCCAGCTTTGCCGCCCTGCTCGATCGCGTGGGCGTCGACGTGATGCTGATCGGCGATTCGCTCGGCAACGTGATTCAAGGCCAGCGCACCACGCTGCCGGTGACGCTGCGCGACATCTGCTATCACACCGAAACCGTGGCGCGTAACGCCAGCAAAGCGCTGGTGGTGGCCGACCTGCCGTTCGGCACCTACGGCACGAAGGAACAGGCGTATCAGAGCGCCGTGGCCGTCATGCAGGCCGGTGCGCAGATGGTGAAGATCGAAGGCGGCGCGTGGCTGGTCGATACGGTGCGCTTCTTGGTCGAGCGCAGCATTCCGGTGTGCGCACACTTGGGTCTCACGCCGCAGTCGGTGCACGCGTTCGGTGGTTTCAAGGTGCAGGCTCGCGATGAAGCCGCCGGGCAACAACTGATTGCCGACACGCGTGCCTTGCAGGCAGCGGGCGCGCAGTTGGTGGTGCTCGAAGCCATTCCCGCAGCGCTGGCCACGAAGGTCACGCCCGAGTTGCCGACGATGCCGACCATCGGCATTGGCGCAGGCCCCGACTGCGACGGTCAGGTGCTGGTGCTGCACGACATGCTGGGCGTGTTCCCCGGCAAGTCGCCGAAGTTCTCGATGAACTTCATGGAAGGTCAGCCGAGCATCGCCGCTGCGGTGGAAGCGTATGTGCAGGCGGTCAAGCACGGTACGTTCCCGGCACCGGAGCACTGCTTCTAAGGGGAATCGCCATGCGCACGAGCATTTTCAAGCGACGACTGATGACGCTCGTGCTGCCGGCATGCCTGCTCGCAGGCGCCGGAAGCGTCGCGGCACAAGGGTCCCAGAGTACCTTCGTGCCCGACGCCAACATCGAGGCGGCCGCGCAGCACTATGCAGCGGACGCCGTGCGCTACGCGTTGATTCAGTACTCGGTGACCCTCGACGGGTCGGAGAAAAGCATCGCCGACGTCGAGACGGTACTGGGCAAGTTGCACGATGCGTACGCGTCACAAGACCCCAAACCCGCCGACACCAAAGTCCTGCAATATGCGCAGGTCTTCGGCAGCTACATCGGCGAAGTCTATCGTCGCAATCACGGTGGACAGTGGGGTCTGGTCACCCTTGGCGATCAACGTTTTCCCGGCATGCAGAGTGAAGGCGGCACCCGCTTTTCCCCATGGGCGAAAACGTACAACCGAATCACGCAGGGCAGCGAAGACAACATCGTCAGCTATTACGACGTTCTGCTAACGATGCCGGGCAATAAGTAAAAACGTCTTCGACGCTATCTCAAGCGCTGTCACGCGCTCGCCTTCGGCAGCATCAACACCACCGCAAACCCCTCGCCATCGATGCGCTCGAAGGCCATTTGGCCGCCATGCGCGCGCATCACTTCGGCCACCATCGCCAGCCCCAGACTCGCGCCTTCGCGGCCATCGGCACGTGACGAAAACGGCGTGCGTACGCGCTGCCACTCCGTCTCGGGAATGCCCGGACCATCGTCGAAGAAACGCAGGCGCCATTGATCGCCATCGTCAGTCACGTCCACGTACAGCCGATGCGGCGCGCCGTACGCGAGCGCGTTGACCAGCACGTTCTTGATCGCCTCGCGCAAGCTCAGCGCATCGCCCACGATCATCGCCGGTACGCTCGCCCCCGCCGACGTTTCAGGCATTTGCAGC
Source organism: Pandoraea sp. PE-S2R-1 (assembly GCF_002179865.1). Lineage (NCBI taxonomy): Bacteria > Pseudomonadati > Pseudomonadota > Betaproteobacteria > Burkholderiales > Burkholderiaceae > Pandoraea > Pandoraea sp. PE-S2R-1. The sequence continues at coordinate 210,896 of NZ_NGUR01000017.1, read as the reverse complement.
GAGAAATCGATATCGCGATCGGCATACGACAGCGTCTCGCGCATCGCATCCTGCAACAGCTCGCCCAGATCGACAGGCACCGGCGCCACGCTATCGGCGCGGTGCTGCACCATCGCATGATTGATCAACTGATGAATGAGCCCGCCCAAGCCGCGCGCCTGTTTCTGAATGCGGGCAATGTGCGACTGCCGAGCGGTTTCGTCGTCGGTTTGTGTGAGCATTTCCGCTTGTGCGGTGAGCGCCGTCACAGGCGTTCGCAACTGATGCGCCGCGTCGCCGATCACACGCCGCATCAGCGCACGCGAGGTCGCCAGCCGCTGCATGAAGTCGTTGATCGCGCCGACTAATGCGAGCGTTTCTGCGGGTGCCGTGACCGCCAACGGCACGAGATCGTTCGAGTCCCGCTCGCGAATCGCCGCCTCGATCTGCTTGAGCGGTGCGAGCGCCTGACGCAGCGTCCATAGCGCCGCGAGCAACGTCAACACCCCGGTGGCAATCGTGATCAGCAGTGTGTTGTCCGCGAGATTTCGCGTGAATCTCACACGCGCGTTCTGCGTGTGCGCCATCGCCACGACCGCCCACGGATGCGCTGCCGGCACCGGCATGCGCCGCCCCACGATGGCGATGCGAATCGGCATCTCCTGATACGTGCCATCGACCACGATGGGGCCCTCGGCGAGCTTGTCCCACGGAATCGGCGGACGGAATTCCGAATCGCCCGCGACCGAGCGCCCGTTGGGATCGAGCACGGTATAGAAAATCTGATCACCGGGGGCAAGCGCAGAGAACGCCGCGAGTGGCACATCGACGTTCACTTCGCCGTTCTGATACCACGTGTTTTCCGCGACCTGAAGCGCACTGCCGAGCAACCACCGGTCATACGCGCGGTCGACGGCCGCGCGCGTGGAGAACCAGATACCGAGCAGCACCGCCGCCACCGCGAGCGCCAGCACCACGCCCATCCGGACGACGAGCCGGAGATACAGTGACCGGCCGGGAACGATCATGACAGCACGAGTTGGTAGCCCAGCCCGCGCAACGTGCGAATCTGGAATTGCGCAGCAGCGAGCTTCTTGCGCAGGCGCGCGACGTACTGTTCGAGCGCGTTGGCATTCGGCGGCGATTCGTCACCGTAAAGACGATCCATCAGCTCGTCTTTGCCGAAGATGCGCCCCGGACGCGCGGCGAGAATTTCGAGCAACGTCACTTCGCGACGCGTGAGTTCAACTGGCAGTCCGTCGATTTCCACACCGCGACTCTTGCGATCGAGCGTCAGATTCGCGCAGGCGAGTTGATTGGTCGCGTCCTGCCCGGTGCGACGCATGAGCGCACGCACGCGCGCTTCCAGTTCGCGGAAATCGAAGGGTTTGGTCAGATAGTCGTCCGCACCGAGATCGAGTGCGCGCACGCGTTCTTCGATTTCGGCGCACGCAGTGAGCATCAGCACACGCGTGGACAGCCCGCGCTCACGCACGCGTCGAAGCAGCTCCAATCCGTCGACGTGCGGCAGCATCACGTCGAGAATCAGCAGATCGTAATCGTCACCGATGCGCGCCGCCGCCGAGGCGCCGTCCGTCTCGCAGTCGAGCGCGTGTCCGAGCCGCCGCAACTGCGTGGCAATCGCTTCCGCCACATCGACGGTGTCTTCCACCAGCATGATGCGCATGGTTACAAAGTCTCCTTTTCTGACTTGGAGCGCGATCAACACAGGGTTTGTCCTAGCCCGGCTTATCCCGCTATGTCAGCTTCGTTACAGCTTCGCTGCTTAGTATCGGAGCCGATTATAAGAGCATCAATCAGGAGACAGGCAATGCCCAACAACCCCCATCCGGCCGCCGGGCCGGTGCCGGCTGGCGCACAGCCGTTGCTGGAAATCGATCAGGTCACGCTTCAGTACAAGACCGACGACTACCTCGTGACCGCCGCCCAGCAAGTCAGCTTCAACGTGTACCCCGGCGACCGGTTCGTGTTGCTCGGGCCGTCCGGTTGCGGCAAATCGACCCTGCTCAAGGCCATCGGCGGCTATCTGCCCCCCGTGAATGGCGAAATTCGCCTGAAGGGCCGCACGGTCACCGAGCCGGGCCCGGACCGCATGATGGTGTTTCAGGAGTTCGATCAATTGCTGCCGTGGAAGACGGTGCGCCAGAACGTCGAATTCGCCCTCACCGCCAGCGGCCGTCTGAAAGGCCGCGAAGCCGCCGATCGCGCCGCGCATTACATCGAGAAAGTCGGGCTGGCCAAGTTCATCGACAGCTATCCGCACACGCTCTCGGGCGGCATGAAGCAGCGCGTCTCGATTGCACGCGGCATGGCCATGGAGCCGGACGTGCTGCTCATGGACGAGCCGTTCGCCGCACTCGACGCGCTCACCCGCCGCAAGATGCAGGACGAGCTGCTGCGCCTGTGGGACGACACGCGCTTCACCGTGCTGTTCGTCACACACGGCATCGACGAAGCCATTCGCATCGGCACGCGCATTCTGCTGCTCTCGCCGCACCCGGGACAGGTCAAGGCCGAACTCAACAGCATCGCCCCCGAGCAACTGGGCACCGCCCATCAGAGCGCGCTCGAAACGCGTATCGACCAACTGCTGTTCGCGGCGCACTGAGGAGATTTCCATGACAACGTTGCAACCCGTGCAAGCTGCGCCGACGGCGTCCTCTGCTGAAGCCATCAAATCCGGCATCCAGCCCGTGTTCCGCCCGGAATTCGTACTGGAGCCGGTACCTGCCGAACTCTCGTCGATCCAGCGCCCGCTCTCCACGTTCGAGACGCTGTACCGCCTGAGCTGGCTGCGCAAGACCGTCATCCTGCTGGTGCTGGCGCTGATCTGGGAAATCTACGGCCGCTGGCTCGATAACGCGCTGCTGTTCCCGAGCTTCACCGATACGCTGGAAGCCTTCGTCGGCGGCATCACGAGCGGCGTGCTGCTGTTGCGCGCGGTGGTCTCGCTCAAGACCCTGCTGATCGGCTACGGCATCGGTATCGCGCTGGCCGCGATACTCACTACGGTGGCCATCAGTTCGAAGATCGGTAACGACCTGCTCGAAACCCTCACGGCCATGTTCAACCCGCTGCCCGCGATTGCGCTGCTGCCGCTCGCGCTCATCTGGTTCGGTCTGGGTAACGGCAGCGTGATTTTCGTGCTGGTGCACTCGGTGCTGTGGGCGGTGGCGCTCAACACGCACAGCGGCTTTCGCGGCGTGTCGAAGACGCTGCGCATGGTCGGCCAGAACTACGGGCTCAAACGCTTTGCGCTGGTGCAGCACGTGCTGATTCCGGCTGCGTTCCCGAGCATTCTCACCGGCTTGAAAGTGGGCTGGGCGTTTGCGTGGCGCACGCTGATCGCCGCCGAACTCGTGTTCGGTGTGTCGTCGGGGTCGGGCGGCCTCGGCTGGTACATCTTCGAGAACCGCAATTCGCTGGAGACGGCCAACGTGTTCGCCGGCCTGTTCTTCGTGATTCTGATTGGTCTGGCGGTAGAGAACCTGCTGTTTGCGCGCATCGAGAAGCGCACGCTGCACCGCTGGGGCATGCAGCACTGACTGATTGATAAGTACCGCGCCTGCGCTTGATTTACTGGCGGAGGCGTGAATAATTCCAACGATCCGGAGACAAGCACACCATGAATCGACGTCATTTCACGCGCTGGGTCAGCACCCTCGCGCTGGCCGCCACGACGGCACTTTCCACCGTCGGCAATCTGGCCCATGCCGAAGCCAGCACCGTGCGCCTCTCGCACGGTTACGGCATTCTCTACCTGCCGCTGATGGTCATGCGCGACCAGCATCTCGTCGAGAAGCACGCGAAGGCCCTGGGGCTGGGTGACGTGAAAACCACGTGGACGATCCTCGACGGCGGCAACGTGATCAACGACGCCATGCTCGCCGGCAATCTCGACGTGGCAGGTACGGGCGCGCCCGGCTTCATCACGCTGTGGTCGAAGGCGCACGGCATTCCGCGCTCGGAAGTGATCGGTCTCTCGGCGCTGTCGACCGGCCCGCTCTGGCTGAACACGAACAACCCGAACATCAAGTCGCTCAAGGACTTCACGTCGAAGGACAAGATCGCGATTCCGGGCATCAAGACCTCGCTCTCCGCCGTGCTGCTGCAAATGGCCGTGGCGAAGACGTTCGGTATCGAGAACTACGCGAAGCTCGACCCGCAGACGGTTAGCCTGAGCCATCCGGAAGCCGTGAGCGCCCTGCTCTCAGGCAAGACGGAAATCACGGCGCACTTCACGTCGCCGCCGTTCTCGTATCAGGAACTGAAGGATCCGCGCATCAAGCGCGTGCTCAACTCGACGGACGTGCTCGGCAACATCACGATTGACGTGGTGTTCGCGCCGAAGCAGTTCACGGTGCAGAATCCGAAGCTGGTGCAGGCCATCCTCGCCGCACAGGAAGAAGCGGCCGCCTATATCGCGAAAGATCACGTGGGCGCCGCACAGACCTTCCTGCGCGTGTCGAAGATGAACCTGCCGCAAGCCGAAATTGAGCAGATGATTGCCGACCCCGGCCTGCAATTCACCACGACGCCCAACGGCCTGATGCAATACGTGGAGTTCATGGGCCGCGCCGGCACGATCAAGACGCGTCCGGCCAAGTGGAGCGACCTGTTCGTGCCGCAGATCGCGTCGCGTCAGGGCAGCTGAACGACTACGGGCACTGCGCCTCGCAGTGCATTGCACACGACGATGGCCTGCGCACTCAGCAGGTCATCGCGTGTAATCACCGCTTCGACCGCGTTGAATGCGCGGTCTTCGAGCAACACACTTCGCATCACCCCGGGCAGCACACCGCACGCGAGCGGCGGTGTCACCCACTGACCACCCAGCTTGACGAACACACTGCTTCGTCCGCCTTCGGTCAACTCCCCCCGGTCATTGAAGAACAGGGTATCGAACGCGCCGTTGGCTTCGGCGTGCTTCCACGCGGCGTCGTAACGCTCGCGCACGGTGGTCTTGTGACGCAGAAACAGATCGTCGGCGCGCGTCGTATTGGTGGCATCAGTGGCATCGGCCAGCAGCACTTTCACGGTGCGAGGCAGTGGCGTCAGCACGCCATGCGTGATGGCCGGCGTGCCGTCATGCGAGATCGCCAGACGCACGCGATGCGTGTCGTCTTCCGACAACGTCTTCACCACATCGCCCAGTTGCGTGCGCAGTGCGGCTTCGTCGAAACGGAAGCCAAAGTACTGCGCTGACTTGGCAAGACGGGCGAGATGACGATCGAGATGCGCGATGCCCTTGTCGCGGGTCGCCTGCATCGTCTCGAAGATCGCGAAGCCGGGATCGAGCGCGGTCAGAAAACGCGCCTTGAGTTTGCACTCTTCCCACTCTTCGTCCGCTTTGCTGTCGAGCACGATGCCCGCGCCAACACCGAGCCGCCCGCGACGCAGACCGTCCGTGCGCGGCGATTCGAGTTCGAGCGTGCGAATTGCGACCGACAGACAGAAGTCGCCCAGCTCGCCCGGGGCATCCTCACGGGCATCGAGCCAGCCGATGGCGCCGGTATAGAGGCCACGCGGCGACGATTCCAGCTCGCCGATCAATTGCATCGTGCGATGTTTTGGCGCGCCCGTGATCGAGCCGCACGGATACAACGCGCGCAGCACCGCGTGAAACGGCGTCTGTTCGGGCAGCGTGGCCGTGACCGTCGAGGTCATCTGCAACACGCTGGCGAAGCGCGTGACTTCGAACAGCTTCGGCACCTTGACCGTGCCGGGCACCGCGATGCGGCCGAGATCGTTGCGCAGCAAGTCCACGATCATCAGATTCTCGGCGCGGTTCTTCTCGTCGGCGGCCAACGCTGCGCTGAGTTCGCTATCTCTCGCGACATCGCCCGAGGCGGGCGCCGTGCCCTTCATCGGCTTGGCTTCGAGTTGTCCGCGCGAATGGCGCAGGAATAGCTCGGGCGACAGCGAAAGAATCGCCCGGCCGGCCACGTTACGCGCGCCGGGCAGCACCACCAGCGCGCCGTAAGGCACCGGCTGACGCGCACGCAGGCGGCGATACAACGCGACCGGCGAGCCGAAGGCGTCGAAGTTCAGGCGATACGTGTAGTTGATCTGGTAGCACTCGCCTTGCGAGAGCCAGTCGTGAATGCGAGCGATGGCGTCGTCGAAGGCGGGTTCGCTGACATCGCGCTGAAGTGCGGCGACACCGGCGACACCTGCATTTCCGGCATTACGCGCGACGTTGGCGTCCGGCGCATCGTCCTGCGCCGCCAGCCAAGCCTGCGTCTGTGCCGCATCGAGCTTCTGCAATTCCCGGAACAGCAGCGCGCGGAATTGTCCGGGGGTACGGCGTGTGGCCACCGTGTGCACACCGGCCAGACGCACGCCGAATTCGTAGTCAGCCAGCAGCACGGCGTGCAGGCCGTGACGCGTGGCGTCTTCAATCTCGCGTAGCGCGTCGGAAAGCACACCGGGCTCGTCGCAAGTTACCTCGCGTACGAGCCCGGTATACAGACGCGCCCCGCCGGCCGGGTCCGCACTGTCGTCCAACAGTGCAAACGCGGCCAAGGGCGCTTCAATAGCCATGAAATTACTCGAAGAACTGCTTCACACGGTCGAACCAGCCCTTGGTCTGCGGGCTGTGACGTGCACCGCCTTCCTTGAGCGAAGCGTCGAAGTCGCGCAGCATCTGCTTCTGCTTGTCGTCGAGCTTGACCGGCGTTTCCACCTGCACATGCACGTACAGATCGCCCGGATAGCTCGCGCGCAGCCCCTTGATGCCCTTGCCGCGCAGGCGGAACGTCTTGCCCGTCTGCGTGCCTTCGGGCACTTCGAAGGTAGCTTTGCCGTGCAGCGTCGGGGCGTCGATGTCGCCGCCCAGTGCTGCCGTCGCGTACGAAATCGGCATCTGGCAGTGCAGATCGTCGCCGTCGCGCTCGAACACGTTGTGCGCCTTGATGTGGATTTCCACATACAGGTCGCCCGCAGGACCGCCGTTCACACCCGGCTCACCGTTGCCCGATGAGCGAATGCGCATGCCGTCTTCGATACCCGCCGGAATCTTGATTTCCAGCGTCTTGGTCTTCTTGAGCTTGCCCGAGCCGTGGCAGTTGGTGCAGGGCTCAGGAATGTACGAACCCGTGCCGTGGCACTTCGGGCAGGTCTGCTGAATGCTGAAGAAACCTTGCGACATGCGCACCGAACCCGAGCCGTTACAGGTCGGGCAGGTTTCGGGCTTGGTGCCCGGCTTGGCGCCGTTGCCGTGGCAGACTTCGCACTCTTCCCAGCTCGGCACGCGAATCTGCGTGTCGAAACCGTTGGCGGCCTGCTCCAGCGTAATTTCCATGTTGTAGCGCAGGTCGGCACCGCGATACACCTGCGGACCGCCGCGGCCACCGCCACGGCCGCCACCGGGGCCGCCCTGACCGAAGATGTCGCCGAAGATGTCGCCGAACGCATCGGCGAAGCCACCGTAGCCCTGACCGCCTGCACCGCCGAAGCCGCCCATATTCGGGTCGACGCCTGCGTGACCGTACTGGTCGTACGCTGCGCGCTTCTCCGGCTCGGAGAGCATCTCGTAGGCCTCTTTGACTTCCTTGAACTTCTCTTCGGCGTCCTTGCTGTCCGGATTGCGGTCCGGATGGTACTTCATCGCCAGCTTGCGATATGCCTTCTTGATTTCGTCGCCGTCGGCGTTCTTGGCGACGCCAAGGACTTCGTAGTAATCACGTTTGGCCATAACTCTTTCCAATGTTGGCGCATGTCGCCATCAGGCAAAAAGCCGGGTCGAGATTCTCCGTACGGAGAACTTCGATACCCGGCCCATACGCACGACACCGGCAGACTCCTGCCTGTGCCGCGCGCCATGCACGCTTTACTTCTTGTCGTTGACTTCCTTCACTTCGGCGTCAACCACGTTGTCGTCATGCGGCTTGCCTTGCTCGGCACCGGCAGCACCTGCGGCGCCTGCCTGAGCCTGCATGTCGGCGTACATCTTTTCGCCGAGCTTCTGGCTCGCGGTACCCAGCGCTTCGACCTTGGCATCGATATCTGCCTTGTCCGAACCACGCAGTGCGCCTTCGAGTGCCGTGATGGCCGACTCGATCGCTTCTTTTTCCGAAGCCTCGATCTTGTCGCCGTACTCGGTCAGCGCCTTGCGGGTGCTGTGCACCAGCGCGTCGCCCTGGTTACGGGAGTCCGCCAGTTCGCGGGCCTTCTTGTCTTCTTCGGCGTTCAGCTCGGCGTCCTTGACCATCTTCTCGATCTCGGCGTCCGACAGACCCGAGTTCGCCTTGATGACGATCTTGTTTTCCTTGCCGGTGGCCTTGTCCTTGGCGCCCACGTGCAGAATGCCGTTGGCGTCGATGTCGAAAGTCACTTCGATCTGCGGCGTGCCACGGGCGGCCGGCGGAATGCCTTCGAGGTTGAACTCGCCCAGCGACTTGTTGCCGGCGGCCATCTCGCGCTCACCCTGATACACCTTGATCGTCACGGCCGGCTGATTGTCGTCAGCCGTCGAGAACACTTGCGAGTGCTTCGTCGGGATCGTGGTGTTCTTCGTGATCATCTTGGTCATCACGCCGCCCAGCGTTTCGATACCCAGCGACAGCGGGGTCACGTCGAGCAGCAGCACGTCCTTGCGATCGCCCGAGAGCACCGAACCTTGAATCGAGGCACCTGCGGCCACGGCTTCGTCCGGGTTCACGTCCTTGCGCGGTTCCTTGCCGAAGAACTCCTTCACCTTGTCCTGCACCTTCGGCATACGGGTCATACCACCGACCAGAATCACGTCGTCGATGTCGCTCACCTTCACGCCGGCATCCTTGATGGCCAGACGGCAGGGCTCGATCGTGCGTTCGATCAGCTCTTCGACCAGCGCTTCGAGCTTGGCGCGCGTGATCTTCAGGTTCAAGTGCTTCGGACCCGAGGCGTCAGCCGTGATATACGGCAGGTTGATTTCGGTCTGCTGGGCCGACGACAGTTCGATCTTGGCCTTTTCAGCGGCTTCCTTCAGGCGTTGCAGCGCCAGCACGTCCTTCGACAGATCGACGCCTTGTTCTTTCTTGAACTCGCCGATGATGTAGTCGATGATGCGTTGGTCGAAGTCTTCGCCGCCCAGGAACGTGTCGCCGTTGGTCGACAGCACTTCGAACTGGTGCTCGCCGTCCACGTCGGCAATTTCGATGATCGAGATGTCGAACGTGCCGCCACCCAGGTCATACACGGCAATCTTGCGGTCGCCGCCTTCTTTCTTGTCCAGACCGAAAGCCAGTGCGGCGGCGGTCGGCTCGTTGATGATGCGCTTGACTTCCAGACCGGCGATGCGGCCTGCGTCCTTGGTGGCCTGGCGCTGGCTGTCGTTGAAGTACGCCGGCACCGTGATCACGGCTTCCGTGACCGGCTCGCCCAGATAGTCTTCGGCGGTCTTCTTCATCTTGCGCAGCACTTCGGCGGAAACTTGCGGCGGGGCCAGTTTCTGGTCGCGCGCTTCCACCCATGCATCGCCGTTGTCGGCCTTGACGATCTTGTAGGGCATCAGGCCGATGTCCTTCTGCACTTCTTTTTCTTCGAAACGGCGGCCAATCAGGCGCTTCACCGCGTACAGCGTGTTACGCGGGTTGGTCACTGCCTGACGCTTGGCCGGCGCGCCGACCAGAATCTCGCCGTCTTCGACATAGGCGATGATCGACGGCGTGGTGCGAGCACCTTCCGCGTTTTCAATGATCTTGACCTGATTGCCTTCCATCACGGCCACGCACGAGTTCGTGGTGCCCAAGTCGATACCGATAATCTTGCCCATAAAATTTCTCCTAGCGTCCTTTGCGTCTTTCCGTCAGGCCTGTGGCCCGTTCAATTCATTGATCTGCACGACATATGGGTGCCGCGCGGTGCTTTTCAAGACCCTTCTTGCGGTCCGGTTTTGCCCCCGGCCGCCGCGATCTTCTCGCGGGCGGCAGCTACCGCCAGCCGGAACTGGGGCAAGCCCTGCCAGCCGGTCGCCCGGCCCAGTTTCTTACCGTGATGGAAGAAGAAAAACGTCGGCACCCCGTGCAGCGCGAAACGCCGGCCCAGCGCCATATCGGCATACACATTGGCGTGAAACCAGCGCAAATCCAGCGCTTCGATGGCCTCACGCTGCGACAGCATGGTTTTCTTGGCGACTTCGCAGTTAAAGCAGTCGACGCCCCAGAAAAACACCACGGCGAGTCCGTCGCCCGCCGCCAGCAAGCCCTCGTCGAACGTCGCCGCCGTCAGCTCGCGCATCGAGAATGCCTCGAAAGCCGTGCCGTCTACGCCGCGCATGCCCGTAAGATCGCTTGCCATGATGTCGTTGTTGCCGAATTTGCCGCTGATCCGCTGATCGTCTACGGGCACCGTGTTGCCATGCCCGCGCCGTACCGCGCATCCTGAAAAAACCAAAGCTTGCCATGATGTCATGACAAGCTCGGTCATTCTGGATGCCTTCCTGCCGGTGCTGCTCGTTTTTTGAGCAGCTTTCCGGTTAATTGCAGTCCTGCTTACTGCTTGCCGCCCGCATTACTTGGCGGCGGCCACGGTCACCAGCGCCGGGCGCAGCACGCGCTCGGAAATCAGGTAACCCTTCTGGAGCACTTGCACGACGGTGTTCGGCTCCTGATCGGCCGGCACCATCGAGATGGCCTGATGCTGATGCGGGTCGAACTTGGCGCCTGCCGGGTCGATCACGCTGACCCGGCCGCGCTCCAGCGCCGCCAGCAACTGGCGCAGCGTCAGTTGCACGCCTTCTTGCAGCTTGGTCACGTCGCCGCTGGTGTCTGCGGCAGCGGCCTCCAGACTGTCGATCACCGGCAGGAGGTTCTCGGCGAAGGATTCCACGGCAAACTTGTGGGCCTTGGTCACGTCTTCCTGCGACCGGCGGCGGATGTTCTCGGTCTCGGCGCGCGCGCGCAGGAGCTGGTCGCGCAGATCGGCCGCTTCGGCCTGTGCGGCAAGCAGCAGTGCCTCGACCGAGGGCAGCGCGTCGGTCGCGCCGGCAGCATCGGTCGGGGCCGCGTCGGCCTGGGACGGAATCGGCTGGTCGGGAGTGTTTTGCTGTTCAGTCATGAGAATGAGTCGTCAAAAGGTTCTTGCAGCGCACCACGACGATGCGCCACCGGTTCAAATCCCTTTGGATAGTAGGGGCGTTCACACCGATTTCAAGAGTGGGCGGGCATTCTGTGCCCCGTGTCGGTGCGCGCGGCGTGCCGAAAAATATCCGGTTACACGCGTTACGAGTCCTCTATTGTATCGGCCGTTGCTGCGACCTAACATGAATTACGGTCCAGTCAGAATTTGTGCCGATTTCTGGACCCGGCCGCTCGCCGGACACCCCCCGTCCCGTTGAGCGTTATGTAGCGTTAGGAGCGCATCATGAAGCTGCCACTGGCTGTCGTCTTCATCCTTGCGTTGGTGACGATGGTAACGATTACGATCTGCCTGTCCGGTGCAGTCACCCGGCGCGACACCGAATATGGTGGCGTGCGCGCGGTGCTGAACCACTATGTCGACATGCCGGGCGTGCCAGCCCATCAGTCTTCGAACGGATTGCCCACTCGTTGATCTCAGTCTGACCGGACCACGCTGGACGCCCCGTTAGCCGTCGATTTTCCGGACTTGCCTGTCTCACCGTCTTACCGTTTTCCCGACTGCCCTGGTTCATTTCCGCTCCCTCTCGTCCGCCGCCGCGCATTTCGCCGGCGGCGGCGTTCATTCGGGCATCGAAAACACGGAAACGGATCAGTCGCCCAATCCGCCGATGCGGCGGCGGTCACGCTTGGTCGGGCGGCCGTGCATCTGCGCCGCAGGCTCCTGAAACAGTTGCCGGCGCTCACTTTCTTCAGCACGCGCACGAATACTGGCTTCGGTTTCCTCGTAGAGCGACTGGGCGATGGGCGCGGAGCCGCGTACCTCGGCAATCGCCTTGATACGGACCTCCCAACGCGTGCTGCCGTTATCGACCGACAGGATGTCACCGGGACGCACGTCGCGCGCCGGTTTCACGCGCCCTTCGTTGCACAGCACGCGACCGCGATCCACCGCCTGCGTGGCGAGCGAACGGGTCTTGAAGAAGCGTGCCGCCCACAGCCATTTGTCGATACGCGTGGCGGCGTGGGCAGAATCGTCGACCTTCACCGTCATGCGCGCGCTCCGGGGTTGGCCGCCGCATTCGCTTCGTCGAATGCCGCCACGGCCGCGACCTGACGCGCCCGTGTGGACGCGGCAGCGGCAACGGCGGCGTCCGCCTGCCCTTCAGGGGACAGCACCGGCCAGCCTTGCAGATTGCGCGCGGCAATCTCGCCAAGCGCCGTAATCCATGCGCTCGCGCCGTTCAGGCAGGGAATGAAGTGGAATGCCTTGCCGCCCGCCGCCTCGTAGATGTGGCGGCCTTCCATATTGATTTCTTCCAGCGTTTCGAGACAGTCGGACGTGAAGCCCGGGCAGAACACGTCCACGCGCGGCGTGCCGCCACGGCCCAGCTCTTCGAGCGTCGGCGCCGTGTACGGCTGAAGCCATTCGGCCTTGCCAAAGCGCGACTGGAACGTGAGACGGCAGGTGGTCTCGTCGAGTCCGAGCGCCGCCGCCAGCAGGCGCGCGGTCTTCACACACTGATCGTGGTACGGGTCGCCCAGATCGAGCGTGCGGCGCGGCACGCCGTGAAAACTCAGCAGCAGACGCTCGCCGGCGGCGAAGTCAGGGCGTCCGTGCTGCTGCCAGTAGCCTTCCACTTGCTGGCGCAGTGCCTCGATATAGGCGGGATGGTCGTGATAGTCGCGCACCGTGCGCACGTCGGGCTGGTTGCGCAGGCGTGCCAGCACGCGGTACACCGCGTCGGTGGCCGTCGCCGTCGTGCTGCTCGAATACTGCGGATACAGCGGCAGCAGCAAAATGCGCTCGACGCCGTTCTGACGCAGCGCGCGAATACGGTCCGGAATCGACGGATTGCCGTACCGCATGGCGTAGTCGACGATCACGTCGTAATCGTTCGCGTGCAGCAGATTGCGCAGCGCGGTGGTCTGGTGCTCGGTGTTGACCTTGAGCGGCGAGCCCTCGCGCGTCCAGACCGTGGCGTACTTCTGCGCCGACTGGCGCGAGCGGAACGGCAGGATCACGAGACGCAGCAGCGGCTGCCAGATGAGCGGGGGAATTTCCACCACGCGCGGGTCAGACAAAAACTCGCGCAGGTATCGGCGCACGGCCGCCGGACGCGGCTCGTCGGGGGTGCCGAGGTTGATCAGCAGAACGGCGGTCTTGCCGGACTGGCCATGCGAAATAGGTTCGGGATCGAAGCGCATGAGGCGTACTTTACCGCAAACCGGGACGAAATCCGGTGCGGCAACAGGCGCCAGCCGCCGTCCCCGGTCATGCGGGACGGCGGCGGGACCTGCACCGGATCAGCCGTGCTGATGGTCGTCTTCGTGGGCCGGACGATGTTCGGCCGACGGGTGCTGGCCTTCATGCGCCGGCGCGTGCGCCTCGGGTTTGTTTTCCTTCGGAGCAGGTTTTGGCTGCGGATGCTCCTGCGGCTGCGGGCGCGGGGCCGGTTGCGGACGTTCCTGAGGTTGCGGGCGCTCTTGGGGCTGCGGACGTTCCTGAGGCTGCGGACGCGGTGCGGCCTGCGGGTGCTCCTGCGGTTGCGGTTGCGGTTGCGGACGCGGTTGCGGCTGCACGTGCTCCTGCGGTGCTTGCGGCGCCTGCGGCTGCACGCGAGGCTGCGGCTGCGCCGGTTGCTGGAACGGCTGCGGTTCCGGACGCTGGGCCTGCGGACGCGACTGATACTGCTGCGGGCGACGCGCTGCCTCGGCGTCATTGGGTTCCGGACGCTGCGGCTGGGCGGCCGGTGCTGTCGGCGCTGTCGGCGCTGTCGGATTCTGACGGTGCATCTGCATGTCGCGCTGTGCCGCGTCATGTCCCGGCTGGCCCGGCTGCACCGGTTGTGCCTGCTGTCCGCGCTGCCCCGGTTGCCCCGGCTGTCCATTCACTTCGCCACGCACCGTGGGCTGTTCCGGACGGCCCGGCTGCCCCATCTGACCCGTTACACCGGGCGGATGCGGCACACCGGGTTCGCCCGCGCGATTCGGCACGCCCGGCTGACCGGGGACACCCGGTACGCCGGGTTGGCCCGGTACGCCCGGTTGGCCCGGCACTCCGGGCTGTCCCGGCACACCCGGCGCGCCATGCATCGCCGGCACGGCACCAGTGGCAGGCAGCGCACCGGTATGGTTCAGCGCGGGTTGCGCACCGTTCGGACCATTAGCACCGTTAGGACCGTTCTGCCCGATCGGCGCGCCCACTGGCCCACGCGTCCCGACCACGGTCACGCGCGGCTGAACGTGCGCTTGCGGCGCAGCAGCGCCCGGACGGTTATTCGGTGTGAACGCCAGCGGCGTGCCGCCGGCATTGGGCACGGCATGCAGGTTGCTCGTCAGTTCACGCGATGCCATCGGACGCGTCACCGGCGCGCGCGTAGCCAGCACCGGGCGGTTGAATGCGGCCATCGGCGGCACCCCGGCGGCCGGGCGGCTGTTGCCCACCAGACTCTGCTGCACCGGCGCAACGCCCGGTGTGTTGCCCACTCGCCAGTTCTGACCGGCACGCGGCGCCGCCAACGCCGTCGGCGCACCGACCGGGCGGCCCTGCACGAAGGCTTGTGCGGGCATGGTCGACACGGCACCGCGCACGTTGCGGTTCACATAGATGTTATTGATATTCGTAACGTTGTGGACGTTATTGATGTTGTTGATGTTGGTCGTACTGATCACCGTCGAACGATTGATGTTGGTGACGTACGACGAACTGGCGTGATACGCCGGGCGATACGGGTCGTGCGGTCCGAGTGCGAACCATGCCAGTCCGACGCCGCCCGCAGCAAACGCCACGCCCCACTGGTTGCCGCCGCTGCTGCCGCCGACCCAGCCGACGAGTGCCGGTGCATACACCGGACGCACGGCCACCGGCCCCGGCACCCAGCACCAGCGCGTATCGACGTACGCCCAGCGGCCATAGTGATAAGGTGCGAAGCCCCACGGCGCTTCGTCCACCCACGTCCAGCCCCACGGATCGACCCAGACCCAGTGCCCCGTGCGGTACGGCGCCCAGCCGGACGGCACGCTCGACGGCACCCACACGGCGCCATAGGTCGGCGTGTCTTGCCACGATCCGTAATCGTCGAGGCTCTCAAAGCCCGTCATGTCGCGCGGCACATAGCGGGCGGAGACGGACGCGTCTTCGCGAGCATCGCGCTCGCGCACCCATTGATCGAACGCGTCGGCGGCCAACGGCCCGGTCGGTTGCTGCACAAGGTTCTGCCCGGTGAAGGCGACGCGCTGCCCCTGACGCAGCGGCACCGACGCGCCTTGTCCGTACACGGTGCCCGCGCCTTGCCACACGCTGACGGTGGTCACGCCATTCGGGTCGACGTCGATGCGGTACTCGCCCGCCTGCTGCGGCACGAAGGCGAGATTGGGGGTATCGATTTCGTAAGGCTGGTTGGGATCGTAGCTGCGCAGACGCAAGCCGACGGTGCCTTGCGTTACGTTCAGTTGCACATTCTGGTCGGTCACGGCCGACAACGTGACGCTGGTGGAGGCACCGATGCGCACTGCCGTGCCACCGACATGCATTTCGGCGCGGCTGTTGCGGTCGACCCAGACGGCGTCGCCGGTGGTGAGCGGCCGGTTGCGGTCGGCATAACGCCAGTCGGTGGTACCGGCGGGCGCGTAGGTCACGGTGCCGTCGAACTCGCCGAGCCGCGCCACGCGTCCGGGCGGGTCGGCGCTCTGGGCTTGTGCCAGCGCGGGGGCGACCAGCGCACCGATGGCGCCGAACATCAGCCCGGCGCCAACTAAGCGAACCACGGTCCGCCATGAATTCAGGGGTTTCATACCGACTCCCGGCCCTTCCGGCGGACCCGCATGCGTAGCGTGTGCCGCGTGCCGCCTTGTTGTTCTGTCCGAATCCTTCGGCGAGTCAACCAGCCCATTCACCCCGCCGTAAGTGACACCTTGAGCGTAAGCCTGCCGCTTGTGACAGCGTGTAAATGAATGCTACGGGTTTGTAACGCGAATTCGGCGCGACGACAGGTGAAGACAGGTGAAGACACGGCAATAGACAGGCTGGCACCGGAATCGCGCGGGCGCCCTCACTCGGGCGCCTCGGGCTCAATGCTGGCTGAGCGCGTTCGAGAGCAGCTTGGCCGTGATATCGACGATGGGAATCACGCGCTCGTAGGCCATGCGTGTCGGGCCGATCACGCCCAGCGTACCGACCACTTCGCCGTCCACTTCGTACGGCGCGGTCACGACGGTCATCTCTTCGATGGGCACCAGACTCGACTCGCCGCCGATGAAGATCTGCACGCCCTGTGCGCGGCTCGATACGTCGAGCAGTTGCAGCAGGCCGGTCTTCGACTCGAACACGTCGAACAGCTTGCGCAGCCGTTCCATGCTGGACGACAAGTCTTCGACACCGAGCAAGTTACGCTCGCCCGAGATCAGCACGCTCTCTTCGCGCGTGGTATCGGCCATGGCGTCACTGCCGGCATCGACCGCCGCCTGCATCAGCGCACTCATGTCGGAACGCAGTGCATCGAGCTCGCCGCGCAAGTAAGCGCGCACATCGTCGAAGCTGTGACCGCCGAAATGGGCGTTCAGATAGTTGCCGGCTTCGACCAGTTGGGCGGGCGAGTAGTCTTTTTCGGTGAGGATGATGCGGTTCTGCACGTCGCCGTCGGGGGTGACGATGATGAGCAGCACGCGTTTTTCAGACAATCGCAGGAATTCGATCTGGCGGAAAACCTGACTGCGCCGCGGGGTCAGCACCACGCCCGCGAACTGCGACAGGTTGGACAGCACCTGCGCGGCAGACGCCACCAGTTGCTGCGGTCCGGCCGGTTGCAGGCGATTTTGCACCTGCGACGCGAGGCGATGCACGGCGTCTTCGAGCGGGCTCACGGAGAGCATGGTGTCGACGAAGAGGCGGTAGGCGCGCGGCGTGGGGATTCGACCGGCAGACGTATGGGGGCTGGCGACGAAACCCAGCGCCTCAAGGTCGGCCATCACGTTGCGGATGGTCGCCGGAGAGAGATCGAGGCCTGAATAACGGGAAAGCGTGCGCGAACCGACCGGTTGGCCATCGGCGATGTACCGTTCGATCAGGGTTTTGAGGAGAGTCTGCGCACGTTGATCTAGCATGGCAAAAATTGTAACGCGAAACGTACGCACGCGGCGTTTGGCGCGCAGGCGTGTCGGCACAATGGCACAGCCTGACTTTGCGCGGCATACGCGATGGTTGCTGTCATCGACTTATGGTGTAATGGCGGCATGAAAACAGGGAGCCCTTTCAAGACCGTAGCGCTCGTCGGGAAGTACCATGCCGACGGCGTTGCCGAACCGTTGCTCACGCTCGCGGCATGCATTGCCCAGCGCGGGCATCACGTCGTCTTCGAGCGCGATACGGCGCATAACATCGGCGCCGGTGCCGACCCGTACGGCACGCTCGATATTCAGGAGATCGGCACACAGACCGATGTCGCCGTCGTCGTGGGTGGCGACGGGACGATGCTCGGCGTCGGCCGTCAACTGGCCGCCTCAGGGGTGCCGCTGATCGGCGTGAACCACGGGCGCGTGGGTTTCATCACGGATATTCCGCTCGACGATATGCGTCAGGTGGTGCCGGCGATGCTCGAAGGTCATTTCGAAGCGGAGCAGCGCACGCTGCTCGCCGCACGCATCGACCGCGACGGGCAGACGCTTTTCGAGACGCTCGCGTTCAACGACGTTGTGGTGAACCGCTCGGGCATCTCGGGCATGGTGGAACTGCGCGTGGATGTGGACGGGCGCTTCATGTACAAGCAGCGCTCGGACGGCCTGATCGTCGCCACGCCGACCGGCTCGACGGCTTACGCGCTGTCGGCGTCGGGCCCGATCCTCCACCCGCGTCTCGGCGGTGTGGTGCTGGTGCCGATTGCGCCGCACGCGCTGTCGAACCGTCCGATCGTGCTGCCGGACTCCAGCGACATCGTGATCACGATCACGGGCGGACGCGAAGTCGGCGCGAATTTCGACATGCAGTCGTTTGCGGAACTGCGTCAGGGCGACAAGATTCTGGTGAGCCGCTCGGAGCATCAGGTGACGTTCCTGCATCCGGTCGGCTACAACTATTACGCGACGCTGCGCCGCAAGCTGCACTGGAACGAACATATCTCGGACGAAGACGCGCCGCAAAACTGAGTCTGCCCACACGCCACCCCACCCGGTGGCGTGTGTTTTTATGCGTACCGAGCGCAGGCCCGCATAAACGCCAGCCC
The DNA here is from genome assembly GCF_002179865.1 of Pandoraea sp. PE-S2R-1. NCBI lineage: Bacteria > Pseudomonadati > Pseudomonadota > Betaproteobacteria > Burkholderiales > Burkholderiaceae > Pandoraea > Pandoraea sp. PE-S2R-1. Next base: position 192,616 of record NZ_NGUR01000017.1, on the reverse strand, counting down.
AACACCGGTCCAACACCGACTCAACACCGGCCCTCCCGTTCGTCGCAAAGTCCCCTTATCATTGACGCTTCCCGCTGGCCCGCCGGGCCGGTGTCCGAACGTCAGGCACCCGATACCCCATGCTACGCAGTCTCTCGATTCGCGATTTTGTGATCGTCGATCGTCTCGATCTGGAATTCTCCGCCGGCTTTACGGTGTTCTCCGGCGAGACCGGCGCAGGCAAGTCGATTCTGATCGATGCGCTCGCGCTGGCCATGGGCGAGCGAGGCGACGCCAGCATGGTGCGCACGGGCCAGACGCGTGCGGACATCACGGCAGAATTTGCGGCGGATGCCGAAGCACGCCCGGATCTGGAAGCGTGGCTGCAAGCGCAAGCGCTCACGCTGGAGGAACACGGCGGCGTGCTGTTGCGCCGCGTGCTGGATACGACCGGGCGTTCGCGCGCGTTCATCAACGGCACGCCCGCGACGCTCACGCAATTGCGCGAACTCGGCGAGATGCTGGTGGACATTCACGGCCAGCACGCGCACCAGCAATTGCTCCGCCCGGACGCGCAGCGCCGCCTGCTGGACTCGCACGCGGGTGCCACGGGGCTCGCGGCCGATACGGCAGCGGCACATAAGGAATGGCGCCGTCTGGTCAAGCGCTGTGAAGAAGCGCAGGGCCGCGATCGCGAACTGCAACTGGAGCGCGAACGTCTGGAATGGCAGACGGCCGAACTGGACAAGCTCGGCCCGCAGGAAGGGGAATGGGATGAGGTGAATGCGGAGCATCGCCGCCTCTCTCACGCCGCGAGCCTGATCAACGGCGTGCAGAGCGCGCTCGATGCGCTGGCCGAAGCGGACGGGGCCATCGTCCCGTCGCTCGGGCATGTGGTGCATCAGATTCGCGAACTGGCCGAAATCGACACCGGGCTCGCCGACGCGCTCGCCGCACTGGAACCCGCCGAGATTCAACTGCGCGAAGCGGTGCATTCGCTTTCGCACTACGCGCAGCGCATCGATCTCGATCCGGAACGGCTGGCTGTCGTGGAGCAACGTCTCGACGCACTGCATTCGGCAGCGCGCAAGTTCCGCGTGACGCCTGAGAACTTGCCCGCCGAACACGCGGCGCGACGTGCGCAACTGGAAGAACTGACAGCGTCGCAAGATACGGCGGCGATGCAGGCCGCCACCGATGCGGCGCACGCGGCTTATCTCGAACTCGCCAAAGCGCTGTCGAAAGCCCGTGCGAAAGCCGCCGCCTCGCTGTCGCGCGAAGTCACCCGCGCGATGCAAGACCTGTCGATGCCCGGTGGACGCTTCGATGTGGCCATCACCCTCGCCGCCGAGCCGCAATCGTTCGGCCTGGAGACGGTGGAGTTTCTCGTGGCCGGTCACCCCGGTGTGCCGACGCGACCGCTCGCGAAAGTCGCTTCAGGCGGCGAACTGGCACGCATCAGCCTCGCGCTGCAAGTCATCGCGAGTAGCGCGAGCCTCACGCCCACACTGATCTTCGACGAAGTGGATTCAGGGATCGGTGGCGCCGTCGCCGAGGTGGTCGGACGCCTGCTGCGCGAACTCGGCCAAGGCCGCCAAGTGCTCTGCGTCACCCACCTGCCTCAAGTCGCCGCGCTCGGCCATCAACACCTGCGCGTGAAGAAACGCAGCGACGGCGACTCCACCATGAGCGAAATCGAACCGCTCAATCGCACGGAACGCGTCGAAGAAATCGCGCGCATGCTCGGGGGCGTTGAAATCACCGCGACGACCCGCAAGCACGCCCGGGAGATGCTGGCGCTTTAGTCCAAGCCCCCTCGCCCTCGCTGTTCCCCCGCCCTAATGAAAAACGCCGGGGCTCGCCCGGCGTCCTTCTCACCACTGTCGTTCAACTCACACCGGTGCCGCGATCAAACCGGCCCGGCGTCCGCGAACACGGAATCCCACAATGCCATGACGGCACTGCGCTCGGTCTCGATATCGACCGCCGGGACTCGCGCTGCCTCCACGCCGTCCAGCCGCAGTTTGTGCTGGCGCTTTCGATACGTCCGGTAGGCCGCTGCGGCATCGTCTGCCAACTTCGCATCGATCAGCCCCAACTGTGCCGCCTCGCGCAGCAACGCGATGTTGCCCGCGTTACGCAGCAATGCCGGATGGGCGCCGGAGTGCAGCAAGACCAGATACTGCACGGTGAATTCAATGTCCACCATGCCGCCACGGTCGTGCTTCAGATCGAATAGCTGCGTCGGGTTCGGATGCCCCTCCAACACCTTGCGGCGCATCGCCACAATCTCTTGTGCCAGCGGCAGTGCCTCGCGCGGTGTCGCCAATACCTGCTTGCGAATGTCCTCGAACGTCGCGCCAATCGCATCGTCGCCCGCACAGAACCTCGCCCGCGTCAGCGCCTGATGCTCCCAGACCCACGCGGTGTTCGCATTCCCCTCTCGGAACTGATACTGGCGGAAGCTCTCGATGTTGGTCACCAACAGCCCCGACAACCCATTGGGGCGCAGCCGCAAGTCCACATCGAACAACATGCCCGCGCCCGTGTGCGTGGTCAGCCACGTCACAAAGCGACGCGCCAGTGCCGCGTATGCATCCGGCGCGCGATCGTCATCGTCGTCGTACAGGAAAATCAGGTCGAGATCGGACGCGTAGCCCAATTCCTTGCCACCCAGCTTGCCGTACGCAATCACGGAGAAACGCGGCACTTCGCGGTGACGCGTCGCCACGTGCGGCCATACGGTCGCAATCGTCACGTCTACGATCACATCGGCCAACTCGGACAACCTGTCGCCAATCACCTCTACCGACAAGGTGCCCTGCAAATCGAGCAACAGAATGCGGAACACTTCGGCATGATGCGCACGCCGCAAGATATCCATCTGCACTTCGACATTGCCCACCGCGCCCGACGCATTCAGACTCAGCAACAACTGCGTCTTGAATGACGGCCAGTCGAACGGTGCCGCCAGTGCCTCGTCGTCGAGCAATTCATCCAGCAACTGCGGATGGCTGATGAGATAACCCGCCGCCCACCGCGACCCCGCCAGCACCTTGACCACGCGCTCAAGCGCACGCGGATACTCGGTCAGCAACGCCAGATAGGAACTGCGACGGCTGATGGTCGAGAGCAGGTCCAGCATCCGGCCCAACACGGCGTCGGCTTCTTTCGTGCCCGAGGCGCCTTCGACGGCACGCTGCACCAGTTGATCGAAGCGCCGCCGGCTGGTCTCGTTGAGCGCCTTGTATCGTGACGATGTCCACACGGCGCGCAAGCGATCCAGCGCGCCTTCGGCATCGCTGAAACCCAACTTCGTCAGTTGGTTGCCCAAGTCGCCGGTCTGCGCTTCATCCGCGAGACACTCGCTCCACAACTCGGGCGGACACTCGCAATCGCCCTCGCCTGCCGAACCGCCCTTCTGAGCGTTGGCGCCGGCCTTGTCGGCAAAAATCTCGTCGAACTGCGCCGCGACAAACTCGCGATGCTCGTCGAGCACGGTCATGAACGCCGCCTCGTCGGGAAAACCCATCGCCCTCGCCACCGCGAGACGGTCGTCTCCGGGCGTGGGCAGGATGTGGGTCTGCGCGTCGTCGAGATACTGAATACGGTGCTCAAGCTTGCGCAGGAAGAGATACGCATTCGCCAGCGCATCGGCCACGCTCTGCGCCAGCCACCCACGCCGGGCGGCAACACCGAGCACCGCCAGCGTCGGGCGCACCCGCAACTCCGGCTCCTGCCCGCCGCGAATCAACTGGAAGACCTGCGCCGAGAACTCGACTTCGCGAATGCCGCCGCGCCCCAACTTGATGTCGTTGATGCGGGCGGGCTTGGCGCGCGCGCGGCGTTCGGCCTCGTGGCGAATCTGTTCGTGCAACGCGCGAATGGCCCCGATCACGCCGTAATCGAGATAGCGACGGAACACGAAGGGCTGCACCAATGCCGACAGCAGCCGCTCGATTCGCTTGCCCGGCTCACTCGCCACCTCGGACACGAGACGGCCCTTGATCCACGCGTAGCGCTCCCACTCGCGGCCCTGCACGTAGAAATACTCTTCGAGCATCGGCAGACTGCACACGAGCGGTCCCGAATCGCCGTTCGGACGCAGCCGCATATCTACCCGGAATACATAACCGTCCGGCGTCAGTTCCGAAATCAGCCCGATCAGCTTGCGGCCGAGCTTGGTGAAAAATTCATGATTGGACAGCAGCCGCAGCCCGGTGGTGGTGCCGCCATCGGGCGCCGTGGTGTCGCCGTCATCTTCATAAAGGAAGATCAGGTCGATGTCGGACGAGACATTCAACTCGCGCCCGCCCAGCTTGCCCATGCCGACCACGCCCAGCGTCTGGGGCTCGCCTTCAGTATTGCGCGGCACGCCGTGGATCGCTTCCAACTCGCGCGACAGCACGGCGATGCCTGCCTGCACGGCGAATTCGGCCAGCGCGGTCATGGCGCCGGTCACTTCGGCCAACTCGGCGCGCCCATCGAGGTCGCGCTGCATCACGGCGCACAACGCCTCGACGCGCAACACGCGAAGCGCCCGCGTCAAACCAGCTTCGTCGATGCCGCTCACGCCGGACGGCTGGTCGGGCGGTGTGAGCGTCACACCCGCAATGGCTTCGAAACGCCGCGCCAGCCAGCGCGCGTCGACGGGATGCTCACTCAACGCAGGCAACGCTTCGGCCAGCGCAGGGCGGCTCGCCAGCATGCGCGCGGCATAACGGGAGTAAGTCTGGATGTCAGTCTGAATTTCGGGTGAACTCACTGGCGGGGTTCCGGTCAGCAATGAGAATGGAGACACACGATGTCTGTCGGCAAGACAGAAACACACCCCCAGCCGGACGGCGAGCCCCGCGCAGCGAGGCTTTGCGGGCATGCGGCCGCATGTCGAAACGCGCGCGTACCGGGGCGTCGGACACCCTTTGCAGCACCTTGTGGATACCGCGCGGTGAACTTTCACGCACTTACGCGAGCTTTCGCCGGCTTACCCGCGTGAAATTAAACGGCGGAATACCTGTCTCTTTGTGCGACGGTCCGCCCGTCGAACGGCCATGGGCTTGTGTTACAGTCTTTGCCACAGAAACTACCACATTCCCTCGTAGACGAGCAGCATGACCGACCGTAAGCCGCCTGCCTCGCCCACTGCGACCCGGTCCTGGTTCTCGTCACTGCCGCGTGGCATGCGCCTGGGCCTGGAATGGCTGCTGGCGCTCATCGTGGTCGTGTATTTCGGACTTGGCGCCGTCGTGCTGGCGACCCGGTACGTGATCCTCCCCCGTGTGTCGGACTACCGCCCTCAAATCGAGGCGGCCGCGTCGCGCGCGCTCGGTTTACCCGTCTCGATCGGCCGCATCGACGCCGTCTGGCGCGGTTGGCACCCCTATCTGACGCTCGAAGACGTGCGCATCCTGCACGCGCGCGCGCCCGCAGCAGCCCCCGCCAAGCCCCGCAACGGTGCGAAAGCCACCGCACAAACCTACGCACCGCCCGGCGCGCCGCCGCCCGTGGAACCCGGCCTCACGCTCCATCGCCTCGACGCGGTGCTGTCGTGGACGAGCCTGATCCACCTCGACCTGCGCCTCTCGAGTCTGACGCTCTATCAGCCGGATCTCAGCGTCGAGCGCCTCGCCGACGGCTCGATTCTCGTCGCCGGCATGCCGGTTTCCGGCAACGGCAGCGACTCGGACACGCAGGCGACCGACTGGCTCATGCGTCAGGCGCGCGTGATCATTCGCGGCGGCACGGTGCGCTGGCGCGACGCCACCCGCGACGTACCCGAAACCGTCATCACCAACGTGAACGCAATGCTGCGCAATCGCGGGTTGGAACATCGCTTCGGCATGCAGGCCACGCCCCCCGCCGGCATGGTCGCCCCGCTCGACGTTCGCGCACGCTTCACGACCCCGCTCTTCGCCCGCCCCGGCGAACTCAAGCGCTGGCGCGGTGAGATCTACGCCGACATCGGTACCATCGATCTCGCCGCCCTCGCCCAACACGTCGATCTGCCAGGCGAACACGACGCTCGCGACACGCGCGGCCGGCTCGCTGCGCGCGCGTGGGTGAACTTCGACAACGGCGCCATCACGGGCGCCACGCTGCGTGCCGCCGGGGAAAACACGTCGGCACAGCTCGCCGACGACCTGCCGCCGCTGTCGTTCGATGCGACGCAGGGCCGGATCGACATCACCCGCATCGGGCCGCAGGCGGACAGCGGCTGGAACTGGCGCGTGCGCGGCCTAACGTTGCAGGCGGCCGGCCGCCCGACGCTCGATGTCCCCGACATGCGCGGCAGCTACGCCCCGACCACGGCCGACCGCGGCCTGCATGTCACGCTGGCCGGTCAACGCTTCGATATCGGTGCCGCCATGGCACTGGTGCCCGCACTCCCGATCGACAAAACGACCCGCGACCAGCTCACGAGCTTCCAGCCGCGCGGCCGCCTTGCGAACTTCGACCTGAGCTATCAGGCACCCAAGCCCCACGGCAGCACCAACTGGCGCGATCTGCCCGGCATCCGGCAACTGCCGCCGGAACGCGATCGCTACCGGGTGGTCGCCGACTTCGAAGACGCGGGCATCGATAGCCTGCCCAATCCGAACCCGCCGGCCCGCGCTGGCGGCCCGAATGCCGGACGCCCCGGTTTCTCGCACTTGAGCGGCCACGTCGACGCCGATCAGTCGCGCGGCAGCCTCACGCTGAATTCGAAGGGTTCGGTGCTCGATTTCCCGGGCCGCTTCGATCAGCCCCGTATCGCCCTCGACACGCTCACGGCGCGCACCAGTTGGCGCGTCTCGCATCCGGTCACGAAACGCGACGCCCCCGCCGAGATACACGTGCGAGTGGACGCGCTGCATCTGCAAAACGCGGAACTCGCAGGCGACGTGAGCGGCACATGGCAGAACGGTGGCCGCGATAACGGCATCGTCGATCTGAAAGGCACGATCACGCGCGCCAATGCGAATGCGGTGCCGCGCTATCTGCCCACCGATATCGGCGCCGCCGTGCGCGACTACCTGCAACGCGCGCTCATCGCCGGCACGGTGCAAAACGCGCCGTTCGCCGTGCAGGGCGATCTGGAATTCTTCCCGTTCGATAAGGGGCACGGCAAGTTCCGCATCGACATTCCGCTGGTCGACGTGACGTTCAATCCGTCGCCGCTGCGCCCGGGACATACGGAAGTCTGGCCGGCGTTCGAGAAGGTGCGCGGCAATCTGCGTTTCGATGCCGACAAGCTGCATATCGCCATCGACACCGGCTCGATCTATGGGGTCACGCTCACGCAGGTGATCGGCGATATCGACAAGATCGGGCAAGAGGATTCGACGCTCGTCCTCAAGGGCGATGCGCGGGGCCCGGCAGCGGACTTCGTGAAGTACATCAATTCGAGCCCGGTCGGGCACTGGATCGGCGATTTCACCGACGAAACGCGCGCGAACGGCACGGCACAGCTCGCCCTCCAACTCTCGATGCCGCTCGAACACACGGACCGCTCGAAGGTGACCGGGCGGGCGCGCTTCCTGCGCAATGACATCGCCTTGCTGAACGGACTGCCGACGTTCGGCGCGGTCGACGGCGAACTGGCCTTCACGGAACGCGGTATTTCGCTCGACAACCTGCGCGGCACGTTCCTTGGCGGCGATGTGCGCGCGTCGGGCGGCAGCCGCGACGACGGCACCATCGCCCTGAATGTCGCCGGCACGATGAGCGCGCAAGGTCTGCGCGAGAACCGCGAAAATGCTTCGCTGGCCCAGTTGGCAAAGCGCATGACGGGTGCCACGCCCTACACGGCGGTGGTCACCGTGCGTCAGGGCATGACGGAGGTCGCCGTGCAATCCTCGCTCGCCGGCCTCGCGGTGAATCTGCCTGCGCCGCTGGGCAAGAGCGCCGACGTGTCGTTGCCTGCGCGCTTCTCGCTACGTCCGCAGCCGAACGCCGGAGGACGCCGCATCGATACGCTCGATTTCGCCATCGGCAGCGTGCAAGGCAATTACGTGCAGCAGCGTAACGGCAACCGCGTTGAGGTGCTGCGCGGCGGCATTGGCATCAATCAGCCAGTGCCCGCACCGCGTGAAGGCGTGCAGGCCACGGCGCAGTTCGACACGCTCGACGTGGATGCGTGGCGCAGCGTGATCGCGTCGCTCTCCACCGATGCCGCCACGCCGGGCACGCAAGGCACGCCGCCCTCGCCCGCCGAGACGGCCGCCGCCGCCCGCGAGGAATTCGGTGCGCTCACGCCGTACCTGCCGACGCGACTGGCGTTGCACGCGAAACAGGTGCGGCTGATGTCGCGTCTGTGGCCGGAGCTGGTGCTGGGCGCGCAACGCAATGACCGCGACTGGCAGGTGAGTCTGGCCTCGGATCTGGTCTCGGGTTTCGCCGAATGGCGCGCGCCGGACGCGAAGAACCCGTCGGGCGCGATCCGCGCGCGGCTCGCCAAGCTGGTGATTCCCAAGGAAGAACACGGCGACGACGTGCTCACGCAAGTGCTCGACGAGCCCAGCGACGAATTCCCCGCGATCGATGTGGTGGCCAACGATTTCGTGCTGCGCGACAAGCCGCTGGGACGCCTGGAACTCAATGCGCATAACGATCTGGAAGATGGCGTACCGGTCTGGCAACTCACCAAGCTGGAGTTGAGCAACAGCGCCGCCACACTGGACGTGACGGGCAACTGGCGCACGTCGCGCCGGCGCGCAGCCGCCGCCACAGCCGCTGGCTCGAACGACGATATCCCGCGCCGCACGGTCCTCGACTTCAATCTCGATGTGAAGAATGCCGGCGCGCTGCTCGACCGGCTTGGCCTGCCCAAGACGCTCAAGGATGGCTCGGGCACGGTGTCGGGCCGTTTCGGCTGGCGCGGCGGCCCCGATGCCATCGACTACCCGACGCTCGGCGGGAAGGTGAAGGTCGAACTCAAGCGCGGTCAGATTCTGAAGGCCGACCCGGGGCTCGCGAAGTTGCTGGGTATTCTTTCCGTGCAGACACTCGCCAAGATCCTCACGTTCGACTTCAACAGTGTGGTCGGAAGCGGCCTGCCGTTCGACAACATCGACGGCAACGCGACGATGCAAGGCGGCGTGGCGACGACTGACGACCTGACGATTCATGCGAATGCGGCCACGATTCGCATCGACGGGCATACGGATCTGGCGCGCGAGACGCAGGACCTGAACGTGCTCGTGCTGCCGAAGATCAATGCGGCGTCGGCTTCGCTGGCTTGGGCGATCATCAACCCGGCACTGGGTATCGGCTCCTTCTTCGCGCAATTGGCGCTCGGCGAACAGCTCTCGCGTACGCTCTCGACGACGTATCACGTGACCGGTTCGTGGGACAACCCCATCATCGGACAGGCGAGCGGCAATCAGAGTAAGATCGATCCATCCCCGGAATCCCGGCCCGAAGCCCAGAACACCGCCACGCCCAACGGGCTGCACGGCAACTGAGCCGGCTTTGCGAGCGTCTTTTCAGCGACTTCATGACGAGCCCCGATAGTTCAGCCACCCGCGCCACGCCGAACGCTCCCAACGCGCCGGCACGCGTGGCCGCAGTACAGATGGTCAGCGCCCCCGACGTCGCACGCAATCTCGCGGACGCCGGACGCTGGGTCGCCGAAGCGGCTGACGCCGGCGCGCAACTGGTGCTGCTGCCCGAGTACTTTTGCTACATGGGCCAGCGCGACACCGACAAACTCTCCCTGCGTGAACAACCCGGCCACGGTCCGATTCAGGACTTTCTGGCGGAAACGGCACGTCGCAACGGCGTCTGGCTGATCGGCGGCACGATGCCGCTGGCCGCCCCGGAACCCGGACGCGTCCTCAACACGACGCTCGTCTACGGCCCGGATGGCTCGTCCGCCGCGCGTTACGACAAGATTCACCTGTTCAATTTCGTCAAAGGCGAAGAAGCCTATGACGAAGCGCGTACGATTCGCCCCGGTGAAACCGTACGCACGTTTGAAGCGCCGTTTGGCCGCGTCGGCCTGTCGGTCTGCTACGACCTGCGTTTTCCCGAGTTGTACCGGGCCATGGGCGACTGTACGCTCATGGTCGTACCCGCCGCTTTCACCTACACCACAGGGCGCGCGCACTGGGAGTTGCTGCTCCGCGCGCGTGCCATCGAAAACCAATGCTACGTGCTGGCGTCCGCGCAGGGCGGCGTCCACGAGAACGGGCGGCGCACCTGGGGGCATTCGATGCTGATCGATCCGTGGGGCGATATCGTCGCCCAGCGTGAAGACGACGGCGCCGGCGTGGTCGTCGGCGACATCGATCCGGCGCGGCTCGCGGCCGTTCGCCAGAGCCTGCCGGCGTTGCGACACCGCGTGCTGGGCGCCATCGGCGATGCCCACGACGCCCCGGCGCCTGCGCCCGCCACGCCTGCCCGCGCGCAAGGTTGACATTGCGTCTTCCGTCCCCATATTCCGAACATATTTCCTTGGCCTGACACCGCATGAAAATCATCGAACCCGGCATTCAGAACCTGGCCACCGCCCGTGAGCTGCTGCTCACCCCGTACGGCCTCGACGAAACCCACCTGCAACGCGCGCTCGGCGACATCTTCACGCATCGCGTGGACTACGCCGATCTGTACTTCCAGTACACGCGCAGCGAGGCGTGGAGCCTTGAGGAAGGCATCGTCAAATCCGGCTCGTTCTCGATCGATCAGGGCGTCGGTGTGCGCGCCATCGTGGGCGACCGCACGGCATTTGCCTACTCGGACGACATCTCCGAGATCGCGCTGAAGGAAGCCGCCGCCGCCACGCGCAGCATCGCCACGGCAGGCCGTGGCCGCGTGAAGGTGGGCAGCAAGCTCTCGAACGTCACGGGCCGCGCGCTGTATCTGCCGTCCGATCCGCTCGCCTCGCTCGACGCGAACGGCAAGATCGCCCTGCTGGAGCGCATCGAAAAGCTGGCACGCGCCAGCGACCCGCGCGTCTCGCAGGTGATGGCCGGTCTGGCCGGTGAATACGATGTGGTGCTGGTGGCTCGCAGCGACGGCGTGATCGCCGCCGATGTGCGCCCGCTGGTGCGCGTGTCGGTCACGGTCATCGTCGAATCGAATGGCAAGCGTGAAATCGGCAACAGCGGCGGCGGTGCCCGTCTCGACTACGGCTACTTCACCGACGATCTGCTCGCCAAGTACGTCAAGGAAGCCGTCGACGGCGCCATCGTCAAGCTCGACGCCCGCCCGGCCCCGGCCGGTGCGATGACCGTGGTGCTTGGACCGGGCTGGCCCGGCGTGCTGCTGCACGAAGCCATCGGCCACGGTCTCGAAGGCGACTTCAACCGCAAGGGCTCGTCGGCATTCTCGGGACGCCTCGGTGAGCGCGTCGCGGCCAAGGGCGTGACAGTGGTGGATGACGGCACGCTGTCGAACCGCCGCGGCTCGCTCAATATCGACGACGAAGGCAACCCCACGCAGTGCACGACGCTCATCGAAGACGGCATTCTCAAGGGCTATATGCAAGACAGCCTGAACGCCCGCCTGATGAAGATGCCGGTGACCGGCAACGGCCGCCGCGAATCGTACGCCGCCCTGCCGATGCCGCGCATGACGAACACATACATGCTCGGCGGTGACAAAGACCCGGCGGAAATCATCGCCTCGGTCAAGCACGGCTTGTATGCGGTGAACTTCGGCGGCGGTCAGGTCGACATCACCAACGGCAAGTTCGTGTTCTCGATGTCCGAGGCGTACATGATCGAAGACGGCAAGATCACGTATCCGGTCAAGGGCGCCACGCTGATCGGCAACGGTCCGGAATCGCTCAAGGACGTGACCATGATCGGCAACGACATGGCGCTGGATTCGGGCGTGGGCGTGTGCGGCAAGGAAGGCCAGAGCGTGCCGGTCGGTGTCGGCCAGCCGACGCTGCGCATGGAAAACATGACGGTCGGCGGCACGGCTTAACCTGTCATTAGGCCCGCACCACAGCGCGTCATCGCTTCTGTTGGCCGAATGTCACGGAAAAGATGGCGCACTGCAAAAAATGCGTGAAGCTTAGCAAAGCGCCCGGGTCAAACCGGGCGTTTTTGCGAGAATTTGAAATATCACGCTTTCGCCACGCATTTCGCAACCATGAAATGCAATATTTCCGCGCGTTTTGCAGGCGATTAGCGCGGAGTCACGGTTGCAGCGTCATCCGATTCGGCGTATAAAGTTGATTCTGTGCACGGCAAACGCCTGCGATGCAACGTCAGATATCCCTCATGACCGCCAATAAGTTTTACTTTTACTTTTTTGCGTATCTCACACCGCTGGCGGATGGAGAGGGACAGTTGCAGCAGTAAGCACCGAAACGAATCCTGAAAAACCGCCAGCGAGTCTGGCGGTTTTTTTTTGACCCGAATTCCCGAGAACCGAACCGCAGTCCGAACTGCCCAGGAGAAAAACCATGCCTCCCCACAACACCGATGATGTCCGTATTCGCGAGCTCAAGGAACTGACGCCCCCGGCGCACCTGATTCGCGAATCCCCCTGCTCGGAAAAGAGCGCGGACCTCATCCATCGCTCGCGCGGCGCTATCCACCGCGTGTTGCACGGCATGGAAGACCGTCTCGTCGTGATCATCGGCCCGTGCTCGATCCACGACCCGAAAGCCGCGCTTGAATACGCCGCGCGTCTGGTCGAACAGCGCGAGCGCCTGAAGGGCGAGCTCGAAATCGTGATGCGCGTGTACTTCGAAAAGCCGCGTACGACGGTGGGCTGGAAGGGTCTGATCAACGACCCGCACATGGACAACAGCTTCAAGATCAACGACGGCCTGCGCCTCGCGCGCGAACTGCTCGCCGAGATCAACGAGCTGGGCCTGCCGGCCGGCACCGAATACCTCGACATGATCAGCCCGCAGTACATCGCGGATCTGGTGTCGTGGGGTGCCATCGGCGCGCGCACGACCGAGTCGCAGGTGCACCGCGAACTGGCCTCGGGCCTGTCGTGCCCGGTTGGATTCAAGAACGGCACCGACGGCAACGTGAAGATCGCCGTCGACGCGATCAAGGCCGCCTCGCAGCCGCACCATTTCCTGTCGGTGACGAAGGGCGGCCACTCGGCCATCGTGTCGACCGCGGGCAACGAAGATTGCCACCTGATCCTGCGCGGCGGCAAGGCGCCGAACTATGACGCTGCCAGCGTGCAAGCCGCTTGCGACGACATCGCCAAGTCGGGTCTGGCCGCACGCGTGATGATCGACGCCTCGCACGCCAACAGCCAGAAGAAGCACGAGAACCAGATCCCGGTGTGCGAAGACATCGCCCGCCAGATCGCCGGTGGCGACGACCGCATCATCGGTGTGATGGTCGAATCGCACCTCGTGGCTGGCCGTCAGGACCACGTGCCGGGCAAGCCGCTGACCTACGGCCAGAGCATTACCGATGCGTGCATCAACTGGGAAGACAGTCTGGGCGTGCTCGACACGCTGGCCGAAGCCGTGCGTGCCCGCCGTCTGGCGCGCGGTTCAGGCAACTGATCCGGCAGGAAAACGCGCACTCACCGTACCCGACGCCCGTCGGGTGTCCGGTGATGCGCGGATTCAGGCAGCGTTGCCGGTGTCCCGCTCGCGCTGCCACAGCACGTCGTCACCGCCACCGGCGCGGTTGAGCACACGGGCCAGCACGAACATCAGATCCGACAGACGGTTGATGTACTGACGCGGCGCCGGTCCCACGGTCTCTTCGGCACCCAGCGCAACCATCGCACGCTCGGCACGGCGAGCCACCGTACGCACCACGTGCGCGAGCGCCGCCGCGCGCGTGCCGCCGGGCAGGATGAATTCCTTCAAGGGCGGCAGTGCCGCGTTGTAATGCGCCAGCCAGCCGTCGAGTCTGACGACGTGCGGGGCGCCCAGCAAGGTATGACGCGGCGTGCTCAGTTCGCCGCCGAGATCGAACAGATCATGCTGGATCGCCACCAGCACGTCGCGCACGTCCACCGGCAGGTCTTCACACAGCAACACGCCGATATGCGAATTGGTTTCGTCGACTTCGCCGATGGCGACAATGCGCAGGCTGTGTTTGTCGACATGGGCGCCGTCGCCCAGACCGGTTCTGCCGCCATCGCCCGCGCGCGTGACGATCTTGCTCAAACGATTCCCCATCTTGCGATACCTGCTCCTTGCGGCATGCCATGCCCGCCGGTTGTCATGCCCCGGTGGCGGTTCGACTTACCTTCTTGTGATAGAAAAACGTCATCTGCCATGCGTTGCCTGTTTTTCAGGCAGCCCTCACGACGCATGTCGACGACAAGTTCGTATGATATGACGCAAAGGGTGGGGAAAAACGCCGTCCCGGCGTAAAATCCACGCTCATGAGGTGTCAGGGTAGGCGCGGTCTCCGGCCAGCGCCCCCGAGACCCCGCCTAATAGGGGCACGCCATCGCCATCCCGCGCTGGCCGCCCGGAGACCCGAAGGAGAAAGCCGTGAATCACCCCCATTTGCCGTTTGCCGCCAAGCGTCCCTTCCCCGACGCCTTGCTCACCGAGTTGCAAGCCCTGCTGGGCGAGCGCGTGAGCACCAAGGAGGCGCTGCGCGAGCACCACGGCCGTGACGAATCTCCCTTCGACCCGATGCTGCCCGACGCCGTCGCGTTCGCGCACAGCACCGACGAGGTCTCGCAGATCGTCAAGCTCTGCGCCAAGTACAACGTCCCCCTGATTCCCTACGGCGCCGGTTCGTCGCTAGAAGGTCACCTGCTGGCCGTCGAAGGCGGCCTGTCGCTCGATCTCTCCGAGATGAACAAGGTCGTCTCGATCAATGCCGAAGACCTGACGGTCACGGTCGAGCCGGGCATCTCGCGCAAAGCGCTGAATGAAGCGCTGCGCGATACGGGTCTGTTCTTCCCGATCGATCCGGGTGCCGACGCCAGCATCGGCGGCATGTGTGCAACCCGCGCCTCGGGCACCAACGCCGTGCGCTACGGCACGATGCGCGAGAACGTGCTCGCCCTCACCGTGGTGCTGGCCGACGGCCGTGTGATCCACACCGGCACGCGCGCCCGCAAGTCCTCGGCCGGCTACGACCTGACGCGCCTGTTCGTCGGCAGCGAAGGCACGCTGGGCATCATTACCGAGGCCACCGTCCGCCTGTATCCGCAACCCGAAGCCGTGTCGGCCGCCATCTGCTCGTTCCCGAGCATGACGGACGCCGTCAACTGCACGATCCAGACGATTCAGCTGGGCGTGCCGGTGGCGCGCGTCGAGTTCGTCGACGCCCTGGCCGTGCGTGCGATCAACAAGCACTCGAAGATGGAACTGCCCGAAACGCAGACGCTCTTCTTCGAATTCCACGGCAGCGAAGCCGGCGTGAAAGAGCAGGCCGAGACGGTGCAGGCACTGGCCGACGACAACGGCGGCACGGGCTTCGAGTGGGCCACCCGCACGGAAGATCGCAACCGCCTGTGGGGCGCACGTCACAGCGCGTACTTCGCGATGCTGCAACTCAAGCCGGGCTGCCGCGCCGTGACGACCGACGTGTGCGTGCCGATCTCGCGTCTGGCCGAATGCGTGGGCGAGACGGAAGTCGATCTGCGCGCGTCGAGCCTGCCCTGCCCGATCGTGGGCCACGTCGGCGACGGCAACTTCCACGTGGCGATTCTGATCGACCCGGACAAGCCCGAAGAGATCGAAGAAGCCGAGCACCTGAACCAGCGTATCGTCGAGCGCGCCATCCGCATGGGCGGCACGTGCACGGGCGAACACGGGGTGGGCCTGCACAAAATGGGCTTTCTCGTGACCGAACACGGCGAAGACGCCATCGACGTGATGCGCGGCATCAAGCTGTCGCTCGATCCGCAGAACCTGCTCAATCCGGGCAAGATTTTCCGGTTGCGCTCGGCGGGCTGAGCACCGCATGAACGCTCCCGCGATTTCGCAAAGCCCACGCGACGCCGACGTGCCCGATCGGCAGACGCCGCTTGAAGAACGTCAGCGCCAGTTGCTCGATGCGCTGACGCAGATTCTGCCGGCGCACTGCATCCTGCATCGCCGCGAGGACACCACACCGTACGAGTGCGATGGCCTCGCCGCCTATCGGCGCGTGCCGCTAGCCGTCGCGCTGCCCGAATCGGAATCGCAGGTGCAGCGCATCTTGCAGGCCTGCCATCAACTCGGCATCCCCGTGGTGCCGCGCGGTGCAGGCACCAGCCTGTCAGGCGGCGCGATGCCCATTTCCGATGGGCTCGTGCTGTCGCTGGCCAAGTTCAAGAAGATTGTCGAGATCGACCCGTATGCGCGCACGGCTACCGTGCAGCCCGGCGTGCGCAACCTCGCCATCTCGGACGCGGCCGCTACCTACGGCCTCTACTACGCGCCCGATCCGTCGTCGCAAATCGCCTGCACCATCGGCGGCAACGTGGCGGAAAATTCCGGTGGCGTGCATTGCCTGAAGTACGGTCTGACGGTGCACAACGTGCTGCGCGTACGCGCCATCACGATGTCGGGCGAAGCCATCGAATTCGGCTCGCTCGGCCCCGACGCGCCGGGCCTCGATCTGCTCTCGGTGTTCATCGGCAGCGAAGGCATGTTCGGCGTGGTGACCGAAATCACGGTCAAGCTCATCCCGAAAGCGCAAACGGCGCAGGTCATCATGGCGAGCTTCGACGACGTGGAAACCGGCGGCAACGCCGTGGCCGCGATCATCGCCGCCGGCATTATCCCGGCGGGGCTCGAGATGATGGACAAGGCCGCCACGCAGGCGGTCGAAGAGTTCGTGCACGCGGGCTACGATCTCGACGCCGCCGCCATTCTGCTGTGCGAGTCGGACGGCACGCCGGAAGAAGTGGCCGAAGAGATCATGCGCATCTCGCACGTGCTGCGCACATCCGGCGCCACCCGGCTTCAGATTTCGCGCAGTGAAGAGGAGCGCCTGCGGTTCTGGTCGGGCCGCAAAAACGCGTTCCCCGCCGCCGGGCGCATCTCGCCCGACTATTACTGCATGGACGGGACCATCCCTCGCCGCACGATTGGGACTTTGCTCAAACGCATCGAGCGGATGGAACAACAATACGGATTGCGCTGTATTAACGTCTTTCACGCGGGAGACGGCAATATGCATCCGCTCATTCTTTTCAACGGCAACGACCTCGACGAATGGCATCGCGCCGAAGCGTTCGGCAGCGACATTCTCGAAGCGTGCGTCGAACTTGGCGGCACGATCACGGGCGAGCACGGCGTGGGCATCGAGAAAATCAACTCGATGTGCGTGCAGTTCTCGGCCGAGGAGCGCGACGCTTTCTTCGGTGTGAAGCGCGCCTTCGATCCGGTCGGCCTGCTCAACCCGGACAAGGGCATTCCCACCCGCGCGCGCTGTGCCGAATACGGCAAGCTGCACGTGCGCGGCGGCCTGCTGCCTCACCCCGACCTGCCGAGGTTCTGACGTGCGAGCACTGTCGGAATGGCTGCCGCACGACTGGCGGCAGCGGCTTTACATCATCATCTTCGAGGCCGACACCCGCGAAGGGCGTCTGTTCGACATCGCGTTGCTCATTGCGATCGTCATGTCGGTGTTCGTGGTCGTCATCTCCAGCGTGCCGATGGTGCAGAACACGCTGCCGCTGCCGATGGCCATTCTCGAATGGTTCTTCACGCTGCTGTTCACGGCCGAATACATCGCGCGTCTGTTGTGCGCGCACCGGCCATTGCGCTATGCGCTGTCGTTCTACGGCATCATCGATCTGCTCTCGATTCTGCCGACGTATCTCGCCATTCTCGTGCCCGAGTTGCACGGCCTGATCGACGTGCGGCTGCTGCGCCTGATGCGCGCGTTCCGGATTCTGAAGCTCACGGCGTATGTGAACGAAGCCGGCGTGCTGAGCCTCGCGCTGTATAACGCACGCCGCAAGATCTTCGTGTTTCTCGGTTTCGTGTCGATCATCGTGGTGATCTTCGGCACGCTGATGCACATCATCGAGGGGCCGGAGCATGGCTTCACGAGCATTCCCGTGGGCATCTACTGGGCCATCGTCACGCTCACGACGACCGGCTACGGCGACGTGGTGCCGGTCACCGGGCTGGGCAAGGCGATCACGGGTTTCGTGATGCTGCTCGGCTACAGCGTGATTGCGATTCCGACCGGGATCATGGGTGCCGAAATTCATCTGGCCATGCGCAAGCAGTCGATCACGACGCGCACCTGTCAGGACTGCCTCACCGAAGGGCACGACGCCGACGCCCGCTTCTGCAAGCATTGCGGCAGCGAGCTTGGCCCCTACCAAACCGACACGCCGCCACCGGCCGAACCGAGCTGATGACCGACACGAACGATACTCTCGATCACTTCCGCGCCGTCATCGAACACGCCACCGCCCGGCGTCAGCCCCTGCAATTGCGTGGCGGCGGAACAAAGGCCTGGTACGGCCAGCAACGAGTGGGCGAAGTGCTGGACACACGCACGTATAGCGGCATCGTGGCCTACGACCCGGCCGAGCTGGTGATCGTGGCGCGCTGCGGCACGCCGCTGGCCGATATCGAAGCCGCACTCGCCGAGCGCAATCAATTGCTGCCGTTCGAGCCGCCCTACTTCGGGCCCGGTGCGACGATCGGGGGCGCGGTGGCTGCCGGGTTATCGGGGCCACGCCGCGCCGCCGTGGGCGCGGTGCGCGACTTCGTGCTGGGCGCGAAGCTGATGGACGGCCGGGGTCATGTGCTGAACTTCGGCGGACAGGTCATGAAGAACGTGGCCGGGTTCGACGTCTCGCGCATGCTGGCGGGCTCGCTCGGTACGCTCGGGCTGATTCTCGAAGTCTCGATCAAGGTGTTGCCGCAGCCGTTTGCCGAACTGACGCTGCAATTCGAAATGAACGCCGTGGACGCGGTGCGCAAGCTCAACGAATGGGGCGGACAACCGCTGCCGATCACGGGCAGTGCGTGGCGCAACGATTTGCTGGTGATTCGTCTGGCAGGCGCCTCGGCGGCGATCAAGGCGGCGCGCGTGAAGATGGGCGGCGAGCTGGTCGATGCGATCCATGCGGCCAAGTTCTGGCATGCGATTCGCGAGCAGACGGATAACTTCTTCGCCGATGCCGGACCGGGTCAGGCGCTGTGGCGTCTGGCCGTACCGTCCACGGCGGAGCCGCATCGTCTGCCGGGCAAGCAGTTGATCGAATGGGGCGGCGCGCAGCGCTGGTGGATCACGGACGCCGACGCGCAGATCGTGCGCTCGGCGGCCCGTCAGGATGGCGGACACGCGACGCTGTTCCGCTATGGCGAACCCGGCGTCAGTGTCTTCACGCCGCTGCCCGCGCCGGTCATGCGTATTCACCGCAACCTGAAATCAGTATTCGAC
This sequence comes from Pandoraea sp. PE-S2R-1, assembly GCF_002179865.1. Lineage (NCBI taxonomy): Bacteria > Pseudomonadati > Pseudomonadota > Betaproteobacteria > Burkholderiales > Burkholderiaceae > Pandoraea > Pandoraea sp. PE-S2R-1. The sequence continues at coordinate 173,360 of NZ_NGUR01000017.1, read as the reverse complement.
CCGGCGGGCATCTTCAACCCGGGGCGGATGTATCCCGAGTTCTGATCGCTGTCAGCGGTTCGCGACAGCGGTTCTCGTCAGCCGGCCGCATCACCCCTTCGCGTCGACCAGACGCGTGACTTCCGTTGCGAGCGTGCGCACCGCACGGTCGATCTCGCGCGTGAACGGGTGCCCGGTATTCATGCGCAGGAAGTGGTCGTAACGCGTCGAATTGGAGAACAGGCTCCCCGGCGCGATGCGAATGCCCTTGGCCAGCGCCGCATCGAACAGTTGCTCCGAACTCACGCCGCCCGGCATTTCTACCCACAGACTCAGTCCACCGGTCGGCAGCGTCAGACGCGTGCCGGCCGGGAAATACGTGGCAATCGCCTCGGCCATCGCCGCACGCTGCTCACGCAAGTGAGCACGCAAGCGACGCAGGTGCCGGTCGTACTTCGGCGAGTCCATGAATTCCCCCATCGCGATCTGCGCCAGCGCTTCGTTCGGGCGCGTCTGCGCGTACTTCAGCATCTCGATACGCGACTGCCACTTGCCGCCCGCGATCCAGCCCAAGCGCATGCCCGGGGCGAGGGTCTTGTGCAGCGAGGCGCAGTGAATCACGTTGCCGGTGGAGTCCCAGCCGCGAATGGCGGCGGGGGTATTGTCGTCGTCACCGAGCGCTGAATAGGTGTCGTCTTCGATGATCGCGATGTTTCGCGTTTCGCCCCATTTGACGAGGCGCGCCTTGTGGGCGTCGGGCATCACCGAGCCGATCGGGTTCTGGAAATGCGGAACGACGATAACGGCCTTGATGTTGTCGTAGGTCTCGCAAGCGAGATCCAGCGCTTCTAGCGAGATGCCGGTCTGCGGGCTGGTCGGGATTTCGAGCGCGCGAATGCCCATGCTCTCGAGCGTTTGCAGCAACGCGTAGTACGTGGGCGACTCGACGGCCACCACGTCGCCGGGGCTCGCTACGGCACGCAGCGCGAGATTGATGGCCTCGATGCAGCCATGCGTGACGACGATTTCCTCCGGCGCGATATTCATGCGGGCGGCCAGCGCGCGGCGGGCGATGGCGGCACGAAAGCGGGCTTCGCCGCCGCCCGGAGGCGGTACGCCGTAGAGCAGCGGATTGTCGCGTAGCGCACGCAACGTGGCCTGACGCAGTTCGGTCACGGGATACAGCGGGGGCGCACCGTGGGCGACCGCAAAGTTGGTGTGCACGCTTGCCTGAAGGCCGCGCGCAAGAATCGACGACACACGCTGATTGATACCGACGTACTGCGCGAGATCGGGCACCCACGGGCGTGGTTCGTCCAGCGGCGCGAGCGTGGCACGCGCGGGCGTGCGCACAAAATACCCGGAGCGCGGACGCGCTTCGAGCACGCCCTGTGCTTCCAGATGCCGGCACGTCTGCAATGCGGTCGACAGGCTGACCTGATGCCGCTCCATCAGCGTGCGCACGCTCGGCATGCGGTCGCCGGGCACGAGCGTACCGGCCTCGATGGCGAGCAGATAGTGTCCGGCGAGCTGGCGATACAGCGGCAGGGCCGGAGCGGCTGACGGAGATGGAGACGAAGGCGATGCCGACGGATTCACGTCCGATCGAACGTCGGGCGTAGTCGTGGCGGCTGAGGGCGGGGGGGCGATGGCGGCATCCATGGGGAGATCATCAGGCATCGGCGGCCACCATAACAGATACAGATTTGCGGAATTGGCATCGTAACAGATGCCCGAAAGCCCTTCTGTTATGGGCAAAACCGGCGAGCTGTGTGCCTACCGGCAGGGGTCTCGGGTCGATACGCTATTCGTACCTGTTCAACGCACCGGAGTCTGTCATGGCAAAGCGCCCCCAAACCCTCCAGCCTATCTTCTCGCCGGATCTCGCCCTCACGCAAGGCCGCCGGGACACGCGCGCTGCCGCCACGCACTCCCCCAACACCGCTGGTGACCTTGTCGCGCTGCCGGAGCAACTGACGCTGGCGAGCGCTCAGGCATTCCACACGTATGTGCGCCGTGGCGCGGTATTCCATGTGAAGCGCGGCAGCGTGGCGCTCACCCCTGCCCCGCGCTGGCTCGCCGCGACGGTTTGGGCGGCGCCGGTGCAACTGACTGCCGGTCATGCCTATGTGGTTCAGGAAACCGGCTGGCTGGTGCTGAGCACTGACCAAGGCGCAGAACTGACCTGCCACGACAGCGACGCACCGGCCGAACGCGCGCTCACGATGCCGTGGCGTGTGCTGCGGGCGCGGTTTGGCTTTTGAGTCGAGTCTTGACCGACCGTTGACCAACACTTACCGGGCCTGACGTCACGCCGGCAACAGGCGCTCGATATCTGCACGGATCGCCTGAGGCTTGGCGGTCGGTGCGTAACGCTCGATGACCTTGCCGTTCGCATCGACCAGAAACTTGGTGAAGTTCCACTTGATCGCTTTGGTGCCCAGCACGCCGCGCTTTTCGTCGGTCAGATACTGGTAAAGCGGCGCGGCGTCGGGGCCTTTGACGTCCACCTTGGCGAACATGGGAAACGTAACGTGAAAGCGCAAGTCGCAAAAGCTGCGGATCGCCTGCGCATCCCCCGGCTCCTGCTTGCCGAACTGATTACACGGGAATGCCAGCACCTCGAAACCGCGCGGCGCCAACTCCGCATACAACGCCTGCAAGCCCTCGTACTGTGGCGTGAAACCACACTCGCTCGCCGTATTCACGATGAGCAAAACCTTGCCGCGATACTGCGACAAACTCACCGTCTCGCCCGCCAACGTCTGGACGGAAAAGTCATAGACCTGACGTGCCTGTGTTGCCTGCTGTGAACTCGCGCTCATCTTTGACTCCCTTTGATTGTCGGCACGCGCAGTCTGCCACAATTCGCGTGCCGTTCTGCGGCCATGCCCCTTCGTTATTGGGTAGCACCTTGTTTTTTGCCGGGGTAGCACCTCCCCATACGCACGGCTATAATCGTTGGCCTGCACCCCCATCGGCGTGCCGGTGATGCACTTCTGCTCCCGCCCTCCGCCCCATCGACGCCCGAACTCGCCTCATGTCGACCATCGCCGCTCACCTCGACGCCGTCCTCTCCCGGATCGCCCAAGCTACCGCCAACGCCCATCGCCCAGCCGGCAGCGTGCAATTGCTCGCCGTCTCGAAAACCTTTGGGGCCGACGCGGTGCGCGATGCCATGGCCGCCGGGCAACTAGCCTTCGGCGAAAACTATGTGCAAGAGGCCCTCGACAAGATCGCGGCGCTGGCCGGCGCGACGGTCGACGGCAAACCGCTCGAATGGCACTTTATCGGGCCGCTGCAAAGCAATAAGACCCGCCCGGTCGCGGAACACTTCGCCTGGGTCCACTCGGTCGACCGGCTCAAGATCGCGGAACGCCTGAGCGCGCAACGTCCCGCCGATATGCCGCCGCTTCAGGTCTGCCTGCAAGTGAATATCAGCGGTGAAGCCAGCAAGAGCGGCATTCCCCCGGCCGAGGTGCCGGAGACGGCGCGCGCGATTGCCGCCCTGCCCAACCTGCAACTGCGCGGCCTGATGGCCATTCCCGAACCCGATGACGACCCCGTGCGCCAACGTGAGCCGCTGCGGGCGATGCGCGAACTGTTCGATGCGCTGCGCGCCGACGGTATGGCGCTCGACACACTGTCGATGGGCATGTCCGGCGATCTGGAAGCCGCCATCGCGGAGGGTGCGACAATGGTGCGCATCGGCACCGCAATTTTCGGGGCCCGTGATTACGGGTCCCACGCCTGAGGCACTACGGATTTAGCGCGCGCAGGCGATTTCGGATGACGGACGAGTCGCAGACTCGCCACGGCATGACACGGTAACGACGCAAACGACTCACGCAACGCAAAGGATGGTTATGAGAATTGCATTCATCGGCGGCGGCAATATGGCCAACGCCCTGATCGGCGGACTGGTGGGACGCGGCACGGCACCGCGCGACATTCTCGCGATCGACGTCAACGAATCGACCCGCGAGGGCCTCGTCAAACAATACGGCATCGAAACCGCCAGCGCGCCCAACGACCGCCTGCGCGACTACGACACGCTGGTGCTGGCCGTGAAGCCGCAAGTCCTCAAGGACGTGGCCCAAGCCCTGCAACCGCATCTGAACACGCAACTGGTCATCAGCATCGCAGCCGGTATCCGCGCGTCGGATCTGGCCCGCTGGCTCGGCGGCCATAACCAGATCGTGCGCTGCATGCCGAACACGCCTGCCTTGATCGGCATGGGCATCACCGGGCTGGCAGCCCTCTCGGGCGTGGATACGGATCAGCGCAAGCGCGCCGAAACGGTGCTCGGCGCCGCCGGTCAGATCGTCTGGGTGGAAAAGGAAAGCCAGCTCGACGGCGTCACGGCGATCTCGGGCAGCGGTCCGGCCTATGTGTTCTATTTCATCGAAGCCCTTGAGCAAGCCGCACAAGAACTGGGCTTCTCGCCGGAACAAGGCCGCCAATTGGCCATCGCCACGTTCACCGGCGCATCACAACTAGCCGCGCAATCGAGCGAACCCGCCAGCGTGCTGCGCGAGCGCGTGACCTCGAAGGGCGGCACCACGTTCGCCGCACTCAGCTCGTTCGATCGCGATTCGATCAAGGCCGCCATCGTGCGCGGTGTGCACGCCGCCAATACGCGTGCGAAGGAACTGGGCGACGAACTCGGCGATGCCTGAAGGTAACTAAGGTTCGACCTCACCGGCACGACCTGCCGGTGAATGCAAAAACGGCGCGAATGATCGACAGATCACCGCGCCGTTTTTCTTTTCTGCGCTCTCCGCAGTTGCGCGCCGCAAGCGCGCGCCTTCAGCCGTGCGCTGTCAGCAGGTAATGTCCGGCGATACCGGCGAAGACTGCTGCGCCGAGCCAGTTGTTATGACGGAACGCCGCAAAGCACGGCATACGCTCGCGCTCGCGAATCAGGAAGTAGTGATAGATGGCGCAACCCACCGCCACCGCGATGCCCAGCCAGAACGGCCAGCCGAAACCCAGATACGCACCCACACCCGCCTGAATGCCCAACGCCACAACGTAGCAAAGCATGATGGCGGCAACGTCGAAGCGGCCGAAGGTGATGGCGGATGTCTTGATGCCGATCTTCAGATCGTCGTCGCGATCGACCATCGCGTATTCGGTGTCGTACGCCACGGACCAGAACACGTTGGAGAGCAGCAGAATCCACGCCAGCATCGGCACTTGGTCCTGCACGGCCGCAAACGCCATCGGAATACCGAAGCCGAAGGCGACGCCCAGATACGCCTGCGGAATCGCCAGAAAACGCTTGGTGAACGGATACGTGCCCGCGACGAACAACGCCGGGATCGACAGCCACTTGGTCAGCGCATTGAGCGGCAGGATCAACAGGAAGCTCGCCAGTGCCAGCGTGGCCGCGACGGCCACCGCTTCCCACGCGCGAATGCGGCCCGAGGTGATCGGGCGCTCCTGCGTGCGCTTAACGTACTTGTCGAAGTCGCGGTCGGCGTAATCGTTGATCGCGCAACCGGCCGAGCGCATCAGGAAGGTGCCGAGCGTGAAGATCAGAACGAGCAGCGGATCGGGATGTCCGTTGGAAGCGATCCACAGCGCGGCGAGCGTCGGCCACAACAGCAGCACGGTGCCGATCGGCTTATCGAGTCGAACGAGTCGGAAGTACAGCGGAAGGCGTTGAGCGAGCAACATGGGCGGCACACAGGGAGACTTGTGGCGACATTGTAGGTCACGCGCCGGATGCCCGCCAATGCGGGGTTCCGGCCAGCGAGACCATGCTTACCGGATTTACCAGATCCAGAACATCAGCAGCCAGAGCCAGTTGACCAGCGCCAGCGCCGCCACGATGCCAGCCATGCCGGCAAGACGACGGCCCAGCGTGCGCGCATGGCGGCCCGTCACGCGCCAGCCCAGCCACAGGCTCCACAGCGTGGTGGCGGCCAGAATGGTGGCACGCACGTCATTGGCCCAGTACACCGGCAGATGCTCGGCGCGCAGCAGGCTGACGGTGGTCGCCGACAGGCCGATGAACACGCCTGCGCCCGCAATCGGAATCAACGCCTGCACCAGATGGTTGAAACGCGAGGTCTGCCACGGGCCCATCGCGCGGTTGGCCAGCGCAAAGATGATCGTGAAGGCCAACCCGAGCAACACGCCGTTGCCAACGATGTAGGCGACGACCAGACCGCCGTCGAGCCACGAGAACACGTCGCTCTGATCGGGATAGTTCGTGAACACGAACCACGGCGCATTGGTCTCGAACGGCCACATGATGTTGCGATCGATGAGCCACGACGCGATCGCCGTCTTGACGGTGACGAACCACGGGTTCACGGTCCAGTGGAACGCGCCGATGGCCACGCCGAGCAGGCCGTACATCAGGAGAATGCTGTCCCACACGCTATTGTTTTCGGTCGCACCGAACTTCACGATCTCTTCGCTAGGCGAACGCCCGGCAAGCTCGATTGCGTCGCGGTGTCCGGCACAGCGGCCGCACATATGGCACTGCGCACCGCCCTTCATATTGCGCAGCGGCACGATGGGCGCGCAATTGACCGGGATGATCTTGTGACCGTTGGTGTGATACGACTGACGCCACGCGTCTTCGTTGACCTTGAAGTGGAACGGCGCGAGGCGCGCCAGCAACGAGAACACGCCGTTGACCGGGCACAGATACTTGCACCAGACCCGCTTGTCGCGTCCGTAGAAGTAACCGATCACCATCGCCCCGATGGTCGAGCCGCCCAAGACGAGCAGCACGGCTTTCGGATACTGATAGACGCTGACCATCTGGCCGTAGAGCGTGGTCCCGGCAAAGGCCACGAAGGGCCATCCGCCCCAGCGCATCCAGCGCGGAATGGCGCGGCCACGGCCGTGACGGCTGGCGAATTCGGAGAGGGTGCCTTCGGGGCAGAGCACCCCGCACCACACGCGTCCCATCAAGACCATGCTGATGAGCACAAACGGCCACCAGATGCCCCAGAAGGTGAACTGGGCGAAGACGGTGAGATTGTTCAGAATGTGCGCCGTCTCGTCAGGCAACGGCATCATGACCGGCACGCAGATGAGGAACGCATAAACCAAGACGATGCCCCACTGCACGCCGCGGATCAGTTTGCCGTGGCGTTGCATCCAAAGGCCCACGCGGGCCAGCAGGTTCGGGACAGGTATGGCGATGCTCATGCTCAACTCGTGCTTCGGGGGGATTGCTTCAGCGGCCTGACGGACTCTTTATCCAGCGTGGTCCGTGCAGGCCGGTCTGGCCAAATGGCCAATCGGGTGGTTCGTGCCGCCCGGGTACGGCTCAGTTACGACTCAACTCATTTACCGCGCATTTACCACGCATTTACCGCTTATGCAGCCTTCACCTGCTTGGCCGGGGCACCTGCGCGCTTCAACAGCGCCCAGATGAACAGCCAGTACAGCGCGTACACCAACAGGTTCATGCCGGCCGGGTGGGCCCGGTAGCCGGTCAGCGTGGCGACCAGACCGCCAAACGGGCTGGTGTCGTCAAGAATCGCGGAAGTATCCCACAGTTGATCGACCAGTGTGGGCACGAGCTCCAGCGAGATCAAACGGTCCAGACCCGACTCCAGCAGGCCCGCGGCGAGGAACAACAACATGATTTCCGTCACGCGGAAAAACAGCCGCCACGAGAACACCTTGCCGCCCAGTTGCAACAGCCAGAACGTCAGCAGCGCCAGCACGAAACCGATCACCACGGCCAGCCACATCGTCAGCGGCACGCTGCCTTGCTGACCAAAACCGATGCCGTACAGGAAGATCGCCGTCTCGCTGCCTTCACGGGCAATCGCCAGCGCCACCAGAATCAGCACACCCCACCAGGTGCCCTGATCGTGCGTTTTCTGTAGCGACGACTCCATGTCGCGCTTGAGCGTGCGGCCATGCCGCTTCATCCAGAAAACCATCTGCACGATCAGCACACAGGCGATCAGCACCATGGCGGTCTGGAAGTAGTCTTGCGCGTCGCCCGAGAGCACTTCGGTGAAACCGACCAGTGCGGCGCCGAGTGCCACGGCGGCCGCAATCCCCAGTGCTACGCCGGCCCACAGATAGGGCAGGCCGCGCTTGGCGCCGTGCTCGGGGTTGGCCAGCCAGGCATGCAGAATGCCTACGACCAGCAGTGCCTCGACGCTTTCGCGCCAGACGATGAACATGACCTGACCCATCGTGCAATTCCTTTAGTGTTGCTCGTTGATACTTGTTGATGCTTGCTGATGCTTACTTGGCGACGATCACGCCTTGCGCCTGCTGATGGAAATCGTCGAAAAACTTGTACTCGCCCGGTTGCAGCGGGGCGATCACGACAAACGACTGCGCGCCCGGTGCGAGCACCTTTTCCTTGCGCAGTTGCAGGCTCTCGAACTCGACCGCGTTCGTGCCGGTGTTATGCACTTCGATCTTGATGCGCTTGCCGGCCGGCACTTCGATGCGGGCGGGGTTGAGCTTGCCGTTGTTCATTTCCAGCCTGAACGTGGGAAGTTCGTCCGCGCGGGCAAGCGAGGGGCCGCCGAGTGCGAACAACGTGGCCAGCACGGCCATCATCGTGGCCAGCAGGCGCGCGATGCGCTGAATCATCCTTCATGCTCCAAATGAAAACAGCGTCGACCCACCAACAGGCCAACGCTGCATCAAGATAGTCCGGGCTTAGTAGCCGCCCTTCTTGCCAATACCGCTGAACGTGAATTCGACGGTCTTCGTGATGGGCTTGAACCACGGACCCACGCCGGTTTCCTTGTCGACGTGACGGCCGAAGCACCACGGGCCCATACCGCCGTGGGCAGCGTGTGCGCCCGATGCGGCCATCGCGCCGCCGCCCATCTTGCAACCGAACTCGGCCAGCGTGCCCGGGGCATTCACCACCATCGTCAGCGTGTACTTGCCCACGCCATCGAGCTTCACGTTGTCGCCGTAGTGCGGGCCATCGCTCGCAACCATCGGCATCATCAGACCTTCGATGACCTTCGCGCTACCGGCCTTTTGCAGCTTGTACGTAATTTCCAGACCCGGAATCCAGTCGCCTTCGGCGTAACCGTTCGGGTTCTTGGCCACGGCGTGAATATCTGCCTCGAGGTGGATATCCGACTTCTTGGCATCGTTCATCATGCCGGCCGGTTCCATCGTGATCGGTTGCAGATAAACGGTGTTGATTTCCATGCCTGCCGTGACCAGCGGCTTACCGATCGGAAACTCGGCGGCTTGCGCCAGGGTCGCTGCACCGGCGAGCAGCACCGCTGCCACGAGGGATTTCACGCGCATACAAACTCCAGATTGTGAGGAAGTTAATGCAAATTATTCTCAATAAGTTTAGCACTATCGCCACTACCCGACAAACCTGAAGTCGACGCTCCATGGGGTATTGCGGGGATTGAGAAGACGATGGGGACGCATTTTGCCCCATTTTTGCGCAGCGCTGGAACGCCTCGCTTCCGGCAGCGAGCCACCGTTGCGCACTGGCCAAAGTCACGGGGACGCCCGACAGGCGCGGGGTTGGCCGCCACAACGCCCCGTCACGCCTTGCTGCGGCGCACCAACGAGGCGCTTCCACCGCGGCATGGCGTCGCAGATTTCTTAGCAAATACCCATCCAGCGTTTACGGAAAATTACCAAGCCTGCGGAAATGCCCGAACGGGATGGCCGAACCGGCGCACCAAGACCGCCGGTCGACACCTTAGCGCCGAAGTCTTAGCACCGAATTAGCGCTGAATCAGGGAGGAACCCTCGCCGGATCAAGGCAACACGCCGCCCCGGTCGATCTTCCGGGCGAGTACCACCGATGTGGTGGTGCGCGTCACACCGTCGATCTCGCCGATGGTGTCGAGCAGCGCGTCGAGTTGATCGGGCGACGCTGCATGCAGCCAGGCCACGTAGTCGAACTCGCCGCTGACGGTGCATAGCAGGTGAATCTCGGGCATCTTGTCGAGCCGTCGCTGGACATCGCGCCCGGAGCGCGGCTGCACGCTGATGCCTACGCACGCCTGCAAGCCGCCACCCACGGCGTCCTGCCCGAGCCGCACGGTGTAGCCGGCGATCACGCCCGCGCGCTCAAGCCGCCCGATACGTGCAAGCACCGTCGTACGCGCCACACCGAGCCGGCGCGCGAGATTGGCCGCACTTTCGCGGGCGTTCACGCGCAACAGCGCGAGCAGATTCCGGTCGAGTTCGTCGAGCGGCGTCGCGGACAGGGCCATCAGACCTCGCCTTGCGACACAGCGTCGCCCAAGCACTTCACGCCCGGATGAACCCGCCCACGCCCATGCTCGGCGCGCCCGGCGCTTGGCTGCGCGAACACCGCAGTTATTGATCTCAGGGCGAGGGGCTTGCGGTCGGTGGTGGTCATGACGGACTCGGCAGATGCGCGGACCCAAGCGAGGCCCGCGAGCGATAAAGCGCAAGTATAAAAGGTCCCTCGCCACGCGACACCCGGCATCTCCCCTCGCCGCCGCCCCTCCCCCGACGTTCTCGGCTCATCGGACTTTCTCACTCAAGAGATACGATGACATAGCGGAAACACGTCCCCGTCAACCGATCGTTGAGGCAGCTTCATAGCCACGCCACACCCCCGCCGCACGGCATCCGGAGCGACTTACCCCTAGTCCTATCAAGGCCATAGCCTCGGGTATCCCCGCAAGCCCGCGCTATTGACAACGCGGAATACCGATGCGCAAAATCACATCACTTATATGACGACGTACAAGGAAGACCCTCCAGCGCAACCGCGGTTGTCATCACCGTGAAGGCACTACCTGGCGCGTCGGCCCCGAACGTCACCGGAGACAGGCGTTAGCCATGCATTTTTCGTTGAATTTCGCCCCGCTGGTCCCTTATTGGCCAGTTTTCCTGGAGGGCGCGTGGCTCACGCTGAAGATGACGGTGTTGTCCGTGATCATCGGCACGGCACTCGGCACACTCGTGGCGTTCGCCAAACGAAGCCGTTATCGCCTGTTGTCACGCTTGTGCGGCATCTACATCGAGTCGGTGCGCAACACGCCGTTCCTCGTCCAGATCTTCCTTCTCTATTTCGGCCTCGCGAGTCTGGGCATTCACATGCCGACGTTCGCTGCGGCGGTCATCGCGATGGTCATCAACATCGGCGCCTACGCGGCAGAGATCATCCGCGCGGGCATCGAGTCGGTGCCGCGCGGCCAGATCGAGGCGGCCGAGTGTCTGGGCCTGTCGAAATGGCGCATCGCGTGGCACGTGATGCTGCAACCGGCCATCGAGAAGGTGTACCCCGCGCTCACGACGCAGTTCATTCTGATGATGCAGGCCTCGGCCATGGCCTCGCAGATTTCTGCCGAAGAACTCACCGCTGTCGCCAACACGGTGCAGTCGGACACGTTCCGCTCGCTTGAGACCTACATCGTGGTGGCCGTGCTCTATGTGGCGCTGTCGTTGTTGGTGAAGCTCGTGGCATGGGCCTTCGGTGAATACCTCTTCAAGCGCCGCCGCACCGTGCGGCGCGCTGCCGCCCAGACAGCACAGGCCGCACGTCGTCGCGCGACAGCCGCGCGCGTGGCCGCAGCAAACCCGGGCAGCGCGACCAACACCAGCGGTACCCCCGCGCAACGGAGCGCGTCATGATCGGCAGTTTTTCGTGGACCTATCTGGGTTATCTCGTGCAGTCGATCGGCTGGACGCTGGTGCTCTCGCTGATCGCGTTCGTGCTCGGCAGCGCCGGTGGCTTTCTCGTGATGCTCGCGCGCATCTCGCCGCGGCGCTGGCTGCGCTTGCCGGCGCAAATTTTCATCGAAGCGATTCAGGGCATACCGCTGCTGATTCTGCTGTTCATCGTGTATTTCGGCCTGTCGGTGTACGGCTTCGAATTGCCCGCCATCGTGGCCGCGGCGCTCGCGCTGATGGTCTACACGAGCGCCTATCTCGGTGACATCTGGCGCGGCTGTGTGGAAGCGATGCCGCAAGCGCAATGGGAGGCGGCCGAGTGCCTGTCGTTCACCCGCTGGCAGACGTTGCGTCTCGTGATCATTCCGCAGGCCATCCGTTTGTCGCTGCCGCCCACGATTGGCTTTCTGGTGCAGATCATCAAGATGACGTCGCTGGCGTCGGTGATCGGCTTCGTCGAACTCACGCGCGCCGGCCAGATCATCAACAACTCGATTTTCCAGCCCTTCCTCGTGTTCTCGCTGGTGGGGGTGTTTTATTTCGTGCTGTGCTACCCACTCTCACGCTGGAGCGCGGCACTGGAGGACAGGCTCAATGTCGGCAATCGTTAAGGTCAACCAGATTCACAAGCGCTTCGGCGACAACCCGGTGCTCAAGGGCGTGTCGTTCGAAGTGGAGCGCGGCAAGATGGTCGCGATCATCGGCGCGAGCGGTTCGGGCAAGAGTACGGCGCTGCGCTGCATCGACCGGCTGGAGACGATCGACGAAGGCTCCATCGAGGTGTGCGGCATTCGCGTGGAAGATCCGAAGATCGATCTGCACGAGCTGCGCCGCGAAGTCGGCATCGTCTTCCAGAGCTACAACCTGTTTCCGCACCTGAGCGTGCGCGAGAACATCATGCTCGCGCTGCGTCATGTGAAACGCATGCCGCGCAGCGAAGCCGAGACCATTGCCAAGCGTGTGCTCGCGCAAGTGGGCCTTGCGGAAAAGGCCGACAGTTATCCGGAACAGCTCTCGGGCGGACAGCAGCAACGTGTGGCCATCGCGCGTTCATTGGCCATGTCGCCGAAGGTCATGTTGTTCGATGAAGTGACGTCCGCACTTGACCCGCAACTCACCGGCGAAGTGCTGCGCGTGATGGAGGATCTCGCCGCCGGTGGCATGACGATGTTGCTGGTCACGCACGAGATGGCGTTCGCGAAGCGCGTGGCCGATCAGATCATTTACATGCATCAGGGCAAGGTATGGGAAGTCGGCCCGGGTGAAATGCTCGACGCCCCGAAGACGCCCGAACTGCGCACGTTCCTCGCCAACGGCCTGTGAGCGCTCGCCCATTCGCTAAACGCAGTTGACAACACACCACGCTAAGGAGACCACTGCATGAAACTCAAGACACTCTTCGCCCAAGCCTGTACCGCCGTTGTGCTCGGCGCCATGGCGCACGCCGCGCTGGCCGATCAGCTCGACGACATCAAGAAGGCGGGCAAGATTCGCGTTGCGATTGCCATGGGCACGCCGCTGTTCTCGTTTGCCGATGCCAACCTGCAACCGGCAGGCTCGGACGTCGAAACGGCACAACTGCTCGCCAAGGATCTCGGCGTGAAGCTCGACATCGTCTCGGTGACCAACGCCGCACGCGTGCCGACGCTGCAAGCCAACCGTGCCGATGTCGTGGTGGCCGACTTGTCGATTACACCCGAGCGCGCGAAGGTCATCGATTTCTCTGTGCCGTACGCCGTGATCTCGATCATTGTCGGCGGTCCGAAGAGCATGAACATCAAGAGCTACGCCGACCTGAACGGCAAACGCATCGGCCTCACGCGCGCCACCGTCAACGACACCGAGACCGCGCAGAATGCCAAGGGCGCGCAGATCGTGCGCTATGAAGACGACGCGACGTTGATCACGTCGATGGTCACGGGTCAGGTGGACATCTTCTCGAGCACGCCGTCGAACCTCGGCGAAATGATCAAGCGCGCGCCGGACAAGAACCTTGAATTGAAATTCACGCAGAAGGACTTCGATCTCGGCATCGCACTCAACAAGGATCAACCGCGCCTGAAAGAGTGGATCAACGAGTGGGTGAAGACCAATCTGAAGAACGGCAAGCTCAACGCGATCTACAAGAAGTACCACGGTCGCGATCTGCCTGACAGCGTGACGAAGGCGTCGTGACCTTCTGATCAACGCGTGAGGGTGTGGCGCCGCAGCGATGCGACGTCACACCTCGATACTCAAAAAATTACGCACAGAATCACGCACAGAATCACGCGCAAAATCACGCGCAAAATCACGCACGACATCACTCAAGACACCAACGGCACCGCCTTGTTGTCTGCCAACCGAATCGCACGGCGAATCGCCAGCCCTCTGCCGAGAAACACACCGGTGAATGCCCCGTAGGCAAGGCTGATCCACGCGGCAAAGCTGCCTTGTTCGTGCAGCGCCGGATGCATGGCCAGTTGCACCGCCACCGCAAATTTCATCGCGAAGATCGCGAGCATCCATACCAGCGGCATCCAGCTTCCCGGCACGAGCACCCTGCGCGACTCAGGCAGCCAGCGCACGTCTCCCCAGATACCCAACGCGGCGCGCATCACTACCACGATCACCACCGCGCTGGTCCACGCGATCAACGATGGCGTGCTCGCGCCAAAGGTATTCGCGACGCCATATGCCGAGAACAACGTCATGGCGACAGGCATCGCCAGTGCCGCCCACAAGGGCTTTTGCTGCGTGCGCGTGGCCGACAGGCCCAAACCCACCAGCGCCAGAAACAGAAACCCGACCCACATCGGGACATGTGACAGAAACGTCATCGCAACTCTCCGGAAGATGACCGCTCAGCAGCGGCGATGACCGAAGCATCGGAGATTGCGAAACACTTCTCGATGGGGATGCGACGAATGGCAGCGGCCCGGCGCGAGTGGCTATCAAGTTGCGTGAATGGCGGAGGTGGCGTGAGGGGCGCGAGCAAGCACCGCGACAGGATGTCGCAACGCTGCACGGCAGAATCGCTGGCCCCGAGATTTAGAACGCGGTAACTTAACGCCTTGCCCCCGCGCCACCTTCCCGACTCCCGTCCGCCGATGACCCGTTTTCCTTTGACTTTTGCTGCCGTGCGCTCCCCGCTTAACCATTCCACCTTGTTGCGGCCATCGAAAACGACGCAGCAAATCGCACGGCTCCGCAAACCCCTTGGCGCGGTACTGCTGGCGCTGACGTTCGCCTCACCAGCCTTCGCTGCGGGAGATATTGCCGAGGGAAAAACGCTCTTCACGTCGCGCTGTTCGTCGTGCCACTCGGTGGGCCCGATGGCGAGCTCGGGGTTCGGCCCGCAACTGAACGCGATCGCGGGGCGTCACGCCGGCAGCCTGAAGGATTTCGAGTATTCGAACGCGATGAAGCAGTCGGGCATCGTCTGGGACGACAAGTCGCTCGCCGCCTTCATCGAGAACCCGGGCAAAGTGGTGCCCGGGACCAAGATGCGCTTCTGGGGTATCAGCAATCCGCGCAAGATCGCGGACTTGCTGGCCTATCTGCACACGTTCAAATAATACGATTCAACTATCAACGCGCTGCGTCAGCGCGTTGAGCACCTCGGCAGTGGTCGTCGTCTCGCCGAGGCGCGGGAAGATTTTCTCGACGCTGTGCTCGTGAGAGACGAGATTCAGGTCGGTCATCGCGTCGAGCACCAACGCCACGTTGTAGCCGAACTCGTGCGCATTGCGCGCGGTGGACTCCACGCCAATGCTCGTGGAAATGCCCGCGAGCACGACCTGCGTGACACCGCGACGACGCAGAAACTGGTCGAGCGACGTGCCGTAAAACGCGCCCCATTGCCGCTTGGTGACCGTGTGATCATCCGGCTGCTGTTCAAGCTCGGGAATGAGTTCGGCCCAATCGGCGGGAAGTCCTGCATGCTTCGGGGCGTCGGTGCGGCCCGGCGGCAGACCGGCAACATTCACCAGCACCACCGGCAGCCCCTTGGCACGAAAGGCACGCAACAGCGCGACGTTGTTGGCCGTGATGTCGGCGACGGGGTGGGCGGTCGGCAGTCTGACGATGCCCTTCTGCATGTCGATGACGACAAGCGCGGGCAAGCCGGGACGGGAATCGAGTTGTGAGAGTGGCATCGTGAGTTTGATGTGCTTCAAGAGTTGCCGAGTCGGCGAATGAGGTCGACCGCAGAGACAAGCGTCTTGCGTTCGGCCGGCGTGAAATCGGCGACGGCATGCATCAGCCAGTCGTGTTTGGCGAGCCGCACCTTGCGCCGCGTTTCGCGGCCGTCGTCGGTCAGCGAAACAAGCATCTGACGGCCATCGTCCGGGTGCGGATACCGCCGGACGAGCCCTTCCGCCTCCATGACCGCCAGCGTGCCGCCCATCGACTGCGGTTTCACGGCTTCGGCACGGGCGAGGTCAGCGGTGGTCATGGGACCGGCCTCTTCAAGGCGCGCCATGACGGCCACCTGCGACCAGCTCAGTTCACGGGTGTTGGTCACCGCCCGCAGGCGGCGCATGAGTTGGCCCATCACCGGCAACAGGTCGGCGATAGCGCTTTCGGATTCGTTGGGAACAGTCATGGACGGAGCATAGAACTCGGAAGGTCAACTTGCAAGTTAACCTTCCAATCTCATGGCACCGTTGAGGAAAACTTCACTGACCGCGATGGCGGCGATGGCAGGGTCAGCCAGTCCAGCCGACGAACTGACTACGCGTGTCTTGCCACGTCGAGAGGTTCTTGAGAATGAGATCGAGGATCGCCTCGGGATCCTCTTTGACGTCGCTGACATTCAGCACGAGCGCGGTGTAGCCGAGCATCGCATTGCCCGCGACCAACATGCGCTGAGTCTTCGACATTTTCTGCCGCCATTTTTCCGGATCTTTGACGTCAAGACAGATGAAGGCGTTGCCCGCTACGGCTTTGATGTAAGCGCCAGTGATCTCCGACCATGGGATCGGGCCCACGCCAAGTCTTCGGTCCAGAATGCCGTTGCCGTCGATCTGCAAACGGGGGCGTCCATCGACGAGTTGCCACAAGGCAATCGGAATGCCTGCACCAAAAAAGACAATGGCCGACCAACCGATCCACAACGCCGAAGCGGCTGAATGCCGGTGCGTCCCGCCAGACCGGATGATGAAAGCACCGGCAATGACGAAGCCGAGACAACCGAGCAACAGCAAAATATATTTGCGCTTGGACCGCTGAACAGAAAGTGATTGCATTCATTCCCCATAGGTAGGTGCCGGATTGACGGCCTTGCACGGCGCAACCGGGCGATGCGGCCGTGCTCGATGACATCAACCAAAGAACGTCATCGGCTCGATTGGGGGAGATCGGGATTCGGAAAGAAGGCGTGACCGGTTCTTCGTGCGCGTGCGCTCAAAGAACGGTGTGTGGTACCGGGGACCGGACTTGAACCGGCAAGCCCGAAGGCGGCGGATTTTAAGTCCGCTATGTTTACCAATTTCATCACCCCGGCAGGGTCGCGCATTCTAACATCCCCACCGCGTTACGTCAGTTGAGTATCATGACGGCATGCGCGCGGTGCGCGCTCCACCGGAGATCGATCCCATGCTGGAGAATCTCGACCGCATCGCCCTGTCGCTCGACGCCATCGAATCCGCTGCCCGCGATGTCGCCATGCAATCCCCTCAGAATGCACAGGCGCTCTACACCGCGTTGATGGAAATTCGTAACGCCATCGCACTCGTCGCTCAGGAAGTCGTCCGGCTGGAGCACGAGATTCATGGCCCATCAGGTACCGGGTCCACTTGATACGGCTACGTAGTGAGCTGATGTAGCCGCTGACAGCGGGCCAACAAGACGCGCAGCATCTCACGCGTTACCGTTCTCAAGGGAAACCGCGCGACACCTTTGTGCGTGTTCCCAGACTCCCTATCCTTTCTATCCCTTCGTCGTCATGCCCGCCGATTCAGATAATTCCGATCGTCACGACGCACTCACCCCGCCTTTCACGCCATCCGCGCCCTCTGCACCATCAGGCACAGGCGCCAAAAGTGCCGTCGGCGGTCAAGCCAGCGCCCCCGGGGAGCACGCCTCGCCGCCTCCCTCCTGCTGGCAACTTGCCGTCGCGTTCGGCAGCGTCGGCGCGACCGGCTTCGGCGGTGTGCTGCCGTGGGCGCGTCGCATGGTCGTCGATCAGAAACAATGGCTCACCGACCGCGAATTCGCCGAGCTCCTGCCACTCGCCCAACTGCTGCCCGGCCCGAACGTCGCCAATATCGCCACCGTGCTTGGCCGGCGCTTTCAAGGGCCGCGCGGCGCGGCCTCCGCGGTTGCCGGTCTCTACTTCTGCCCGACCATCGTCATCATCCTCATCGGCTTCGCCTACGCGCAGTGGGGACAAACACAGGTCGTGCAGCATCTGCTCTCCGGCTTGATGCCCGCCGCCACAGGGCTGGTCATCGCCACCGCCCTGCGCCTGCTCGCGGGGCTGGAACGCCACTGGAGCACGCTGACGTTCGCCGCCGCAACCTTCGTCGGCAGCTTCGTCTTCGGCCTGCCGCTGCTGGCCGTGCTCGGCGTGCTGGGCCCCTGCGCCATCCTCATGGCCTACCACCTGCGACGACAGCGCGACACCGATCGCATGCGCCCGCCGCCGGATGCCGCCTGAGCGCCACGCCATGCACACGCTCATCGATCTCTTTCTGCACGGTTCGCTCTGGTCGCTGCTCGCGGTCGGCGGCACCAACGTCACCCTTGCGGACATCCATCGCTACGCCGTCGAAACCCGCCACTGGATCACCGACGCGCAATTCGTCACCTTCTTCTCGCTGGCACAGGCAGCCCCCGGGCCGAACGGCATGGCGGTCACGCTGATCGGCCTGCAAGCCGCCGGGCTGCCCGGCGCCCTCACCGCCACGTTGGCCAAATGCGCGCCGAGTTCGTTACTCGCGTATCTGGTCGGCGGCTGGGTCGACCGGCATGAGCGCTCGCCTTGGGTGCGGGCCGTGCGCGCCGGGCTCGCCCCGATCACGGTCGGGCTGCTGGCCGCCAGCAGCGCCATTCTCGCCCGCGAAATCGACATCAATCTTGCCCGCACGCTGGTCACGCTCGTCGCCATCGTCATCACCCTGCGCACCCGCTGGAATCCGCTCTGGCTCATCGCCGGCGGCAGCCTGCTCGGACTGACCGGGTGGTTGATGTAGGCCATCGATGTAGGCGCACCGGCTTGCCGTCCGGGCGCTGGCAATGTCCTCCCCGAGTGTCATACGGAGCGACGTCAACAGGTCTACAATAGAGCGCACGTTTCACAACACGGTGTGTCCCCATGACCGTCCCATGTTGTACGTCGCAAGCCGAGGCGCCCTCCGGCACCTCCCCCTCCGCCACTGTCTCGCGCATCGCGCGCGATGGGCCTGATGGCGCATTGGGTGCAGCCGGCCGTGCGTTGACTGGCCATACGCTCGCCGACCGGTTCGATACCGTGCGCGCCGCGTCGGTCGCGTTCGCCGCCGGCCTGTCGGACGCCGATGCCACCGTGCAATCGATGCCCGATGCGAGCCCCATCAAGTGGCATCTCGCGCACACGACGTGGTTCTTCGAGACTTTTCTGCTCGGCGAACACGGCGCGCTCTCCGGCAAACGCTATCACCCCTACGATCCGCGTTTCGCGTTTCTCTTCAATTCGTATTACGAAGCCGCCGGTCCGCGTCATCCGCGTCCGCAACGGGGGCTGCTCACGCGCCCCACGCTCGATGAGATCGTGCGCTATCGGCAACATGTCGACAGCGCCATGCACGAGATGCTGCTGCATGCCGATCTGCCGCGCGAAGTCTCCGATCTGATCACGCTCGGCCTGCATCACGAAGAGCAACATCAGGAACTGATGCACACCGACTTGCTGCATCTGTTCGCGCAGAATCCACTACGGCCCGCGCATCGTGAAATCCTTCGCGACGCCGATCGTGAAGCACATCGCGACCTCCCGTTGCAATGGATCGAACACGACGGCGGACGGCATACCATCGGCCACGGCGGCGAGTCGTTTGCGTTCGATTGCGAAACGCCTGCCCACGACTTCCTTTTACGCCCCTTTGCCATCGCCTCGCGCGTAGTAACCAACGGCGAATGGCGCGACTTCATCGAAGACGGCGGTTATCGCATCGCGGGCCTCTGGCTCTCGGACGGCTGGGCCACCGTGCAGCGCGAAGGCTGGGGGCATCCGCTCTACTGGGAATTGCGCAACGGCGAATGGCACGCGATGACACTCGCCGGCATGCAACCGGTCGACGACAACGCGCCCGTGCGACATGTGAGTTATTTCGAGGCCGACGCGTTTGCGCGCTGGGCCGGCAAGCGATTGCCAACAGAACATGAGTGGGAAGTCGTGGCGCACGCGGCACACGCGGCAAACGCCGCGCACGAGAACTCCCCGATGCAGCAGCTCTATGGCCCGGTCTGGCAATGGACCGCGAGCCCGTACGTCGCTTATCCCGGATTCCGGACGGCAGCGGGGGCCGTCGGCGAATACAACGGCAAGTTCATGTGCGGACAATTCGTGCTGCGTGGCGGCTCGCTGGCAACCCCGGCGGGACACTCGCGTGCGACGTACCGCAACTTCTTCTACCCGCATCAGCGCTGGCAATTCTGCGGCCTGAGGCTCGCGGAGGACCGCTGATGTCGCATGCCACCCAAGCCACGGCATTTGTTTGCCCGTCACTGCCCGAGAACGCGTTTGCCACCGACGTACTCACCGGTCTCGGCCATACCCCCAAGTCGCTGCCCAGTGTCTGGCTCTACGACCGGCGCGGCAGCGAACTTTTCGAGGAAATCACCGGCCTCGACGAGTACTACCAGACCCGTACCGAAACCGCGCTGCTCGGCGAATGCGCCGCCGCGATTGCCGATGTGATCGGCCCGGATGCCGTCGTCGTCGAATTCGGCAGTGGCTCCAGTCGCAAGACCCCATTGCTGCTCGACGCCCTCGTC
This sequence comes from Pandoraea sp. PE-S2R-1, assembly GCF_002179865.1. Taxonomy (NCBI): domain Bacteria; kingdom Pseudomonadati; phylum Pseudomonadota; class Betaproteobacteria; order Burkholderiales; family Burkholderiaceae; genus Pandoraea; species Pandoraea sp. PE-S2R-1. The sequence continues at coordinate 152,789 of NZ_NGUR01000017.1, read as the reverse complement.
ACCCCTCGGGCCTACGTGCCGGTCGATATTGCCGACGATTTTCTCGACGACGCGGTCGCCGCCTTGGCGCGCCGTTGTCCGGGCATTCCGATGCTGCCGGTGCGCGCCGACTTCACGCGGCCTTTCCGGCTTCCTCCACAATTGCACGACACACAGGGTCCGCGCCTGGGCTTCTTCCCCGGCTCGACGATCGGCAACTTCGCGCCGGGTCAGGCCGCCGCGTTTCTGGCCCACGTGGGCAAGATGCTCGGACCGCGCCGCCGCATGGTCGTCGGGGTCGATGCGTGCAAAGACCCGGCGGTGCTCCTGCCCGCGTACGACGATGCACGCGGCGTGACGGCGCAGTTCGACCTGAACCTGCTGGTGCGCATCAACCGCGAACTCGACGGCAACCTGCCGCTCGACGCCTTCCGGCATGAAGCCCGGTTCAATGCCGCCGCGAGCCGTATCGAAATGCATCTGGTCGCCCAGCGCCCGTGCCACGCCGACGTACTTGGCCAGCGCTTCACATTCGCTGCCGGCGAATCTATCCACACTGAGAATTCCTACAAGTACGGCCCCACGGAATTCCGCGCACTCGCCACGTCGGCAGGTTGGGATGTGGAGCGTGTGTGGCACGACGCGCGCGCTCGCTTTGCCGTGTATCTGCTGGGCCCGGCCGGGAACGCCTGAGCGCCTGAGCGCCCCAAGGCGGTGCAGGTAACGCACAAACGCAGCAGCCCTAAAGTTCTGCTGCGTTTGTGCCGTTTACCTGAGGGGATCCACAACAATCGCTCTGCAAACTGTGGATTCGACAGCGGTTTAATGAATCGCGGTGACTTGCTGGCGACGAATACGCTAGAATCGCCGCCATATGGGGCCACGCACGCCGCGAGACTGCGACGTGTACCGATGGCCATCTTCATAGCGCACGGCAACGACCCGGGCGCACCGATTACACGTATCGCTGCAATGACTTCACGCGCAACGGGGATGCACGTGGCACGGGCTCCGGCGACGCCGCATCCGGCCCGCTGCACTCAGGCAGACGCTCGCCGGGCCATGACAGGCTCGCGTGACGACTGGTATCGCGCCGTCGCAGTGGCCGGGAGCCTGTCACGATGAGCCGTATCTCTCTCACCCTGTCCGACACCGCACTTGCGGATCTGCAAAAGGACTTCGACGCGTTCGTGCGCATTTCTGCCGCCGTCGATCGTCACTTCACGCCGCCCCCGTTCGACGATTTTCTGCGCGCACGCCTGCTCGACAGCACCGTGCCGTTGACCGAAGCCGCCGTCGCGCAACTGCTCGCAGGCGGTCACTACGCATGGGCCAAGCGCACCTTCGACAAACAGTTTCCGGATGTCGTCTCGATCATCCTGAATCAGGCCCGTCAGCATGGTTTCTACTTTGTCTCGCGCCCGGAATGGACGCGCGAAGACATGTCGCGTCAGGCCAGCCGCTGGGCCGAAGGCATCGTGCGTGAAGCGAAGGGAGAAGAGCGCATCGTAGAGTCGCTGGCCGGACAGATCGTCACCTCGGCACAAGACTTGCGCACGCTGGAAGCGACCTTGCAGACCCCCGCGTGGCGCGCAGCGTCGGTGTTGCGCGAACGTGTGTTCGAGGCCAAACGTGGCGTGGAAACGGCGCGCCCGTTGCAGGCGCGCGAGAAGCTGGGGGAATTGCAGGCCTTACTCGATCTCGCCGTGATCTACGGCTCGGTCGGTCGTCAGGAAGCCGATCAAATTCTGGAATATCTGCGCGTGCTGCGCCCCGAGATCTTCAACGACGATCCGAGTGTGTTCGAGCGGCTTGCGGCGTGGCTGCGCCGCCTGCTCACGCCGTCAGCACCGCGCCCGGCACCGAGCGAAACGTCGCCCACTGCCGCGTCCGCGCTGGCGAGTCTGTCCGACGACACCTCCTCTCAGAACACCGAAAGCCTGCGCTCGCCGCTGACGCGCTGACATGTTGACGTGTTGACGCGGTGAATCAACAACGCTCAACGCGCAAACGCCTTAGCGATTGAAGATCATCGCCACACCCGCGCTCGCGATCAACGCCCCGACCCACGCGCCTGCCGCCGGACGTTGACGCGTCCGGATCCACAGCAACGGCAACACCATCACCGGCGTGGTCGCCGAGAGCGTGGCGATCACCCCGGTATTGCCGTGGCCCATGCCGTAGAGCAGCAGCGTCATGCCGACGGCCACGCCGACAAAGCCGGACAACGCGGTCAGCGCCAGCGTGCCGGGCGTGAACGCCGAAAAGATGCTGCGACCGCGCCGTGCGGCCAGTATCGTGAGTCCAAGCGCCGACACCCCCACACGCACCGCCGACGCCCCGACCGGGTCGACCCCTGCCGCCATCACGGGCTTGGCAATCAAGGTGCCGATGGAATGACAGAGCGCCGCCGTCAGGCCGATCAACACGCCCACGCGCACATCGCCGCGTACCGATTCCCAGTGATGCGCATCGTCGCGCCGGCCGCCGAACGCAATGGCCAGCGCCACGCCTGCCGTTACCAGCGCAACGCCGACGATGGCTCGCCAGCCCAAAGCTTCGCCTAGCCAGAAGTAACCGAGCATGGCGGTCATCGGCGCATTGGTGGCGAAGATGATGGAGTTGCGGCGCGGCCCGAGACGGCCGAGCGACGTATAGAGAATGGTGTCGCCCACCAGAATGCCGATGAGACCCGACGCGCACAATCGCAGCCACTGCTCAGTGGTAAGCGACGGCCAGCCGCGCAACACCGCCAGCGCGAAGAGCAACATCGCGAAGACGAGCAGCATGCGGGCGTAGTTGAACGGGAAGGAACCAGCCTGACGAACAGGCGTGATGGCGATCATGCCGCTGCAAGCCCAGCAAAGGGCGGCACCGAGCGCGGCGAGGTAAGCGAGTTGGGTTGTCATGGTCAGGGGGCAGACGGCGCGAAGTCGCAACCGCCCACGCCGTTGGGACGCCATTATACGAGGCGTGCGCCCCAATCGGGTGCCTCTTGTGAGGGCTCAGAGGTCCTCGTCGAGACGATACAACGCGTCGAACATCGCGCGATACGCCGCCGCCACGCCGAACGCGCCGCGCAACATGCGCAGGCGCGCTGCCGCATCGGGCGGCCCGGCCTCCTGCACCCAGAGCGACAACAACGGCGTACCGCCGCAAACGCTGGCATCGTGGCGCGCATGCGCACACACCGCCGCGAAGCCGTCGGCCGCCGAAGGATAGCGCTGTGATAACGCGTCGAACTGCGCTTCGATCTCGCTAACGGCGCGTGCCGCCGCCGGTGCCTGACACAACGCACAGCAGCCGACATAGCCCGGCATGTCGCCCGCCGCTTCGATGATGAAATCGACCAGTGCATGCGTCGCATCAAACGCCCCGCTATCGAGAAACGTGCGCGCCGCCGCACCGCACCGCAACAACCCGGCGGCAAGCATGGTCGCCTGCCCCCGCTGCTCCCGGTACTGGCGCAGCAGAATCGGCCGCAATACGGGGTCGGTACAACGCTCGACGGCAATGCGGTTGTGCACGTCGGCGCCCGCCGCCCGGTGATACATCTGGGCAAGAAACGCGAGCACCTGAATCTCGCTCGATTCGCCTGCGAGAAAGCGCGCCCAGAACGGCGACGCGAAAATGCCGCGCATCCACGCATCGCAGATCTTTCCGAACGCCGGCACGATATCGGGATCGGTGGCAGGCAACACGCTGGCGAGTTCTTCATCGACGAGCGCCGCGAGCCATGTCCCCGGGGTGGGTGCCGACGCCAGCAGCACGCCATGCTGCAAGCGCTCCAGCCATGCGGGCACTTCGGGCGAAGTGCCGCGCAACGTGCACGACACCTCACGCGACGCCACGGTGACCACATCGCCCGCACACGACCACTCCGCATGCGGCGACACGATGAGCCAGACCGCCGGACTCTGCTTCTCGGCGTCCGGCGCAGGACGAGACACATCGGGTGAATTGGACACGACAGGCACCGCGCTCATCGGACAATCGCGCCAAGCAACGGCACGTCGGCGCACGCCACGGCGCGAACGACGTCGATGCGCAGGTCGGCGAGCCCGCTGTCGGGTGACATGACCGGCGTCTGACGCGCGCCGAACGAGACGCTTCGATGGGCAACGCGGGATTTTGATGCTTCGGTGTTGCCGGAAGTGACGCCAGATTTGCCAGATTTTCCCGAGGCGCGGCGAGGCGGGTTGTCTGAAGTGTCCGAGGAAGACGGCGCGTCGGGCGGGGAGATTGCGGAGGCGGTCGCGGGTGTCGAGGGTTTCGCGGGTGTAAGGGATGGCGTTGGGGCCAATGCGGCATGACTCTGTGATGCCGGGCGTGAAGCTGGCACGACGGGCACAAACGGGAAGGGTAGCGGCGAGGCGTTGGTCGGCATGTCGGCTCCTGTCGAATCCTGCGAGCAAACGCTTACCTTAGGAAAACCGGAGGGTTTCGTGATTGGGGCACCGCTCTAGGAATTTTCACAGCGCGGATCTCGTCGTCACTCCGTGGCCGCCGTATAGGACAGCAAGCCTTTCCGTCGCGACCGGTGTGCATTGGGCGGCTGACGGCACCGACAACACCGCGTGCTGCGACCGGCAGTTAACCGCAAGCGTCACGCGCAGGCGTCGCGCGGACCGCCTCGTCATCTCGCTTTGGCAGAGCACTTTCGGAAATCACCCAAGAACCCTCACAGCAACTTCGCAGCCATCACACTATCGTGCGTGCGGTCGCAATGGCTCGCGTCGCGCGGGTACAATCGTCTGGCTACGATATGTCGCCTCACGAGGAGTTACGCTCATGCATCTCTATCAGCGTCTGCCGATCTTTGTCTTCGAGATCGAAGCCTGCGAAGACCTGAAGTTCATCACAATGGCGATTCGCTTCAATCTGGATCACAGCGGCCAGCATTTGTCACTGGCCGACTGGCAACGGTTGCCGTATGAGGCGCGCGAGACGCTGGCCTCCTGTGTACCGGGTGATGAGGATTTTGCGGCCCGTCTGGATGAGATTGCAGAACAACATCTGGGGCAACCGATCGAGCGCAGCATCGACGCGGCGCCCACCGCGTGGCAAGACACCAACGCCCTGCCCCCGGGCTTGCTCAAACAGTGCGAACTGGCCGATCTGCTGCCGCCCGATGTCGGCGACTGGGGCACCCTTACCGCCTTCCGCCGCTATGTGCTGACCAAACTCTCGCGACGCGACACGCTCAACCATTGCTTCGTGCCGGCCATGCTCGAGTTCGGCCTCGCGCAGACACAAGCCGATCTTTGACGATCGGTGACGCCGGCACGCCCCGCGCGTCACATCAAGTCACCGGCGCGGGGTTGAACAGGACGAGCGCGTTGTGTAATCCCCAACGCTCTGCCCACGTCTTCTCGCCGCTGGCCACCGCCAACATCAAGTGGAACAACTGCCAGCCCACGTCTTCGATGGTGGCGTCGCCGGTCGCGATGCGCCCTGCGTCCACATCCATCAGATCGTGCCACCGGCGTGCCAGATCGCTGCGGGTCGCGACTTTGATCACCGGGACTTCGGCGAGACCGTACGGCGTGCCGCGCCCGGTGGTGAACACATGCAGGTTGATGCCGGCCGCCAGTTGCAGCGTGCCGCAGATGAAATCGCTGGCGGGCGTCGCCGCGTAGATGAGCCCGCGCTGGCGTGAACGGTCGAGCTTGTCGCCCGGCGACACCACGCCGTGAATCGGCCCGCTGCCCGACTTCACGATCGACCCCATCGCCTTTTCGACAATATTCGACAGACCACCCCGCTTGTTGCCGGGCGTCGTGTTCGCGCTGCGATCCACGCGGCCGCGCTCAAGGTACGCGTCGTACCAAGCCATCTCCTTGATCATGGCCGCCGCCACTTCGGGCGTTGCCGCGCGTGAGGTCAGTTGATCGATGCCGTCGCGCACTTCGGTCACTTCCGAGAACATCACCGTAGCGCCCGTGCGCACCAGCAAGTCCGTGGCAAAACCCACGGCAGGATTCGCCGTCACGCCCGAGAACGCATCGCTGCCACCGCACTGCACGCCGACGATCAGCTCCGACGCCGGTACCGTTTCGCGCTGCCGCGCATTCAGGCGCTGCAAGTGCACGTCCGCTGTAGCCAGAATCGAATCGATCATCGACAAAAAGCCGACGTGGGCCTCGTCTTGCAGGCAGACCGTGTCGGGTTTGCCGTCGGCATCCGCGCTGCCGATGGGAATGCTGCCCGCCGGGAGCAGACGCTCAGGCTGGAGCTTCTCGCAGCCCAGACTCACCACCATCACCTCGCCGCCGAAGTTCGGATTCGTCGCGATGTTGCGCAGTGTGCGGATCGGCACGATGGCGTCCGGCGCATCGATGGCGACGCCACAGCCGTAGGTGTGCTCCAGTCCGACGACATCGTCGACATTCGGATACTTCGGCAGCAACGTTTCCTTGATGCGCTTCACCGCGAATTCGACCACCCCGGCCACGCACTGCACGGTGGTGGTAATGGCCAGAATATTGCGCGTGCCCACCGAGCCGTCGGCGTTGCGATAGCCCTGAAACGTGAAGCCCTCGAGCGGTGGCAATGCCGCAGGCACGCGCGTGGCGATCGGCAGCCGGTCGAGCGACGGGGCCTCGGGCATGTGCAGGTTGCGTTCGTTGACCCAACTGCCCGCCGGTAACGGGCGCGCTGCGTAGCCGATGACCACGCCGTAGCGAATCACCGGCGCATCCAGCGCGAGATCGGCCAGCGCGACCTTGTGTCCCTGCGGCACCGCGTCGACGAGCACCAGCCCGTCGGCAAAACGGCTGCCCGCAGGCAAGCCGCCGTCGTTCACGACGATGGCGACGTTGTCTTCCGGCTGCATCCGGATATAGCGCGGTGCGGCCGTCGATTTGTTGGAAATATCCGACAGCCCCGATGTTGCCGAAGCTGCCGAAGCCGCCGTTGATCCCGGTGTGCCGGGCCCGGTTTCCTGCGGCGTATCGCCTGCGTGGCGCGTGTCCTGTGTTGAAGACATCTTGCGTACCTCTCCTCCTGCTGACTTGATCCCATCCGGCGTCGTTGATGTTGGCTCAACCCGCCGTCACTTATGCGTCATCATACATCTAGACGCTTGATGCGCGTACGCTTTCGCGGTTACGTCCATATAGTGACAACCCCTTTCCGGGTTTATCCCAACTGCCATTCCAACGGCCACCCTCTTGATCGACCGAATGACATGTTATACGATGACATATAACTAAGCGCCGGACGCTAGTTGAGCGATCCCTTTTATTACCGAATCCGGCCCCGCGGGCCGACAGGAACTGCCGAAATGACCGCACCCCAAGAACTCAAACAGATCGTCTCCGACGGCTTGTTGTCTTTCCCCGTGACCGACTTCGACGCGAATGGCGACTTCAACGCGCGCGCTTACGCGGATCGCCTGGAATGGCTGGCGCCGTTCGGTGCGACGGCCCTGTTTGCGGCTGGCGGCACGGGCGAATTCTTCTCGCTCACGCCGCAGGACTACAGCGCCGTGATCAAAACCGCCGTCGACACCTGCGCCGGCAAGGTGCCGATTCTGGCGGGTGCCGGCGGCCCCACCCGCATGGCCATTCAGTACGCACAGGAAGCCGAACGCCTCGGCGCGAAGGGCGTGCTGCTCATGCCCCATTACCTGACCGAAGCCAGCCTCGACGGCATCGCCGCCCACGTGGAACAGGTCTGCCAATCGGTGAACGTCGGCGTGATCGTCTACAACCGCGCGAACTCGAAACTCAGCGCCGACGAACTCGAGCGTCTGGCCGACAAGTGCCCGAACCTGATCGGCTTCAAGGACGGCGTGGGCGATATCGAACGCATGGTGCAGATTCGCCGCCGTCTGGGCGACCGCTTCTCGTATCTGGGCGGCCTGCCCACCGCCGAAGTCTATGCCGCAGCGTACCGCGCACTGGGCGTGCCGGTGTACTCGTCGGCCGTGTTCAACTTCATTCCGAAGACCGCCATGGCGTTCTACCGCGCCGTGTGTGAAGACGATCAGGCCACGATGGGCCGCCTGCTCGACACGTTCTTCCTGCCGTATCTCGAAATTCGCAATCGTCGCGCGGGTTATGCGGTGAGCATCGTGAAGGCGGGCGCGAAGCTCGTCGGCCACGACGCCGGCCCGGTGCGCGCACCGTTGACCGACTTGCTGCCGCAGGAACTCGAAGCGCTCGACGCGCTCATCAAGAAGGTCGAAGGCTAAGGAGCCCCGCATGCAGATCACCGGTGAGATGTTGATTGGCCGCGCCGACGTGCGCGGCAGCGCGGGCTCGCTGGACGCGTTCGATCCTGCGCGTGGCGAGCGGATTGCGCCCGCGTTCGGCGCGGGCACCCCGCAGGACGTCGACCGTGCCTGCGAACTCGCACGCGCCGCGTTCGATCCGTTCCGCGCGTTGCCGCTGGCCAAGCGCGCCGAATTTCTCGAAGCCGTCGCGCAGGCGATTCTCGATCTGGGCGACGCGCTCATCGAGCGCGCTCATGCCGAAAGCGGCCTGCCCGTAGCGCGCTTGCAAGGCGAGCGTGGCCGCACGGTTGGTCAATTGCGGATGTTTGCGCAGGTGGTGCGCGACGGACATTTTCTCGACGCCACGATCGACCCGGCACAACCTGCGCGCCAGCCGTTGCCGCGCAGCGATTTGCGCCTGTCGAAGATCGGCCTCGGTCCGGTCGCCGTGTTCGGCGCGAGCAACTTCCCGCTGGCGTTCTCGGTGGCGGGTGGCGATACGGCATCGGCGTTTGCTGCCGGATGTCCGGTCGTGGTGAAGGCACACTCGGCGCATTTGGGCACGTCGGAACTCGTAGCCCGTGCCGTGCGCTCGGCCGTGCAGAAGCTGGGGCTGCCGGAAGGTGTCTTCTCGCTGCTCGTCGGTGAGCGCGCGGTGGGCGAGGCACTGGTCGCGCACCCGGCGATTGCGGCCGTCGGCTTCACGGGCTCGCGCACGGGAGGTCTTGCCTTGCAACGTATCGCGCAAGCGCGGGCAGTGCCGATTCCTGTGTATGCAGAAATGAGCAGCATCAATCCGGTGTACGTGCTGCCCGAAGCACTCGCGGCACGCGGTGACGCGATCGCCAAGGGCTTCGCCGACTCGCTCACGATGGGCGTCGGTCAGTTCTGTACGAACCCGGGGCTGGTGCTGGGTATCGCGGGCGATGCGCTGGAGCGGTTCTGCCAGAGCGCCGGTGAAGCGCTCACCGCCAAGGCGGCAGGCACGATGCTGACGGCGGGCATTCATCAAGCTTACGACAAGGGCGTCGCACGTCTGGCTGATGAGGGCAATGTGTCGCTGGTGGCACGCGGTCAGGCAGGCACGGGATGTCAGGGGCAAGCGGCCCTCTTCCGCACGACGGCAGCGGCGTTTCTCGCCACTCCGGCGTTGCACGACGAGGTGTTTGGCCCGGCGTCGGTCGTCATTGCCTGTGAGAACGTCGACGAGATGATCGCCATCACCGAGCGTCTCGAAGGTCAACTCACCGCCACGCTGCAACTCGATGCCGGTGACGTGGAGACGGCACGCCGTCTGCTGCCGAGTCTGGAGCGCCGCGCCGGACGCATTCTCGCAAACGGTTTTCCGACCGGCGTCGAAGTGTGTCACGCGATGGTGCACGGCGGCCCGTTCCCGGCCACGTCGAACGCCATGTTCACGTCCGTCGGTGCCACGGCGATCGATCGCTTCCTGCGCCCGGTCTGCTATCAGGACCTGCCCGACGCGTTGCTGCCGGACGCGCTGCGTCAAGACAATCCGCTCGGTCTGTGGCGTCTGGTCGACGGGGCGTTGAAACAAGTCTGACGTACACGCGATGCACGAGATGCTGCATCGTCAACGCGAAATCTAACGCGTTGACCCCCGTGGCGCAGCGACCCGGTTTGACGAGTCGCTGCGCCACGCCGCTTTCACTTCACTCGTACAACCATCGTGCAGCCGCGCGCGTCACGCGCGGCATGATGACGTACGTCATCAGTCCCACAATGATCGCCGCCGCCAGCAGCTTCGTCACGACGAAGTTGTCGAGCCACGGCAGCTGCAACGCGAGCCAGCGCACGGGAAGCGGCACGATCATCGTCAGCGGAAAAATCACCGAAAGTGTCAGCAAAAACTGCTTGTAACGCTTGGCGGGCTTTTGCCCCGGCGCCGGGTGGAACCAGAACTCAAGCCCGGTCACTGTCTGGCGCTGCTCGTCGCGCGCGAGAAACGGCGTGACTTCACTGAGCAACGTTTGCCGCGCATCCGACTGGAACCAGTCCTCCGCGTGCGGCAGCGAATCGAACCGCAACGTCACCGTATAGACCGTAGAGCCCGACACGGGACGAAGGACATGAACGCCGCGATGCCCGGGAAAACGTTCCGCGATGGGGACGATGCGCTTGAGCCACTGTTCGTACGCCGCGACGGATTCCGCCCGCACGTGATGCTCGATGACTGCCGTCACGCTATCGGGGCGTGGCAGGCGGCGGGCCGACAGATCGTCCAGCGAGGCGCTGCGCAGCGACGGATCGCGCGGATCGACGGAGGGTGTGGACTCTTCAAGTTGCATGAAAACCTCTGCGGGTCATTTAAACGTTTTAGACGTAGCGCGGGATCGGCCCGTTCTGCGGCGTCGTGTCGTCACCCAGATCCAGCATGACGCGATCGACATAGCACCAGCCCCAGCCTTCCGGCGGGTCATAACCTTCGATGATGGGATGGCCGGTTTCGTGGAAGTGCGCGTTGGCGTGACGGTTGGGCGAGTCGTCGCAGCAGCCCACGTGGCCGCAGGTGCGACAAAGTCGCAAATGCACCCAGCGGCTGCCGGATTTCAAACACTCTTCACACCCCAGCGCACTGGGTGTGACGTGTTGAATGCTGTCGGTATGCGTGCAACGTTTGGACATGGCGATCTCTCCTCAAAGGGTTGCGAGATGCTGGTGGATAAACGCAACAGCCATCGCGCCTTCGCCCACCGCGGACGCGACGCGCTTCATCGAACCGTGCCGCACATCTCCCACGGCGAAAGAACCGGGCACGCTGGTTTCGAGTGGAAACGGCGCACGCGCCAGCGGCCAGCGCGCGGCTGTCAACATCGCCGGCGTGAGGTCGGGTCCCGTGACGAGATAACCAGACCCGTCGCGTGCGATCGCCGTGTCGCGTGCCCAATCGGTATTCGGCAGTCCGCCGATACAGACGAACAGATGATGCGTCGCCAGTACCTGCTCGGCACCGCTCTCGCGCTCGCGAACCGTGATCGCTTCCAGAAAATTGCCGCCATGCAGCGCGCTCACTTCGCAGCCCACGACCACCCGAATGTTGGGCGTGCCCTGTATCTTCTGAATCAGATAGTCGGACAGCGTATCCGCCAAGCGCGCGCCTCGCACCAGAATGACGACCTCGCGGGCATACGCGGCCAGATGAATGGACGCCTGCCCTGCCGAGTTGCCGCCCCCCACGACATACACCGTCTCACCGGTGCACATGGGCGCTTCGCTGGCGCCAGCGCCGTAAAAGAGACCCAGTCCCTGCAACCGCGCTTCATCCGGCAAGCCAAGCCGACGCCACTCGATGCCGGTCGCGCAGATGTTGGTGCTCGCGCAAAGCTGTGTGCCGTCGGCCAGATCGACGTGAATGCCGCCGTCGCCAAAGACGGCATAGATACCTTCGCGCAGCCGAAGAATCTCCGCGCCGAAACGCACCGCCTGCTGGCGTGCGCGCTCGGCCAGTTCGCCGCCACCGATGCCCTGTGGAAAGCCCAGATAGTTTTCGATCAGCGACGAGTTGCCCGCCTGCCCGCCGATTGCATCGCGCTCGACGAGCACGGTGCTCAGGCCTTCGGAAGCGGCATACACCGCCGCGCTCAGCCCGGCCGGACCGGCACCGTAGATCGACACGTCGTATGCCTTTCGGCGGGGCTTTTCCACCCATCCCAGCCGCTTGGCGACGTCGGCTACGCTCGGGTTGAATAACCGCGTGCCGTCGGGAAATTCGCACACTGGCAGGCCCGGATCGTCCAGCCCCCGGATACCGGGAATGCGACGCGCGGCGGCCTCGTCCAGTTCTACCCAATCGTAGGTGACTACGCTTCGGCTCAGGAAGTCGCGAATCTCGAACGCGCGTGCGGAATAGGCACCCCCGAGCAGTCGAACCCGGGGATGTTGGACGTCAACTGAATCGGTGGCGGCAAGCGATGTCATGACAGCTCCGTATCGTCGTAAGGTCCGGCGTCTATCGATCGTCAGAGGCCCAACAAGACGCGGCCTTCCTCAGCCAGCAAATCGTGCGTCTCGGGATGGGCACGCATGTAGGCCGCAAAGACGGGGCACTGCGGAATGACCCGCAGTCCGCGCTCACGCGCAGAGGCGAGCCCCGCGAGCACAAGCTTCGTCGCGATCCCCTGCCCACGCAGCGCATCGGGCACCAGCGTATGGATGAACGTGATGACGTTGCCTTCGATCGAATAAATCGCAACGGCGTGCTCGCCCTGTGCCAGATATTCGAAGCGATGCTTCGACGGGTTGTCGTGAACCTGAATCGGCGTGGATGACGTGGTCATGTCAATGTCTCGGTGAGGGGCGCTGATTTAAGCTTTCCGCGCCCCCGGGGCACCCGCCCCTTCTTTCTCTTAGCCTCTTTGCCTCTTAGCCTCTCGGCCTCTCGGCCTCTTGGCCTCTTGGCCTCTTAGCCCCGGATGAACGCCAGCAGGTCGGCGTTGAGCTGATCGGCGTGCGTGCTGGCGGTAGCGTGCGGCGCACCGGCGTAGACCTTGAACTGTGCCCCCTTGATCATTTCCGCCGCGAGCTTGCCCGTAGCTTCCATCGGCACGACCTGATCGTCATCGCCGTGGATCACGAGGGTCGGCACGTCGATCTTCGCCATATCGGGACGGAAGTCCGTTTCTGAGAAGGCAGTCACGCAGTCGATGGTGGCTTTGATCGACGCCTGCAACGCGATCTGCAACGTCTGCTTCAAGACACCCTGCGACACTTTCGCGCCCGGACGATTGGTGCCGTAAAACACTGTGCTGAAGTCGTCAATAAACTGCGGGCGGTCGGCGGCAAGCCCGGCACGGATTCCGGCGAACAGCGAGGCATCGGGGCCCTGCGGGTGGTCCGCCGTCTTGACGAACAACGGCGTCACCGCGCTGATGAGCGCCAGCTTGGCAATCCGTGAGCTGCCTTTGCGTGCGATGTAGCGCGTCACGTCGCCCCCGCCCATCGAGAAGCCCGCAAGGATCACGTCCTTCAGATCGAGGGCTTCGATGAGTTCCGCAATGTCGTCGGCGAACGTGTCGTAGTCGTAGCCGGTCCACGGTTGGCTCGACCGGCCGAAACCCCGGCGATCGAACGCGATGGCACGGTAGCCGCGTTCGGCGAAAAACAACATTTGCGCGTCCCACATGTCGGCGCTCAGCGGCCAGCCGTGGCTGAAGAGGATGGGCTGGCCCGAACCCCAGTCCTTGTAGTAAAGCTCGGTGCCGTCGCGCAGTGTCAGAGTCGTCATGATGCGTTCCAAATAGGTGAGGAAACAGGATCGAAAAAACGAAGCACTTACCGTTGTCGTTCAGGCATCCGCACGTGACTTCCAGTCGTGCCATGCCACCAGCAGAAAACCGCCAACCAAACCCAGATGCTCGAAGAACGCGTTCTCGGCCATGAAGCGCCCGGGTTGCGGCATCTCCCAGAAGCGCAGGGCCACGAACGTCGCGAACAGCGTGAACGCCGCCAGCGCCACGGCCCCGAGCCAGCGGTAGACGCCCGTGAGGATGAGCGCAGACGCGCCCAACTCAAGCACGATGACCGCGGCGGCCATCGGCGCCGCCGGCGACACGCCGAAGTGCTGCATCTCGGCGATGGCCCCATTGAAGTCCATCGCCTTGTCCAGACCGCCCTGCAAGTAGGCGGCGCACAACAACAGCAGGGCAATCCACCGCAAGGCGGGCGCGGGTTGCCAACGCGCAACGGTTGACGTGGCCATCGTCACACCGCCCAGCAGGCGCAACCCAACGCGCCCCAGAAGCCCTTCAGGTCGGAGACCGGCAGCTTGCTGCTCCACGCCGTGGCGTGCTGGTGCGCGTGCACATTGCAGTTGTTGGCGCAGGCGCACGCTGCTGCTGCGTTGTGCAATGCCTTTTGCATGGGCGTGCCGTTTGCCGGCGCTTCCTTGTCGGCCCAACCGGCGTAGCCACCGAAGGTGCGCGCAGGCGACCAGTCGGGCATGGCCACCGGCGGCGTGCCTTCGTCGAGCGACGCGAACGGACCCGCACCGTAGACAACCTTGCCGCCGACCATCGTGAGCAGCGCCGTCGTGTCGGCGATGTCCGATTCAGGGCAGCCGAAGAAGTCGCGGTCGGGCACGATCAGGTCAGCCAACTGGCCTGCCTCGATACGGCCCTTCTTGCCGACTTCGTTGGAGAACCACGTGACCTTCTCGGTCCACATGCGCAACGCGGTCTCACGGTCCACGCAGTTCGCCTGCGGGTAAAGCTGCATGCCGCCCACGGTCTTGCCCGTGACCAGCCACGACAGCGATACCCACGGGTTGTAGCTGGCCACACGCGTCGCGTCGGTACCGGCGGACACGTTCACGCCCTTCTCCAGCATCCGCTTGACGGGCGGCGTGGCCTCGGCTGCGCCCGCACCGTAGCGCTCGACGAAATACTCGCCCTGATAGGCCATCCGGTGCTGCACGGCAATGCCGCCGCCGAGGGCTGCGATGCGGTCGATCGACTTCTCGGAGATCGTCTCGCAGTGGTCGAAGAACCAGTTCAGGCCTGCGAGCGGCGTGTCCTGGTTGACCTTCTCGAACACGTCGAGCGCACGTTCGATGGTTTCGTCGTAGGTCGCATGCAGGCGCCACGGCCAGCGGTTCTGCGCGAGCACACGCACCACCTCTTCGAGTTCGCCCTCCATCTCGGGCGCCATGTCCGGGCGCGGCTGACGGAAGTCTTCGAAGTCGGCCGCAGAAAACACCAGCATCTCGCCCGCGCCGTTGTGGCGGAAGTAATCGTCGCCCTGCTTGTACGTGGACGTCGCGGTCCAGTTCAGGAAGTCTTGCTTCTCCTGCTTCGGCTTCTGCGTGAACAGGTTGTAAGCCAGCCGGATCGTGAGTTGGCCCGCATCGGCCAACTGCTGGATCACCTGATAGTCCTCGGGGTAGTTCTGAAAGCCCCCGCCTGCGTCGATGGCGCCGGTCACGCCCAGACGGTTGAGCTCACGCATGAAGTGACGCGTGGAATTGACCTGATACTCCAGCGGCAGCTTCGGGCCCTTGGCCAGCGTAGCGTAAAGGATGGAGGCATTCGGCTTGGCCAGCAGCAGCCCTGTCGGGTTGCCCGCGCTGTCT
Organism: Pandoraea sp. PE-S2R-1; assembly: GCF_002179865.1. Classification (NCBI taxonomy): domain Bacteria; kingdom Pseudomonadati; phylum Pseudomonadota; class Betaproteobacteria; order Burkholderiales; family Burkholderiaceae; genus Pandoraea; species Pandoraea sp. PE-S2R-1. The sequence goes on along the minus strand of NZ_NGUR01000017.1, from coordinate 137,505 downwards.
CGCACGATTTCGCCGCCCGGCGGCGCAGGGGTATCTCGCGTGTAGCCCACGGCGCGCAGCGCCGCCCCGTTGAGCAGCGCACGGTCGTAAAGGTGCAGGATGAAGACGGGGGTATCGGGGGCCACCGCGTTGAGCTCGGCGATGGTCGGCAGGCGCTTCTCGACGAACTGATGTTCCGTGAAACCACCCACCACGCGCACCCATTGCGGGGCGGGCGTGATCGCCACCTGACGCTTGAGCATGCCCATGGCATCGGCCAGACTGCGCACGCCGTCCCAGCGCAATTCCAGATTGAAATTGAGCCCGCCGCGAATGATGTGCAGGTGGTTGTCGATCAGACCGGGCAATACCGGCTTGCCTTGCAGATTGACCACCCGGGTGGCGCCGCCGGCGAGCGGCAGCACGTCTTCGGCGCGGCCGACGCGCACGAAACGGCCGTCCTTGATGGCCACGGCACTCGCCGTCGGATTGGTGCGGTCCAGCGTGGTGAAGCGCCCGTTGTGCAGGATGAGGTCGGGAGCAGTCGAGGCAGTCGAGGCAGTCGTATCGTGCATGTCGGTTTCCTTGGCTTGACGAAGTGGAGCGTCGCAATTCCGCGAGGATCAGGTGCGGTCTTTCTGCGTGGAGGGCGTGGAGGTCGTGGAGGGCGTGGCCGCGACATCGGTCTTGTCGCAGCGCGGCAATTCGCCGAACACATGCGGCTTGACCTGCTGGCGCAACCACGAGGTCGTAACAGCATCAGGCTTGACCCACCCTTTGACGAGCGGCGGGATCTGCTCGCCGAGCAGAATCCCGAGAAGCCCTACCAGAGCGATCACTGGCGGGGCCGGCGAGCGCACGTGGAACAGCGCGTAGATCACGCCAACGAGCATCCCGATGGCCAGTGACAGAAGGTAGGGCTTCATTGTGACGCTCCGGCTCAGGCTTCGTGGGCGTTGAACATCGTCTTGGCGTAGTTGATGCCGATACCGTACGAGCCGCCCCACTTCTTCGCAATACCCGTGGTCATGTCGTAAGTGTCGGTGCGCGCCCAGTCGCGTTGCAACTCAAGCAGATACTGCAAGGCCGTCATCGGGCGGGCACCGGCCTGAATCATGCGCTCGACGGCACGCTCATGCGCCTCGGTCGACACATCGCCGCTGGCGTCGGTAATCACATACACCTCGAAGCCCTGATCGATCGCCGAGAGGGCCGGCCCGACGATGCACACGCCGGTCCACAGGCCCGCCAGCACGATGCGCGACTTGCCGATCTCGTTCACACGGCGGATCACGCCCTCGTCTTCCCACGTATTCATCGAGGTGCGGTCCAGCATCGCCTGACCGGGGAACGGTGCCGTCACTTCGTCGAACATCGGGCCGCTGAAGCTCTTTTCCGCCACGGTGGTGAGGATCGTCGACACGCCGAAACCGGCAGCAGCGTTCGCGACCAGCGCCGCGTTGTTACGCAGCGTGACGGCGTCGATGGAGTGCGTAGCGAAGGCCATTTGCGACTGGAAGTCGATCATGATCAGCGTGTGGTCTTGCGGCGTGAGCAACAGAGCACCGGGCTTGGCAACGGCGACGGGTTTGGTGAGGGCCATGGTAAGTCTCCTAATGTCAGAAAAAGAAAAAATGAACGGGAAATTGCGTCTTGCTGTTCGATAAAATTCACTAAATCAACATCGGCGGCTCATGTATGCTTTCGTCTGTGTTTCCCGCCGCGTTGGAAGAAGTTTCGTCGGAATCAAGGCACCCAAGGTTGAAGGTTTTGTCGACTTACCATCGAAAATTTCGATGATGGAAATTTTGGAGATTCATCCGTGCTCAAACTGTCTCTGGAAGCCATCGAAATCGTCGATGCCATCGCGCGCTACGGCTCGTTTGCCGCCGCCGCCGAGCGGCTGCACAAGGTGCCGTCGACCATCTCTTACGCTGTCTCCAAGCTGGAAGATCAGCTCGGCATTGCGCTATTCGTGCGCAACGGCCCGAGGGTCACGCTCACCGACGCGGGACAGGAAATGCTCAAGGAGGGACGCTGGCTGCTCGCGGCTGCGGGCCAGCTCGAATCGCGCATGCGGCAGATCGCCACCGGCTACGAGGCGGAAATCCGGCTGGTACACGACTCGCTGATCCCCACGAGCGCCTTCAATCCCGATATCTGCGCGTTCGAAGATTTGAGATGCGGCACGCGTCTGCGCATTGGCACGGAGACGCTCACGGGCACGTGGGAGTTGTTGCGTGAAGGGCGGGCCGATCTGGTTGTGGCCGCCGGGGAAGGGCCGGCAAGCGGCGGCTACAAGGCGGTGGCGATCGGCACGCTGGATTTCGCGTTCTGCGTGAGCGCCACCCACCCGTTCACCAAGCTGAAGCGCCCGCTCACGCGGGACGATCTGCTGGAGAACACCGCTATCGTCGTGGGCGACGGGGCGCGCTCGCTGGCCGATCGTTCAGTGGGGTTGTTGCTGGGTCAGCGCCGGATTACCGTGCCCGGCATGCAGGCGAAGATTGCGGCGCAGTTGGCAGGACTAGGGCACGGTTTTCTGCCGCGCGCCTGCGTGTGTGCGGAACTGACGCGGGGCGCGCTGGTGGAATTGCAGGTCGAGGAGCCCCGCCCGCCCGAGACATTCTGGCTGGCATGGCGTACCGAGCGCATGGGCGAGGCGTTGAAGTGGTGGAGTCAGCGGCTCAACCGGCCGCTGCTGCCGAACATTCTGTCGCTTTGAACGCTCAGGACGCCGGGCGCTCGGCCGCGGCCACCGACAGCCCCGGCACTCCCAGCATCCCCGGCATTCCCGGTGACATCAGCCAGCCGTACAACGGCGTCACCGGCCCTTCGGCGAGTGCGCTCGCAATCGCTTTCAGGTCCGCCGAACCCGGCGCACCGATCAACGCATAACCGACTTGCCCCTTGCGCCACGTGACCACGCCCATGCGGTCGATGTGCTGCTCTGCCACGCCCTGATCGGGACGCGGATCCTTCACCACACACAGCGCGATCGGGTCGCCCTTCTCGGGCAGATACACCATCTGAACCAGCGCACGATCCTGCCAGCGCAGCCGCTGCACGCGCTTGAACGTCAACCCCTGCGCCTTCAGATCGGGCACGCGGATATCGAGCTTGTCGTCGCGCTGAATGTCGGCCACGGTGCGCGCGGTGTCGCCGTCATCCACATTCGTCGACGCCACGGTATCGCGGGCATAGAGTTGCTGATACTCGGCGGCGGCGCGCACCCACGTCACCCCTTGCGGCGACTTCGGCGGCGGTGTCGTGGCACTGGTCAGCACCGCGCCGCCGAGTCCGGCTTTCTGCAACACGCCCGGCAACAGCGGCATGGTGACGGCCGTTGCGGCAACACCCGCCGCAAAGGCTGCGGCCAGCCACCACGGACGCACACGGCGCCCCGGTGCCGACGTGTTGGATGACGCCAACGATGCTGGCGGTTCGTCGTTCGCGACAGTCGCCGCCGGTCGGGCAATACCGCCGCCGCCACTGACGCCACCCTCGCCTGCCCCCGAGCCCATCGGCTGACGTTGCGCATGCGCGCGCAGCAAGGCGTCGAGATTGGCGCTCAGACTTTGGGGAACCGGTGGCAGCGACTGCGACGCGAAGGTTTCGCGATACGGCAGGCGCGATGCGCGCAGCGAGGCCACCACATCGGCCAGTACCGGCGACTCGGCCAGCGCGGCTTCGACTTCGGCGCGTTCGGCCGGGGCCAGTTCGTTATCGACGTACGCGAGCAGGCGGATATCGTCTTCGTTCATCACGCGTCCTCCTCACGTGCGCCGGCAGTGTTATCGATCCGGCGGGGTTGCCCCTCGGGGTTGCGGAACCGGTCGCCGATGGTGCGGCGAGCGCGTGACAGACGGCTCATGACGGTGCCGATGGGCACGTCGAGCACCTGTGCGGCCTCCTGATAGCTCAGGCCTTCGACCGCGACGAGCAGCACCACGAGACGCTGCGCCTCCGGCAACTGGTCGACGGCGCCGAATACCTGGTGATAGCTGGCGAGATCTTCCGGCGTCGCGGCGTGCAGGTCGGGCACCGTTTCCACGTCGGCGTCTTCCCACGCAAGGCTGCCGCGCGAGCGCACGCGGCGCGAGCGAATCTCGTTGATCCAGGTGGTATGCACGATGCTGTACATCCAGCTCAATGCCGACGTACCGGGCTGCCATTGATGCACGCGCTCAAGCGCATGCACGCAGGCGCGTTGCACGAGGTCTTCGGCATCGTGACGATCGCCTGCGATGCGCAGAGCGAATGCCCAGAGGCGAGGCAGCAGGCCCGGGAGCATGCTGGGCAAATCCTGACCGGTCATCGGCGAATTTCCTGGCGGAGAGTGCCTGGCGGCAAGCCAGTCCGAAGCGTCGCCGGCGATGACCGCCAGCGTACGCCGCGAAATTATACTGAGCCGCCGCGAAACCTGCCCGACGGGAGTTCGCATCTGCGGCCTCCCGCTTCGCCCAGCCGGCGTTGGGTCACCTGCGTGAAATGGTCCAGACACCCCAACGCCTCGCTCACCAAATTCACTTCCTTCACTTCACTCAGGGCTTGATGGTGTGCCACACGTCCTTGAAGTTATCGCCCTTCATGTCGCCCGGGGCGGCGTCTTTCGTGAACAGATACATCGGCTTGCCCTTGTAGGCCCACTGCTTCATGCCGTCGTCACGCGTGATGATCGTGTAGTTGCCTTCTGCGGCGGCACCCGACGTGGCCATCACCGGCGGCCAGGCCTCGGCACACGGGCCGTTGCAGGTGCTTTTGCCGCTGCCGGCCACATCCTTGTCGAAGGTGTAGACGGTACGGTTCTGGCCGTCGACCATCATGCCGTTCGAGGCTTTGAACGGAACTTCCGCGTGCGCAGCGGTGGCGGCAAACGCGCCGGCGGCGACGACGAGAGCGGTCAGAACAGCGGACATCGATTGACGTTGGTTCATCAGATTGGCTCCTCAGGTAATTGTCGGTGTCGACATTCACAGAACGTTCGCCCGCAGCGCTTTATTCCATCGCGAGCTATCGATATTTTCCGCTTGTCACCAACGCCCGTGGCCGCTTTGCGCCGCGCCCTTAGGTGCAGTGCAGCATTTACATTTCGTCGCTGCACACGACAACGGCCATCCGAGCCCCCTCGGATGGCCGTCACCGGGCAGACCGCGCCGGGGGATATTCGGCGCACCTGCCTGACAAACCGCTTTTCGTTGCTTTCGTCTACTCGCCCTTCGGCGCTTCCTTCACACGGCTGACCAACTGCGTCGGGCTCACGAATTGCAGTGCGATGAGCACCCACAGCAAGGTGATCGCCATATAGATCATTGCCATCGCATCGATCGACTGCGGCGCTCGCACGCCGGTAGAAAACACCGCGTAGTACAACGCCACGACCAGCGTCTGTGTATCGGGCCCCGCCGTGAAGAACGTCAGCTCGAACATGCCGATGGTGCGCACCAGCACCAGCAGACCCGCCGCGAGCATGCCCGGCACCAGCAGCGGCAGCAGCACGTGGCGGAAGTACTTGAACGTGTTGGCACCGAAGATGCGGGCGGCCGCTTCGAGATTCGGATCGATCTGCTCGATGAACGGCGTCATCACCAGAATCACGAACGGCAGCGATGGCACGAGGTTCGCGAGAATCACGCCCGAGAGCGTGCCGCCAAGGCCGATCTTGTAGAGCACCGTCGCCATCGGAATGCCGTACGTCACCGGCGGCACCATCAGCGGCAGCAGAAACACCAGCATCGCAATACGTTTGCCCGGGAACTGCGCGCGTGCCAACGCATACGCCGCAGGCACACCCAACGCGATCGACAGCAACACTACGGCACCCACCACTTCGAACGTCACCCACAGCACGTTGGCCAGTTGAAAGTCGTTCCACGCCTGCGCATACCAATGCAGCGTGAAGCTCTCGGGCAGCGGCGTGCCGAACCAACGTGTGGCCACCGAGTTCATCGTGACGGTGGCAATCATCAGGCCCACGTTCACGAGGAAGAAGATCATCGCGCCCCACACCAGCACGCGCCAGATACGCGCGCCCGGCCCTTCGCGGCGGGACTGGCGGCGTGTGGCCTTTGCTTCGCGAGAAGCGGTGGTATTGCCCGCGGATGACGGCGTGGTCATGAAGTCTCCGTTCTGCACGGCCATGGCACCGGCCAGAGGTTTGTCTGCGGCGCTCATCCTTTGCCTCCCGAGGTCGGACCGCTATAGAACGCCCGGCGTGCGCCGAGCATGCCCGCCACGATCAGCAGTTGCACAAAGCCCATCACGATCGCCACGCACGAGGCGAGCGAATAGTCGTAGCTTTCGAACGCGGCTTCGTACGCCGCAATCGACACCACCCGCGTGGCACCGGCCGGCACGCCAAGCAGCACCGCAGACGGGAACACCGAGAACGCCTGCACGAACGACAGACACGCCGCCATCGTCAGCCCCGGCACCAGCAGCGGCAGATAAATCAGCCGGAACTGTTCCCACGGTCCGGCGCCGAGCGTGCCTGCTGCGCGGGCGAGCGTCGGGTCGATACCCGTGACGTACGACAGAATCAGCAGGAACGCGAACGGGAAACCCGAGATCACCAGCGAGATCAGCACGCCCCAGTAGTTGTGCGTCAGGCGCACTTCGTCGCTATACAAATGCAACGCGTGCAGCGCCTGCGGAAACCAGCCGTTAGGGCCGTAGTACGTCAGCATGCCGTCGGCGATCAGCACGGTTCCCAGCGTGACCGGCACAACAAGCAGCATCGTCACCAACTTGGCCGCCGGTGTGTTGCGACGCAGCGCAAACGCGGCCGGAATCGACATGCCCACGTTAATCAGCGTGGCCGGCACTGCGAGCTTCAGCGTGATCCAGACGGTCGGCCAGAGCGTGGATTCGGTGAAGAACTTGAGATAGTTCGCGAACACCCCGCCGCCGTCCATCGGCTGGAACGACAGGAACAGGCCATAGGCGAACGGATACACGAACATCGCCACCAGCACCGCGAGCGCCGGGACGACCAGCCAGCCCCGTGCATCAAAACGCCACCCGCGCTCCCCACGCTCACCGGCCGGTGCCGAAGACGTGGCGGCACTCATGCCCGCTCTCCGGCATAGACCAGCGTACGATCCGCCGGCACGTGCAGCGGCACGCGCTCGCCCACGGCGAAGTCGCCGGGCAGGCGCGCATAGAGCGGGCCGAACGGCGATGCCACGCGCAGCAGCGAGTCGTGTCCACCGTATTCCACGGTTTCCACCACTGCCTCGAACGCGTTGTCATTAGCCGCCTGTGCACGTTCGAAGTCGTCGGGACGAATCGCCACGCTGACCTTGCCGCCGTTCGGCGACTCCATCAGCACACCCTCGAACGACGCACCGCCCGCCGACACGCGGGCGTGATCGCCCTGCGTCGACGTGACCGAGAAGTCCAGCACGTTGCGATAGCCCATGAAGCGCGCCACGTGCAAATTGCGCGGACGGCAATAGACGTCGCGCGGGATACCGATCTGCTGCACCACGCCTTCTTTCATCACGACGATACGATCGGCCATCGACAGCGCCTCGTCCTGATCGTGCGTGACGTAGATCGTGGCGCGGTCGAGCTTGCCGTGAATGCGGCGAATCTCGGCGCGCATCTCGATACGCAGTTTCGCGTCGAGATTCGACAAGGGTTCGTCCATCAGCACCACCGGCGGCTCGATCACGATGGCGCGCGCAATGGCCACGCGCTGCTGTTGCCCGCCGGAAAGCTGACCGGGCAGCTTGCGCTCGTGCCCCACGAGTTGCACGAGTTGCAGGGCGTCGCGCGCCCGCTTCTCGATCTCGGCACGCGGCACGCCGCGCATGCGCAGGCCGAAGCCCACGTTCTCGAGTACGGTCATGTGCGGAAACAGCGCGTAGTTCTGAAACACCATGCCGAAGCCGCGCTTCTCGCTGGGCAGTATGTCGATGCGCTCGTCGTCGAGCCAGATCGCGCCGCCCGTGAGCGGTGTGAGCCCGGCAATGCAGTTGAGCGCCGTGGACTTGCCGCAGCCCGACGGGCCGAGCAAGGCGATGAACTCGCCCCGCTCGATCGTCAGGTCCAGCCCGTTCAGTGCGGCAACGGACTGGCCTTCGGCGTTGGTGAAACTACGCGCAACGTTGTCGAGGCGCAGGTGCTGAAAGTTGTGCTTCATGACGAAACCCTTGTGAATCGGCCGAGTTACTTCGACTTCAGAGCGCCGATCTCGGCATCCCACTTCTGGAAGGCCGCCACCATCGCGGTAGCGTCGAGCGGCACGGCGTGCGGGAAGTCCGCGATCAGCTTGGTGTACTCGGGACGGCCATACTTGGCGATCACTTCCTGACTCTTCGCGGGGGCGGCCGTCAGCGGCACGTCCTTCACGGCAGGGCCCGGGTAGAAGTAGCCGTCGTCGTAGGTCAGCGCCTGCTGTGCCGGCTCAAGCATGAAGTTGATCAGCTTGATGATCACGTCCATCTTTTCCTTCGACACGCCCTTCGGCACCACCATGTAATGCGCGTCGTTCACCCACGTGAACTTGTCGAACGCCTGCACCTTGAAGCTCGCCGGCACGATGCCCAGCGCGCGCGGGTTGATGTCCCAGCCCGTGACCGTCAGGGTCATGTCGCGGCTGCCTTCGCCCAGTTCCTTCATCACGGCCGACGTGCCGCCCGGGTAGTACGGAATGCACGTGTCGAGTTCTTTCAGGAACGCCCACGTCTTGTCCCAGCCCTTGATCGGATCGTGCGGGTCTTTGTCGCCGAGCAGATACGGCAGGCCCATCAGGAACGTGCGGCCCGGGCCGGAGTTGGCCGGACGCGCGTAAATCAGCTTGCCCGGGTTCGCCTTGCACCACGCGAGCAGTTCAGCAGGCGTCTTCGGCGGGTTGCTCACCTTGGCCGGATTGAATTCCACCAGCGGGCCGGCCGGCATGAAGGTCACGGCGAGGCCATAGCCCTTCGAGAGTTCCTGCATCGCGCGCACATTCGGCGCGTACTTGTCGAGCACGCCCGGCAGTTGGGCGCTGTAGTCGGGCAGCAGACGTTGCCAGAGGTTTTGCTGGATACCGGCGGCGAGCGCATCGGTGCCGGTCAGCACGATGTCGATGTCGGCGCGGCCAGCGGCCTGCATGGCCTTGATCTTGCCCGGCAATTGCGGGGCAGGTGCGTTGGTGAAGGTGATCCGGGAGACCAGATCCGGGTACTTGTCACGGAACGCTTCGAAGCCCTTCTGCGTGAGCGCGAGGTTGCCCGCCACGTCCACGATGTTGAGCGTCACCGGCGCGGCAGCGGCGGTGTTCGCGATGCTCCCCACTACGGCGGCACATGCCAGTGCGCCTAGCGTGCGTTGCCAGAATCCCCTGCGGCTGAAGGCCATGCTGTCTCCTCTTTTGGTTAAATTTCTCGTAAGTCATCATATGACTGACGTTGTCATTTTGCAATTGGGGGACGCCGCGAAACACCTCAGAGATTTCCCTAGGATGACGAGACACCTTTGTTTTTATTGCGTTTAAAGCCCTATTTCAATGGGAAACAATGGCAACGATCAGGGGAAACACCGATAGAGAGACGCCGGATGCGTCACCTAAATTACGGCCAGTCATACGATGACGTAAAAGATATCAGCGCACCGCAGATTGCGGTGCCGCAGACGAGGCCGATACACCGTGAAAATTCAGCGCATCACCATCACCCCGATTGCCTTTCGCGACCCGCCGCTGCTCAACGCGGCCGGCATCCACGAGCCCTACGCGCTGCGCACCATTATCGAAATCGAGACCGATAACGGCCATGTCGGGCTGGGCGAGACGTATGGCGACGCGCCGGTGCTCACGCTGTTGCAAAACACCCGCGAGCATCTGATCGGCATGGACCCGTTCGACACCAACGGCCTGCGTGCCCGGGTGGCGGCGGTGGTGGCGCGCGGCGTGGGTGGCGAGCGCGTCGAGTATGAGTTGGCACCGGGCACCGACCCGCGCAAGGACGCCGAGAAGATCTACTCCGCCTTCGAAGTGCCGTTTCTCGATTTGCAGGCGCGGCATCTCGGCATTCCGCTGGTCGAATTGCTCGGTGGCGCCGTACGCAACGAGGTTCAGTACAGCGCGTACCTGTTTTTCAAGTACGCCCAGCACATCGACCACCCGTATGCGCCCGACCCTTGGGGCGAGACGCTCGACGCCACGCAACTGGTGGCGCAAGCCCGCACCATGATCGACACCTACGGCTTCGGCAGCATCAAGCTCAAGGCCGGGGCACTCGATCCGAACGAAGAAGTGAAATGCCTCAAGGCGCTCAAGCGCGCCTTCCCCGACAAGCCGCTGCGTATCGATCCGAACGGCAACTGGTCGCTCGCCACGGCGATCCGGATGGGCCGCGAGCTGGAGGGTGATCTCGAGTACTACGAGGACCCGACGCCCACGCTCGAAGGCATGGCCGAACTGCATCGCGCAACCGGCATGCCGCTCGCCACCAACATGGTCGTGACCGATCTGCGCCAGTTCCGCGAGAACGTGCGCGTCAATGGTGCGCAGATCATCTTGTCCGACCACCACTACTGGGGCGGTCTGCGCGACACGCAAGTGCTCGCCCGCATGTGCGAGACGTTCGATCTCGGCCTCTCCATGCACTCCAATTCGCACCTTGGCATCAGCCTGATGGCCATGACGCATCTGGCGGCGAGCGTGCCGCGCCTGTCGTATGCCTGCGATACGCATTACCCGTGGCAAGCGGCCGACGAGGAAGTCGTACGCGGCGGCAAGATCGCGATCCGCAACGGTGCGGTGGCGCTCACAAAGGCCCCGGGGCTCGGGCTCGAGATCGATCAGGACCAGTTGGCCAAGCTGCACGAGCAGTACCTGCGTTGCGGGGTGCGTACCCGTAACGACGCGGTTCAGATGCGCAAGTACCAACCCGGCTGGAGCGGCAAGGCACCGCGCTTTTGAACTTGCTTCTGAACCCTGCACACGCGGTATCCGAAGTCCCGAAGTACTGAAGCACCGATGCACCGTAATTTCAGAAACACAAGAAAACACACCACCTGAGGAGATGTCGTGAGACAAACGAAACTGATTGCCGGGCTCGCATTGGCCGGGCTCGCCGCCGGCGCCGTACCGGCGTTCGCACAATCGAACGTCACGCTGTACGGGATCGTCGACGATGCGTTGACGTACAGCAGCAACCAGAACGGCAAGTCCAACACGTATCTGCGCAACGGCAATCTGGCAGGCAGCCGCTGGGGCATTCGTGGCACCGAAGATCTGGGCGGCGGCACCAAGGCGCTGTTCCAGTTGGAAAACGGCTTTGACGTCAACACGGGCGCGTTCAGCTCGGCAGGCGTGATGTTCAATCGTCAGGCCTTCGTGGGTCTGAAGAACGACACCGTCGGCACGGTCACCATCGGCCGTCAGTACACGCCGTACTACCTGATGGTCGGCACGATCGGCCCGGTCGCCTACGTGACGGGCGCGACCGGCGCACACCCGGGCGATATCGACGGCCTGGATACGACCATCCGCATCAACAACTCGGTGACGTACACGTCGCCGGTACTGTGGGGCGTGACGGCCAGCCTGCAATACGGTTTCGGCGGACAACCGGGGGCCTTCAGCAAGGGCAATACGTATTCCGGCGCGTTGCGTTATGACGGCGGCCCGCTGTCGTTGGCAGCCGGTTACCTGCGCATGAACAACGTGGGTGGCGGCGGCACGAGCTGGAACAGTGCATCGACCGGCACGTACGGCACCTCGGCCGTCAATCAGGGCTATGTCACGGCCGACGTGCTGCAACACATCGCGTTTGCCGGTGTGTACACCATTGGCGGCCTGACCTTCGGTGCGAGCTACAGCAACGTGCAGTACAAGCCGGGCGCCGCGTCGCTGTTCCACGACACGGCAATCTTCAACACGGCCGGCGTGCATGCGTCGTGGATCGTGGCACCGCAGTGGCGTCTGGCCGCCGCGTACAGCTATACGGCCGCGTCCAAGGCCAACGGCATCAACGATGCCGCGACCTATCATCAGGTCTCGCTGGCGCAGGTGTATTCGCTCTCGAAGCGCACGTCGCTGTATGCGCTCGAAGCGTGGCAGCACGCCAACGGCAAGTCGCTCTCGGCGAATGCCACGAGCATCATCAACGCCGGTCCGGTGGTGGGCGACTCGCAGAACGCCACACCGTCGTCGACGAGCTCGCAGTTCGTCGGCATGCTGGGCATTCGCGTCGACTTCTGACGTCTGCCTGTCTGTTGTCTGTTCCGATGGCCGGCGCCGTGCGCGCGCCGGCCGGTGCTTCATGAGTGGTCGCGAGAAGGCGCACTTTGGGCCGTCGGTGCCTTATCCGGCGTCGGCGGTCGATTCTTATCGGTTGTCGTATGTATGCGACGGTCGATAAGGTAAACTGGGGGCGTTTTTTTCGTCATCACCTCTTTATCCGACGCCATGTCCATGAACAGCTCGTTGCCCGCACGTCCTCGCCGCAAGTCTCGCAGCCTCACGGAAGAGGTGGTGAGCGCCTTGTCCGAGCAGATTCGCGCCGGCACGTTCCGGCCCGGCGACAAGCTGCCGACCGAGTCGGCCATCATGGAAAGTCTGGGCGTGAGCCGCACCGTGGTCCGCGAAGCGATTTCGCGACTGCAAGCGGCGCAACTGGTGGAGACGCGTCACGGCATCGGCACCTTCGTGCTCGAAGCGCCGCGCGAGAACGCGTTGCAGGTGGACACCAACAGCATCCTCACGATGCTCGATGTGCTGGCCATTCTGGAGTTGCGCATTTCGCTGGAAACCGAAGCGGCAGGGTTGGCGGCGAACCGTCGTACCGACACGCAGCTCAAGCTCATGCGTCAGGCGCTCGACGACTTCGAGATGCACGTACGTCAGCGCACCGGCAATGCCGTGACGGCCGACGTCGCGTTTCACTTGCAAGTGGCGACCGCCACCGGCAATCGCTATTTCCACGACATCCTCGAACAGCTCGGCAACACGATCATTCCGCGTACCCGCGTGAACTCCGCTGCGCTCGCCGACGACGATCAGGTGACGTATCTGAATCGCGTGAACCGCGAGCACGAAGACATCTACAACGCAATCGCCCGCCGCGATCCGGAAGCTGCCCGCGCGGCCATGCGCACGCACCTGACGAACAGCCGCGAGCGCCTGCGCCGCGCGCAGGAATCGGCCGCGCAAAACTGAGTCACGCCGCCGTCGGCGCAAGCGACTCGGTCAGCTCAGTAGAGATTGCCTCGCACCGCGCGGTAATACCCTTCATCCATCTCCTGCGCCTTGGCTTTATCGATGCCGGTCAGCGAGGCCTTCATCTCGCCTAACGACGGCACCGCCTTGCGGTCGAGTTGCGACTCGGCCCTCCAGAGCTTCGCGCGGTTGATCGCCTTCCCGCAGTGAAACAGCACTTCGTCGATCGTGACGACGATGGCCGTCTTCGGCGTGCGCTCGTTTTCCTTCAGTCGCGCCAGCAAGTCCGGCGACGTGGAAATCTGGCCATGCCCGTTGATGCGCATGAAAACCTCCAGCCCCGGAAACAGAAACAGCATACCGACGCGGCTGTCTTCGCTCAGATTGCGCAGCGAGGCGATGCGGTTGTTGCCCGGCCAGTCGGCAAAGGCCACCGTCTTCTCATCGAGCGCGTGAACAAAGCCGGGTTCGCCGCCGCGCGGTGAGGCATCGAGCCCCTGTGCGCTGCCTGAAGCCAGACAAAAGAACGTCGCGGCTTTCAGATAAGCGACGTGAAACGGCAACAGACTCGGCATGACACCTTTGACGATCATTTCCGACGGCGGGTCGTAGAGTTGATCGAGATCGATAGCGGTGTGTGTCACAGACGTACCCTCCTTTACAGGTTTGCTGACGCAGCATATCGCCGGGGCCGGTGGCAGTGATAGATTATTTCTGCCATTCAATAGCGCAAATACGCCACAATTAACGCGCACCCAACGAATCACGACACCCGTCATGACGTATCCCGAACACCTGCTGCCGAAGATCGCGCGCGTGCATTGCATGGACGCGACCGATCCGCCGATCATCGCTGTGATGGGACGTATCGACGAGCCTCGCGGGTCGCAAACGCATCAGCATGATTCGGGGCAATTGCTCGGGCTGCTCGCCGGGTTGCTGACCGTGCGCACGAGCTTCGGCACGTGGGTCATCCCCACGACGCGGGCCGTGTGGATTCCGCCGAATCATCCGCATGCGGCGTTTTCGCACGGGCCGTTTTATGGCTGGGCGGTGTACGTGCGCCCCGATCAGTGTGGCGGCCTGCCCGACACGCCGCGCGCCATCGAAGTCACCGGCCTGCTGCGCGAGGCGGTGTTGCGCGCCGCTGAGTGGGATCTGGATCAACCGGATCGCAGGCAGACGAGCGTCGTCAACGTGGTGCTCGACGAGATTTCCGCGAGCGATGCCGATACCTTCCTGCTGCCGATGCCGGGCGATGCGCGCTTGCGACGCATCGCCACCGCGCTCGTCGACAACCCTGCCGACGCGCGCACGCTTGACGAATGGGCCGCGTGGGCCAATACCGCGCCGCGCACCGTGAGCCGCCGCTTTGTGGAAGAGACCGGGCTGACGTTTACCGCGTGGCGGCAGCGTGCGAGGCTGCTTCGTGCGGTGGAACTACTGGCCGCGGGCGCGCCGGTGAACACCGTGGCGCTCGATCTGGGCTACGACAATGCCAGCGCATTCATCGCCCTTTTCCGGCGGACTTTCAACACGACGCCCGGGCGCTACTTTGCTTCGTAAGCCGAGTAATACGGCATAACACTTCGCCGGTGCGGCACCCTTCGCAACCTGTTCCCGGTGGCATTTGGCGGGGGTAGTATGTCGGCGAACCGAGTCGCGCTTCGCTCGTTACGCTTCGATCATCGCGCTCACTCGCTGCATCTTCTCGCCGCATTTCCTCACTGAAGGCAAATATAAAAATGATGCCCGCCACCCCACGCGTTCGCCTGCTGCCTCGCCGACTTGCCCGCCGCTACCGCGCTGCGATCTTCGCGGCCATGCTGCCGATGACGGTGCTCGCCAGCACACCGTACGCACATGCAGAGGAAAACGAGTCCGAGGCCCCTGCCGCGACTGCGGCTACGGCTGAGATCAAACCGGAGATCGTCGCCATTCCGATGCCCGGTGCAGGCACGTTCGGCAGCGACGTGTCGATGCGCGCCGAAGTCTACAAACCCAGCGGCACTGGCCCGTTCCCCGTCCTGATCTTCGAACATGGCCGCTCCGGCGATCCGTTGGTGCGCGCCAAGCTGGATCACCCGATTCTTCAGGGGCATGTGCGGTTCTGGCTCAGAAAAGGCTTCGCCATCGTCGCGCCGATTCGTGTCGGATATGGCGCCACGGGTGGCCCGGATCGGGAAAACTCCGGGGCATCGTTCGGCAATGCAGGGGAATGCAAGCGCCGCCCCGATTTCCGTCAACTCTGGAAGGTCACCTCCGAGGCGAATCTGGCGGCAGTGAATTGGACACGAGCACAACCGTGGGCCGACAAGGACCGCATCGTTCTGGAAGGCCGCTCGGTCGGTGGCTTCACGACGGTAGCAACGGCCGCCGCACGGCCGCCCGGTGTCGTCGCCTATATCAACTTTTCCGGCGGGGCCGGGGGCTCACCCGACAAGGCGCCGGGTCATAGCTGCGACCCCGAACAGATGAAGGCGATCTACGGCGAGATGGGCAAGACCACCACGATCCCCGGTCTATGGCTCTATGCGAAGAACGACCAGTACTGGGGACCGGACGCGCCGAAGGGCTGGTTCGACGCCTTCGCCGCTGGCGGCAGCCCGGTGCAGTTTGTCCACACCGACGATCTGCCCGGTCACGACGGCCACATGCTGCTCACCTACGGCGGCAAGATGTGGTCGGTGCCGCTCGATAAATTCCTGAAGCAAGTCGGGTTTTGAGTGAGTCCGCGACGAGCGCTCAGGCCCGCTGCCGGGTCTGGCGCTCATGCGGATCACTCGCGTGAATCACGCGCACTCGGAAGCGATGTGTCAGAAGCGATATGTCAGAAGCGATATGTCAGCTTCACCCAGCCATTACGCGGTGCACCATAGGTGTAGCCGTTGTAGCCGCCCAACCCTGCCCAATAACGCTTGTCGGTCACGTTGCCGAGATTGAGCGACACGCTCAACTGACGCGTCACGTCGTAGCGCGCCAGCAGATCGATCAGCGTGATGCCGCCCTGACGCGCCGTCAGCCCGCTGTACGTCTCCACATACGTGATCGCGCTCTGATAGCTCAGGCTGCCGCCGATCGTCACCTTGCTTAATACGCCCGGCAGTCGATACGTTGTCGCGATGCGCAGGAGTCGCTGCGGATACGTCGGATTGACCAGCGCGCCGGAACGGTCGCGCTTGGCGCTGTACGTATAGCCGGCCTGCACCTGCCAGCCCGGGAGCACCTGCCCCGCAACGGTCGCCTCGAAGCCTTGCGTCTTCGCACCGCTCACCGCCTTGTAGGCGGCGGTGCCGCCCGGCGTGAGCGTGCCGTCGGCCACGGCGAGGTTGTCTTCATACGTGCGGAAGATCGCCACGGCGGTGTTCAGGCGTCCACCGAAATGCTCGCCCTTCAGGCCCAGCTCGATGTTGTTGCCGCGCTTGGGCGCCAGCGTATTGCCCGAGGTGTCCTGCACCGTGTTCGGCGTGAAGATGCTCGTGTAACTCGAATACAGCGAGAAGTCCTCGCTGACATCGACCACCAACCCCGCGTACGGCGTGAACACGGCATTCTGTTCGATCGGCGCACCGGTCACCATGGCACCGTTCGTGCCGTTGTTCCAGTACCGCGCCCATGACGTGGCGCGATACCACGTGAAGCGCCCGCCGAGAATCACCGACACGCGATCGATCGGCTTGATCTGCGTCGCAGCGTAGATCGCCGTTTGCTGTGTCGTGCCGCCGAGCCGGTTGAGCGGATAGGCAAACGACGGCATGGCGATGCTGCCGAGATCGAGAATGTTGACCGGACGTCGATCGAACGCATTCGGCACCGCCGAATCGTTGCCGTAGTTGTAGTCGTTGTGATTGATGCTCGCCCCGAACGTGGCCTGATGCGTGCGCCCGAACAGGTGATACGGCCCCGTCGCGTAGACATCGAACGCCTTGTTGATGCCGTACGCCGGATTGCTCGCGAGCTGCATCGTGCCCATCTGCGTGTTGGCGTTGATGTTGGCCGGATACAGCCAGATATCGCCGCTGTAGCGCTCGCGCTGATTGCGCGTCCACGAGCCTTCCGCCTTGACCTTCCACCCCGAGTCGAAGCGATGATCGAGATCGACGAAGACGCGATCGGTCGTCATGTTCCACAGGCTCCACGGCGTGGAGGAATTGAACGAGCGCGGCAGGTTGGTCGCGGCACCCTTGCTGTAGAACAGCGGGCTCTGGCCGAAGTTGGCGCCGTGAATCTTGTTCTTCTGATACTCGTAGCCGACCGAGATCGTGGTGTTGTCGGTGACGTCGGCTTCGACAATGCCGTAGAACACGTCTTCGCGCGAGCGCTTGTCGTCCACGAAATTGTTGCCCGCCGTGTGCGAGCCGACCACGCGTGCGCGCAACGAGCCCGATTCGTTGAGCTTGCCGCCCACGTCGGCTTCGAGATCGTAGCGGCCCCACGATCCACCACCGGCGGTGACGTAGCCTGCGAACTCCTTGCCCGGGCGTTTGCGGACGAGATTGATCGCGCCGCCGGGATTGCCGACACCATTGAGCAGGCCGGCCGGCCCGCGAATCACGTCGATCCGGTCGTACATCACCATGCTCAGCAGATTGCGCATGCCGGCGATGGTGTCGTACGAGAGGGTCGGCACGCCGTCGATCATGGTGGCGAGATCAAAGCCACGCGACGAAAAGCTCGCCCGCTCGTCGAGCGTATCGACCACGATGCCGGGCGTTTGCCGCAGCACGTCGGTCAGCGACATGAGGTTTTGATCTTCGATCTGCTGGCGCGTGATGACCGTCATCGACTGCGGTGTTTCGCGCAGCGACAGATCCATGCGCGTTGCGCCATCGGTCACGCGTGTCGTGTACGAGCCGGTGCCCTCGGTCACACGTTGCGTACCGGCAGTGACGTTCGTCGCGGGTAACGCCACCGTATCCGCATGAATCGACACCGTGCGGCCCGAGATACTCACCGCGAGGCCCGAACCGGCCAGTGCCCGTGCGAGGGCGTCGCCCAGTGTCATACGGCCTTGCAGTGCCGGGGCGACCTTGCCGACAGCAAGGCTCGCGTCGTAGCCGATACCCACGCCCGACTGACGCGCCAGCGCGTCGATGGTGAGGGCGAGCGGTTGTGCGGGCAGCGTCAGGTCGAGCGGCATGGCGGCCACACTCGCGTTGGCGGCCGTGGGGGTCTGAGCACGGACCTCCGTCGGGAGCGAGGCCGCGCACAGGCAGGCGACAGCAATGCTGATGAGCGTGGCACGTTGCCAGACCTGACGGTCGCGGCGAAGGTCAATGGCGCGGGAATGCGGCAGCGTGGCCGAGCGTTTCGAGTTGGGCAAAGCGTGCAGATGTCTGGTCATTTCCGTGAGTCTTCTGTTGGCTTACCCGGTGAAGACGCACGAGAACGCAAAAGACAGACAAAAAGTTTTTGACTTAATGAAGTGCCGTGATGAGGGCCTGACCGTTCTCCCGGCGCACACGCACCGGCAGCATCGCGGGCAAGCCTTGGAGAAAGCCCGCCGGATCGGACACCGGGAACGTGCCCGTCAGTTGCAACGCGCGCAAGGTGGCGATATCGGCATCGGCAATGCGAATCTGCTGCGCCGGTTGCGACAGAAAGTCGTTCCACTGCGCGATGGCCTGCGGCAGCGGCGTGGCCTGAAAGACGAGCCACCCTTCGCGCCAGGCCCCCACACTCTGCGACGTGACGACTTGCGGTGAGCCGATGCCACGCGGCGTGGTTCCCACGGCTTGGCCCGCGCTCAGCGTGACGTCGGGGTCGCGATTCACATGGACCTCGCCGTCGGGCGAGCGCGCCCACACGGCGACGCGCCCGCGTGCGACCGCCACGTCCATGCCATCGTCGCGCAGCGCCACGGTGAAGACCGTGCCCAGCACGCGCACATTGCCGAACTGCGTGGCGACGCTGAGTGGCCGCGACGTATCGGGTTGCACGTCGAGATGCAGTCCGCCGCGCGAGAGTTGAAACTCGCGGCGGTTGCGGTAATAGGTGATCTGCACGTCGGTGTGCGGCGCGAGCGTCACGACGCTGCCATCGGGTAACGTATGCGGGCGCACTTCCCCTTTGCCGGTGCGCAGCGCCAGTGTCAGCGTCGGCTGCAACCATTGACGCCGTGCAGCGCCGCCGAACACGATCGCGAGCCCGCCAACGCCGAGCCACGTCAGCATCTGGCGGCGAGAGTGACGCGCTGCGCTATCGCTTCGCTTCGGCACGGCGACACGGTCGCGCAACGCGGTACCGTCGGTCTGTTCCCAATACGATTGCGCGATACCGGCAGCGGCATCGTGCACCGGGGCCTCGGCGCGCCAGTCGGCGAGTTCGCGGGCAGCAGCGGCGGCGTCATCGGCGTCGCCGTGATGCGTGCGTCCAATGAGCGAGAGCGCGTGGGCGATCTGGCGGCGAGACGGCTTCAACGCGCGCGAGTTGGGTGTGGTGGGCGTGGTGCCGGCAGAATCGGGAGTGCCGGGAGTGCCGGGAGTCCGGGTGGCGCGGGCGTTCATGGGCGGTAACTCACGCAATCCATGACGGCGCGCACGACGTGTTTGTCTATCGCTTCGAGGGACACCTGCATGTGGCCAGCCGCTTCGACATAGCTCATGCCGTGAATGCGCACGAGGATGAACGCGTCGCGGCGTTTGCGCGGCATGCGTTCCAGACGGCTGAGCAGCCGCTCGAGCTGCTGCCGGATATCCACGTGATGTTCGGCCGACGGCGCATGATCGGTGCCAATGAGCGCCAGCGTCTGGAGCATACGGGCTTCGGCATCATGGCGGCGCGCGTCGCTCACGATCAGGTGCTTTCCCGTGCGATAGAGCAAGGCGCGCCAGTCACGAATCTCCGTGCCGCGCGTCTGCAAGGCGAGCACCTTCGCATAGGCCTCTTGCACCAGGTCTTTCGCGTTGTCGCGATTGTTCAGCGACTTCGCGAAGAAATTGACCAGCTCGGTGTAGTAATGCGCAACCACGGCAGTCTTCCGGCAGCCCGCCGCATCCGCGCACGGAAAAGTTAAATGAGAATTACTCGCATTATGGCCGTGAGTGACAACGGGACGCAAGAAGGATTTTGGGGAATGGAACGAGACCGGCCGTGGCGTGGCCGGTTGTGACAAGGTATGCCGGTCTCCGAATCGACCTCAGGACTGCCGTTCGATGCGCACGGGACTTTCCGCTTCGCGGCGAATGCGCGCCAGCATGCGGCGCCGGATGAGGCCGCTGACCGGGCGGATGACATACCAGTACGGGGCGAACTTGCGCCAGACGGCAGGCGATGGGCAAAAGACGCGTGTTTCCGTCGTGAGGATGCTTTCTCCCCTGCCGTTCGTCTGCACGTCGAAGCCCATCACGAGTTGGCAGACGTCGTTGTTGTCGATGCCACGGAAGGCGTCCGCCGAGTGGATTTCCACCAATCCGTAATCGCTCTGCCAGAACGCGCCGATCAGACCGAAGGCCACGCTTTGGTCGGCGTCGCGGCCGAGGAACGTGAAGTCGCCGAGATCGAGCGGCGGCCGGTTTGAGCGGCCGAGCCACCGCGCGGGTGTTTCCCGGATCCGGATGGCCAACCGGACCAAGGGGTCGTCCTGCGCACGCTGGCGTTGCACGCAATCCAGAATGACAGCGGACGGCGCGCGAATGTCGATCGCGTGAGATTCACGAAAATCAAAGCGCGGCAGGAAGTCGTCGATCAGCATGGCGTCGGGGGGCGGGAGCGGTGCCCGCGTGAACGGCGTATCCTAGCACGGCCTTTTGAGCCTTCTTTTGGCCAGTTCGGCCCTCACCCCCTCTCAAAACTATCAAGTGCACGACGCGTCGACCACCCTCACTTCCCTCTTCTGGCATGACGACACACTGCGCAGTCGCCGCGTGAGCGGTGTTGTGCTGTCGGGTGTCGTTGACGTGCCGGCGCCGCCCGAGCGATTGGTCGCGGATTGGACGCGCGACATTTCGTCTCACATGGCATTGGCCGCCGGCGATGTCGAGCCGATGCCGCTCGCGCGGGCGCGCATGCGTTGGCCGGACTATTCTCAATGCGTGCAGGCAGCGTATGACTGGACGGCGTCGCAAGGGCTGCCGGGTTTGCTGTCGGCTAGCGATGTCGCGCTGATGGCGTGTCGCGGGGCGCGCTATCACCACGATGGCGAGCAGTACGGCGGCTTTGTGTTCTGCAACCTGTTCCTGAGCGACGACTGCGGACTGGACGTGCATTTCCCGTATGCCGGGAATGGCCGGGATGGCGGGTATCGCATTCCCCTGAAACGCGGCACGATGCTCGTGTTCGACACCTGTCAGCCGCATGCTGTCATCCGGCGAGATCACGACGGCTTTGATGAAGCCGATTTCGCGAACCCTGTGAACCCTGCGAACCCTGTGAATGCGCTGGCCGACGTGCAGATGTTCCTCACGTGGGAACTGCCGGTGGACGATAGCCGTGTCGTGCAGGCGCTAGGGATGGCCTTCGACGTGTTGCCGTCGAATTCGGCAATGCCGCAGGACGCACAGGTTCTCGCGAATAGCGCCGCCGCCGTGTTGTGTGCGAATTCCGGGCGATGGTTGCCGGTGTCGGATGCCGTGTCAGTGGATAGACCGGTAAGCCCCTAAGCAGGTAATTCCCCTCTGAAGTCCTCAATCGCAAGATCGTACAAGCCAGCCCCCTGTCGGCTGCGCTAGTCTTTCGCTCTCGCATTCCCACACGACGGGTTCCAAAGAGAAGACTGCGTGTTCGATGTCACGACGCGACGCCGCGGTTGGCGTCAGCGTTTTTGTAGAAGGAAGTGTAATGAGTGGTTTGTATTCGCCATCGGTCGCGGCGCAGGCGTCGCCGTTTCGCACCGAGTTGGCACGCGGCATGCGCGCGGCGCTGCCGGTGATGGTCGGTTTTATCCCTTTCGCGTTGGTGCTCGGGGCGCAAGCCGCCCAGAAGGGCTTGAGCGCCATCGAAGTGCCCCTGATGACCGGCCTCAACTTCGCGGGCGGCTCCGAGTTCACGGCGATCCGCATCTGGACATCGCCGCCGCATATCGCGCTGATCATCGCCATGTCGCTGCTCGTGAATGCGCGACACATTCTGATGGGTGCGGCGCTTGCGCCGCGTATGCGTCACGTACCGTTGCGGCGTGCGCTTGCCGCTCTCTTCCTGATGTGCGACGAGAGCTGGGCCATGGCGTTGGCCGATGCCGACGCGCGCGGCAAGGAGCGCATCAGCTTCGGGTATTACGTCGGCGCCGCGATCAATCTATGGCTGACGTGGGTGGCGTTCACGGCACTCGGTGCGGTGCTGGGTCCGGTGTTGGGCGATATCGAGAAGTACGGCTTCGACATGGCCTTCACGGCGGTGTTTGTGGTGCTGCTCAAGGGCATGTGGAAAGGCATGAAGGCCAGCCGTCCGTGGTTCGTGAGCCTCGTAGTGTCGGCGATCACGTATCTGCTGGTGCCCGGCGCTTGGTATGTCGCTGCGGGCACCTGTGCGGGGTTGATTGCGGCCGTCCTTCTGGAGAAGAAAGATGCTTGATGCGATGACGGTCCTGACCATCGTGTTGATGGCCGCGTCGACCTATGCGACGCGTATTGTCGGCTTTGTAGCGCTGCGTGATCGCACGTTGAGCCCGCGTATGCGAGCGATTATGGAGAGCGTGCCCGGCTGCGTGCTGATCTCGGTAATTGCGCCGGCCTTCGTGTCGCGTAACCCGGCCGATTTGGTCGCGCTCGCGGTGACGTTGCTGGTGGCGACGCGGTTTTCGTTGTTGCCGACGGTGGTGATCAGCGTGGTGGTGACTGGGGTGTTGCGGCAGGTGATTTGATTTCGTCGATTCGCGAGAGGTGCCTTTGACTTTGCTGACGTTGTCTCCGGGGGACTTGGACGGCCTGATCGTGCGGCCGCGCTGGCCTGCGCGTCAGGTGCATGTCGACGCACGGGCGCTGAGCAAGCTTCAGGCGATACAGCATGAATTACCGCCCGAGATCGCTTTGATTCTGACGCGAGGCTTTGAGCCGAAAGCTTCAAATCTCGGGTTCGCGCGGCGCCAGTTTCGTGCGTTGGGTATCGGTGTATTCCGCTTGCTCTACCCCGCACGACACAACGAACTCGCCGACATCTTTGGCAGCAACGGACATGATGTCGACGGCACACACGTCGACGTGTCTTTTCGTTTGCATGGCCGACGTGTACGAATGCTGCCGCTAGGTGTTTTTACACCGCCATCGTGGCAACGGCGTCGTATAGAACGTTGTGCTTCGGCGTTGGCGTTGGTGAAGTCAGCGCTCGTCAGCCAAGGGTTTTCGATTCATCACAATGAGACGGAGAGTCTGCAAATTCATTGTGATTTGGCTAGCTAGTGCTGGTCACGCTTCGGACCGCATTCACGAAGGCATCCAGCGCCGGCGTCTGTTGTGTCTCCGCGCGCGTCACTAATCCAACGGCTGGCATCGGCCACTCGTGTGACGCGTTCAGCATCGCAATGACGCCGAGCTTCGCATATTGAAGCGCAATTGGCCGAGGGAGGAATGCAAGCCAATCGGTGTCTTGCAGCATCTGTAGGTTCGCAAGCACCGACACGCATTCGACCTTGGGCACCGGCACTGGCATCGCAGCGTCGGTGAAGAATTGCCGGATCGATGTTCGCAACGGCGCATCGCCGCCCGGGAATATCCAGTCTGCCGATGCCAACATGGCCGCCGTGATGGTCTTGCGCCGAGCGATTGGATGACCGCTTCGCGCCACGATGCAAACGCTCTCGTCAAACAGCGCCTCTCTGCGAAAATGCGTCGCCGCTGTGCCGTCGCCCAGCCGGCAAATAACGCAATCGAGCTTGCCCTGCGCGAGCGCCCCCAGCATCCAGTCAAGCGATCCTTCATGAAACTCCGCCACCACGCGCGGGGCATCGTTTCCCAATTGCAGCAAGACCTTGCTCAACAGCGTCGGCATAGCGACCGGCATGATGCCGACGCGTACTTTGCCTAGCGCACCGTTGGCAATGAGTTCGAGATCGCTGCCGAGCTTCTGCATTTCTACCAACATGATGCGTGCCCGATCAATCACGATCTGGGTCGCCGCCGTCGGGCGCAAGCCACGTGGATGGCGCTCGAATAGTTGGGTGCCGAACAGCGTCTCCAATTCACGAAGCGATTTGCTCGCGGCGGGCTGCGTCATGTGAAGACGTGCCGCCGCGCGGTGAATGCTGAGCGTGTCCGCAAGCGTGACGAGCAACGCCAGATGCCGCGCCCGCAAGCGAGCGAGAAGATGTCCTTCTACGACTGATGGCATGGAATACCCCGATACCGGGAAGTTATCAGCACCTGAAAAGAAAGCATTACCGACGTACAGAAGCGCCGTGTAATTCTACCTACGCGAGATTTATCGACACATCAAAACGACCGGAGACCCGTATGAAGAACATGCTTCGAAAATGTGGAGCGATCGTAACGTTGCTATGCGCCGTTGGCTATGCACCATTGAGCACGGCAGCGATGAAGGTGACGCTTCTCGGCACGGGTACGCCGATTTTGAACATCGACCGGTTTGGTATCAGTGTGTTGGTCGAAGCGGGCTCGCAGAAACTGTTGTTCGATGCAGGACGTGGTGTCGCCATGCGCTTGCATCAGCAGCAGGTTCCGCTTCGCGACATCTCCGGCGTCTTCATCAGCTTACTGAATTCGGACCATATCACCGGACTGCCCGATCTCTATGCGACGGCACCACTGCCGACCGATGATGGCCGTTTAAAAACGCCCAGGCGTCTCTTTGGTCCAGCCGGGATAGAGAACGTCGCGCAAGGCATCGAACTCATGTTCAAGGATCAGAACCGGATGCGCATGCTGGAAGGTGAAGTAGTCGAACCGGCTACACACTTCACGACGACGCGGGTCGAGCCCGGGACCGTTTATGAAAAGGATGGGGTGAAGGTCACAGCCTTTTTGATCGAACACGGCCACGTCAAACCTGACTTCGGCTATCGCATCGAATACGACGGGCATGCGGTGGTCATTACCGATGACACGACGTATTCCGAAAACCTCGTCGTGCATTCGAAGCACGCAGACCTTATGGTGCAGAGTGTCGCAATCGGTAGTCGCGCTTTGGAGCGCGCAGCACCGGATTACGTCAATCACTTCTATGGCTATCTCGCCAGCCCGGAGAATGCTGGTCGAATTCTCGCGGAAACCCAGCCGAAACTCGCGGTCTTTGCTCACATCTCGCTTTATAGCCAACCGGGCATCCCGCGAGCAACCGTGGATGAATTGCGCGAGCGCGTTCAGGCAGCCTATCGCGGGAATTTTGTTATCGGTGAAGATTTGATGAGCTTCTCCATCGATGAGCGCGGCGTGACACAACTGCCCTACTCAGCGGAAATCCGGCACAAGGAGCCGGGCAGTCCCAATTTGCCGTAATTTCACGAAGCTCGTCGACATCGATCGATGCTTTGTGGTGCGCTTATCTCAATGGGTCGAAGTGTTTTCCGGCCCATTTTGATTGGGCGAACTCTGACTACGCGCCTTAAGCCACGCAATCAACTTCGCCGCCGGCATCGCTTTCGAGAAAAGCCAGCCTTGGCCGTATTCGACGCCCTTGCTCTTCAGGTACTCAACCTGAGCCTCGGTTTCGACACCTTCCGCCACGATGCCCAGGCCCAGTTCGTGTGCCATTTCAATGATGTGCGGCGCAACGACACTCGAAGCCGCCCCCTGCCCGATCGTGTCGACAAACGATTTGTCGATCTTCAGCACGTCGACGGTGAAGGATTGCAAGTAAGACAGGCTGGAATAGCCGGTGCCGAAGTCATCGATATACACAGGGTGACCGGCTTGCCGCAGCGCAGCGATGATCTTTCGTGCTGACTCGGCTTTGAGCAGACCGCGTTCGGTCGCCTCGATTCTGATTTGAGATGGATGGATGCCCGTGCCCGACAAGCTCGTATTCAGCTTTTTAATAAACCGGTCGGTTTGCAGATCCTCGCCTGCCACATTGATCGACACATAGAACGATGGCTGCGCTCGCAGCAATTCCTGAAGCTCCCGGACCGTCTTCTCGAGCACGAGATCCGTCAGCGGCTGGATAAGGTCGTTTTCCTCGGCGACGGCAACAAAAATATCCGGCGGGATATTCTGGCCGTTCAAATTCCAGCGAACGAGTGCTTCAGAACCGACGCAAACGCCGTCTTCAAGGCGCACGATCGGTTGGTAGTGCACCTCGATGTACCGGCGTGCGATGGCCCATTCGAGCGTGGCGGGGAATGAGACTTGGCGGGAGATTCGCTTATACGAAAGCCAGCCGATCAGTCCGCCTACGGCTACCCCAATAGCGAGCCAGACCGCGAGCAGCCCCGTCCAGTTGGCGATCAGCCCACTGCGAGGCGCTTTGACGACGACGCCAATGGGTCGCGACGACGAGCGGGCGACCGCGTAATGCCATGTGTCGCTCTTGATCTTGCCGCCACGCCGCCACGCGTTGAGCATGTCGTCGCTGTCGGCGCCATATGACATGGCGATGATGCTGTTGGTGTCGATGTTGACGGCGGCGATGGGACGTCGCGCGGGGTCGATGATGTCCACATACGATTGCGGATTGATCGACACGTAATTGCCGTCGCGCCCGAACTGAATGTCGTCGCGAACGTCGCTGATGGGGTTGCGCTGCCGGAGCCAGATGAGATATCCGTCGTTACTGCGCCAACTCGGTGCCGGTAGCACGTAGTGTTTGTCGCGCACGTCGCCAAGCAACGGGGAACAAAGGTATTGCGAGTCGCCGTAGGCGCCCGCGTCCTGAACATAGCCGTAGTTGAAGATGACGCGGGACGCTCGCGCAATGTAGGCGGGCGAACAGCGCGGTTCTATTCCCGAAGACAAATCGGCGATGGCGGCGAATGCCTGATAAGTGACCTGCTCGGCGCGCATGACCGCTTTCGCGGCAAACTGCTGGAGGTCTTCCTGCTCACGCTTTTGCGCGTCTTCACGCGCAATGTAGATGCTGGTCAGCACTGGCAGGACCGTGCCGACACAACCGAGCGCGATGGACGCCGAAATGAGCGACAGTCGTCTGAACATTCTGCAAGCCTCCCCCGAGATTCACACACCACCAGAAGCGGTATTCCCTCGAACGGCGACAAGGGTCAGGATGCCTGCTGCGACCCGTGACTTGGTCGCATACTAGCTGAAATTTGATAGGGGTGGGATTGCCGGATGTGGCGGGGAAATATTGCGGGAACGGAAACGGGCGCAGCAAAAGAAAAAGCCCTGACAAGTCAGGGCTTTTGAATTTTGGAGGCGGGAGTCGGAATCGAACCGGCGTTCACGGCTTTGCAGGCCGCTGCATGACCACTCTGCCATCCCGCCATCAGGTATGCCGCATTGTAACCACTCGCTGTCGCCATCGAGGGCGCCCTTCGGATCGATCGCCGTGGGCTTTTCGGCAAATAAAAAGGGAAGCCAGGCTTCCCTCTGGATTTGGAGCGGGAGACGAGTCTCGAACTCGCGACCTCAACCTTGGCAAGGTTGCGCTCTACCAACTGAGCTACTCCCGCATGACACCCGACATCAAGGATTCATTCACTCAATGTCCAGTGTGAAAACTGGAGCGGGAGACGAGTCTCGAACTCGCGACCTCAACCTTGGCAAGGTTGCGCTCTACCAACTGAGCTACTCCCGCATTTTCATGCGCACTACCAATCCACACTACTCAAAATTTCGCTGCCGGGCTAACGCCGTAGCAGCGAGAAGGAGATTATGTCCAAACGTCGATTCAGTGTCAAGCACCTGCACTGAAAATTTGTGAAGAATTTTCTCCCCCACCGCGCAAATCCCGCACTTTCAGTGATTTACGCTCACATCTCACCCCCGCCACGCTCCCGAATCTGCGGCCACGCGCGGCGCAAGTAATACAGCATCGACCACAAGGTGAGCACCGCCGCCACGTAAATCAGCCACGTACCCCAGAACCGCGAGTCGAAACGCAACCCGTTCCACACCACCGTGCCGTTGAACAGCAACAACGGAATCGCCACCATCTGCGCCGCCGTCTTGATCTTGCCCAACTGATGCACCGCCACGCTGCGCGACGCGCCAATCTGCGCCATCCACTCACGCAACGCCGAAATCGTGATCTCGCGGCCAATGATGATCAACGCCACCAACGCATTGATCCGCCCCATCTGCAACAACATCAACAGGGCCGCCGCCACCATCAGCTTGTCAGCCACCGGGTCCAGAAACGCCCCGAAGGCCGAGGTCTGGTTCCAGCGGCGCGCCAGAAACCCGTCAAACCAGTCGGTCAGCGCCGCCAGCACAAAGATCGCGCACGCCACCCAATTCATCTGGACCGGGGTCAGACAAGTCGTCGGCAAGTAGTAAACGCCAACCACAAGCGGGATCAGGACGATCCGAAGCCAGGTCAGGAATATGGGGACATTAAAAGGCATGGCAGCATGAGTTCGGCAAACGGCAGTCGACACACGGCGCACTCGGCAGCCGTACCAGACCCGCATTGTGCCGTGTATGCCCCGCAGCGACAAGGCCGAGGCACCGCTGCCCGGTTGACATATGCGTGACTGTGCCCCTATCTTGCTCGCAACCACCCGCCATTAGCTCCGATCTCGTGAAACTGCTCTGGTCGTCTCTGCCCACCCTGCGACGCCGTCTGCTGCCGCCGCACGTGATCATCAGCCTGCTGGTCGGCCTCAACGGGCTGCTGCTCGTCGCCTCCGTGCTGCTGCGCGTGCCCGGCAGCTTGCTCGTCGACCTTTTCGTGCGCGGCGATCTCTCGGCGCTGGAGCGCATCGAAGCCCGTCATCTGCCCCGCCTGCTCTTCGGCCTGAACGCCATCGAGCGCATCGACTTTTCTCACCTGCCCCGCGCGCTCGTCGGCCTCTCGCTCGTCGCCCTGGCCTGTGGGCTGGTCATCCGCGCACGCACCGCATGGGCTTTTTCGCTCGTGATGCTCACCCTCGCAGCGATCATCAACGTTCATCTCAACATCCGCTTCGATCTGACCTTCGCCCTGTCGATCGTCTGCGTCCTGCTGCTGCTCTGGTACTGGCGCGAATTCGATCGCGCAAGCTTCGCCGCCGCCACGCTCTACACGCTCGTCGCCGTGTTCGCCCTGATCGTGTATGCCACGTTCGGCACGATGTATCTCGGCGCCGAATTCGCCCCGCCCGTCACCGATCTGGCCACCGCCTTCTACTTCGCCATCGTCACGATGACGACCGTCGGGTACGGCGACATCGTGCCGCACTCAACCGACGCCCGGCTCTTCACGGCATCGGTCATCATCTTCGGGATCAGTGTGTTCGCGACGTCGCTCACGGTGGTCATCGGTCCGCTCGTCGGCGGCAATCTCAAGAAAATTCTCGCCGGGAGATTTACGCACGTGATCCGCAAACAACACTTCATCGTGGCCGGCGCGTCGCCGCTCGCCATCAACGTGCACCACGAACTCACCAAACGCGGCTGGCCCGTTACGGTCATCATCGCGAGCGGTGTGGATAATCCGTATCCGGAAGACGCCGACGTGATGCACGGCGACGCCAGCGACAACGCCGTGCTCACGCATGCCGGTATCGAACACGCGAAAGCCGTGCTCGCCCTGCGCGCCGACGACTCGGAGAACGCGTTCATCGTGCTCGCCGCCAAGGAAATCGCACCCACGGTGCGGACCATCGCGTCGGTCAACGACAGCAAGCACCTGAGCAAGCTCAAGCGCGTGCAGCCCGACATGATCTTCGCGCCCCCTGTCGTCGGCGGCGAGTTACTCGCGCGCACGCTCTCCGGCGAGACGGTCGACAACGATACGGTGATGCGCCTGCTGTTTCATGGCGATACCGATAAGTGAGGGGTGGCGATTGAAGCAGCGCCGCCGTCCGTGGACGCCCCCCGCGTCAGTGCAGTTGGCGGAATATCTGCTCGGCCAACGTCGTGGAAATGCCTTCCACGCTGGCGAGTTCGTCAACGCTTGCCGCGGCCACGCCTTGCAGACCGCCGAAACGCATCAGCAGGCGCTGACGGCGTTTTGCGCCAATGCCTTCGATCTCTTCGAGTCGTGACGTCTGGCGCGCCTTCGCCCGCTTGGCACGCATCCCCGTGATGGCGAAGCGGTGCGCCTCGTCGCGAATCTGCGCAATCAGCATCAACACCGCGCTCTCGCGCCCCAACTCCAGCGGTGCACGGCCATCGGCAAAGACCAGGGTCTCCAGCCCGACCTTGCGCCCTTCGCCCTTGGCAACACCGACCAGCCGGCCAATGTCGATACCCAACTCGACGAACACCTGCCGCGCCACTTCCACCTGTCCCTTGCCGCCGTCGATCAGTACCAGTTGCGGCAGATTGGCTTCAACATCGGAAACATCCGACGGTGCGGCCGCGTCTTTCACAATGGTGTCTGGCGTTACGCTGGTGTCTTGCGAATCAACAGACGACGACGTGTCGGGCATGACCGCCGTCTCGGCTTCGGCGCGTGCCACGTCGGCCGCAACGGACGACGGGTCCGCCGCATCGCTCACCTTCTCGGCAGCCGCTTCCATCAGACGGCCATAGCGCCGCGTGAGCACCTGACGCATCGCCGCGTAATCGTCACCCGGCGTAATCCCGGTGATGTTGTAGCGACGGTATTCGCTCGTTTGCATCTTGTGATGGTGGAACACCACGCACGACGCCTGCGTCGCCTCACCCTGTGTATGACTGATGTCGAAACACTCCACGCGCAGCAACGCCGCGTCGTCGATGTCGAGCCCGATCGTCTGCACCAGCTCACGCGTGCGCGCCTGCTGACTGCCCTGCTCGGTCAGCAAGCGCGTGAGCGCCAGTTGTGCGCCTTGCTCCGCCATGTCGAGCCATGCGCGGCGTTGGCCCTGCGGTTGACGCACCATGACGATACGGCGCCCGGCCTGCTCGGAAAGCACCGTCAGCAGTTCGTCGCTGGGTAACGCATGGCTCACGACCAGCACCGGCGGCACCGACTGCCCCAGATAGTGCTGCGCCACGAAGGCTTCCAGCAAACGTGATTCGAGCGATGCTGCCGGCGTGTCGGACGGCATGTCCGACACGATCTCCGGGGAGAGGGGCGATTCGGTGTTGGTGGCTTCGGTGCTGTCGCCCGCATCAACAGGTTGCGTCACTGCTTCTGGCACGACGTCGTCTTCGTCGAATTCGTCGGCGATGCCGCCCTCGACGCCTCGCTCCACGTGCGCCGGGAAGTACGCCTTGTCACCTAAATGACGGCCGCCGCGCACCATCGCGAGGTTCACACAAGCGCGGCCACCGGCGTAGGCGACGGCAAGAATATCGGCATCGACATCGCCCGCCGTTTCCACCGACTGTTGTTGCAATACGCCCGAAAGCGCCTGCATCTGATTACGTACGACGGCCGCCTGCTCGAACTTGAGCGCCTCGGCGTACGTCATCATCTTCGCTTCGAGAGCGCCGAGCACTTCCTTCTGGCGTCCGGAGAGGAACGCCGCGGCGTTGTTCACGTCGCGCGTGTAATCCTCGTCGTTGATCGCGCCAACGCACGGCGCGCTGCAACGCTCGATCTGATGCAACAGGCAGGGGCGCGTGCGGTTGGTGAACACCGAGTCTTCGCACGTGCGCAGTTGAAACACCTTTTGCAGAATCTGAATGCTCTCGCGCACCGCCCACGCGCTCGGGAACGGGCCGAAGTATTGCCCCCGGCGATCGACCGAACCCCGGTAGTACGCCATGCGCGGGTACTTATGCTGCGTGAGCTTGAGGAACGGATACGACTTGTCGTCGCGGAACAGGATGTTGTAACGCGGGTGCAGCGCCTTGATCAGGTTGTTTTCGAGCAGCAGCGCCTCGGCCTCGGACCGCGTGACCGTCGTTTCCAGCTTCGCAATGCGCGCCACCATCAACGCAATACGCGGCGAGAGCTGCGTCTTGTTGAAGTAGCTCGACACCCGCTTCTTCAGATTGCGCGCTTTGCCAACGTAGAGAACGTTGCCTGCGGCGTCGTAGTAACGATAAACGCCCGGCAGATTTGGCAACTGGGCGAGCACCTCGCGCGCGTCGAAAGCGGGAGTGTCATCGGCTTTAGCCTTCGAAACATCTTGCTCGGGCGCGGGCGCCTGCGCAGCCTTTGCCTCGGAGGCGGCTTTCGCTTTACGAGACTTGCGGGGTGGCGTGACGTCGTTGGCGTCTTCGGTCATGAACTCTGGGCATCTGAAGCGTCCTGCGAGCGAATCAAGCGGCGTTTGATTCGCCGTTGGCGTGAGCGCTGTCGCGGTGTCACGCGTCACAAGGACTAGAATCGCAAGTTTAGACCAATCCGCGTCGCCGCCTCGTAATGTCCCTGCCCACGCCTCACCTCGATTCGCCGCCCGCCGCTTTGCCCCTCGTGCCGCGCTGCGATCTCTTCTGTACCGTCGTCGACAATTTCGGCGACATCGGCGTGTGCTGGCGGCTCGCCCGGCAACTCGTACGCGAGCACGGCTGGTCGGTGCGGCTGTGGGTCGACGATCTGACGAGCTTCCGTTATCTGCGGCCCGACATCGATCCGACGCTGGCCCAGCAAC
Organism: Pandoraea sp. PE-S2R-1; assembly: GCF_002179865.1. NCBI lineage: Bacteria > Pseudomonadati > Pseudomonadota > Betaproteobacteria > Burkholderiales > Burkholderiaceae > Pandoraea > Pandoraea sp. PE-S2R-1. Next base: position 104,857 of record NZ_NGUR01000017.1, on the reverse strand, counting down.
GCTGTGACGGCGTCGACGTGCGGCATTGGGGTGCGGACTTCGGCCCCATCATCGAAGACAACGCCCCGGGCGATATCGTCATTGAAGCGTTTGCCTGCAACGTGCCCGACACCTACGTTCAGGCCATGCATGCGCGCAAACAAGGCGGACGCGCGCCCGTGTGGATCAATCTGGAATACCTTAGCGCCGAGGATTGGGTGGAAGACTGCCACTTGCAGCGCTCGATTCACCCGCAACTCGGCTTGATCAAGACGTTCTTCTTCCCCGGCTTCACGGCGCGCACTGGCGGCCTGGCGCGTGAGCGTGAGTTGTTCTCCCGGCGCGACGCTTTCTACGCTTCCCCCGAATTGCGGGACGGCTGGTGGCAACGCACGCTGGGGCGGGACGCCGCGCCGAAGGATGCCCTCGTCGTATCGCTATTTGCGTATGAGAATGCAGCACTTCCGGGCTTGCTGGCGCAATGGGCCGACAGCGCTACCCCAGTAGTGTGTCTGGTGCCACAAGGACGTATCGCCCCGGCGCTCGGCGCTTGGTTTGGGCGTGACGCGCTGGGCGCACGCGAGTCGGCTACCCGGGGTTCGTTGACGGTGTACGGTTTGCCGTTCGTCCCGCAGGCCGATTTCGATGCGCTGCTGTGGGCGTGCGATCTGAATTTTGTGCGGGGCGAAGACTCTTTCGTCCGGGCCCAATGGGCGGCGAAGCCGTTCGTCTGGCATATCTACCCGCAGGACGACAACGTTCACCACGTGAAGCTCGATGCGTTTCTGGGCCGATATCTGGCGGAGAACGCCGATCCAGCCACGGGCGACATTGCCCTGCCCCAGACTTCACGCGAAGCGCTGCGGACTTTCGTGCACCTCTGGAACGGCTATGCTCAGACGCCGCCCGACTGGCCCGCACTGGCCGCCGCCCTGCCGGCACTCACCGGCCATGCACGTGGCTGGGCGAGCCGGCAGGGGGCCCTGCCCGACCTTGCGCGACAGTTGGCAAGCTTCGTGGAAAATCAGGTAAAATAGCTGGTTTTTCAACGCTTTGCTGCTGAACCTGCTGCCCCGGACCATTCCGGGCGGGCGCGGGAATCAAGCGGCGAATGAGCGTATGGAAGCGCTCAACAAGCGGCAAATCGCTTATTTCGTCACAGGATCTCGTTTTTTATGAAAACCGCTCAAGAACTCCGCGTCGGCAACGTTGTCATGATCGATGGTCAGCCGAACGTCGTGCTGAAGACCGAATACGTCAAGTCGGGCCGGAACTCCAGCGTCGTGAAGTTGAAGTACAAGAAGCTGCTGGCCGAAGGCCGTGGCGAACTGTCGTACAAGGCTGACGACAAGTTCGACGTCGTCATGCTCGACAAGAAGGAAGTGACCTACTCGTACTTCGCCGACCCGATGTACGTGTTCATGGACACCGAATACAACCAGTACGAAGTCGAAGCCGAAAACATGGGCGACGCCATCAAGTATCTGGAAGACGGTCTGGCTTGCGAAATCGTGCTGTACGACGAAAAGGCCATCTCGGTCGAACTGCCGACCACGCTCGTGCGCAAGGTCGAGTACACCGAACCGGCCGTCAAGGGCGACACCTCGTCGGGCCGCGTGCTGAAGACCGCCAAGATCAACGATCTGCTCGAAATTCAAGTGCCGCTGTTCGTCAACACGGACGATCTGATCGAGATCGACACCCGTACCGACGAATACAAGAGCCGCGCTTAAGCGATTGCCACGCGCCTGTGCCATCTCCGGATGGCGCAGTGCGGTGTGCAACGCGGTAGCCACAAAAAAGCGCTCGCCCCTTCGGGGTCGAGCGCTTTTTGTTTGGGCGCGAAACTCGGACGCGGGAATTACCCGCCGAACGTCTCGGCAATCAGCCGCTTCGCCGCCTGATACTCCGGTTGCGCGAGCATCTTCTCCCAGCCATGCACCTTGCCGCGGCCCTTGAGATGCTTGATACGGCGTTGTGACACCGAGTCGATATCCGTCTTCATCTCGCGCAGCAAACGGTCGGCCTTCTCCGGGCTGTTGCAGATGAGCACCATGTCGCATCCGGCATCCAGCGCGGCGTGTGCGGCTGTGACGACGTCGCCTGCGGCGCTCGCGCCCTGCATCGACAAATCGTCACTGAAGATTACGCCGTCGAAGGCGTACTTGCCGCGCAAAATCTCCTTGAGCCACTTGGCGGAGAAGCCTGCCGGGTTCGGATCGACCTGCGGATAAATCACGTGCGCGGGCATCACCGCGGCGAGCGACATGCCGAGCCAATCGTAAGGTTGCGCATCGATCGAGAGAATCTCGTCGAGCGAGCGCTCGTCGACCGGAATCTCGTGGTGCGAGTCAGCCGCCACAAAACCATGCCCCGGGAAATGCTTGCCGCAGTTCGCCATGCCGGCGAGCAGCAGGCCGTGATTCAGACTCTTGGCGAGCATCGCCACGACACGCGGGTCGCTGTCGAAAGCCCGGTCGCCAATCACCTGCGACGTGCCGTAATCGAGATCGAGCACCGGCGTGAAACTCAGATCGATATCGCACGCGCGCAATTCGGCGGCGAGCACGTACCCGACCGCCGTCGTCACGCGCGTCGCCTTGAAGACGTCGTCGTGCCACAGCTTGCCGAGCTTGCCCATCGCGGGCAGATGCGTGAAGCCGTCAGTGCGAAAGCGCTGCACGCGCCCGCCTTCGTGGTCGACCGCAATCAGGATGTCGTCGCGCACTTCACGAATCTGCTGCGTGAGCGAGCACAGTTGCGCGCGGTCATCGAAATTGCGCGCGAACAGGATGACACCCCCGGTCAACGGGTGTTCGATGCGGCGAATGTCGTCTTGGCTAAGGGTCAATCCGACGACATCCAGCATCACCGGACCCGGCCTGCGCTTCGTCATTGCGTATTCTCCGATGCAATCTTGCGTGAAGCGATCGCGAACGCGACCGCATATTCTTTTTCGTCCGTGATCGAAATCTCGATCGACAGTTGCCGTGCGGCCAGCCACTCGGCCAGCTCGCCCGACGCCACCACCGCGGGCTTGCCCGAGGGTGCATTGAGCGTCTGCACGGCGCGCCACGTCATCGGCCAGCGCATGCCGAGGCCGATGGCCTTGGACACGGCTTCTTTCGCAGCAAAGCGCGTACACAAGTACGCGAGGCCGCGAACGGCAGACCGGTTCTGACGCGCGTGATAAACCTTGAGTTCCTCCGGTCCCAGCACTCGCTCGGCAAAGCGCCCGCCGGTGCGCTCCATCACGCCTACGACGCGGCTGATCTGGAGGATGTCGGTGCCCACGCCGTAGAGGGTGGTCGGCGTCGCTGGCGTCACTAACGTGGTTGCTGTGGCCGGTGCTGCGATCGATGGCGTCGGCGTAGCGTCTTGGCTAGCGCCGGGCGTATCGGATGCAGCGAGTCCGTCGGGCGGGGGCGTGTCCTGAATACTCATGGGAGCGGGTTAGGGTTCGCGTTTGCGTGAGTGTCGTAACCGTCAGCGAGCGCAGTCGTCCGGCCGCTCAGCCGCGCGCCGCGATGCGGCTGGCGACCATGATCGCTTTCATCTCGCGCACGGCATTTTCCCAACCGGCGAAGATGGCGTGCGCCACGATGGCATGCCCGATGTTCAACTCGCTGATGCCTTCGATGGCCGCAATGGGCTGCACGTTTTCGTAGTGCAGGCCGTGTCCGGCATTGACCCTCAAACCCAGCGATACACCGAGCGCGACCGCGCGTTCGATGCGGGCGAACTCGGCTTCCCGTTCGGTTTCGTCATGCGCTTCGGCGTAACGCCCGGTGTGCAGTTCGACCACCGGCGCGCCCATGCGAGCCGCCGCACGAATCGGTGCTTCCTCCGGATCGATGAACAACGACACGCGGCTGCCCGCCTCGCTGAGCCGTTGCGTGGCGGCCGCCACCTGATCGTAGAGCCCCACGACATCCAGCCCGCCTTCGGTGGTGAGCTCCTGACGGCTTTCGGGCACGAGGCACACATCGTGTGCCTTGACCTTGCAAGCGATGGCGAGCATTTCTTCCGTCACCGCGCATTCGAGGTTCATGCGCGTCTTGAGCAGACCGCGCAAATTCGTCACATCGTCGTCGCGAATATGACGACGGTCTTCGCGCAGGTGCAACGTGATGACATCCGCACCCGCCTCTTCGGCCAGCAACGCCGCCTTGATTGGGTCGGGATATGTCGTGCCACGCGCGTTGCGCACCGTTGCGACGTGATCGATATTCACCCCGAGGTCGATGGGGTTGCCGTGAAAGAAGAGGCTCATAGTTTTTGCAGGTCGAGCAGGATCTGCCGGGTATTGAGCGGCACGCCGCCCAAATGGTGGTTGAGAAGAAAGCGCATGAGCAGCTTGCTTTGCTGCACGGTCTGCGCACGCGTGTAATCGTCTTGCTCCATGTCGAGCAGCGTCTGGCCACTCACCACGGGCCAGTCAGACAACTCGTCGCCGCGCGCCGGCCGCACACCCCAGTCGGGGTGAAATACGTACTGACGCTCCGGCACCACTTTGCCGCGCGTCTGTGTGCATCGGTCGAACGCCACGGCATAACCGGTCTCACGCAACAGCACACGCTCGAAGGCGCGCAGGATGATGCCGGCCGGCTCGCCATGGGCGAGGTGGTGCAAGGTCGTCAGGTAATGCTGGAAGAGCTTGTCGTGCGGATCGTCACGCGCGCAAAACTTCACCAGGAGTTCGTTCAGGTAGAAACCGGAGAGCAGCGCGTCGCCTTCGAGCGGACGCAGCCCGCCCACCCATTCGGCCTTGGTCAGCGTGCGCAGTTCGCCCTTGCCAAGCCACGCCAGCGAGAGCGGTTGAAACGTTTGCAGCGCGCCACGCAGCGCCGAATGCGGACGCTTGGCCCCTTTGGCGACCAACGCGATACGGCCGTGATCACGCGTGAGCACGTCGATGATCAGGCTGGTTTCGCGATACGGGTAGCTGTGGAGCACGAAGCCCGGCTGCTCGGTGACACGACTTTGCTCGCGTTCCGCAGCACGCGCCGGTGAAGGCGCGCGGCGCACGCGTTTGGTGGCCTTGGCAGTCTTGTCAGTTTTGGCTGGCGGCGGGTCGGCATCGACCTTGCGCTTGCCAGTCACGTCGGCCTCGCGAAAGGCTTCCGACGCTTCGTCATCGACCACCCGCGTCGCGGCACTGGACGAGCGCGAGGAACGAGTAGGACGCGCCGGGCGGGCCGGCGGGGACGACTGAGACATCTGGGGCATCTGAGATGGGGATGCGGCCCGGGCAGCCGACGCCTTGCCGGCCGTCGGCGTCAGGTCGGCCGACGTAGCAATCTCGTCACGAGTCGTGTCGAGTTCACTCGTAGCCATACGCCCGCAGGCCGGCCTCATTGTCGGCCCAACCGCCCTTGACCTTGATCCAGACTTCCAGATACACGCGGCCGTCGAAGAGCTTCTCCATATCGATGCGCGCGTCGGTGGAAATCTGCTTGAGCTTCGCGCCCTTGTTGCCGATGATCATCGCCTTGTGGTTGTCGCGGTCGACCAGAATCGTCGCGAAAACGCGGCGCAGATTGCCTTCCGTTTCGAACTTGTCGATGATCACCGTGCTCGTGTACGGCAGTTCATCACCCGTCCAGCGGAACACTTTCTCGCGCAGGATTTCGGCCGCCATGAAGCGCTCGCTGCGATCGGTCAGATCGTCTTCACCGTAAATCGGCTCGCCTTCGAGCAGGTACGGACGAAGCACGCCGAGCAGACGCTTGATGTCGTCGGCACGCTTGGCCGAGAGCGGAATGATTTCACGGAAATCGCGCACGGCACCCACTTTTTGCAAGAACGGCAGCATCTCCGCGCGATCGGTAATACGGTCGAGCTTGTTGATGATCAGCAGCACCGGCACGTTGTCAGGCAGAAGCTTCATCACTTTCTCGTCGTCCGGGCCGAAATTGCCCGCTTCGATGACGAACAGCACGATATCCACGCTCGACAGCGTGGACGTGACCGCGCGGTTGAGCGAGCGGTTCAGTGCCGTGGCGTGACGTGTCTGGAAACCCGGGGTATCGACAAAGATGTACTGGGCGTCGTCCGTGGTGCAGATGCCGGTGATGCGGTGGCGCGTGGTCTGCGCCTTGCGTGAGGTGATGCTGATCTTTTGACCGACGAGGGCGTTAAGCAGCGTCGATTTGCCGACGTTCGGACGCCCGACGATCGCCACGGTCCCGCAGCGAAAATCCGTCTTATCGTTCATGTTTGGAAACTCTCGTGATAGGGGCGGCGCACTGCGCCCTCCCCTTGAATGGTACTCAGGCGGCTGCCGGTGGTTGCTTTGCAGCTTCGACCTTGTCTGCCGCTTTGTCTGCCGCTTTGTCTGCCGACTTGTCTGTCGCCTTGTCAGTCGCTTTATCTGTCGCTTTTTCCGCGGCCGGAATCGCGACACGCGCTGCACCATGACCATGCGCGGCGGTCATCGCCGGCACCGGAATGCTGGTGGCTTTCGCTTCCTTGGCATCCTTGGTGTCCTTGGCGTCTCTGGTGTCTTTCGGCACTTCCTTCGCCTGCGTCTCCGGCGATGGCGTACCCGCCGCCTGATCGGCCTTCTTCGCCTCCGACGCCGCGGCCTTCGCCGCACGTTTCTTGGCCGCCTTCGCGCTCTTCTCGGCCTTGGGCTTCGCGAGTGCCGGCATCTTCTGCACTTCTTCAAGCGCCTTCTTGGCCGCCGCTTGCTCGGCCGCACGGCGGCTCGCGCCTGCGCCACCCACCTTGATGTCGAGCTTCGGCACCGCGCATTCGACTTCGAATTGCTGGTTATGCGCCGCGCCGTGCGTGGCCGTCACCGTGTACTGAGGCAACGCGATCTTGTGACCTTGCAGGTACTCCTGCAATAACGTCTTCGCGTCCTTGCCGAGCGTTCTCGGATCGACGTGTTCGAGCACCGGCGTGTACAGACGTTCGATCACGGCGTACGCCGCTTCGAATCCGCCGTCGAGGTACATCGCGCCAAACAGGGCTTCAAGCGTGTCGGCCAGAATCGACGGACGGCGGAAACCACCGCTCTTGAGCTCACCCTCACCCAAGCGCAGAAATTCGGAAACGCCCAACACCTGCGCAATTTCGTACAACGACTGCTGCTTGACGAGATTGGCCCGCACACGCGACAGATCGCCTTCGTCGAGTTTGGGATAACGACGAAACAGAATGGCCGCAACGGAACAATTCAGAATGGAATCGCCGAGAAACTCCAGCCGCTCATTATTGGCGGCACTATGGCTACGATGCGTCAGTGCTTGGCAAAGCAATTCCGCATCGTGGAAGCGATACTGGAGGCGTTCTTCCAGTTGATTCAGTGATTGAGGCATGGCGCAAGTATAGCGCGACGCTCCCGCCCCGGCGCGCGTCGTCGCCAAGAAACGACGGGCGAAACCGCCGTCCGACGGGCTTTTCAGACTCGCGTGAGGACGGTGGCTCAGACAACGCCGGGGTGATTGCAGAGAGATTCCCCCGGCGACCCAAGCCAGCCGCATGATTAAATACAAAATCAGAAACAATAATGCGGAAATCAGCGATTTATCGCCAATTCCCGCATTAATACTTCAAGGCTTCCGGATCTCACCTCTCGGTGAATATCCGACGCACCTTCCAATTACTGGAAGCCGCCCAGACGCTTGAGGTTCGAGAAGTTCATCCAGATGAAGAACGCCCGGCCCACGATGTTCTGCTCGGGCACAAAGCCCCAGTAGCGGCTGTCCGCGCTGTTGTCGCGGTTATCGCCCATCATGAAGTAGTTGCCCGGCGGCACCTTGCAGATCACACCCTGACTGTTGTACTGGCAGTTCTGCTTGTTCGGGAAATCGTCGGCACCCATGATGTACGGCGGCACGTTCGGATCGTTCAGGATGCGATGCTTCACACCGCCCACCGTCTCTTCGAACTGCTTGTAGTAAGCAATGTGCTCGTCGTCGAAGAAGTCCGGCAGTGCCGTCTCCGGCACCGGCTCGCCGTTCACCGTGAGCTTCTTGTTCTCGTAGGCCACCACGTCGCCCGGCACACCGATCACACGCTTGATGTAGTCCATCGACTCATCTTTCGGGTAGCGGAACACGACCACGTCGCCACGCTTCGGCTCGCCCAGATCAATGACCTTCTTGTTGATCACCGGCAGGCGAATGCCGTAGTCGAACTTGTTCACGAGGATGAAGTCACCCACCAGCAGCGTCGGAATCATCGAGCCCGACGGGATCTTGAACGGCTCGACCACGAACGAGCGCAGCACGAACACCGCAAGAATCACCGGGAAGAAACTCGCCGAGTATTCGAGCCACCACGGCTGACGCAGCTTGTCGTCACGCACCTTGGCGCGCGCACTCGCGACTGCACCACCCTCCTGCACGCCAGAGCCCTGAATGCCGGACCCTTGCAATACAAGCTGCTGCTGATCGAATTGCGTCACCGCCTGCTGTGCTGCCCGGCGGCGCGCCGGTTGAAACACCAACTTGTCGGCCACCCAGGCCACCCCGGTAACCAGCACCAGGATCAAAAGAATCAGGGCGAAATTCATGCGGGACCTGTCGCTACGTTATTTGTCTTCGACTTGCAAAATGGCGAGGAACGCTTCCTGCGGAATTTCCACATTCCCCACCTGCTTCATACGCTTCTTACCAGCCTTCTGTTTCTCCAGCAGCTTCTTCTTACGCGAGATGTCGCCGCCATAACACTTGGCAAGCACGTTCTTGCGCAACGCCTTGATGTTCTCACGCGCAATGATGTTCGCGCCAATCGCGGCTTGAATTGCCACATCGTACATCTGACGCGGGATGATTTCGCGCATCTTCGCCGCGACCTGATTGCCACGACGACGGCTTTCCGAACGGTGCACGATGATCGACAGTGCGTCGACCTTGTCGCCGTTGATCAGCATGTCGACTTTGACCACGTCCGACGAGCGATATTCCTTGAATTCGTAATCCATCGACGCATAACCGCGCGACACCGACTTCAGACGATCAAAGAAGTCGAGCACGATTTCCGCCATCGGGATTTCGTAGATCAATTTGACCTGACGGCCGTGATATTGCATGTCGAGCTGCAAGCCGCGTTTCTGCTGGCACAACGTGACCACGGAGCCCACATACTCTTGCGGCATGTACAGGTTGACCGTGACGATCGGCTCGAGAATCTCTTCGATACGGCCCGGGTCCGGCATCTTCGACGGGTTCTCGACCGTGATCGTCGTACCGTCGCGCTGCACGACCTCATAAATCACGGTCGGTGCCGTGGTGATGAGGTCCATGTCGAATTCGCGCTCCAGACGCTCCTGCACGATTTCCATGTGCAGCAAGCCCAGGAAACCGCAGCGGAAGCCGAAGCCCAGCGCCTGCGAAACTTCCGGCTCGTATTGCAGCGAGGCGTCGTTGAGCTTGAGCTTCTCGAGCGATTCGCGCAGTGCGTCGTACTGGTTGGCTTCCACCGGATACAGACCCGCGAACACCTGCGGCTTCACTTCCTTGAAGCCCGGCAGCGGTTCGGCCGCCGGCTTGGTCGTCGTGGTCACGGCGTGCGTGACGGTGTCGCCGACCTTGGCCGCGTCCAGCTCCTTGATGCCCGAGATGATGAAGCCCACCTGACCGGCCGACAGCGACTCGCGCTGTTGCGAACGCGGCGTGAACACACCGACCTGCTCGACCGGATAGGTCGCGCCGGTGGCCATCAGCTGAATTTTTTCCTTCGGCTTGAGCGTGCCGTTGACCACGCGCACCAGCATCACGACGCCCACGTAGTTGTCGAACCACGAGTCGATGATCAATGCTTGCAGCGCGGCCGTCGCGTCGCCCTTGGGCGGCGGCACCTTGGCGATGAGGGCTTCGAGCACCTCTTCCACACCCAGGCCCGTCTTGGCCGAGCAGCGCACGGCGTCGGTCGCTTCGATGCCGATGACGTCTTCGATTTCCTGAATCGCGTTCTCGGGTTCGGCCGACGGCAAATCGATCTTGTTGAGCACCGGCACCACTTCCACGCCCAGTTCAATGGCGGTGTAGCAGTTGGCAACCGTTTGCGCTTCCACGCCTTGCGAGGCGTCGACCACGAGCAGCGCGCCTTCGCAAGCGGACAGCGAGCGGCTTACTTCATACGAAAAGTCGACGTGTCCCGGCGTGTCGATCAGGTTCAGGTTGTAGATTTTGCCGTCGCGCGCCTTGTATTGCAGCGCTGCGGTCTGTGCCTTGATGGTGATGCCACGCTCGCGCTCAAGGTCCATCGAGTCGAGAACTCGGGATTCCATTTCACGATCGGACAAACCGCCGCTCAGCTGGATGATGCGATCGGCCAGGGTCGATTTCCCATGGTCGATGTGGGCGATGATCGAAAAATTGCGGATATGGTCCATGAGGCGGGGCTAGAGAAAAGTCGGTGCCATGAAGATTCGGCTCGGCAGCGGCTTTCGAGAGAATCGGCTAACACGACATTTTAGCCGAAAGCGCGGTCATTCCGGCCGAAATCGCGTGCATCGCGGCGTTTCATCGGTGGGGTTGGGGGAGCTGCCCCCATATCGTCGGGGTGGCTCGGCGGATCGTTGACCTACGGTGCGCGCAACGCCGCTTGCACGGCGGCAGCGTCAAAACGATAACGGCACAATTCGCGCTCGCCTAACGCCAGTACTGGCACGATTTCGTCGTATTTCGCTTCCAGCGCCGGATCGCTGTCGACGTCCACGACCGTCACGGAGAAGTCCCACGCCGGGCGCATGGCCTCCAGTGCCGCAAGCATGTCATCGCACAGATGACACCATTTGCGGCCATAGAGGGTCAGCGCCGGCGCGGTCATTGCCGTCAAATCCGTCAATCGCGACCGGATTACTTGCCGGTGGCCGGTGCGCGCGGGCGCAACGGCACGAACTGCGTAGCATCGCCACGGCGCACGAGAATCGGCACCAGACGCTTCGGATCCAGCGCCTTGACCACCTCTTCGAACTGCTTCGCGCTTGTCACGTCGGTATCGCCCACACGCAGGATGATGTCACCCTGTTGCAGACCGGCGCGGCCGGCCGGACCTTCCGACAACTCGACCTGCACGCCACCGCGCAACTTCAAATCCTTCTTCTGCGCGTCGCTCAGATCGGATACCACCAGACCCAAGGCATTGGGGTGCGGGGTATCGGCGCTGCCGCTTTGTGCTTTCGACGCCTTCGGCGTGTCGACATCGGCCTCGGCGATCGTAATACGCAGATCCTGGTTCTTGCCCTTGCGCAGCACTTGCAGCGTCGCACTCGCGCCCGGCTTGGTGTCACCCACCATCCGCGGCAAGTCCGTCGCGTGATCGACAGGGCGGCCATCGAACTTCATGATGATGTCGCCCGGCTGCACACCCGCCTTTTCGGCCGGGCTGCCCGGTTCGATGCTGCGCACCAGCGCGCCCTGTGCACGCGGCAAGCCCAGCGAATCCGCCACATCCTTGCTGACCTCGCTGATCGCCACGCCGATACGGCCGCGCACGACCTTGCCGGTCTTCTTGAGCTGGTCGGCCACGCGCATCACTTCGTCGATCGGAATCGCGAACGAAATGCCCATGAAGCCGCCCGTCTGGCTGTAGATCATCGAATTGATACCGACGACCTCACCGCGCATATTGATCAGCGGACCACCCGAGTTACCGGGGTTCACGGCCACGTCGGTCTGGATGAACGGCAGGTAGTCGCCGGTGTCGCGGCCTTTCGCCGAGACGATCCCGGCCGTCACGGTGTTTTCCAGCCCGAACGGCGAACCGATGGCCACGACCCATTCACCGACGCGCAACTTGTTCGAGTCGCCGATCGGTACCGTCGGCAGATCCTTGGCTTCGACCTTGACCACCGCAACATCGGTGCGTTTGTCGGCCCCGACCAGCTTGGCCTTGAATTCGCGCTTGTCGGTCAGCGTGACGTAAATGCTGTCGGCACCATCGACCACGTGCGCGTTGGTCATGATGTAGCCGTCGGCGGACACGATGAAGCCCGAACCCACGCCACTGTTCTGCTCTTCGTCCGGCTGCGGCTGACCCCGCTTGGGCGCACCGCCCTTCGGGCCCGGCTGCGGCATCGGCACACCGAAGAAGCGCCGGAACAGCTCGGCCATGTCGTCGTCCATGCCCGGCGGCATGCCGCGCTGACTGCGGCTGACGCGCTCGGTCGTACGAATGTTCACGACGGCAGGGCCGACGCGATCGACAAGCTGAGTGAAATCGGGGAGGTTGGTCAGCGGCGCGAGGGCGGCCGGCGCTGCCGGTCCGCTGGCGGGTGCTGAGGCCGGCGCGGCAAAGGCGGCGGGAGCTCCCGCCAACGAGGCGGTCATAACGCCGCCGAGCATGACACGAAGCAGGAGAGTCTTCTTCATTGGAAGATCGTAGTGCGCGATAGTCTGGGAATCCCTGAGGGCAACGCTGTCATGCACACGGCTATCGCTGCCATGCGCACCTCGCTGCCCGGGCCGCTCCGTCACCGGTGGCGGCCCGCCCGGCAGCCGCTTACTTCGCCGGCTGCTTGAATTCGATACTTGCAGCGAACTGTTGCAGGGTGGCCTGCGGCACTTCGCCGAGCAAGGTCAGCCAATAGTCGCCGTGGCGCTTGATGAGGATGTTGGTCGCCCCAGCGCTGCCGTGGCCTTCCTTGCGGTCACGCGTGGCCGGCTCGATAAACACCGAAAGTCCTGCCATGCCGTCGGAATATACCACCTGCTGGACATCCAGCGGTTTGCCATCGGCCGTCGAGCGCATCGTGCGACGCACTTCGCGCACGGCCTTGAAGCCCGGCACCTTCTTGTCGACGTCGATGCTCCAGCCCGCATCGGACAGATGCGTCGGTGCAATTTGCGGCTTGATGACGTGCCAGCCGTGCGTTGCCTGAATGGCATGCACGATGCGCGCCTTCTCGCTCGGCACACCAATCGAGATTTGCGAGAACGCAGCCTGCTCGAGCATGTGGCCGTCCGCATCGATGGTCTGCGCACGCAACAGCAACCCCGTGTTGCGATCTGCCCACAGCCGGTAGCCGAAACGGTACTCGTCCTTCGGCGTGAGCTCGATCACCACGCAATCGAACCCGGCCATGCGCTCGTTCGGCAGCAGCTTCGGCGTGTAGAAATCGAGAACGTCGCGATTGGGCGTTGCGAGCAATGCCGGGAACGAATCCTTGCTCTCGCGCTTTTCCTGGAAGACGGTCTTCTGTTCAGGAATCAGCGTGTAGACGTCTTCGTTCTGACGGAGAATGCGGCGCTGGCGCCCATCGAGGGTTTCGAGTTCTTCGTACTCGTTACCCTTGTCGGCAAAGTGACTGATCTTCGACGATCGCATGGTCGAGCCACGCTGATAGACGAAGGTGCCGACGTAATTCTGGGTCTGCGCGGCGCGGTGGATCTTGTTGAGCCACGCGCTGACTTCGCGCCGCTCGACCAATGGGTCGGCGGACGGTGCCGACGCCTGTGCCCACGCCTGCGATTGCAGCGTGGAGACCAGCAGGAAGGCAAACAGGAAGAAAGTGCGCCCCAAGGGCGCACGCGGCAAGGATTCGATACTCAGGCGCTGCATTTATTCATCCGCTTGCGCCGAGGCTCGCATATAAGGAGACACGCTCTGGCCGATCGGCGCCGGAGCGTATTGCTGATGCGCGGCCAGGTATTGGTCCAGGCGCGCATCGCGCAGCACGATCAGATCGTTCGGACCTGCGCCGTTGGCGGCCGCGGCCACAGCCGCTTGCGGCTGCTGCGTGAGCGTCACACGGGTCAGGTTCGCACCACCCGTGGCAGCCGACGGCGCCGCCGTCTGTGCCAGCACCTGCGGTTGTGCACCGCCGGCCGGGTGATCCTGCAAACGCGGCACCACGACCCACGACAGCGCAGCGACCGCCGCAGCGGCCGCGGCCGTCGGCAGAACGCGACGCACACGCAGGAACGGATTGATACGGGTAATGCGCGAGCCGGCAGTGCGTGCCGCTTGCGCGGTGCTTGCCTGCACATCGGCCAGAGCGGCCGGTGCGAGCAGATGCGGCTCGGCTTCGAGGCGTGCGGCGAACGAGGCCATGAAGGCCGATTCCGAACGCGGTAGTGCCAATTCATCGGAACGCAGTGCGTCCCCGATCAGGTGGTAGTCGTCCCACAGAGGCCGGCCCGAAGTGTCAGCCTCATCCAGCAGGGCTGCCAACTCGTCCGCATCGAATTCCCCGTCAACCAACGCGGAAATCCGCTCGGCTTGCAGCCCCCGCTGCGTTTGCACCGTCGCTGATCCCATGATATCCCCCAACGAAAATAACTTCCCCGGCGGCGCGCTCACCAGCGCTTACCGTCAGGCGTGTCCAGCAGCGGCCTAAGCCGGCTGGCAATCGCTTCACGCGCCCGGAAAATTCGCGAACGGACCGTTCCGATCGGGCACCCCATGGCTTCGGCGATCTCTTCGTAGCTCAAACCCTCGATTTCTCGCAGGGTAATTGCCGTCCGAAGTTCATCGGGCAAAGCCTCCATCGCCGCGTTGACCGTTTGAGCAATCTGCTTGCTCATCAGCATCGACTCAGGCGTGTTGATATCCCTTAGTTGATCGGCCTCGGCAAAAGTTTCCGCTTCTTCAGCGTTTGCTTCAGTCGAAGTCGGTGCACGGCGCCCCTGCGTGGCCAGGTGGTTCTTCGCCGTGTTGACAGCAATACGATACAGCCAGGTATAGAACGCCGACTCGCCGCGAAACTGCGGCAAGGCGCGGTAGGCCTTGATAAAGGCCTCCTGCGTCACATCCTCGACCTCAGCGTGATCGCGCACGAGCCGCGATACGAGGCGGATGATCTTGCGGTGATATTTCGCAACCAGCAGCTCGAAGGCGGCTTTGTCGCCTTTTTGCACGCGCTCGACGAGCGCCTGGTCGATTTCTCGTTCACTCACCTGATATGGATCCGTTTTTTCTCTGGCTGCCAGATCCGGTCGGATCTGATTGCACCATGGCGGCACTTGCCGCCACGGTTGGATGTGTCTTGTACGCCGCACGCCCGGGCACACTCACCGGCGCGTGGGTAGCGGAACGGGACGCCTGCGCGGCGTCCCGCGAACTTAGACTCGCTGGAAGACCAGCGTGCCGTTAGTCCCGCCAAAACCGAAAGAGTTCTTCAATGCGACGTCAATTTTCATGTCTCGGGCCACGTTTGCGCAGTAATCCAGATCGCAAGCGGGGTCCTGATTGAAGATATTGATCGTCGGCGGCGACTTTTGATGGTGCACGGCCAACACGGTAAACACCGACTCCAGACCACCGGCGCCACCCAAAAGGTGACCGGTCATCGATTTGGTCGAATTCACCACGACTTGCTTGGCCGCATCGCCCATCAGGCGCTTCACAGCGACCGTTTCGGCGATATCGCCCAGCGGCGTCGACGTGCCGTGTGCGTTGACGTAGTTCACCACGTCGGCGTTGATACCGGCGTCGCGCAAGGCGTTCTTCATCGAACGCAGGGCGCCGTCGCCGTCTTCGCACGGTGCGGTCATGTGGTACGCGTCGGCGCTCATGCCGAAGCCAGTCAGCTCGGCGTAGATCTTCGCGCCGCGCGCCTTGGCGTGCTCGTACTCTTCGACCATCATCACGCCGGCGCCTTCGCCCAGCACGAAGCCGTCGCGATCGCGGTCCCACGGACGGCTCGCCGTCGCCGGATCGTCGTTACGCTCCGACAGGGCCTTCATCGCGGCAAAGCCACCGATGCCCAGCGGCGAAACGGTCGACTCGGCACCACCGGCGAGCACGGCGTCCGCATCGCCGTACTGGATCATGCGCGCGGCTTGACCAATACAGTGCAGACCCGTCGTGCAGGCCGTGACGATGGCAAGGTTCGGACCTTTCAGGCCGAACTTGATCGACAGGTGACCCGAGATCATGTTGATGATCGAACCCGGCACGAAGAACGGGGAAATCTTGCGCGGACCGCCTTCGATAAGCGACTTATCGGTGTCCTCGATCATCGGCAGACCGCCGATGCCCGAACCGACCAGCACACCAATACGCTCGGCATTGGCTTCGGTCACTGCGAGGCCACTGTCTTCGAACGCTTGAATGCCGGCAGCAAGCCCGTAATGGATAAACGTATCCATACGGCGGGCTTCCTTCGCGGAAATGTACTTCTCGGTCTCGAAGTTCTTGACTTCGCCCGCGAAGTGCACCCGATGGTTGGTCGAATCGAACTTCGTGATGTTGGCGATGCCCGAGCGGCCGGCGACCAGATTTTCCCAACCTTCAGCAACAGTATTGCCGACCGGCGAGATCAGGCCCAGACCAGTAATGACGACGCGACGACGACTCACGATACTCCCCTTCTTCTGCTGGGTCATACAAAACAAAAGCCACAGAGGCGACAGGGTCCGACCCCGTGCTCCCTGCGGCTGACAGGCATCCCTGGCGCCGGGAACCGGTCGGCACTCCGGCCGGCCAGGCGATCCGTAGGCCCTGTTTAGGCCTTGACGTGCGCGCTTGCGTAATCGATCGCTTGCTGCACGGTGGTGATCTTTTCGGCTTCTTCGTCCGGAATTTCCATGCCGAACTCTTCTTCCAGGGCCATCACCAGCTCGACCGTATCGAGCGAGTCGGCACCCAGGTCATTCACGAAGCTCGATTCGTTCTTGATTTCTGCTTCGGCAACGCCAAGTTGTTCCGCGACGATCTTCTTGACGCGTTGATCAATGTTTTCCATGCAAACTCTCCGGGGTAGTTAGTTCAGACAAGTGCGCGCATTTTAACAGGTTTGCCAAGCAAAGTTACCATGCGCCAAATAATGTTCAATGTCGCGCAAAATCACGTAATTCCACCGCTTTTTACGCGACCTGCCGTTAATTCATGAACATGCCGCCATTCACGTGCAGCGTGGTGCCGGTGATGTAACCGGCCTGCGGCGACGCGAGGAACGCTACGGCATTCGCGATATCTTCCGGTGCGCCCAGACGGCCCAACGGAATTCGCGACTTCAGGGCTTCGTGCTGGGCTTCGCCCAATGCCTTGGTCATATCGGTATCGATGAAACCCGGCGCCACGCAATTGACCGTGATGTTTCGGCTGCCGATCTCAGCGGCCAACGAACGCGACATGCCTGCCACACCCGCCTTGGCAGCGGCGTAGTTGGCCTGCCCCGGATTGCCGGCCGAGCCGACCACCGAGGTCACGTTGATGATGCGGCCGTTGCGGGCCTTCATCATCGGCTTGATCACGGCACGCGACAGACGGAAGATCGCCTTCAGATTCGTGTCGATGACGTCGTCCCACTCGTCGTCCTTCATGCGCATCGCGAGGTTGTCGCGCGTGATGCCGGCATTGTTGACGAGGATGTCGAGCTTTCCGTATTGCTTGAGAATGTCGTCGAGCGCCGCGGCCACGCCTTCAGCGTCGGTCACGTTCAGAACGATGCCTTTTCCCGAAATACCGGCTTCGGCGAAATACGCGTCAATGCCCTTCGCGCCGGCTTCGCTCGTGGCGGTACCGACGACGGTCGCACCCTGACGGGCCAGTTCGAGAGCGATGGCACGGCCGATGCCGCGCGAGGCACCAGTCACCAGCGCCACGTGATTGTCGAGTTGCTTGCTCATGAGAGGAATACCTTTGCCTGTTCTTGGCTGAGTGCTTACGAGAGCTGGCCGCGCACGTCGGCGAGCGATGCCGGATCGGTGATCGCCAGCCCCGTGAGGTTGCCGTCGATACGCTTGGTCAGACCGGTGAGCACCTTGCCCGGACCGCACTCGACCACTTGCGTCACACCTTGACCGGCGAGCCACTTGACCGACTCGACCCATCGCACCGGGGCAGCAGCCTGACGGACCAGCGCGTCCTTGATGCGGGCGACGTCGGTCTCGACGGCCACATCCACGTTATTGACCAGCGGGATTTGCGGTGCATTGAACGTCACGCCCGCCAGATACTCGCGCAGGCGATCCGACGCCGGCTTGAGCAGCGACGAGTGGAACGGTGCCGACACCGGCAGCACGAGTGCGCGCTTGGCGCCCGCGGCCTTGGCCAGTTCGCACGCCTTTTCGACGCCGGCCTTGGCACCCGCGATGACCACTTGCGCCGGGGCGTTGAAATTGACCGCCTCGACCACGCCGGCGGCCGACGCTTCGGCGCAAACATTGCGCACGGTGTCGTCGTCCAGACCCAGAATGGCGGCCATGCCACCCTGACCGACCGGCACGGCTTCCTGCATGGCTTGCGCGCGGAAACGCACGAGCGGCACGGCATCCTTGAAGGCGATCACACCGGCAGCCACAAGCGCGGTGTATTCACCAAGGCTGTGGCCTGCCACGAACGCCGGCACGGCACCGCCCTCGGCCAGCCACGCGCGGTACATCGCGTAGGCGGCAGTGAGCATGACCGGCTGGGTATTGGTGGTGAGGTTCAGATCTTCGGCGGGGCCAGCGGCGATCAGCTTGGCCATATCCCGCCCGAGGGCGTCCGAAGCTTCGGCGAGCGTCTCGCGCACAACGGTGTTGTCACCGAAGGCGTCCAGCATGCCCACCGATTGGGATCCTTGTCCCGGGAAAACGAAAGCGAATGTCATGGCGCTTGGGTTTGCAGTCAGATTCAGGAAATAACGCGGTGCATTGTCGCGCGTCGTCGTGACGCGCGAGGCGGCATCGCTGCGTGAGCGGCATTCCTCGACGGAATCACCGACACGCGCGCGACGCCACTGCGCCGGAGGGCTTTTACATGCGGAACAGCACCGCGCCCCAGGTAAAGCCGCCGCCAACGCCTTCGATCATGACGTTCTGGCCGGGCTTGATGCGGCCATCGCGAACCGCCACGTCAAGCGCGAGCGGAATCGAGGCGGCCGAGGTATTGCCATGCTGGTCGACGGTGACGACCATTTTTTCTTCGGGCAGACCCAGCTTGCGGGCCGTGCTCGTCATGATGCGCAGGTTGGCCTGATGCGGAATCAGCCAGTCGATCGCCGACTGCTCCAGTCCGGCCTTCTCCAGGGCCTCGTGGGCCACTTTCTCCAGCACCTTGACGGCCAGCTTGAACACCGCCTGGCCATCCATATAGAGGAACGCCTCACCCTGCACCGCACCGGCATTCACATTGCCCGGCACGCACAGAATGTTCGAGTGGCTGCCGTCGGCGTGCAGCGCACTCGACAGAATGCCCGGCTCGTTGGAGGCTTGCAGCACGACCGCGCCGGCACCATCGCCGAACAGCACGCAGGTGGTGCGATCGTTGAAATCGAGAATCCGCGAGAACGTCTCGGCACCGATCACCAGCACATTGCGGTGGGCACCGGCGCGAATGAAGTTATGCGCCGTGGCCATCGCGTAAGCGAAGCCCGAGCAAACAGCCTGCACATCGAACGCCGCACATCCATTGGTGATGCCGAGCTTGTTCTGCACGAGGCAGGCAGTGCTCGGAAACACGAAGTCGGGTGTGGAGGTGGCAACGATGATCAGATCGAGCTGGTTGGCGTCGAGTCCGGCCATGTCGAGCGCGCGCTTCGCGGCCTCGGTGGCCATGTCGCTGCTGCTCTGATCAGGCGCCGCGAAATGCCGGGCCTTGATACCGGTGCGCGCGACGATCCACTCGTCGCTCGTCTCGATGCCGCGCGTGGCAAGCTCGTCGGCCAGCTGCTGGTTGGTCACGCGTCGTGCCGGCAGATAGCTGCCGGTACCGATGACACGGGAATGAATCGCGGACTGGGTCATCTTAAGATCAGTTAGCGCGCCAGGGCAGGCCGTCGGCATCAAAGCGCCGGAATGGCGCTCGCCGGCTTGTTGTCCTGGAGCTTGGTTTGATTCTCCTGCATGGCGTGCGACAAGCGGTCGAGCACACCATTGCGAACTGCATCATAGCCGCGTTTGATAGCCCATTCAAACGAGTAGGCGTCGGCCGAGCCGTGGCTCTTGATGACAAGTGCACGCAACCCGAGCAACGCCGCACCGTTATAACGACGGTGATCGACGCGGTTCTTGAAGCGGGTGAGAATCGGCAGCGCGACAACAGCGATCACTTTGGCCCACCACGTACGGGTGAATTCCTCTCTGATCATGTCGCCGAGCATTTGCGCCAGGCCTTCGGAGGTCTTGAGCGCGACGTTACCGACGAAACCGTCGCAGACCACGATGTCGGTGGTGCCGCGATAGATATCGTTGCCTTCCACGTTGCCGTAGAAGTTCAGCGTGGAGGCGCGCAACAGCTCGCCTGCCTGCTTGATGACGTCGTTGCCCTTGATAACTTCTTCGCCGATGTTGAGCAGACCGATCGACGGATGGTCCTTCCCGTCGACCGCCGCGACGAGCGCGTGGCCCATTTCGGCGAATTGCAGCAGGTGGGTCGGCTCGCAGTCCACGTTGGCGCCCAGATCGAGCATCGTGGTGTAGCCGGCCTTCTGATTAGGCAGCACCGTGGCAATGGCGGGACGTTCGATACCCGGCAACGTCTTGAGCACGTAGCGCGAAACGGCCATCAGCGCACCGGTATTCCCGGCGGACACGCAAGCCTGCGCGCGCGCTTCCTTGACCAGATTCAACGCCACACGCATCGAAGAGTCTTTCTTCTTGCGAAGCGCGGTCTCGACCGAGTCGTCCATGGCGACAACTTCGGTCGCATTGACGACGGACAGGCGCGGGTGATCCGTCACGCGCAACTTTGCGAGCTGCGCGTTGATGGCGTCCTGCTGCCCGACCAGCACGAGCTCGACATCGTCGGTGGATTGTACGAAGTGAACCGCGGCCGGCACCGTCACCGATGGGCCATGGTCACCGCCCATACAATCGATCGTCAGGGTGACTGTCATGTCGACGTGATTGGCTTGCGGTACAGGTAACAAAAAAAGCGGCAGGATAAGTGCCGCTTTTGCCACATCGGACGATCAAACAGCGCCATGATGGGCGCGTGTCGTCTGTCGGGCCGAATTAGTCGTTCTTGGTCTTGATGACCTTACGACCACGGTAGAAACCGTTCGGCGAAATGTGGTGACGCAGATGCGTCTCACCCGACGTCGGTTCGACGGCGGTCGACGGTGCGGTCAGGAAATCGTGCGAACGGTGCATGCCGCGCTTCGACGGCGACTTCTTGTTCTGTTGAACGGCCATGATAACTCCTCAAAATATCGCGAAATTTTAACACAGTTCGAGCGCCGCCCTACGGTGTCGGCCTGTCGGCCCGACCTGTGCGACTAACGCAAACATGTACTTTGGTGAGCCGGAAACCCGGCCGCACTTTACTTTCCGTCCTTGTCCGGCGAGCGCTTGAGCGCTGCCAGCGCCGCGAACGGAGACGGCTTATCCTCTTCTTCGGGCTCGGGTTCCGGTTCGGTCAACCCGTCGCTGCCCGTGGCCAGCGCGTCGTGCACACTCGGACAAACCTCGTGTTTGGGCACAATCGGCAAAGCCAACAACAATTCTTCCTCGACCAGCTCGCGCAGATCGAAATGCTTCGAGCCGACCAGCGCTTCGAGTTCGTCTTCGTCGAGCGGACGGGCTTCAGCAGCCGCATCGTCGCGCACGACTTCAAACGTCGTCTCCGAGTCCAGCGGTTCCTGGTACGGCGCCAGGCAGCGTTGGCACTCCAGCCACATCGGGCCTTCGACCGACAGCGTCAGAAACTGCGCAACGGTGGGCTTGCCATCCGCACGCAACACCTGCTTTTCGCTGCCCTCGGCACGCCAATGGAACACGCCTTT
This sequence comes from Pandoraea sp. PE-S2R-1, assembly GCF_002179865.1. Taxonomy (NCBI): domain Bacteria; kingdom Pseudomonadati; phylum Pseudomonadota; class Betaproteobacteria; order Burkholderiales; family Burkholderiaceae; genus Pandoraea; species Pandoraea sp. PE-S2R-1. Next base: position 83,268 of record NZ_NGUR01000017.1, on the reverse strand, counting down.
CGTACGGGCGGCCTCCGAGACTTCAGGAGGCACTTCGGTTACCATGCGCGGCAAAGCCGCAAGTCGCACGTCACCTTCCGCCACCCGGCCGGTACGCGCGAATTCGAACAGATCGACGATATATTCGTTCATCACGCTCATCCTTGCCTTGGCGCATCTGACTGCTTTTCAACGTCCCTTGCCCTCGCAGCGCCTTGATCCGACGCCGTTTTCCGGTGTTCGAACCCTGATCGCGCAGACTGGCGGGACCGAGCGCCAGATTGCAAAAGCCGTGAATTCTAAATAGTTTTTCGTTTCTCGTCAAACACTTAAACCCGATGACCGCACAGCCCCTGCCACCGTTGATCCTGGCCTCCGGATCGCGCTATCGCCGTGAACTGCTTGAGCGCCTGCGCCTGCCGTTCACGGTCGTCGTCCCGAACATCGACGAAACCCCGGCACCTGGCGAAACCCCGCACGACACCTCCCTGCGCCTGTCGCGCGAGAAAGCTCAGGCTGTCGCCGCCCTTCACCCCGACGCCCTCATCATCGGCTCCGATCAGGTCGCCACCTTCGAAGGCCGCCAGATCGGCAAGCCCGGCAATTTCGAGAACGCCATGGCGCAGTTGCGCGACATGCGCGGCAAAGTCGTGGAATTTCACTCCGCACTCTGTCTGCACGATGCTCGCCACGACCGCAGCCAAGCCACAGACGTGGTAACCCGTGTGAAGTTCCGTGACTTGCCCGATGACGTGCTCGCCGCCTATCTTCACGCCGAAACGCCCTATGACTGCGCCGGGAGCGCCAAGTCCGAGGGGCTGGGCATCATGCTGCTCGAAACCATCGAGAACGACGATCCCACCGCCCTCATCGGCCTGCCGATGATCGCACTCACGACCATGTTGATGCAGGCGGGCGTATCAATCGTGCCGCAGACCGTGCATCAACAAGGTGCTTCGGGAGCCAAGGCATGAGCGGCACGCTGTACCTGATTCCGAACACCCTCGGCACCGACACGCGTGGCGGCTTGCCCGCCGTGCTGCCCGAAGAGGTCCGCACGGTGACGGCCGGCCTGACGTACTTCGTCGGCGAACAGGCCAAGAGCACGCGCGCCTTTCTGAAACTGGTCGGCGTGAGCACGCCGATTCAGGAAATCGAAATCCGCGAGTTGAACGTCAACACGCCGCCAGCCGCCATTGATGCTCTGCTGGCACCGATTCTGGCGGGTGCCGACGGCGGCCTCGTATCGGAGGCGGGCTGCCCGGCGGTGGCCGATCCGGGGGCCCTGCTGGTGCGGCGCGCCCACGAAAAAGGCGTCCGCGTGGTGCCTTTCGTCGGTCCGAGCTCGATTCTGCTTGCTCTGATGGCCAGCGGTCTGAACGGCCAGAGTTTTGCGTTTCACGGCTACTTGCCGACGGATGCGGGCGAGCGCGCCAAACGGCTGCGCGAACTCGAACAGCGCTCGCGTAAGGAAAAGCAGACGCAGATCTTCATCGAGACGCCCTACCGCAACAAGGCCATGCTCGATGCGCTGCTGCAAAATTGCGACGCATCGACGCTGCTGTGCGTGGCCGTCGATGTGACGCAGGATGCGGAGCAGATCGTCGCGCATCGCGTGAAAGGCTGGCCGCAGAACACCGTGGAGCTACACAAGCGCCCCGCGATTTTCCTGTTCCTCGCGCAGTAAAACGAAAACCCCACGAAAACGTCCGTTTCCGTGGGGTTTTTCATCGATTTCGCATCGAAAATCCAGTTTTACTTCAACGACAGCGACGAGCCCATCATCATCGTCTTCATGGCCGCAGTGCCGACCGCCGCACCGAATCGGCGCGCCATGCGCTCGGGCAGGTTTTCCTTGACGGTGTAGTCAACCAGATCAGGCGCTTTCAGCACATCGCGGGCGACTGAATCCACCGTGCCCGTGCCGTCGGCCAACCCCAATTCGATGGCACGCTGGCCCGTCCAGAACAGCCCACTGAACAGATCCGGGTCGTCCTTCAGGCGATTGCCGCGCCCCTTCTTGACCGCACCGATGAACTGCTGATGCACCTGCTCAAGCATGTCGAGCGCGTACGTCTTTTGCTGATCGGTCTGCGGCGAGAACGGATCGAGGAAGCCCTTGTTGCGCCCGGCCGTCAGCAAACGCCGCTCGACGCCGAGCTTGTCCATGAGCCCCGTGAAACCGAAACCGTCCATCAACACGCCGATGGACCCGACGATGCTCGCCTTGTCGACGTAAATCTTGTCGGCAGCCGCCGCCACGTAATAGCCGCCGGACGCACAAATTTCCTCGACCACGACGTACAACGGCTTCTTCGGATATTTCGCGCGCAAACGGGCGATATCGTCATAGATCATACCGGCCTGCACCGGACTGCCGCCCGGGCTGTTGATCCGCAGGATCACCCCCGCAGCCGAGGAATCCTCGAACGCCGATTCGAGTGCCGAGTTGATCTTTTCAGCACTGGCCTGACCATCCGGGGCAATTTCGCCGCTCAGCGTCACGAGTGCCGTGTGCTTGCCGGAACCGCCAGCAGACGATGTACTGCTGCTCCCATCGATATCGAAAATCGACCACACGACGAGCGCAACGATCGCGAGCATCAGCAGGCGAAAGAAGATTTTCCAGCGGCGCGCAGCCCGCTGCTCCTTGATGCCGGCCATCAGCACTTTTTCGAGCATCTCGCGCTCCCACGGCTTCACTTCGCGAGGGTCACGCGGACTCCCCCCACCTCCCGAAGGGGGACGCCCGCCGGGTGGCGGAAAACCGGGTTCGGTGCGGGGCGAATCGGGCGGGAGGGCGTCGGCCATACGTTGTCCAGAGAAGCTTTAGGAAAAGGCGGTAGAAGTTCGGCTGTCGTCGCGTTCAGGTCGCTTCGGTCATTCGCAGATCACGTCACGCGGCCGACGCCGGCGCATCGGGCACTTGTATATAGGCGTCCGGCCACCACACAACCGTCGTCGCGGCAGCAGCGCCACCCGACGGCGCCCCGTCAGTCAGGGCCGACTGTTCCTCGACCCGCACCGGCTGCAATGCACCGCCACGGCATGGGCCGCCGACGCAATGACCCGTATTGGGCTCGTACGTCGCGCCATGCGTAGCGCACATCAAGTATAAGCCGGACGTCTCGAAGAACTGCCCCTCGGACCAGTCCAGCTCCATGGGCACGTGGGCGCACTGATTGAGGTAGCCATACACCTGCCCGTCGTAGCGAATCACGAAGGCTGGCGTGCGATGTCCGCCGACCAGCACCTCGAAGCGCACGCCGAGTCCGCCGTCCACCAGCGCGGTACCGGCACAGATCGGCTGCGGCGCGACGGTTTCGCTCACACCCGCTCCAGCAGCCACTCGCGCAACTCCGCCACACTGCCTGCACAGAACGCAGGCGCAAGCGCCTCAAGCTGATCACGCGGATGCGCGCCACCATAGGCCACGGCCACGCTCGCGGCCCCGGCGCTGTGCGCCATCTGCAAGTCGTGCGTGGTGTCGCCGATCATGACCGTGCGGCGCAGGTCTTGCCCAAGCTCACGGGTGAGTTCCTGGAGCATGGCCGGATGGGGCTTCGAGAATGTCTCATCCGCGCAACGTGTCGCGTCGAACGTGCGCATCAGGCCTGCCGATTCGAGCGCGCGGTTCAGGCCAACGCGCGACTTACCGGTCGCCACTGCCAGGAATCGACCGCGCGAGCGCAGTTCTTCCAGCAATTCTCGTACGCCGGGAAACAACACGGTGGCTTTATCGCCTATCAAGTAATGAAAGCGATAGCGTTCAGAAAGACGCGGATAGTGCGCAGGGTCGAGCGTCGGAACCGCCATTTGCAGGGCGTCACGCAGCCCCAGACCGATGACATGGCTGGCCAGCTCGTCGGTCGGCACAGGCAACCCAAGATCGCGGCAAGCCGCCTGGATACAGCGGGTAATAGTGGGCGTCGAATCCATCAACGTCCCGTCCCAGTCGAAAACGACCAGGTCGAACTCAGGGCTTGGCATCGGCGGGAGCGCCTCGAAGTTGATTCAGGAATTGCTCACATTCTGGCGGCAACGCCGCTTCCAGTGCAATCGGCGTATCGAGCACGGGATGCGTGAACTTCAACCGCCAGGCGTGCAGGAACATGCGTTTGATACCGGGCTTGGCGCCGGGACGGGCGAGATTCTTGTTCAGCGTGAAGTCGCCGTACTTGTCGTCTCCCACGATCGGGGTGCCGCAGTGTGCCAGATGAACGCGTATCTGATGGGTTCGTCCCGTTTTCAGTTCCGCTTCCAGCAAGGTATAAGGCGGAAATGATTCCACCATGCGAAATACGGTGTGCGACTGCTGGCCGTCTTCCTGCACCCGGACGCGGCGCTCCCCCTCGGACGTGACGTATTTATATAGCGGCGCCTTGACCGCCCGCAGCTTGTCGCGCCATTCGCCGGTGACACAAGCCAGATAACGCTTGTCCATCCGGTTGTGGCGAATCTGCTCGTGCATGCCGACCAGCGCGGCGCGCTTCTTGGCGAGCAGCAGAATGCCCGAGGTATCCCGGTCGAGGCGGTGCACCAGTTCGAGAAACTTCAGTTGCGGCATGGCGCGGCGCAATTGCTCGATCACACCGAACGACACGCCGCTGCCACCGTGCACGGCCACGCCGGACGGTTTGTTGATGGCCAGCAGGTAGTCGTCTTCGAACAGGACGGGGAATGTGGCGGCGGGAACGTGGGTCTGGGGTTCGTTGGAACCGGCGGCCACGCGGACCGGGGGGATTCGGATGATATCGCCCAGGACAAGTCGATAGGCTGCGTCTACTCGCCCTTTGTTTACGCGGACTTCGCCGCTGCGAAGAATCCGATAAACGTGACTTTTCGGTACCCCTTTGCACTCACGCAGGAGGAAATTATCGATCCGCTGACCGGCCGAGCCGTCGTCGACTTCGACCAACCGCACCTGTGGTGCGGGTGCCGGCGCAACCATTTTGTGCCGACTTTTGCCTAACTCATTCATTATGAATATAATTTGTCCGACAGAGGTGGCGGTAGCGGGAATCGTGCCAAATCCACACCTCTGCTGGTGCATACCCCAAAACGGTATTTTACTTGCACCCCGGGCAGGCTGCTCGTCCGGTGACCCTGGAGCAGCGAGCGCACGCACGTCACGCAGCGTCGGCAGGAAGTCTGGCCCATAGGCCGCTTCGGTCGCAGCGCGCATGACGCGGATAGAGTTGGTGGTTATAGAATTTTTTGGCGGTCAGACTGGAGTCCATTCTTTCAGGCTGATCGCTTTGTGAATATCGTTCGCGCAAAAGTCGAGATTGAGGCGCCGCCACAATAAGAATAAGTGTCGGCAGGCGCCCCGAGAAAATGCTGATGAAGTTTCTCGTGTTACGGACTGCAAACCCGAAGTAATCCGCGCTGTGCCGGCGTTATATGGCACTTCGGCGGTTCCGGGCGAGCGCGTTAGCGTATTCGCAGGCGCCTTTGCGTCCGTGGGCCTCATCGCCCGGACCTCCCCGGCAATTCTTCCACCTCCGGCTCGAACCTCGCGTGTTGGATAACTCGAGTGATACGTGCCCGACGCTCTGCGCATTCGCATTAGCGGCGGGTGGGAGTCGTTTTCATGAAACGCATGTTGTTCAACGCCACGCAGCAGGAAGAACTGCGCGTGGCCATTGTCGATGGGCAAAAACTCATCGACATCGATATCGAGACGGCCGGACGCGAACAGCGTAAAGGCAACATCTACAAGGGTGTCATCACCCGTATCGAACCCTCCCTCGAAGCCTGCTTCGTCAATTACGGCGAAGGCCGCCACGGCTTCCTGCCGTTCAAGGAAGTCGCTCGCGCGTACTTCCGCGACGGCGCCGATGTGCGCAATGCGCGCATTCAGGATGCCCTGTCCGAAGGTCAGGAACTCATCGTTCAGGTGGAAAAGGAAGAGCGCGGTAACAAGGGCGCAGCCCTGACCACGTTCATCTCGTTGGCCGGCCGTTACCTCGTGCTGATGCCGAACAACCCCCGTGGCGGTGGCGTGTCGCGCCGCATCGAGGGTGAAGATCGTCAGGAACTGCGCGAGACGATGGGGCAGCTCGAACTGCCCGAAGGCATGAGCATCATCGCCCGCACGGCCGGTATCGGCCGCTCGGCGGAAGAGCTCCAGTGGGACCTGAACTACCTGCTGCAACTGTGGCACGCCGTCGAAGGCGCCGCCAACACCATCGAACTGCCGCGCGACTCGGCGCTGATCTATCTCGAATCGAGCCTGGTCATCCGCGCCATCCGTGACTATTTCCAACCGGATATCGGTGAAATTCTCATCGATACGGAAGAAATTTCCGAACAGGCCCGCAACTTCATGCAGGTGGTCATGCCCGACCATCTCAATCGCGTGAAGCAGTACCGCGACGACGTGCCCCTGTTCTCGCGTTTCCAGATCGAACACCAGATCGAAACGGCTTACTCGCGTCAGGTGCCGCTGCCCTCGGGTGGCGCCATCGTGATCGACCACACCGAAGCACTGGTGTCGATCGACGTGAACTCGGCACGCGCCACGAAGGGTGCGGACATCGAAGAAACCGCCCTGCGCACCAACCTGGAAGCTGCCGACGAAGTCGCGCGCCAGTTGCGTCTGCGTGACCTCGGCGGCCTGATCGTGATCGACTTCATCGACATGGAGTCGGCCAAGAGCCAGCGTGAAGTCGAACAACGTGTGAAGGATGCGCTCAAGCACGACCGTGCCCGCGTCCAGATGGGCAAGATCTCGCGTTTCGGCCTGATGGAACTCTCGCGTCAGCGCCTGCGTCCGTCGCTCTCGGAAGGCACGCACGTGACCTGCCCGCGTTGCAACGGCACCGGCCACATCCGCGACGCCGAATCGTCGGCACTGCAAGTCCTGCGCATCATCCAGGAAGAAGCGATGAAGGAGCACACGGCAGCGATTCACTGCCAGGTGCCGGTCGAAGTCGCCGCCTTCCTGCTCAATGAAAAGCGTCAGGAAATCAACAAGATCGAAGCGCGCTTCAAGGTTGGCGTGCTGCTGATCCCGAACAAGCACCTCGAGACGCCGCATTACAAGCTGGAGCGCCTGCGCTTCGACGACCCGCGTCTGGACGCGCCCAAGGCCAGCTACGCGCTCGCCGAGGAAGCCGCCCGCGCATCGGAAGACGATCCGGCCGGTTACAGCAAGAAGAAGGAAGACGTGCGTCCGCGTCAGGAAGCCGCAGTCAAGGGCATCACGCCCGAGCAGCCGGCCCCGGCAGCGCAGCCGCGCCCGGAACCGGTCGCCGCAACGCCTGCCCCGGCAGCCCCGGCAGCCCCGGTCCGCAGCGGTGGTTTCATCGGTTTCGTGAAGCGCTTGCTGGGCCTTGAGCCTGCCGCACCGGCACCGGTGAAGGACGAAGCCCCGGCCAAGCCGGCAGCACGTCCGCCGCGCGAGCGTCATGATCGTCCGCATCAGCAAAACCGTAATCGCCGCGGCAACGCCCGTGACGAGAACAAGACCGGCAAGGACAACGCGGGCCAACCGGCACGCGAAGGCCGCGCAGCGCGTCCGGAACGTGCCGAGCGCACGGACCGTAACGAGCAACGTGCCGATCGTAATGACCGCAATGATCGCAACGAACGCGGCGACCGTACGGAGCGCAATGAGCGCACCGAACGTAACGACCGCAATGAGCGTGGCGATCGTAACGAGCGTCAAGAAGGCCGCGACAAGCGCGAGCGCGACGATGCACAACGTCAACCGGCGCAGGAAGTGCGCGCTGAAGACGGTCGCGAACCGCGTGAAGGCCGCGAACGTGGCAACCGCCGCGATCGCAACCGCCGTCAGACCGAAGGTGCCGAGGGTCAACAAGCTGCGGCTCCGCAACGCGCGGCGCAAGTGGCTGCCCCGCTGAGCGCTGGTGAAGACGCCGAGTACGATCAGCACGACCGTTTGGCAGCACAAGGTGCGCAAGCCGAAGGCGCCCAAGGCGTGGCCGGTGACGAGAGCGAACAGGCGAACGAAGAGCGTCGCCGCAGCCGTCGTCGTGGTCGTCGTGGTGGCCGTCGTGAACGCGAAGCCGGTGAGCAGCAACTGCATGCTGACGGCGAGCAAGGCGAAGGTTCGGAAAACGTGGGCAATGCTGGTGATGCAGGTCATGCAGGCAGCGCAGCATCGGAATACGCTGCGACGCCGGCAGTGACGGAAGAGCGCGCTGAGCATGTGGCACCGCAAGCCGTTGCACCGGCAGTCGTAGCGGCCGCCGCCACGGTTGCTGCCGCACAGGTTCACGCCGAACCTGCGCAGGCACCCGCTCAGACGTTCCAACCGGTTGAAACCAAACCCGCCGTCGCAACGCCGACGCTGGAGCAGGTGCAAACCCAAGCGGCCCCGGTCGCCCCCGCAGCGCCGGCAGTGGCCGTCGCAACGGTGAGCGAAGCCGCCCCGGTGGCAACGCCGGAAGTGCCGGTGCAAGTCGTGACGCAACCGGTCACGCCGGTCGCTCCGGCCGCCCCTGTCGTGCCCGTGAACGTTGCGCCGCTGCCCGCCGTGGAAGCTGCCGCACCGATCGTGCCGCCGGTCAGCACGCCGCTGCCGGCAGCAACGCCGGCCCCGGCACAACCGACGGTACCGGCCGAAGCACTGACCGAAATCGCCGCAACGGCCGCCAGCGCCAGCGCGCCGGTGGAACCGGTGCCGGTGCAAGTGGCCCCGGTGGAAACTGCCAAGCCGGTAGAAGTAACCACGCAAGCGCCCGCCTACGTGGCACCGACCGCCCCGGCACAGCCGGAAGCGGCCGCTGCGGTCACGGAAGTCGTGACGCAGAAGCCTGTGTCGGTCAGCGCGACGCCGGTTGTGGAGCAAGGTGCGTTGGAAAGCACGCTCCAGAGCGTGGGTCTGGTGTGGGTCCACACCGACGCCGACAAGCATCGCGCAGCCAAGGAAGCCGCGGCGCAAGCCGCACCGGCACCGCGCGTGCAACGTCAGCGTCGTACGGCAGCACCGGTCAACACCGGCCCGATGGAGCAAGTGGAAACGCAGACTTCGTCGGATCACGGTGCCTGAGATCGCATGACGTTGTCCTGACGAGGGCGATACTGCATCGGGTAACGGAAGCAATATCGGCCAACGTCAGGCAACTGCCGTGACGCCAAAAAAGGGGGCTTCGGCCCCCTTTTCCATTGGTGACGCCCACAAACGCAAAGACATAGCGTGGCAGCGACTCACGCGAATATCGGGACATCCTCGTGTTGTCCCGACTTGTGCGTGCGACGCACTGCCCGTATCGTGATGCCTGACACTGGCTTGATGTCCCGCATCGAACTGGTTGCTGCCCGAACGCCGGCGCGACGGTAATTCCGTCCAAAAATCCCGGTTTCGGCGGCGAACATGCCAATTCGCTAGAATGGAGACGCAAGCCAAGGCCCCACCATGACCGAAACGATTATCCGACTCACCGATCTGCGCACCGACGCGCGATATGCGACGCATACGCCGCAGATCCCCGCACAAGTGCGCACAGCCACCGGCCATCTTCAGGATGCGCTGGCCAGGCCGCTGCACGATCTGCGGATTTCGGTGACCGATCGTTGCAACTTCCGCTGTGTGTATTGCATGCCGAAGGACGTGTTCGACAAGGACTACACCTTCCTGCCGCAATCCTCCCTGCTTTCCTTTGAAGAAATCGAGCGTGCTGCGCGCCTGTTCGTCGAACATGGCGTGGAAAAGCTGCGTCTGACGGGCGGCGAGCCGCTGCTGCGCAAGCATCTGGAGCGTCTCATCGAGATGCTCGCCCGCCTGCGCACGCCCTCGGGCAAGCCGCTCGACATCACGCTCACGACCAACGGCTCGTTGCTCAAGCGCCGGGCCCAGTCGCTCAAGGATGCGGGGCTGACGCGTGTGACGGTCAGTCTGGACAGCCTTGACGACACGATCTTCCGCCAGATGAACGACGTCGACTTCCCGGTCGTCAATGTGCTCGAAGGCATTGCCGAAGCGCAGCACGTCGGTTTGGGGCCGGTGAAGGTCAACATGGTCGTCAAACGCGGCACTAACGACGGCGATATCGTGCCGATGGCGCGCCATTTCCACGGCAGCGGCGTCGTACTGCGCTTTATCGAATACATGGACGTGGGCACCTCGAACGGCTGGCGCATGGATGAAGTGCTGCCGTCGGCCGAAGTGATTGCCCGCCTGAACGAAGCCTTACCGGTCGAACCGCTCGAAGCGAACTATCCCGGCGAAACCGCCCAACGTTGGCAATATCGCGATGGTGGCGGCGAAGTCGGCGTCATTTCGTCAGTGACGCGTGCGTTTTGCGGCACTTGTTCGCGTGCGCGACTGTCTACGGAAGGCAAGTTGTACCTGTGCCTGTTCGCGAGTTCGGGTTACGACCTGCGCACGCTGTTGCGCAACGGCGCGAGCGACGCGCAGATTTCGACCGCCATCGGCGATATCTGGCACGATCGTACCGACCGCTACTCGGCCTTGCGCACGGCCGCGACGGGCTTGCCCGAAGATGCGCCGCCGAAAGTGGAAATGTCCTATATCGGCGGATGATCACCGGCAGCGGGTGTGGTGCCCCCGATGCGCAACATGCGTCGAATGCCCCCGACACCACGAGATACCCCGAGACACCACGCCACGCTGCCCGAATCCGAATTCCTGAACTCAACTCATGATTGCTGCTGCCCCGGACGCTAGTTGCGCCCGAGACTCTTTCGCTTTGCCTGCACGTGTGGGCGCAACGTCGCGCCGTACGACGACACCCCCGGCGACACGCCCACGCCGCCTTCGCCTGCGCACGGTGGCCATCGGACTCGCCACGCTGGCGATGCTTTGCGTGGTGTGGATGCCATCGCTGGCCCATGCCGATTGCGACCCGTCGGAGCGCGAGATCGCGAACCATCTCATCACCTATAGCGGTCAACTCGGCGAGCGCAATCCACTGCGGCTCGTACTGCGCACGTCCTCGGGCGGCAAGCTCGAAGGCCGTTACGCGAACGCCTCGTCGCAGAGCGACACCGTGCTTACCGGCAAGCTCGAGAACAAGTCACGCCTGCACCTGACGGAATTCGACGCGGGCGGCATGCCGCGTGCCACGTTCGAGGGCGAATTCGCCTCGCACGACGACATCAACCGCCAGCGCGGTGGCGCCTCGGGCAGCTGCGAAGTGATCTCCGGCCAATGGAAAGACCTGCGCAACGGGCGTACGGTGCCTTTCGAGCTGGCGATGTCGAACATTCAGACCGGCAAGATCGATCACCTGTACGGCGCGGCCGGTGCCAACGACGACGAGACGATCAATCGCGCGGCGGGCATGTTCCGCAAGGGCGTGCTCGACGATCGACGCGATGTCGTTGCTCAATCGATTCGCTATCCCGTGCGCGTGTCGCTGCGCGGCAAGACGCTGATTCTGCGTAATCCGAAGTCGCTGCTGGCGCGCTACAACGAAATCTTCACCGACAGCTACGTGCGCGCCATCGGCGCCGCCGTTCCTCGCCTGATGTTTGCGCGCGACCAAGGCGTGATGCTCGGCGACGGCGCCGTCTGGTTTGACGCCACCGGACGCGTCATCGCACTCAACCGTTCATAACGGAAATCTCATGCCTAACCCGCCCATTGCCCGCGACGCCATTACCGGCCTGATTCTCGCGGGCGGGCGTGGGCAGCGCATGGGCGGACGAGATAAAGGGTTGCAGCTTTTCGACGGACAGCCGTTGGCAGCGCACGTGCTTGCGCGATTGCAGCCGCAAGTCGGCACGCTGCTGATCAGTGCCAATCGGAATCACGCAGCGTATGCAGCGCTGGGGGCCGACGTCGTCTCCGACGAGACGCAGGATTTCGCGGGGCCGCTGGCCGGCATGCTCGCCGGGCTGCGCGCCGCCAAAACTGAGTACGTGCTGACAGCACCGTGCGATTCACCACTGTTGCCGGACGATCTGGCGGCACGCCTTGCCGCAGCGCTTGTTGCTCCCGGTGCTCCCGACATCCCCGCCTCTGCCGATCCGGCCGTCGATTCGCTATCCGCAGAGGACATTCCGCCCCAAGCGGCGCCATCGCAAACCTCGTCAGCCCCCGTATCCTCACCGCTTGCCCTTGCCGCCTACGCCGTGACCTCGGAAGGTCCGCATCCGGTTTTCGCGTTATTGCATCGTTCGCTGGCCGACGATCTGGCCGCGACACTGGCCGCGGGCGAGCATCGCGTGAGAGCGTGGCTGGCACGCCACAAGGCCGTACAAGTTCACTTCGGCGATGAGCGTCCGTTTTACAATGTGAACACGCTTGATGAGCTCCATACCGATACGCCGCGCGCCCCCCGGGATTCCGGGCACTGACTGACGGGCACAGATGCGGCCCGACCCGCCGCCATCGCCCGATGTCCGATGACGACGCCATACCGATGACAACACTGAACGAAGCCCTGGCCGGCTTGCCGGCGTACGACCCTGACGACATGACAGTCGAGTTGGCGCGCACGATCATTGCGCGTACCGCCCAGCCCGTCGCCGCTATCGAACAAATTGCCGTACGCAGCGCACTGGGTCGCGTGCTCGGCCGCGATGTCATCTCCCCGCTCGACGTTCCCGCTTTCGAAAATGCCGCGATGGATGGCTACGCCTTCTCCGGCACCGCGCTGGCCGCGGGCGGCAAGGTGCGTTTGCGCGTCGCGGGCCGCTCGTTTGCCGGACGCCCTTTCGACGGTGTCGCAGGCGCGGGCGAATGCGTGCGCATCATGACGGGCGCGCTGCTGCCTGCCGGTTGCGACACCGTCATTCCTCAAGAACAGGTGCAACGCGAAGGCGACACGGAAATCGTGACTTTCGCGGCCGACGCCGTCACGCCGGGCCGCCATGTCCGCCATGTCGGGGAAGATCTTGCGACCGGTCAACCGGCATTGCTCGCGGGCAAGCGCCTGCGCCCTGCCGCGCTCGGTTTGCTCGCCTCGCTCGGCATCGCCGAAGTACCGGTGCGTCGACGCATTCGTGTCGCGTTCTTCTCGACCGGCGACGAACTGCGCTCGGTAGGCGAACCGCTCGTGCCGGGCAATCTCTACGACAGCAATCGCTACACGCTGTACGGCATGCTCCAGCGCCTCGGTGTCGAGATTCTCGATCTGGGCGTGGTGCGGGACGATCCGCAAGCCATTGAAGACACGTTGCGCACCGCTTGCCGTGACGCCGACGCGGTGATCACCTCGGGCGGCGTGTCCGTCGGTGAGGCCGACTACACGCGCGAAATGATGACGCGTCTGGGCAATGTCGTTTTCTGGAAGATGGCCATGCGCCCGGGCCGTCCGTTTGCGTTTGGCGAACTGGAAAGCGACGGTCATCGCGCCCTGCTTTTCGGGCTGCCGGGCAACCCCGCAGCCGTGATGGCGTCGTTCTACCACCTGGTGCGCGACGGACTCTTCAGCCTGATGGGTGCCGAGCCGCAAGCCACGCCGCGCCTGCCCGTGCCGACGACAAGCGCCATTGCCAAGCGCCCGGGCCGCACCGAATTCCTGCGCGGCATTCTGGCCGCCGATGCGCAAGGCCGCTGGCAGGTCACGGTGGCCGACGCGCAAAGCGCCGGCATCCTGCGCACGATGAGCGAAGCCAACTGCTTCGTCACGTTAGACACGTCACGCGGCAATGTCGCAGCGGGCGAACTGGTCGACGTGATCGTATTCGACGGACTGGTCTAGGGTCCGGGTCGACGCGAGTTTCGAAAGACAACACACCGAAATACCCGCACGCAGGCTGCACATCGACAGCCTGCTTTACACAACAAACCTGCAAACACACACGCGCAATGACAATCCGCAAACAGATCACTTACATCAGTCCCGGTCAGACGGCCAAAGCGCTGGTACTGGTCTACCTCACCTTCAGTATTCCGCTGGTGCTGCTCGCGTTTCTGGCGGCATTCCTGCGCTACGGCGATCTGCCGGGCCTCGCGTTCATTTCCGCCTTGGTCCTGAACGCCATCCTCGGCTTCGTGCTGCTCTGGATCGCCTGCCATGCTTACAACTGGGTGGCCGAGCGTTTCGGCGGCATTGAGATCGCGCTCGGCGACGTGCCCGACGAAGAAGACGAGTGACGTCCTGCGCACGCCGAAATCCCCGAACATTCCGACTGACGAGATTCCCACTATGTCCTTGAACCTGCGTGCGGCCACCCCGAACGACGTCGATGCCATTCATGGCTTGATGCGGGAATTGGCCGTCTTCGAGAAGCTGCTCGATATTTTCGAAGCGACACCGGCCAGCGTGCATGACGCCTTGTTCGGCGCCACGCCGGCGGCGGAATGTCTGATGGCGGAATGGGATGGCAAGCCGGTTGGCTATGCGCTGTTCTTCCACAACTTCTCGACGTTTCTCGGACGCCGTGGTCTGTATCTGGAAGATGTCTACGTGCAGCCGACGATGCGCGGCAAGGGTGTCGGACAAGCCTTGCTTCGACGCCTGGCCCGCATCGCGGTGCAGCGCGGCTGTGGACGCTTCGAATGGACGGTGCTCGACTGGAACCAGCCGGCGATTGATTTCTATACCGCGCAGGGCGCGACGGTACTGCCGGAATGGCGTGTCGTTCGCATGGCGGGTGACTCGCTCACGCAGTTTGCCGAAGGCGACGCCTGACGCGCCTCCGGCCCGGGGCTTTCGAACCTATGGGCTTGATGTGAGCTGATGGGCTTACGGCCCAGAAGCTCACTCCTCGTCAGCCCCGATCTCCACACCCAGCAACTGCGTCGCCTCTTCACCCGGTAACGCTTCGACAGTTTTGAGCTTGCGCGCCATCTGACGCGTACGCACTTCCGCCTGATCGATCGAACGCGTCACCGTCTCCAGCTGTGACTTGGTTCGGGCCAGCACATCACCGAACTTGGTGAATTCGGTCTTCACCGCGCCCAATACCTGCCAGACCTCGCTCGAACGTCGCTCGATGGCGAGCGTGCGGAAACCCATTTGCAAACTGTTGAGCAACGCCGTCAGCGTGGTCGGTCCCGCGACCGTTACGCGGTACTCGCGCTGGAGCAGGTCCGACAGCCCCGGACGGCGCAAGACTTCTGCGTAGAGTCCTTCGGTCGGCAGGAACAGCAAGGCGAAGTCCGTCGTGTGCGGCGGCGCCAGATACTTCTCGGCAATGGTCTTGGCCTCCAGACGAATGCGCGTCTCAAGGGCCTTGGACGCTTCTTCCACCGCGACCGGATCTGCCCGTTCCTGTGCGTCGAGCAGACGCTCGTAGTCCTCGCGCGGAAACTTGGCATCGATCGGCAGGTACACCGGCGTGCCGCTGTCGCCGTTCTGGCCCGGCAGCGCGATGGCGAATTCCACGCGCTCGCTGCTGCCCGGTTTCGTGGCCACGTTTTTGGCAAACTGATCCGCCGTCAGCAACTGTTCAAGCAGCGCCTGCAACTGCACTTCGCCCCAGATACCGCGCGTCTTCACGTTCGTCAGCACGCGCTTGAGATCGCCCACACCGGCCGCGAGCGTCTGCATCTCGCCGAGTCCGCGGTGCACCTGTTCCAGTCGATCCGACACCAGCTTGAACGACTCGCCAAGCCGCTGCTCCAGCGTCGCGTGCAGCTTCTCGTCCACCGTGCGGCGCATCTCTTCGAGCTTCGTCGAATTGTTGACCTCGATGTCCTTGAGCTTTTGTTCGAGCGTCGCGCGCACTTCACCAAGACGCCGCTCGTTACCCTCGGCCAGTTGCGTCAGTTGCTGATGCTGTGCCTCGCCAAAGCGACGCAGCGCCGAGGTCTGTTCTTCGCGCATCTGCTGGCCATTGAGCACAAGGCTCTGGCGCACCGCGTCGAGTTGGGCTGCGTTCGATTCGGTCAACTTCGCCAACTGCTGCGCAAAGCCATCGATCTGATTGTTCTGCACCGTCGCCACGCTCGTCATCTGCGCGGCAAGCGTCTGCTGAAACTGCGCCATCTGCGCGCTCTGCTCGCCTCGCCCGGCACGTGCCGTCTCCGCAAACTCCTGACGCAGGCCGCGCTCACTACGTTCGGCCGCGCGCAGAATGTCATCACGCGCGTTCGTGAGCGAATCGACGAGCGTCGCGCGCAGGCCGGCATCGCCATTGCGTTGCCACACCTTCACGGCGATCACGATCATCACCAGCAGATTTAGCGCTGCCAGCGCTACCAACACCATCTCCACACTTGCCTCCTTAGGCCTTACGCGCGGCGGGGTTGAGCAGGCAGGGCGGTTTGCCCGGCGCCGATCCGAACCCCAACGCGGCAATCAGGTTATCTGCTGCCAGACTCGCCATTCCACGGCGGGTTGCGGCCGATGCGCTCGCGATATGCGGCGTCAGCACGACATTCGGTACGTTGAGCAACTCGGGATGCACACTCGGCTCACCTTCGAACACGTCGAGCCCTGCCGCCGCAATTCGCTTGCTGGCCAGTGCCTGCGCCAGTGCCGCATCGTCGACGATGCCGCCCCGCGCCAGATTCACAAGCGTGGCCGTCGGTTTCATGGCGGCGAGCTCCGCCGCGCCGATCGTGTGGTGCGTTGCCGCTGAATAGGGCAGCACGAGAATGACGTGATCCGCCGTCGCCAGCAGCGTGTTCTTGTCGACGTATGACGCCTTGCACGCGGCCTCGGTGGCGGCATCGAGACGCGAGCGGTTGTGATACACCACCCGCATATTGAAGCCCATTGCACGACGCGCAATCGCCTGTCCGATGCGTCCCATGCCGATGATCCCGAGCGTGCTGCCGTGCAGGTCGGCCCCCAGGAACATGTCGTAGGCCCACTTGTTCCAGTGGCCCTCACGCAGCCAGCGCTCCGACTCCGTGACACGCCGAGCGGTGGCCATCAACAGCGCCCAACCGAAGTCCGCCGTCGTCTCGTTGAGCACGTCGGGCGTATTGGTCGCCATCACGCCAGCGGCGGTCATCGCTTCGATGTCGAAGTTGTTGTAACCCACCGCCATATTGGCGACCACCCGCAAATGCGGTGCCCCCGCGAGCACCGACGCATCGATACGCTCGCTCGCGGTCGTGATCGCGCCCGCCTTGTCGGCCAGGCGCGCGCGCAACTCGTCGCTTGAATACACGGTGTCGGCGTCGTTGCGCTCGACCTCAAAGTACTGCGCCAACCGTTCGATCACGTCCGGAAAAATGGCGCGGGCCACCAGAATCTTCGGTTTCACCTATCGTCTCGCAGGAGTTGGCCGCTCATCACATGACAACGCTACGGCGCCTTGGCGTCATAGCGTTATTGCGTTGCGGCTCAGAAGAAAATCAAGGTCATCAGCACGAAAAGCGGCAGCAAAATCGCGCCCGACCACAGCATATAACCAAAGAAGCTTGGCATGCGAATGCCGCGTTGCTCTGCAATGGCCTTGACCATGAAGTTGGGCGCATTGCCGATGTACGTGTTCGCCCCCATGAATACGGCACCCGCGGAAATGGCCGCCAGTGTGGCCGCCCCCGACGTCATGAGCGTTGCGGCGTCGCCACCCGCCGTATTGAAGAACACGAGGTATGTCGGCGCATTGTCGAGGAACGACGACAGGATGCCCGTCGCCCAGAAGTACATGACGTTGTCCGGTGCACCGCCCGGACCGGTCACCAGCCGGATCACCCAGCCGAGCGCTCCGGCTTCACCGGCACGCAGAATCGCCACCACCGGAATAATCGTCAGGAAGATGCCCGCGAAGAGCTTACCGACCTCTTTCATCGGCTCCCAGTTGAAGTCGTTGCCGACGCGCGCCGTGCGCGGCGTGATGACGAGCGAAATCACCGTCACGACGAGAAGTCCCACATCCCGCGCCAGATTCTCGAGCGTCAGCGGTGTGCCGAATACGTCGAACACAACGCCCGGCTTCCAGATGCCGCTCATCAGCACCAGGCCCACGGCGACCGCGAGCAGCACGAAGTTGCGCTTGCCTTCGAGACGAAGCGGCGCGGCATGCGGCGTCGGATCGAGTTCCTCGATCTTTGCCTCCACCTTCTGGCGGAAGTAGTACGAATCGATCAGGAAGAAAAGCACCAGCAGGATGGCGCAGGCCATCAGCGTTTCGGGCCAGAGGTGGCGCGTCGTCCAGAAAAACTCGACGCCTTGCAGAAAACCGAGGAACAACGGCGGATCGCCCAGCGGCGTGAGTGAGCCGCCCGCGTTCGCCACCAGGAAGATGAAGAACACCACCACGTGAACGTTGTGCTTGCGGTTGTCGTTTGCGCGAATCAGCGGGCGGATGAGCAGCATGGCCGCCCCGGTCGTGCCCATGATGCTGGCGAGCACCGTGCCCAGCCCCAGCAGCCCCGTGTTGAGCCACGGCCCGCCACGCAGGTTGCCGTGCAGGCAAATACCGCCGGCGGTCGTGAAGAGTGCCGTCAGCAGTACGACAAAGGGAATGTATTCGGCGATCAGCGCGTGTACCGCGCCGTGCCAGGCCGCACCTGCGCCATACACCAGCGCAAACGGCAGCAGAAATGCTGCGCCCCAGAACGCTGCGATCTTGCCGAAGTGGTGATGCCAGAACGCCGGTGCGATCAACGGGCCGAGCGCGATCGACAGCAGCAAGCCTGCGAACGGCAAGCCCCACCACGCGACGAGTTGTGCACCGTCCGGGCCGCCTCCTGCGGCAAGCGCGGCAGGACTGATCAACGTCAGCCCCACGGCGGCGACTACTCCCCAAATGCCCTTCTGCATGGTTTCTGGTTCCTGTTGTTTGATGGACGATCTATTACGAGTCGCCCCTCTCGAAGGAGTGCCCGAAGCGGCAAAAGCTTGGGATATTTCCTATTTGGATCCGAATCAACCGCTCGAAAAGCCCAATACGACAAGCCTGAAGCGGCCTTCGTGAGCAATTCGACTGTTGTCTCACACCCCTTGTACGAAAAAACGAGATCGGAAAGCGTGGTCTCGGCGGGTGCCTCAGTCAGCGCCCCATTCAGGCGCCGTCGACGATGATGACGTGAACGCGGTAGGGCCCGTGGGCACCCAGCACCAGCGTCTGTTCGATGTCGGCCGTCCGCGACGGCCCGGCGATGAAATTGGTCGCACGCGAGAGTTGTCTGCGTTCGGTGCGCATCAGCCCGAAGGCATCTTCATGCCCCGCGACGATGCGCGAGGCCGGTACGACAGCGATGTGCGTCTCGGGCAGCAACGTCGCCGAAGCAAACGTCTCGGGACCGGACATCATCATCAGTGCGCCCGTTTCCGCCACTGCGCAGAAGCAGCCGGTAATGCCGACGAGATCTTCGCCGAGCGGCTTGCGATATTCGACGTGGCAACCGACGCCCGCCCAATCCAGTGCTCGCAACGTCGGCCACGCCACCGCTTGCGTCACGAGCCCGTTCGCTTGCAGGTACTGCGCGGCAGCGGCCGGCACATCCTGCATCGCCGGCACGCGGGCAATCGTGGTCGAGAGCGCTTCGGCCTTGCCGATGAACGTGGCCACGAGATCGTCCGGCATCGCCGGGCGCGGTCCTTGCGGATGACGCGCCAGATAGTCCTCGGCCGCCGCCTGCTCGTTCTCGCGCGCCGCATCAGGGCGATGCTGGGCGTTGCGAATGCGGGCGAAGATGCGATTGCGGGCGTCGGTGGTATCCATGGCTGCGTCCTGAGAGGCCGGCACACCGGTACATGGCCGGCGTCGTGTCGTTTGTTTCGTGGGTGTCGTGTGGCCGCTGGCACGAGTCCAGCGGGCGATGCGCAATTATAGCGGCACGCGATGCCCGCGCACCGGGCATTCGCGCACTATCGGAATGGTCTGTCCCCGCGCTCGGACGAGGCCCAAATCAACGCCGATGCGCCACTCGCCACGCGATTCAGCCCCGGCTGGGCGCCGGCTCCGGTGCAATCTCGAACACCTGGCGCAGATAGGCCAGATACGCATCGTCGTCGCACATATTCTTGCCCGGCGAATCCGACAGTTTGGCCACCGGCTGGCCATTGCAGCGCACCATCTTGATGACGATCTGCAACGGCTGATAACCGAGGTCGTTGGTGAGATTCGTGCCGACGCCGAACGCCAGCTTGCAGCGATCGCGAAAGCGCTCGAATAGTTGCAGCACCTTGGGAATGTCGAGCCCGTCCGAGAAGATCATCGTCTTGGTATGCGCATCGACGCGGTTCTCGCTGTAGTGCTGCAACAGGCGCTCGCCCCAGGCGAACGGATCGCCCGAATCGTGACGCGCCCCATCGAAAAGCTTGCAGAAGTACATGTCGAAATCGCGCAGAAACGCCGACATGCCGTACACGTCGGAGAGCGCAATGCCGAGGTCGCCGCGATATTCCTTGGCCCACGTCTCGAAGCCGAAGATCTGCGAGTCGCGCAAGCGCGGCCCCAACGCCTGACACGCCTGAAGATACTCGTGCGCCATCGTGCCCAGCGGCGTCAGCCCCAATTTCGACGCGTAGTAGACGTTGCTCGTGCCCGCGAACTGTTCGCCCAATTCCTCGCGCAACGTGAGAATGACTTCCTCGTGCCACTCCTTCGAGAAGCGGCGGCGCGTGCCGTAATCGGCGATCTTGCAATCGCGATAGTCCACCGGCTCGGCGAGCATGCGAATCTTGTCGCGCAGCCGCTGACGCCCTTCTTCATAGGCCGGCACGCGTTGGGTATTGCGGAAATACACCTCGTTGACGATCGCGAGCACCGGAATTTCAAACAGGATCGTGTGCAGCCACGGCCCCTGAATCGTGATGTCGATCTCACCGTTGCCCTTGGACGAGGGCTGCACAGTGACGTACTTCTCGTTGAGATGGAAGAGATCGAGGAAGTCGATGAAGTCGCTCTTGATGAAGCGCATGGCGCCGAGATAGCTCAGCTCCGACTCCGTGAACCGCAGGCCGCACAGCAGCCGGATTTCGTCGCGAATCTCGTCGACGTAGGGCGTGAGATCGACGCCTTCCGTGCGGCATTTGAAGCGGTATTCCACCTGCGCCGCAGGAAAGTGATGCAGCACTACCTGCATCATCGTGAATTTGTAGAGATCGGTATCGAGCAGCGACGTGATGATCATGACGACAGGCCCCGGCGGGAGCACGCACAGAAGCAGCGAACGCTGCATATCGGCGATGGGTGCACGACGCATGGGAGTCATCTCCCACATCGCGCACCGCACGCGAGCGAATTTCCGTCCTTGCAAGGCAGATGAGACGTCACCGGCCTAGCAAGGGCACGCTCGATGGTACCGCAAAGCCGCGGCCCATATGACGCCGGCAACACCTGTCACAAGTCGCCGGGCAGCCTCACCCACGACCCCGGGCTGCGCTACAATACGCGTTTTAACGGCCGATCGAAGCCGTTGCGCCCTACGTTCTGGAGTTGGCATGACCCACGTTGTCACCGAAAACTGCATCAAGTGTCGATACACGGATTGTGTCGACGTTTGTCCCGTCGATTGCTTCCGCGAAGGTCCGAACTTTCTGGCCATCGATCCGGACGAGTGCATCGATTGCGCGGTCTGTGTGGCCGAGTGTCCGGCGAACGCCATCTATGCCGAAGAGGACGTCCCGGGCGATCAACAGGAATTCATCGCGTTGAACGCCGAACTCTCGCCGCTGTGGCCGAGCATCACGAAGACCAAGGCCCCGCTGGCCGACGCCGATCAGTGGAAAGACGTGGCCGACAAGCTCAAGCTGCTGGAGCGCTGATTCCAGCGGTGGCAGCCACATTCGATGCAGAAAAAGTGCATTTCGAGTGTTGACAGTGTCTGAAAATCGCCACTATAATCGCTTTCTCTTTTGATCCCCGATAGCTCAGTTGGTAGAGCGCCGGACTGTTAATCCGTAGGTCCCTGGTTCGAGCCCAGGTCGGGGAGCCAAGAATTACCGAAGCGATGGCCTCGCGCACGCGAGGCTTTTGTTTTAGTCGATGCACCGTTACAGCGATGCATGACACCCCAGTTTGATCCTCGATAGCTCAGTTGGTAGAGCGCCGGACTGTTAATCCGTAGGTCCCTGGTTCGAGCCCAGGTCGAGGAGCCAAAGACGCAGAAAGCCTCGCCAATCGGCGAGGCTTTTTTGTTTGCGGCAACGACATTCGCGTTCGCCACCTCCCCCGCTTTCCCCTCTCGAGCACCACCGAACGCCGTCGCTCGTCCGCTCAATACTGCCGCCCCAACGCGACACCCAATAAAAAACGGGGCACCGTTTCCGGTACCCCGTCCTTGTCAGTCACACCAGCACGGACTTACTCGCTGGCGGGTGCCCCGATCGGCGGCACGTGCGAACTGAGCGTTTCCGGACTGTTCACGCTCTCGATCCAGCGACGGCGCATCGGCTGGAGCAGGAACTTCGCCGCAATGGCGGCCGCGATGCTGATCACGGCTGCGGCGATGAACACACGGTCCCAGTGACCACCCACGGCGAGCACCGACGCGAGCGGCACCAGCAGCGCTGCCGTTCCCTTTGCGGTGTACAGCGTACCGGCGTTCGACGCGGCATTCTTGCCACCGAACGTGTCGGCACACAGCGCCGGGAAGATCGAGAAGATCTCGCCCCAGCACAGGAACGTCATCGCAGCGAAGAACACGAACATGTACGGGTTCTGACCGAAGTGCATCAGGCCCAGCATCGCCACCCCTTCGCCAAGGAAGATGATGAACATCGCGTTTTCACGACCGATCTTGTCCGACACGAAACCACACAGCGGACGCGTAAAGCCGTTGCACAGGTTGTCGATCGACAGCGTCATCGTGAGCAGCGGCAGAGTCGCACCGAAGAGCGTCATCGGCATCGAAGCAATGCCGTAGTCCTTCGCGATCGGGCCGATCTGCGCCGTGGCCATCAGGCCGCCTGCGGCCACCGCCACGAAGCACACATAGATCACCCAGAACACCGGCGTGCGAATCATCTGACCCGAGGTGTAGTCGACCTTGGTCGCCAGATTGCGGCGCGACACGGTGACACCCTTCGGCGCACGCGGCTTGACCATCAGCAGCGCGAGGATGAAGATCGCCACGCCCTGCACGATGCCGAAGTTGAAGAACGCCGCTTCGTAGCCCGACTCGCGAATCATGTTCGCAATCGGAATCACCGTCAGCGCCGCCCCTGCACCGAAACCGGCCGCCGTGAGGCCAGCCGCGAGACCGCGCTTGTCCGGGAACCACTTGAGGGCGTTACCCACGCAGGTGCCGTACACGCAACCGGCACCGATACCGGCGATGACGGCTGCCGTATAAAGCACGGTCAGCGTCGTGGCGTACGAATACATGATCCACGAGAGCGCCACGCAGATAGCGCCGCCCGCAACGACCGGACGGGGCCCGAAGCGATCGACGAGCCAGCCTTCGATCGGCACGAGCCAGGTTTCCACCACGATGAAGATCGAGAATGCGACCTGAATCGCCGCGATGCCCCAATGATTCTTGGCCTCCATCGGCTCGACGAACAGCGTCCACGAATATTGCAGATTGGCCACCAGGCCCATACAGATGATGCCGATCACCAGTTGTGACCAGCGCCCTCCCAGAAAAGAGGTTTTCTCCTCCGGTTGCGCAGCTGCTTGCATGACTTGCCTCCTGTTCCTGTCAGACGATTGCCGGCGGCCCGCCCGATCGCACGCACCTGCGCGCTGTGAAGGGGGTACCACCGTCATCGCGTGTCGTCGCGCGTCACGGCTTGGGTGACAGCGCGTACGGCACGCCTCCTGGCGTTGCATGCGGCTCATGGTTGGCCGCTTGATCCTGGAGCGTCGCCTGGCGGCGCGCTCGCGGGGCTCGGGCCCCGGCTGACTGACTTGCGGAAGCGCCAAAGGACACTTCCGGCCCCCGCTTCGGCGCGGCGGCACAGGCGTTTGGCCCGTGCCGGCAAGTTGCCGACTGCCGAAGGGTGGCTACGGTGAAGAATTCGAGTGCGGGTCGCGGGTCTGCGGTGCTGTCGGTTTGCCGACGTCACCTGACAGGCCGCCCCCCGTCACTCAGGCGGGCGCGCCTCGCGGACGCGTGATCGCCGAATCGCCTGCCCACGACGGGCGGCAGGGAGATGAGGACCGCCGGGTGCCCCACGGCCATCGTGAGGACATGGGCGACGGATACGACTGGCCAGCCAGTGCGGTGCAAACGCCGCACTGAGGCTGCCCGAAAGGAAAGGTGTGCTTACCCAACTTGTGTCTCCGACTTGTGCCGCGGCCTGTCCAAACGCCTTCCGGTTCACTCCGGAGGGTCTCGCTGCGTCCGGATTTCCCCGGATTTTTGCGAAACTTTGGTGGCCGCTCCGACAAATTGAATCTGATATACAAGATTCAATATATCGAATTAAGTATTTTTATGGTTCCAAAAGTAGTCGATGCCTGAAGCACTGTCAACCCGAGTGCGCCCGCTTTCGGGTGTCGGTCAGCCCGTGAACGGGGGTTTGCGTAGGCGTGCGACGTGAGCACTTGATAACCGCGAAACGCACGGCAGCCTTACGGGGATGGGGTCACAGGTGGACTGAGACGCGTGTCCCCGTGCCGTCGCGGCGTGGCGACGCACAGCACAAGGTCAGGGAAAACGATGACGTTTTGACAGGTGATGCGAGCGTTCGAAAGACGCTCGTTTGGCGTGGCCGGTGACGCCCGAGGCGACCCGCTGTGGTCAGTCGTGGCGGGTGGTGGCTAGTTGCGGCCGATGGCGGACGACATTGGCGATGTCACCCGCCGCCCAGTCGGTCAGACGACGCCGGTGTCGCCCGAGTTGTCGCGGATGAAAGCGAGGTGTTCGCGCAGCGAGCGCTGCGCGCTGGCGGCATCATGCGACGCCACGGCATTGAAGATGCGGCGATGCTGATCGATCAGTTCGGCCAGATCGGCGCCGTGACCGACGATGGCGCGGTAGTTGTCCACGACCGAGCCGCGCAGCAATTCGAAGATGGCGTGCATCAGGTGAACCAGCACGAGGTTGTGCGTAGCTTCCGCAAGCGCCAGATGGAAATGGGCGTCGAGTTCCGGCACCCGGGTCAGCAACGATGCGCCACGGGCGTCACCGTCTTGACCATCGAGTCCATCACGTCCATCACGCCCATCACGCCCGGCCGCATAAGCCGCCTCCAGCGCCTCGAGCGCCTGCGCCAGCCGGGCAATGTCCTCGGGCGTGGCACGCTCGGCCGCCAGTTCGACGGCCTTGGCTTCGAGCACTTCCCGCATTTCCAGCACGTCGTCGACCGTCTTGCTGTGGCGCGACATCAGTTGCGAGAGCGGTTCGGCGAGCAGTGGCTGACTGGCATTGGCGACCAGATACCCGCCGCCGGCGCGTCCGACGATCAGGCCGCGCGACTCCAACCGCAGCAACGCCTCACGCAACGAGGGCCGCGATACGCCCATCTGCTGGGCCAGATCGCGCTCCGACGGCAGCGCCGAACCGGGGGCCAGACGCCCTTCGACGACCATCGTCTCCAGTTGCTCGTAGACCATGTCGGACAGCCGCAGACGCGGCGGCGGCGTGACCGGCGCAAAGCTCGCGACGGCACCCGGAATATCGCTGGTGGATACAGTGGACATAGGCAGAGACGGCTCGGTAGACGACATGTCGGCTGGGGTTCTCGACGAAAAATACTCAGAGACGCAACGATACAGGATGGCACTCGCGCCGGGGCAGGCCAGCGCCGCCCCGGACGTCCTCGCTTAGCGGTCGACTGGGAATTGCCCTCAAACCAAGGGTTAACCCGGTAGTCGAAATAAGACCATTCCCTTTAGGATGACGTCATCGGACAACTGGTCGACCAGTCTACCAGTAGACCAGATAGAACATAATAACCGTCAACGACCCTTCGAGCACGAGACGCCCATGGCTTCGAATCCTCAACCGACACGCAGTCCGCCCGCCTCGGCCGGACCGGCGGCGCCGGACACGCTTCGCCACGACACGCTCCCGACCGGCACTGCCGGTGCCGCCAACGCCGCTGGCTTGCCCATCGTGTCGGCCGAGCCTGTCTTCCCGGCAGTCGACGAGCACCAGCGCGCAGCCAGACTTGCGGCCTTGCGCGCCGCCGTCCCCGACGCCCTGTGGCTCACCGACCGCGAACAGATCACGCCGTATGAGTGCGACGGTCTGGCGGCCTACCGCCGCTTGCCGCTGGCGGTGGTCCTGCCGTCGGACGAAGATCAGGTGTGCCGCATTCTGCGTGCCTGCCGCGCGCATCAGGTCCCGGTCGTGCCACGGGGCGCGGGCACCGGATTGTCGGGCGGTGCGATGCCGATTACCGACGGCATCGTGCTCTCGCTGGCGAAGTTCAAACGCATTCTCGACGTCGACGCGTACGCGCGAACAGCCACCGTCCAACCCGGCGTGCGCAACCTCGCCGTGTCGGAAGCCGCTGCGCCTTATGGCTTGTACTACGCCCCCGATCCCTCCTCGCAGATCGCCTGCACGATCGGCGGCAACGTCTCGGAAAACTCCGGCGGCGTGCACTGCCTGAAATACGGCCTCACCGTGCACAACGTGTTGCGCGTGCGTGCCGTGACGATGGATGGCGACGTCGTGGAATTCGGGTCGCATGCGCTCGATTCACCGGGCCTCGATTTGCTCTCCGTGTTTATCGGCAGCGAAGGCATGTTCTGCGTCGTGACCGAGATCACGGTCAAGCTCGTGCCGAAACCGCAAGTGGCGCAAGTCGTCATGGCGAGCTTCGACGACGTGGAGGCGGGCGGCAACGCCGTGGCCGCGATCATTGCCGCGGGCATCATCCCGGCGGGTCTCGAAATGATGGACAAGCCGGCAACGCAGGCCGTCGAAGAGTTCGTCCACGCGGGCTACGACCTGAACGCTGCGGCCATCCTGCTAAGCGAATCCGACGGCACCGCGGAAGAAGTCGCCGAAGAAATCGCCCGCGTCTCGGCGGTGCTGCGCGCCTCCGGTGCCACGCGCATTCAGGTGTCGACGTCCGAAGCCGAACGCCTGCGGTTCTGGTCAGGACGCAAGAATGCCTTCCCTGCGGCGGGCCGCATCTCGCCCGACTACTACTGCATGGACGGCACGATTCCGCGCCGCACGATCGGCACGCTGCTCAAGCGGATCGAAGCGATGGAAGTGCAATACGGCCTGCGCTGCATCAACGTCTTCCACGCAGGCGACGGCAACATGCATCCGCTGATTCTGTTCAACGGCAACGATCTCGACGAATGGCATCGCGCCGAAGCGTTCGGCAGCGACATTCTCGAAGCCTGTGTCGAACTGGGTGGCACCGTCACCGGCGAGCACGGCGTCGGTATCGAAAAGATCAACTCCATGTGCGTGCAGTTCTCGCCGGAAGAGCGCGATGCGTTCTTCGCGATCAAGCGCGCCTTCGACCCTGCCGGGTTGCTCAACGCCGACAAGGCGATCCCCACGCGCGCGCGCTGCGCCGAGTACGGCAAGATGCACGTGCGTAACGGCCTGTTGCCGCACCCTGATTTGCCGAGGTTCTGATGTCACAGGCCCCTACGATTTCCCCTCTCGCCACTGAAGCGTCGGGCGCAACGGCCGCACCGATTGCGCAAGACACGCAAGCCGCTCGCCATGCAGCGCAGGCACTCGACGTCATCCGCGCACGCGTGCTCGCGGCCACCGCTGCGGGGACACCGCTCGACATTCACGGCGGCAATACCAAGCGCTGGTACGGTCAGCCGCCATCAGGCGAGCCGCTCGACATGCGCGCCTACGCGGGCATCGTCTCGTACGATCCGGCTGAACTCGTCATCACCGCGCGCGCCGGTACGCCGCTCGCCGACATCGAAGCCGCACTCGCGCAGAAGGGCCAGATCCTGCCCTTCGAGCCGCCGCACTTCGGCCCGGGCGCGACGCTGGGCGGTTGCATCGCCGCCGGTCTGGCCGGCCCTCGCCGCCCGCACGTGGGCGCACCGCGCGACTTCGTGCTGGGCGCCGTGGTCATGAACGGACAAGGACAGGTGTTGCACTTCGGCGGACAGGTCATGAAGAACGTAGCCGGCTACGATGTTTCGCGCGTGCTCGCCGGTGCACTCGGCACCCTCGGCGTGCTGCTCGAACTCTCGATCAAGGTGCTGCCGCAACCGGTCGCCGAAGCTACGTTGCGCTATGCCATGCCGCAAGCGCAGGCCATCGATCAGCTCAATCGCTGGGGCGGCCAGCCGCTGCCGCTGATGGGTTCGGCGTGGCACGACGGCGTGCTCAGCGTGCGTCTGGGCGGCGCGGCGGCCGCCATCGATGCCGCGCGCAGCGCCATGGGCGGCGAACTGATCGACGTGATCGAAGCGCAGCAGTTCTGGCTATCGCTGCGCGAACAGACGCACCCGTTCTTCGCACGCTCACCGATTGGCGCACAAGGCGAAGCGCTCTGGCGTTTGTCGGTACCGCCGACCACGCCGCCGCTCGCGCACGGCGATGAGCAGTTGATCGAATGGGGCGGTGCGCAACGGTGGTGGATTACGCCGCGCAGCGCCGCCGAAGTGCGCGCCATTGCCGCAGCGACAGGCGGGCATGCTACGCTGTTCCGCCACGGCGACAAGTCGGCCGGTGTGTTCACCGCACAACCGGCCGCAATACAAGCCATCGGCGAGCGCTTGCAGCAAGCTTTCGATCCGAGCCGCATCTTCAACCGCCACCGGCTGTACTGCTAAAAGACGATGCAAACGAACCTCGCAGAATTCCTCCGCCACACACCGGATGGCGACGAAGCCGAAGCCATTCTTCGCAAATGCGTGCATTGCGGCTTTTGCACGGCCACGTGCCCGACTTACCAGTTGCTGGGCGACGAACTCGATGGCCCGCGCGGGCGCATCTACCTCATCAAGCAGATGGTCGAAGGCCAGCCCGTGACGCGCGAAACGCAGCGCCATCTGGACCGCTGCCTCACCTGCCGCAGTTGCGAATCGACCTGCCCGTCGGGCGTGCAATACGGTCGTCTGGCCGAAATCGGCCGCCGCCACGTCGACGCGAAAGTCGGCCGCCCGGCCAGTGAGCGCGCGCTGCGCTGGACGCTCGCCCACGTGCTGCCCAATCGCGCGCTGTTTTCACCGGCGCTGCGTCTGGGTCAGCAATTCCGCACGCTGCTCCCCCGGTCGCTGCGCGAGAAGGTGCCGCACCGTCAGCGCTCGGGCAGTTGGCCGCAGGGCAAACACGCGCGCCGCATGCTGATGCTCGAGGGCTGCGTGCAACCCGCCATGCTGCCGAACGTCAACAAGGCGACGGCGCGCGTGCTCGACGCGCTCGGCATCGAGATGGTCCGTCCGTCGTCGGCCGGCTGTTGTGGCGCAATTCGCCTGCATCTGAACTATCACGACGACGGGCTCGACGATGCGCGCCGCAACATCGACGCCTGGTGGCCCGAGATCGAAGCGGGTGCCGAGGCCATCGTGATCAACGCGTCGGGCTGCGGCGCGACCATCAAGGAATACGGCCACCTGCTGCGTCACGACGCGCAATACGCGGGCAAGGCACAGCGTGTCTCCGAGTTGGCGCGCGATCTCTCGGAAGTCATGCTCGATAACGTGGAAGCGTTGCAGCGCCGCATGCCGAACCGGAAGACCGGCAAGATTGCCTATCACCCGCCCTGCACGTTGCAGCACGGTCAGCAGCTCAAGGGCGTGGTGGAGAAGCTGCTCGCGCAGGTTGGCGTGAACGTGATGCTGCCGCAGGACAGCCACATTTGCTGCGGCTCGGCGGGGACATATTCGGTAACGCAGCCGGTGCTCTCGCATCAACTGCGCGACGCCAAGTGGAAGTCGCTCGACGCTCTCGATCCGGAACTGGTGGTATCGGCCAACGTGGGCTGCATCTGCCATTTGCAGGCGACCGCCAAGGGCGAACATTCGCGTGATCACGCGCCGGTCCAGCACTGGATCGAGTTGCTCGACCGGCTGATGACGCCGGCCCAGTGACGTCTGTCTGACGACGCTATCCCGACGACGCTCGCCTTGTGATTCCCGCCTGACCCCATCCCCACGATGTCGACCTGAGGCTGCCGATCTGATCGGCGGCCTCACCCCTAGTGATACGGCCGAGCGCCGATTATCCCCACAGCAGGGACAATCAATCCCGGCCGTGCCCGTTTATCTGGACGATCGCACTCCCTAGAATCGGGGCTAAGTCAGCACAACGTCGTGCTGACAAGCCAAACGTTGCGCTGAACAACAACCGATTCCCTCGCTGGAGCCTGTCATGATCGATACCAAAACCGCCCCGTACGCCGCGCTGTTGCTGCGCGTGTCGCTGGGCATTCTGTTCCTCGCCCACTTGTCGCTGAAAGTGTTCGTGTTCACGATCCCCGGGTTTGTCGGGTTCTTCGGCTCGCTGGGTCTGCCGCCCTTCCTGGCGTATGTCACGATGGCACTCGAACTCGTCGGCGGCCTGATGCTGATTACCGGCTTTTATGCCCGCTGGGCGACTCTGCCCCTCGCCGCACTGATGCTCGGCACCATCGTGAGCGTGCACGGTCACAACGGCTGGGCGTTCACCAACAAGGGCGGCGGCTGGGAATTCCCCGCGTTCTGGCTGGTCGCGCTGCTCGTGGTGGCCCTGCTGGGTGACGGCGCCTGGTCGGTTCGTTCGGCCGCTCGCACTCGCACCGCGTAATGCTCGTAATGCTCGTAATGCTTTGCTGGAGAAATCGTCATGTCTGCCCTGCCCACGCTGTTCGTCTCCCACGGTTCGCCATTGCTTGCGCTCGAACCCGGTCGCACCGGCCCGTTGTTGACGGCGCTGGGCCGTGCAGTCCCGCGTCCGCGTGAAATTCTCGTGATCTCGCCGCACTGGTCGACGCCGACCCCGCGCGTCGGGAATCTCGCGCAACAACGCACCATCCACGATTTCGGGGGCTTCCCGCGCGAACTGTACGGTCTGCAATATCCGGCCGCTGGCGCACCCGCCCTCGCCGAGCGCACCGTGCAGATGTTGCGCGCCGCCGACCTGCCCGCCACGACCGACGATCAATGGGGTCTCGATCACGGCGCGTGGGTGCCGTTGCGCTACCTGTTTCCCGATGCCGACGTGCCCGTCACGCAGTTGTCGCTGCAACGGCAGATGCGTCCCGAGTACCACTACCGCGTCGGCCAGTTGTTGGCCCCGCTCGCGCAAGACGGCGTGCTGATCGTCGCTTCCGGCAGCTTCACGCATAACCTGCACGAAGTGTTTCGCGCACCCTCCGAGGATCGGGCGGAAGCCCCGTATCTGGCTGAATTCGTCGCGTGGTTCACCGAGCATCTCGCCGCCATGGATCTCGACGCGCTCTTCGACTATCGCGCGCGCGCCCCGCATGCCGAGCGCGCGCATCCGACCGACGAGCATCTGCTGCCGCTCTACATGGCGCTGGGTGCTGCCGACAACGCGGCGAAACAAACGCATTTCGATACCGGAGCGACCTACGGCGCGCTGCGCATGGACGCCTTCGCGTTCGGCAATGCCGCCCCGTCACTCGCAGAGGTCACGGCACTGGCACAATAGCGGTCAACGTTCGCCGACCGATCCACCGATCGGTCCGTCACCTTCAGGAGCCCCGCCCCGGCATGAACAAACTGCGCGAGATCGAGTGTTTCATCGCCGTGGTCGAGTCTGGCAGCTTTGTGAAGGCGGCCGCCGCGCTCGGCATCTCGAAGACGGCCATCTCGCGTTACGTCGCCGATCTTGAAGCGCGGCTGGGCACGCGGCTCCTGCAACGCACGACACGCCGCCTGTCGCTCACCGAGCCCGGACAGCGTTACGTGGAGCGCTGCCGCCAGATTCTCTCCGAACTCGACGAAGCCGACGCCATGGCAGGCGAGCAGGATGGGCAGCCCGCCGGGCCGCTGCGCATCAACGCACCGCACACCTTCGGCGTGCTCCATCTGGCGCCGCTATGGCCGACGTTTCTGGCCCAACACCCGCAGGTTTCGCTCGATATCACGCTCAGCGACCGTCTGATCGATATCGTCGAAGAGGGCTACGATCTGGCCATCCGCATCACGCGGCTGCCTGACTCGTCGCTCGTGCATCGCCGGCTGGCGGGCACCCGCATGGTGCTCTGCGCGTCACCGGGCTATCTCTCCCAGCACGGCACCCCGCAGCATCCGAGTGCGCTCGCCCATCATGAAACCGTCGGCTACAGCTACTTTTCGCATCGTCGCGAGTGGCGCTTCGACGGCCCCGACGGACCGGTTTCCGTGCGAACCCATGCCCGGCTGATCGCCGACAACGGAGACACCTGCCTCGCAGCGGCCGAAGCGGGCGCTGGCGTGATTCTGCAACCGGCTTTCCTCGTGCAGGATGCGCTGCGCGAAGGCCGGCTCATTGAGTTTCTGCCCGAGTACACGCAGGGCGAGACCGGTATCTACGCGGTCTACCCGACCCGCAAATACCTGAGTGCCAAAGTGCGCGCGCTGATCGACTTCCTCGTCGAAGCCTTCGCCATGCCGGGCTGGCACGCGATCGACCGGCCCTGAGCGGCGCCCGCCACCGCTCCCTGACGCCCGGCACGCGGCCCCGACCGGGGTCACGGCAACTTGCTTGCATCCCCTGCGAAAGCCCCACGAATCGCACAGAATCACCCGGCAAAACACGGGAACTCCGTGGATATTTATTGTCCATTGCAAATGTCACTTATACTGTCGGGCCTGTCGTCTAATCTCGGATATTTTGGAAAACTTCTTACTGATCGTCGCTGCGATCCTGCTGGTGTTTCTTAACGGCTTTTTCGTGGCGGCGGAGTTCGGCCTCGTCAAACTGCGCCAGACGCGCGTTCACATCATTGCCCGCCAACGCGGTTGGCGCGGGCGTGTCCTGGCCAAGGTTCACGGCCAACTCGACACCTACCTCTCAGCGTGCCAACTCGGCATCACCCTCGCCTCGCTCGGCCTGGGCTGGATTGGCGAGCCGGCTTTCGCGCGCGTCCTCACACCGTTGTTCGCCGCCATTGGCGTCACCTCGCCCGAGCTGATTCACGGGCTGGCGTTCTTCATCGCGTTCTTCACGATCTCGTATCTGCACATCGTCGTGGGCGAACTCGCGCCGAAATCGATGGCGCTGCGCATGCCGGAAGCCGTCTCGGTGTGGACCGCTGCGCCGCTCTACGGCTTCTACTGGATGATGTACCCGGCGATCTGGGTGCTGAACCACAGTGCCAACCGCCTGCTGCGCTGGACAGGTCTCGACCCGTCGCACGGCGCCGAAGCACATTACTCTGCGGACGAAATCAAGCTGATCGTGCGCGGGGGTGCGGCGAGTGAAAAACTCTCGCGCGACGACTGGAACGTAGTGGCCTACGCCATCGATTTCAGCGATCTGACCGTATCCGACCTGATGCGTCCGATGAGCGAAGTGGCAGCGTTTCGACGCGACGCGACGTTCACCGAGAACATGGACACGGCGTACCGTCACCGCTACAGCCGCTATCCGTTCTTCGATAACGACGGCGAAACCGTGCTCGGCGTGATTCACCTGAAAGATCTGTTTCTCGCAGAACACCATGGCCAGTCGATTGCGGACCTCGGCAGCATGGCGCGGCCGGTCGAGCGCGTGAAGCCGGACATGCCCGCGCGCGAGCTGTTCCAGCGTTTTCGCCGGGGCGCACCGCACTTTGCCATCGTCGGATGGCCCGATCAGAAACCGATCGGCTTTCTCACGCTCGACAACCTGCTCTCGGCACTCGTCGGCAAGATTCGCGACGAATTCCGTCAAACGGAAGACGACTGGACGCGCATGGAAGACGGCACGCTCATCGGGCGCGGCAGCTTGCCGATCCTGACACTCGAGCGCGCGCTGGGACTGGATATCCCCAGCGAGCACGCTGAATCGGTGGGCGGCCTGATCATGGACGCCCTCGCCTATCTGCCGCGCGAAGGCCAGAAGATCGACTTCGACGGCTTCTCGGTCGTCGTCAAGAAGATGCAGGGCCCGCGCATCGTGCTCGTGCGCGTGTATCCCGACGGCGTGCGTGAAGCTGGCGAGCCCGGTGACGCGCGTGAAGCCCGTGGCAAGGCCTCCGACGCCGCCTGACGTCACCCGGCGTTACTTGAGCCCCTCAGGATTTCCCGGAATGTGGCGGTGCAACAACGGACGGGTGATGCCCGATTGATGCCCGCCATGTCCCCCGACAGACTACGCTCTATAAGTGCCAAATCCCGATCGAGGAAGGCATGCGTTGCGGGGGTATTACGTACGTCAGGCTCGTTAAGCTTGTTTTGCGTGTGACGAGCGTAGCCGTACGGCTGGGGCTGCGGCCAGGGGAGTCCCGAAGTGGACGACACGGGGAACACGGGGAAGTTGACGCTCGACGCGTTGATCGGCACCTGCTACGACGGGGTGCTCGACGAAGCGCGCTGGGACGAGGCACTGCGCGGAATCAATCGGTGGGTGGGGGGCATGGGCTTCCACTCGGTCACCTGGGACCGCTCACGCCACTGCGCGACACGCGACTCTCACACACTGGAAACCTCGCCGGAAGTCATCCGCGAGTTTCTGGAAAAGCTTGCGCCGTCCGATCCACGCGTGAGCCTGATGCTGCGCCAGCCCATCGGCCACGCGATGCGTTGCCACCATCACTTGAGCGACCGCTACGTTGCGCGCAGCGAACTGTTCAACGAATTCCTGATTCCCAACGGCGTGCGCTACACGTACGGCCTGCATCTCGAAGGCGCCGACGGCACCAGCGAGTTGCTGGCGATCTTGCGCTCGCCGGATCATGTCCCGTTTGAAGACGCGGACGCCGACCCCGAACTCGAAATTCTGACGCAGCATCTCGCGCGTGCCGCTCGCTTGCGCGCGGGTACGCGGCACCTGCAAGCGCAGGCTGCGATGGGCATGGCCGTGCTCGATCAGCTGGAACTCGCCGTCATCATCACCGACGACACGGCGCATGCCCACTATCTGAACGCGGCAGCGCACCAGTTGCTGGGAGAAACGCGGAACATCGCGATCCGCAGTGGCAAGTTCGGTGCCTTGCTGCCGAACGACGAGCGGGCGCTGCGGCGCCTGATCACGCAAGCGACGGCACCGATGCCGGTGGCCGGCAGCCATCGTCTGCACGGCGAGAATCAGCGGCACTGGGTCGTGACCGCGCTGCCGTTGCGTGAGTCTCACGCGTGCGCTGCGCCGTGGCAACGCCCGATGACCATGCTGACCATCGGCGAGCTGGACCGGCGCGTGTCGTTGAGTCCTTACACGCTGAAGGTGCTGTTCGGGTTGTCGCCCGCCGAGGCACGTCTGGCGCTGGCGTTAGCGGAGGGGACGGAATTGACGCAGTACGCGATGGACGCGAAGGTGGCCATCAACACGGCGAGAACGCAATTGCGCCACGTCTTCGACAAGACGGGGTGCCGGCGGCAAGCCGACCTGTTGCGGCTGCTGCATGCCATCCCGGCATTGCGGATTCACGCGCCGGCATGACCAGCATCGACGAGCATCAACGAGCATCGACGAGCAAACCGAAAGGGAATTTGAACGACGAGGCCGCGGATCGGGCCTCGTCGGTGTCACTCACACGAACAACACGCCATCAGGCGCGTGCGAACGCCTTGCGGTTCAGTTCGAGTTGGGTGATGAGCTTTTGCAGACGCGATTCGGCCGTGCGCGAGAGCGCGATATAGCGGCAGCCGATGTGATATTCCACGTCCTTCGGCAGCGGGACGGTGCGCAGATTGCACACCTCAAGATCGACCTGCACCGTACCGTAGTCGCGCAGTTCGACCTCGGCGTGCATGAGCATCGAGCCCTTCGGAATCTCTGCGGCCACTTCAGCACGCGTGCGCAGCCCCAAACCACCGAGCGACAGATCGAAGACGTTCAGACGCAGCGGTGCGTCTTCCGGGAACTTGACCGTGCATTGGTACGGATCGAGGATCGGCGTCTTCACGCGGAAATAGTCGCGACGCTGCAAGCGCACGAGCGATTCCGGATACGACGCATAGAACGCCGGGTAGCCTTCGTACTCGCGCTCTTCGATGTCGCCGATCGGAAAGTGCACCTGAATGCCTTCAGGCACCCCGACGAACAGCGCGCGCTTGTTGGCGAGCAGTGCGCGGTTTTCCGTCTCCACACCACCCCAGTCGAAATAGAAGCCACGGGCTTGCGGTTCGACCTTGAGCAGCCGGGTGACGAGCTGACGCTGCCCGTTGGCGAAATACACCGTCATGAAGTCGCCGCGCGTGGCCAGGTGACGTAACACGCCCCCGATTTCAAGCGGATTGCTGATGCGATACGAGTCGTGCAGTTGGGACTCGTCGTCGGTGGGCGGCGGCGTCAGCTGCGGTTCTGTCGTTTCCATACCTGATCTTCTATTTATCCCCGATACGACCGCACAAGCCGTACGAATTAAGCCTTGGGACTGGCCGGGCCGCTCTGCCTGACGGCGACGAGACGAACTCCACGGCACTCGACGACACATCACGTGGCACCACGTGATTAACGGCCATCGCCCGGAAATATTGAGTGCATCGGATTGTGAGCAAACTGCTCCCCGTACCCACACGCCACACTTGGGTGCCCGAAAGCACCTTCACCCCACTTACCTTGCTGTTCCGCGATTACGCTGCGGAATCGGCTTAGCGGTGTACCGCAGCCATCAGCGCGCCAAACCCCATGAACACGCCACCGCTGATCCGGTTGAAGGCCTTGAGCACGCGCGCTTCGCGCAAATACGGTGCAATGCGCAGACCGCCCGTGGCGTACACCAGATACCAGCTCATCTCGATGACGGCAAACGTGCCGAGCAGAATCGAGAACTGCGGCAGCTTGGCCGCGACCGGGTCGATGAACTGCGGCAGGAATGCGGCAGCGAACAGAATCGCCTTCGGGTTGCTTGCTGCGACCAGAAAGCCGGATTTGAAAAGCTTGCCGAAGCTGGAATCCTCCGCAGCGGCGGGGGCGCTCAGACTGGCAGCGTCACGGGTATCGACCGGCGAGCGCCAGCTTTTGTAGCCGAGATAGATGAGATAGGCGGCCCCGGCGTAGCGCAGGGTGTCGAACACCATCGGCCAGGCCTTGAGCACCGCGCCGAGACCGGCGGCCGAAATCGACATCATGGCGATGAGTGCGGTCATGCAACCGGCCATGGTTCCCGCAGCAGGCCGTAATCCGTGGCGCGCGCCATGCGTCATGACGAGCAGCATGTTCGGGCCCGGCGTTGCCGACACGAAGAAGACGGTGACCACGTACAGCCACCACGTTTGCAGGCTCATGATTGCCTCGGAAAAATGCTTCACACATTACGATCAGGCATTGTAGCGTCGAACCGCTGCGGTGGCATCGTTCGCGTGCACGTCCTGCGCGTTTCAGTGGCTATCGGCACTATCGACGATCCGGAAAAACAAACAGGCCCGATGACTTACGTCATCGGGCCTGTTTTTTTCCGTGGAGCGTCCCGTTACCGGGGGCGCTCACGAATACGTATCAAGCGCTATTACAGCGGCTTGATGTTCGCAGCTTGCTTGCCCTTCGGGCCAGTCTTCACTTCGAACGAAACGCGTTGGTTCTCGGCCAGCGACTTGAAGCCGTCTGCCTTGATTTCCGAGAAGTGGGCGAAGAGATCTTCACCGCCGGCGTCCGGGGTGATGAAGCCGAAGCCCTTAGCGTCGTTGAACCACTTAACAATACCGGTTTCCATGTTTTTTCCTAATAAACATAATGCCTGGGGTCGACATGACCCCTCCAGCGCTGACAATCAAGGGAAAATGAAGGACTAGAAACCAGCGAGAAGCAGGAAAACTACGTCTGACAACAACTTCGCGGCTTGACAATCTGCAATTGGTTTTATACGTGGCAAAGGCACGCTTGTCAACTGGGAATATGCTGCATATTAAGTAACAGTTTCTCGTATATAGCAGGGAATTTGCGCGTTGATCAACGATCAGAGAGGGTCTCGCAGCCCGTACAATGGGCGTTTTGCACCGTGCTCATGCCGTCGCCGCGCACTCGGACCCGCCTTTCGTGCTGCCAGAAGTGATCTTCAGGCAACTTTCGGCCACCCCCGCTCAGCCTTGCCTGCTGTGCTTCGCGACCGCCTCTGGGCCCATAACCTGCCAACGGATGGAGCCTACTCACCTCGTGCGACCGCCCCGGTTGCAACCTGAAGTACCGACGCCGCTTGCCGCGTCGCCTCACCCCATCGATTTGTGTAACAAACGCGATGTCCCTGCGGTTCGCAAATTATCGAATTGGCGCATCGGCTGGTCGCGCTGGCGTGCGCACGCCGTCAGTCTGGCCGTCTGCGCCACGCTGGCCGCCTGCGCAGGCTCGCCGACGTACGGTCCGGTCCCCGCAGGCAGTTATCGCGTGGCGTCGGGCGACACCCTCTACGGCATTGCCCGCGCCAATAACGCCAGCACGGCCGATCTGGTGCGCTGGAACGGCCTGACCGACGCCGACAAGATCGAAGTCGGTCAGGTACTACGCGTCGTGCCACCGGCCGGCTCGTCCAGCGCCCCGGCGGCGGCATCGGGTGGCGCATCATCGGGGAGCACCGCCAAACCGCGCCCGAAGGCTCAGCCCACGCCCAAGGCAGCGCCAGCGCCGGTCGCGCCGCGCACGGCAACCAACAAGATTCCGATGATCTGGCCCGCCGACGGCCCCGTGCTGTCGAATTTCAATGGCAGCAGCAACAAGGGGGTCGATATCGGCGGCAAGTCGGGTGACCCGGTCTACGCGGCAGCCGCAGGCAAGGTGGTGTACGCCGGCAGCGGCTTGCGCGGGTACGGCAATCTGGTGATGGTGCAGCACGACAACGGTTATCTGACGGCCTATGCCCACAACCGCGCCGTTCTGGTCAAGGAAGGTGCGGCCGTGACCAAGGGCCAGAAGATTGCCGAGATGGGAGACACCGACTCTCACGGCACCGTCAAACTGCACTTCGAAGTGCGTCAGAAGGGCACGCCGTTCAATCCTCGCGACTTCCTGCCGTCGCGCTGATCACGAGTCACAAGCGCTTACCGCGCACGCCACAAAACAAAAGGGCTGAGACCTGTGCAAGACAGGACTCAGCCCTTTGTTCTTAACCTCGTCACTTCAGATCGGCCAGCGCAGCCCGCTCAGGCCGACGCCAGAAACCCCTGCGACAACCCATTGGCCCGTGCATCGCGCCAATCGCGATGCGCACGCGGATCGGCCCATACCAGCAGATGCAACGCCGCCAGCCCGCGCGGATCGTTGAGCAGTTCCCACTTCTGCGTGTTCGTCAGCTTCGCCGGTCCCTTGAGCAACGCGGCTTCGACGCGTCCGGCCCGAATCGTGTCGTGCTTCGGATCGTCGTGCGTCGGCGCCACGCTCGCGGCCACCAGCGCATTGGCCATCGGGTCGACCACCGCATCCACGAAGCTCACGTACGAGCGCGCCTCATCGGTGTACTTCTCCGTCATGCGCAGTTCTTTCGGCGGCCACGATTCTTCCGGAATCAGGAACAGGCGCGCCCGCTTCAGCCCGCGTCCCAGCGACACGCGACTGGAGAATACCGACACCGGAATCGAAATCATCATCGAGCCGACGATCGGCATGAGCCACCAGATGAAATCGGGATTGAGCCAGTACACCAACGCGCCCCAGCCCATGCCGATGATCGTTTGCAGACCGTGGCGGCGAATCGCTTCACCCCAATGCGTCTCGGCGTCCTCACGCGGCGGCGATTTCCATTGAATCGCGATCCCGGTGAGCGCGGCCAGCACGAACTGCGTGTGGAACAACATGCGCACCGGCGCCAGCACGGCGGAAAACACGAGCTCGATGAACATGCTCACCGTCACCGCAAGCCAGCCGCCGAAACGCTTCGCTCCCTTCACCCAGATCAGCAGCACCGCCAGAATCTTCGGCAGGAAGAGCAGCGTGGCCGTCGCCGAGAACAACGCCAGCGCCCGCTCGGGATGCCACTCCGGCCAGACCGGGAAGAGCTGACGCGGTGCCGTGAAGTATTCCGGCACGACGAGCGTGTGCTTGGCCAGCAGGCACGTCGACAGAATCAGGAACACGAACCACAACGGCGCGGAGACATAAGCCATCGCCCCCGTCACGAATACGGCGCGGTGCACCGGGTGCATCCCCTCGGCGAGAAACAGCCGGAAGTTCATCAGGTTGCCCTGACACCAGCGGCGGTCGCGCTTGAGTTCATCGAGCAGGTTGGGCGGCATTTCTTCGTAGCTGCCCGGCAGATCGTAGGCAATCCATACGCCCCAGCCGGCACGGCGCATGAGCGCCGCCTCGACGAAGTCGTGCGAGAGAATCGCGCCCGACAACGCGCCCTTGCCCGGCAACGGCGCGAGCGCGCAGTGCTCCATGAACGGCTTGAGACGGATGATGGCGTTGTGGCCCCAGTAGTGCGACTCGCCCAACTGCCAGTAATGCAGCCCGGCAGTGAAGAGCGGACCGTACACGCGCCCGGCAAACTGCTGCAAGCGCGCATAGAACGTCTCACGCCCTGCGGCCAGCGGTGCGGTCTGGATCAACCCGGCACTCGGGTGCGATTCCATCATGCGCACGAGTTTGGTCAGGCACTCACCGCTCATCACGCTGTCGGCATCGAGCACGATCATGTAGCGGTAGTTGCTGCCCCAGCGACGGCAGAAGTCGTCGAGGTTGCCGCTCTTGCGCTTCACGCGGCGCTGACGCCGGCGATAGAAAATGCGGCCGAAACCCCCGACTTCGCGGCACAGCGCCTGCCACGCATCGACCTCGGCCGTACAGTTATCGGCCTCGTTCGAATCCGACAGGATGAAGAAGTCGAACCGCTCCAGCGAATCGGTCTTCGCGAGCGACTCATACGTCGCGCGAAGGCCCGCGAACACGCGGCCGACGTCTTCGTTACAGATCGGCATCACGATGGCGGTGCGCGCATCGGCGGCAATCGGCGCGTCGCCCGCCGCCATCTTCGAGATCATGTGGCGCTCGCCACCGACCAGCAGAACGAAGAAGCCGAAGATCGCGGTCCAGAAGCCTGCCGACACCCAGCCGAACAGCAGCACGAACAGCGCGAGTACGGCGAATTCGAGCGGATCGGCCCCGTGATACGGCAACACCGACGCCATGAAGTGCGTGGCGAGCGCCGTCTGCGCGATCATCAGCGCGAGCAGCGTCCAGCGGCGGCGACGTCCCGCCTGCGACCAGCGGCCTTTCGGATCGGGGGCGTCACGCACCAGCGGATCGGGATCTTTACGGCCCGTGATGGCGCGCCAGAGACGTCCCAGCGGATTGAGCGACCACGGACGCGGCACGAGCGACGTGCGGCGCACCGGCGGCGCAATGCGCAGCGTCTCGACACCGCGCACCTCGTTCAGGCCTGCGGCGGCCGCGAGCGAACCGCCTTCCGTGAGCGAAAGACGCGCCGGTTGCGACGCCAGCACGGCGTCGCTGTCGGATTCGATTTCGGCGATATCTGGCGCGTGCCACGCCGTCGGCGCGACGGGCGACAGCACGCCTGCCGGTGAGGCAATCGCCTGCGTTCCGGCAGCGGCTTGGGCTGGCGCTGGCGCGGTCGCGGCATCGCCCGCATCGGCATCGTTGGCTTCCATGCCCTCAACGTCCGCGGCAACATCGCTCGGCGGCACCACCGCGACCTCCTCACCATTCGCAATGCGAGCGGTGAGCAGACGCTGGATACGGGTCAGCACGTCGAGCGAATCGCCGCCGTCACGCTGTGCCTGAGCCAGCAATGCGCGGCGCTTTTCGGCGGGCAGGGGCAGTCGGTCGACGTAAAGCTCGTCGACCGGGATATCGGAGCGGTCGCTCACTCGGGGGGTAACAGGTAGCTCCACGTTTCGGATAGGGTATTGCTGCCGTTGCGCAGATAAGCGCGCATTTCGACGGGTTTCTCGGAATCGAGGCGGCGCATGCGCAGCATGACGCGATAGCCTCCCGTGACGTCATTGCGCTGCGTCTGTACTTCGAGGATCTTGCCGTTCGCGTCAGTCGTCACATTGCCTTCGACTTTGGCGTCGTCCGGCAGTTTCTTGAACGCCGGTCCTTCGAAATCGATGGCGAACAGCTGACTATCGTCTGGTTTTCCCCGGTAGCCATGTCCCCGGCGGCTTTGTGTCACCCACGCCATCGGCGGGCGCTTGTCGTTATCTTTCTGCCACGACAGCTTGTACTCGAACGCATATGGCTGCTTGGGCTTGGGCGGCGCATCCGGCACCCAATAGGCGACGATATTATCGTTCGTTTCGTCGGGCGTCGGAATCTGCACCAGCTCGACGCGGCCCTGCCCCCACTTGCCCTTGGGCTCGACCCAGGCGCTCGGGCGCGACTCGTAGTGATCTTCCAGATCCTGATAGCTGCTGAAGTCGCGATCACGCTGCAACAGGCCGAAGCCGGCCGGGTTCGACAGCGAGAACGACGAGACCAGCAAACGCTTCGGATTGACCAGCGGACGCCAGATCCATTCGCCCGTGCCCGACTGGATCGACAGGCCATCGGAGTCATGCACTTCCGGACGATAGTCCGGCGCCGGCGGTTGCTGGTTCTCGCCGAAGAAATACATGCTGGTGAGCGGCGCCAGTCCCAGCTTGGTCACGTTCTCGCGCAGGAACAACTCCGCCTTCACATCCACGGTCGTATCGACGCCCGGGCGCAGCGTGAAGCGATACGCCCCTGTCGCACGCGGCGAATCGAGCAGCGCGAAGATCGTCAGGTCCTTGGCGCCCGGTGCCGGACGCTGAATCCAGAACTCGGTGAAGCGCGGAAATTCCTCGCCGGAATTGAGCGCCGTGTCCAGCGCCAGTCCGCGCGCCGACAGGCCATAGGTCTGGTTCTTGCCCAAGGCGCGGAAATAGCTCGCGCCGAGGAACACCATGACCTCGTCCTTGTACTTGGGGGTGTTTACCGCATAGTGAATGCGAAAGCCCGCGTAGCCCAACCCGCGCAATTGCTTCGGATCGACCTTCACCGTGCCGAAATCGAACTGATCGGGCATGTAGCGCACTTCGCGCACGCTGTTGCCGATGAGTTCATTGATCTTGACCGGCCGGTCGTAATACGAGCCCTCGTGGAAGAACATCAGCTCGAACGGCAGCTTCTGTGCACGCCACAACGCCTTTTCGGGCTTGAAGCGGATGCCGCGATAGCGGTCGTACGTGAGGTTCTGAAGATCCTTGGGCAGGTTCTGATCGGTCGGCTTGTAGCGACTATTCGCGAGCGTGCGGGCTTGCTTGGCCACGTCGTCGAACGAGAAAGCGTGCGCCGCGCCCGACACCAGCGCGCAGAGACTGAGCATGCCGGCGAGCGCCAGACGCAGGGCACGGTGGGAAATCATGCGGGAAATCGTATTTGGCAGGAATTCCATCGGCAGTGGGGGTAGCGTGTAACGCGCGTACTGACCGTAGCCAGCGTGCGCTGAACGCGCAATTTTACCCGTTCATTTGCCGATTGACCAAAGCCGCACCGGCAAAACCTTCGAAGCGGGCACTCACATTACCCCAATCGTCCGCGCCGTCGCCGATTCAGCGGGGTCACTAATTTGTGACCATTTGTGACTTATACGAAAAACGGGGCGATTTTTACGTTTTATGTACAGTTTTCGTCGCTTCTTTGGCCCTTCTTTGCCACTTTCTTCGCCCCGCGCCGGTGTTTCCGATGCGATATTCCCGCGCCGCGCCCGGATGTCGCGCGATGTCACGATTTTCCGGCGTCCATCACCGATTGGCGAACGCGAGCAATCCCCCCAGCGCCATCAACGCGCCACCGATCGTACGGCGAACCGCGTGCTGACGGCGCACCATGGCCGCACGCATCCACCCCGCCGAGAAGCCCAGCGCCACCAGACTGAACCAAGCCCAGTGCGCGAGCGACATGAACGCCCCGTAGGCGAGTCCCACTTTCCAGCCCGTGCCGGCGTGCACCACCTGCGTGAACGTGCTGACGACGAACAGCGTCGTCTTCGGATTCAACGTGTTGGTGAAAAAACCGGTCCGGAAGGCGCGCCAGTGAGAATGCCCTTCCTCTGGCGAGTGTGCGGTTGATATCGACGAGTCCCCTTGCGCTGTCTCGCCTTGCTTGCTTTCTTGCGTGGCATCCGCCACCGGCGAGCGATCTCGCAGGGTGCGCCAGCCGATATAGATCAGATAGCCCGCTCCGACCCATTTGACGGCCGAGAACAGCCACGGCAGCCGCGTCATCAGTAGCCCGACGCCGACCAGTGTGTAGAAGACATGCACCTGCACGCCTGCCGCGATACCGAGTGCCGCCCATAACCCGGCACGGCGGCCGTGCTGCCAGCTCGCGCGCGTGACCATGGCGAAATCGGCACCCGGGCTGATCACGGCCAGCACGGTGATTGTCAT
The DNA here is from genome assembly GCF_002179865.1 of Pandoraea sp. PE-S2R-1. Taxonomy (NCBI): domain Bacteria; kingdom Pseudomonadati; phylum Pseudomonadota; class Betaproteobacteria; order Burkholderiales; family Burkholderiaceae; genus Pandoraea; species Pandoraea sp. PE-S2R-1. The sequence continues at coordinate 39,231 of NZ_NGUR01000017.1, read as the reverse complement.
GACGGCCAATAACTCTTGCATGATGAGAACTCACGTATCCGGGCCGGAGACCGCCCCCACGGCGATGCCATCAAAGCCCAGCAAGTGAAATTTTGCCGAACATGAGGTGCTATGAAAAACGATCCTTTCTCACGCCGATACGTGATAATTTCTCACGCATGGACCGTCCCCTGCCCCTTCATGCACTGCAAGTCTTCGATGTCGCCGCCACCGAGTTGAGCTTTGCCCGGGCGGCGCAACGGCTGTTCGTGACGCACGGCGCGGTCAGCCGCCAGATACGCACGCTCGAAGATGCGCTCGGTCTGCCGCTGTTCGAACGCCGCAACCGCGCCGTCTTTCTCACACCTGCGGGTGAGCGTCTGCACGCCACGACGCGGCAGATGTTCGAACAACTGGCACAGACGGTGGCGAACCTGCGACCGGTCGCGGCCTCGCGCACGTTGGTGGTCTCGTGTGAACCGACGCTGGCCATGCGCTGGCTGATTCCGCGTCTGGGCGCTTTTGCGCAAGCGCACCCCGACATCGCGCTGCATCTGCATTCGGCCGGCGGACCGATCGATCTGGCGAGCGCGGGCGTGGACGTCGCGATCCGGCGCAACGATTTCTTCTGGGGACATTCGCTCGTGGCCGAGCCGCTCGCCGACGAGTGGATCGGCCCGGTCGGTCTGCCAGCCGCCTTCGAGGCAGAACACCCCGCACCGTTGCACACGCGGACCCGGCCGCAGGCATGGCACGACTGGCAGCGGGCGATGAAAGGCGAAGGCCATGCACCGGCATCGGGGCGCTACGGCGCGCGGGCATCCGGTAGTCCGATACCGGCCTTCGAGCACTTTTATTTGAGTTTGCAGGCAGCAGGCGCGGGCTTGGGCGCGGCCATCGGTTCGGTGTACATGGTGAGCGATGAACTGCGCGCCGGACGCCTCATCGCACCGCACGGCTTCGTGCGCGATGGCTCGGCCTACGTGGCGCTCGCGCGCGAATCGTTCGATGCGAATCCCGCGACGCAAGCGTTGTTGACGTGGTTGCGAAGCGCGATGGCCGAGTCCGCAGCATTGTGGATCTAAGCCGTGTGAATCGAAGCAGCGTAGTCCGAAGCTCACTCGCGAGGGTCGCGTTCGCTTTCACCGTGACTGGCGGGTTTCGTCAGCCCGCTGCCACCGCCACTTCCGCCACCGACCGGCGGCACCGGCACAGGTGACGGCCCGGCGGCGGCACTCGCGGCGTCAGCCGATTGCGCCACCGCCGGCGGCGCGGCGCGCGGCAACATCCGCACGCCACGCCAGTTGCCCCACTTGTAGTAGATGAGCGCCATCACCAGCGACACCCCAAACCCCAGCGGGAAACTCCACCAGATCGCCTCCGCGCCCCACGACTTCTGCAACTGCCACGCAAACGGCAGCCGGATCACCCATTGCGAGACGAACAGGATCACCAGCGGCGCGGTGACCGCCCCTGTCGCACGCACCACCCCGAACAACACGATCGTCACGCCGAACAGCACGAACGACCACGCCACCACGGCGTTGATGTGCTGTGCCACCGAAATCGCGTAACCGTCGTCCGGCAGAAACGCGTTCATGAACTGGCGGTTGAACAGCAGGATGGCCACCACCAGCGTGCCTGTCATGACAAAATTCAACCCGACGCCGACGCGTCCGATGCGCGAGACCCGGTCCCACAACCCCGCGCCGACGTTCTGCGCCGTCATGGACGACACACCGGCACCGATGGCCAGCGCCGGCATCTGCACATACGTCCACAACTGCGACGCCACGCCGTACGCCGCCGTCGTCTGCGAACCGTAGCCGTTGACGAAACCCATCATCACCATCGCCGACGACGAGATCACCACCATTTGCAGGCCCATCGGCAGGCCCTTCACGACGATCAGCCGCAGCAGCCCCGGGTCGATCCGCAAATACCGCCAGTCCTTGCGCGGCAGCCACAGCGGATCGCGCCGGCGGTAGAGCGTATAGAGCAGCGCCGCGAGACTCACCGTCTGTGCGATAAGCGTGGCCCCGGCGGACCCCGCGATGCCTAACGGCGGCACCGGCCCCCAGCCGAAGATCAGCAATGGGTTAAGCACCACATCCAGCCCGGCCGAGAGCAGCATGAAGCGGAACGGCGTGCGCGCGTCGCCCGCGCCGCGCAACGCCATCATCACGAAGTTGTAGAAGTACATCACCGGCAGCGCGACGAAGATGATGCGCAGATAGGCGACGGCAAACGCGCGAGCGTCGCTCGGTGTGCCCAACGCGTTCAACAATTCCGGCGTGAAGATGTAGCCGAAGACCGCCACCGCCGTGGACATCAGCACGAAGAACGTCGCACTCGTGCCGACGATGCGCTGCGTGAGCACGTGATTCTTCGCACCAATCGACTGGCCGATGAGAATGGTGTTGGCCATGCTGATGCCGAACACGACACCGAGCAGGAAGAACAGCAGGATGTTGGCGTTCGACGCCGCCGTGAGCGCCGACTCGCCCAGATAGTGCCCGATCCACATCGCGTTGATCGACGCGTTGAGCGACTGGAGCACATTGCTGCCCAGCACGGGCAGAGAAAACCAGAAGAGGGTTTTGCCGATCGGTCCGCGGGTGAGGTCTTGTTCGGCCATGGGTGTCTTACTTCGTGTCGAGCTTCACGCCCGCCGCCGGTGTGGGCACCGCGCATCGGTGCGCGCGCAGGTTGTCGAGAAAGCGCTCGATCAGCGGCAGGACCTTCGCCTCGATATCGGGATGCCCGTAGCCGAAGCCCGCAAAGTTGTAGTGCGTGGCACCGTCGACCACGGCAAGCCAGTGGCAGCCCGGCGGCAGATCGGCATAAGGCGTGGTGCGCTCCTGCCACTTGCCGTCGAGCGGCGCGTCGCGCGTGCCCGTGACCAGCAGCATGGGCTTGCGGATGTCATGCCATGCCCCGGCCGGAAAGATCGGCCCGGGCCCTTGCGGCGAGAGCACCACGTAGCCATCGAAACGGTCGTCGCTGTCCAGCCCGAGCTTGTTCTTTGCGCCGGCCTCGAACATCACTGTCGCCGCCCCAGCCGCATGCCCGAAGAAGACGGTGGGGCCGGTACGGCATTGCGAGCGTCCCCAGCGCAGTGCTGCCCCTGTGTCTTCGAGACGGTCGTCATACACTTCGGGATCCGTAGGAAGCGCCAGCGAACCGTCGCGCATGCCACCGCTTCGCACGCGATCGCGTAACGCGTCGCGGCCGTTGTCTTCCTTATGCGCCATGGTGATGGCGAGCCAGCCGTATTGCGAGAGTGCGCGGCCAAGCCACGCCAGCGCGTCACGGTCGTCGCCCGCGCCGGGGCTCAGCACGGCGAGTCCGTTGCACGCCACGCTAGGACGAAACACATGCAACATGACGTTCGCGCCGTCGCTGCGCAACACGCGCTGATCGGTGCCCGTGGCGGCAGACGAAGGCGTAGCGGTAGCGGAACTTGCGGCGGAAGCTGAAGAAGATGAAGAAGCGGAAGAGGCGGCGGAAGGAGACGAAGCCGCAGAAGGCGCCGAGGCCGCTTTCGGGAAAAGCTTGCCGACGATTGAGGTATCGGCGGCCGTGGCAGTCGAGGGAAGCAGAACGGCGGTGCTCACGGCGCAGGCGGCGAACAAGGCGAGCGCGCCGAGCATCGTCCCGAGCGGTCGTCCCACTGTCCAGCGCGCCATTCCGAGCATCCGTTCTCCCCTGATTTCTGGAAGTGCAAAGTCAGGACACCGGTCTCGCGCCGAAGTCCCGCTGCGGCATCACACGATGGGTCATCTTAGCGTGAATTGCAGCGGGGCTCGCATGATTTTTGCGTGTCGGAAGCGTGTCTCGCGTGCGCAACGCGTGCGAAGCCTGACGCTTGCGGGTCGCATGACTTCGTGTGCCGCCCCGTGCGGCAACGGGACGCACAGGATGACCGGAATCACGGTAGGGAGAATCGCCGGCCGAGCGCCGACGCATAACCTTCCGGATCGAAGCGCCAGGTCAGCGCAATCAGGGCAAGGTTCACGCCGACGAGGGCAACCCACGCCGGGGTGAAACCACCGGTCAGCGCACGCACCGCGCCAGCGGCGAACGGGGCCAGCGCCGCGATGCAGAAGCCCACGCCTTGCATGAACGCCGCGAGCGCAGCCGCATGGCGGGGGTGCGCATGATGATCCAGCGCGAGGACAAGGCCGAGCGAGAACGTGCCGCCCAGTCCGAAACCAATTGCACCGATCCAGAGCCACGGCGCCGCCTCGGGGGCGAACACCAGACCGACCAGCCCGGCGAGCGTCGCCACGAGCGCCAGCGTGAGCCATCGGCGACGGTCGACATTGCGCCGCGCCAGCCACGGCAAGGCCAGCGCCGCAACGACCTGACAGGCCGTCAGCCCGGCGAGCAGCGCACCGCTTTGCGTCGCACTCATGCCCGCCTGCTGATAAAACGGCGGCAGCCACGCGACCATCGTCGTGTAGGTACAGTTGATCAGACCGAAATAGACCGCCAGTGTCCACGCACGGCGATTGCGCAGCAGATCGAGCATGGAAGGCTCACGCGTCGCGGCGCTCGTCGCAGGCTTCGCGCTCACGCGTTTCTTGCCATATTCGCCATGTTTGCCCAACAACTCGGCGTGGCGTGCCGCCAGCGCCTCCGAAACGTCGACCCCTGTCACCGCAGGAACGCCGAGCGGTGCGCGCCACCACGCGAGCGCGGCGGCACCGACCACGGCGAGCCACATCCCCAGCCCGACGCGCCAGTCGTCGGCCAGCGACGACGCCCACGGACTCGCCGCAGCGCCCAGCCCGCCGCCGCCCATAAGCGCCGCCGAATAGATGCCCATCATCGCAGTCATGCGCGCGGCGCTGTAGTTCGCTTTCACGACACCGGGGAGCAATGCCTGAATGATGGCGATGCCGATGCCCGACGCAAGCGCCGTCGCCAGCATGAGCACCGTGTCGTCGGCGACGAATCGCACGCCACACGCCAGCGCGAGCGCCGCCAGTCCGAGTAGTACGCCGCGCCGTTCGCCCAGCCGCCGGGTGAGGCTGCTGGCGGCGAAGGCGCCCGCGCCCATGGCGAGCACGGGCAATGACGTGAGCAGCGCCGCCACCGGAAAGCTCATCCCGGTGGCTTCGCGAATCTGCGGCAGCAGCGGACTGATGGACGTGAGTGTCGGGCGCAGCGTCAGGCCGACCGCGACAATCGCAAGCCAAAGCGTCATACCGCCACGCCCTCACGCACGACGACGCGTCCGTTCGCCACCACCCAGCGACGCGGCGCACGCGTGACGATGGCCTGTGCGGCGTTCAAGGCATCCACCAGCACCAGATCGGCGCGTGCGCCCACCTGCAAGCCGTAGTCCTGAAAGCCGCACACCTGCGCGCCCTGATGCGTCACGCAGTCGAGCGCCATGTCGAGCTCGTCGTCGCGGCGCAGGTTGTAGCGCAGGCCGATCATCATGGCGCGCTCCAGCATGTCGGGCGAGCCATAAGGTGTCCACGTATCGCGAATGCCGTCGTTACCGCCCGCGAGCGGCACACCGGCACGGCGGCAAGCCATCAGGGGCGGCACCACGCGTGACGGCGGCGCGGTCGTGATGAGCGACACACCGGCGTCGGCCAGGCGAGCGAGCAGCGCCTCGGCACGCGCGGCGTGCAGTTCCCCCAGACAAAACGCGTGCGAGACGACGACCTTGCCTTGCATGCCGAGTGCAGCAATGCGCTCCAGCATCAGTTCGAACGAGAACACGCCCATCTCGCCCGGCTCGTGCAAATGAATGTCGACGGGGCAGCCATGCTTGTCGGCCAGCGCAAACATCGCATCGAGCGACTTCGCCGGGTCGCGGTCGATGGCGCACGGGTCGAGCCAGCCCAGCACGTCGGCACCTCGCGCAAGCGATTCGTCGAGCAAGGCAACGGTGCCTTCGCGGTCGAGCACGCCCGATTGCGGGAACGCCACGATCTGCATGTCGAGCGTGTCGGCCAGCGTCTCGCGGGTAGCAAGCACGCCGTCGAGATGGCGCAGCCCGGCGTCGGTATCGATGTCGACGTGGGTGCGCAGTCGCGTCGTGCCGGCCGCCAGAAACGCACGGCCGAGCGCGAGCGAGGCGGCACCGGCATCATGCCCGCTGCTCGCACGCCACGACCGCTCGTTGTCGATGCGATCGATCAGGCGCGAACCGCATTCGTTCACGTACCACGGCATGCCCCACGCGGTCTTGTCCAGATGCGTGTGCGCTTCCACCAGACCGGGCATCAGCAGCGCGCCCTGCGCATCGATCGACTCGATACCGCCGGCCGCAGCGGGTGCGTCAGGCAACGACGCCCCGATGGCCGCGATCGTCGCCCGGCCGTCCGCCGTGCGTTCGATGCGCACGGCGACGCGCGACCCGTCGAGTGCGCGGGCATTGCGAATTTCCAGAGTTTCCAGTGCTGTCATGAATCAAGTTCCCTGCGCCAGTCCCGGCGCCACATTGCGAGCCCGCGTCAACACGCTGACGATCACGAACGTTACCGCGTTCACGGCCAGTGCGACGAGCCCCATGTTGATCGATGCCACCGTGTCCGGTGCGCCCGGCAGCAACGTATGCAAATTGACGTCGAGCGTCACGGCCAGCGCCAGCACCACGGCGCCCGCCCCAATCCCGGCAAACGCGCCGTACTTGTTGCCGAACGGACGCGGCAACAAACTGGCCACGAACGACGGGAACAACTGCGTGAGCAAGCTCGATGCGAACAGCGCCAGCGCGACGAACGTCGCACCACCGCGCAACACGAAGAACACAGCAACCAGCCCGAAGACCGGCAGCACGCGCTTGGCGAGCTTGGCCACGAAGGCGTCGCTGGCGTGCGGTGCAAAGCCGTCGCGATAGACGTTCTTGGCGAGCAGCGTCGACGCGTTGAGCAGAATCATCGAACCCGGCACCAGCGCGGTCAACACCCCGACGCCACCGATCACGCCGACGAACCACGGCGAGAACGTCTGCTTCACGATGCGCAGCAACGCCAGATCCGAATCGGCACCGGTGAGCCCCGGCACTTGCAGAATCGCCGCAAAGCCCACGAAGAACATGAACGCGATGACCATCTGATACAGCGGCATCAGGATGGTGTTTTTCCGCACGGCCGTCTCGCTCTTCGCCGCGTACACCGACGTGAAGACATACGGATACAGGTAATAGCCCAGCGAGGTCAGCAGAATCGTCGAGTTGTACCAGGACAGCGTGAGACCGCTCGTCGGCATTTGCAGGAAGCCCGGACGCGCCGCTTCGATACGGTCGAACATTTCGCCAAACCCGCCGAAGTAGTGCAACGGCAGATAGATGCCGAGGAACACCGCGATCACGAGAATCAGGATGTCCTTGTAAATCGCGATGCTCGCCGACCCGTGGATGCCCGACACCGTGATGTAGAGCACCATCGCGATGGCACCGCACCAGATCGCAACCGTCGGCGTAATCGTGCCGTACGACGCTTCGGACACGATGATGCCGAGCCCGCGCAACTGAATGATCAGCAACGCGCTCATGCCCAGCACGGCGACCAGTGACACCACCACGCCCAGCGCCCGCGAGCGGTACGCCGTGGCGAAGAAGTCCGAGAACGACACGCAGTTGTGACGTGTGGCGTGACGCCATGCCGCCGGCAGCATCCAGTAGCCGAGCAGATAAGCGAGCGCCCCGTAAGCGAGGATGTAGAACGCGGGCGGCCCCTTGCTGTAGGCCCAACCGCTCGCGCCCAGAAACGTGAAAGTCGAAAAGGCCTCGCCGGCCATCAACAGGAACACCAGCAGCGTGCCGAAGCCACGCCCGCCCACGGCCCATTGCTCAAGGCTCATCTTGCGGCCGCGGCGTGCGCGCAGGCCGATAAACAAGGCAAAGGCGAGAAACGCCGCAATCACGGTGAGTGCGGCATTCATGACGCGGCTCCCGGGGCCTTCTGGCCCTTGGCGGCGGACGCCGCGCTGGCACGGTCGGCCGCAGCGGCCTCGCGTGAACCGTCAAAGCGGAACATCACCACCATGACAACCGAGGTGAGCAGCAGCCAGACGATGTTCCATGTCATCAGGAACGGCAGACCGGCGAGCTGGGTGCCCACATGTTCGGCGAGCCAGCCGCCGCTGTAGAAGGCCGCGATAGGCAACGCGGCCAGGCAATGTACGAGTTTCATGACGTCTCCAGACCCAAACAAATCCAAGGGGGATGGCCGCTGTCGTGCGGCTCGATGGTTTTAGCCATAAAATGGTTAACCATTTTTGTTGACCATTATCGACAGTGCGATGCCAAAATGCAAGGTCGCGGGGGCGGCAAGGGTCAAACCGAGGGTTTTCCGCAGACGAACAAGCGAATGGAGGCGACGGGTACAATGCGCCCCACAGACACGTCTGCCGGGGCTTTGCTGGCGCACGGGTGTAAAGAATTTGCTGGCAATTCGCCGTTGAGTCCGCCGCCGGGTCTACGGCCGGGTTCGCATTTCGATTCATGAGGAGGGTTGGTTTGAGCCGCACCGCAGAGGCCCACGAGGCACCGGCAGAAGATTCCCTCAGCGCCGGGAGCGCGGGACAGCAAATCGAGGCACGGGTGTATGCCGCCATTTCGCAGGCCTTGCTCTCGGGCAAGCTGCGCCCGGGCATGCCGCTGCGCGAGCGCAACCTCGCGCAGGCGTTCGACTGCACGCGCGGGGCGGTGCGCAAGGTGCTCGCCCGGCTGGGCTTCGAAGGCAAGCTGGTGCTCGAACCCAATCGCGGCGCCTTTGTGCCGCAACCCTCGCTTGACGACATCCGCCAGACCTACCGCGCCCGGCGCGTGCTGGAAACCGGCGTGATCACGAGTGTTTGCGGTCAATTGAGCACGGCGCAACTCGCGCAGCTCGACGCGCACGTGGCTGAGGAGGCCGATTCGCATGCGCAGGGCACGCACGAGCGCTCGATCCGGCTCGCTGGCGAATTCCATCTAAAGTTGATCGACACGGCAAACAGCGCCGAGCTCGAAGCCTTTGCGCGTCAGCTGGTCGCGAAAACCGAGCTCTACAAGGCGTTGTTCGACCCGGCGGAGTTCATCCATTGCGCGCCCACCGAGCACGCGCAGTTGGTGGCCCGGCTGCGGGCAGGCGAAACGCAGGCGGCGGTGGCATTGGCGACAGCCCATCTGGACGAGCTGGAAGCGCGCGTACTCACGCGGGCGGCGGCCGCCGAGACGCCCGACTTCCACGCGATCTTTGCCGAGGCATTCGCCAACGCGGCGGTGCGCTGAGCGGCGACGCACGGGTCACGTCGCACACCCGGCGCAATCGGGGTATATTTCGCCTCAACCCGATCCCCCGATCCACCGATTCACGGATTCACGGACCACCCCGCTTGACGCAAGAAGCCCGAAGGAAGCCCATGTCCCATCTGGTAGTCCACGGCGGCCAGCCCCTGCGCGGCCGCATCACCCCCTCCGCCAACAAGAATGCCGTCCTGCCGGTGCTGTGCGCCACGCTGCTCACCGACAAGCCGGTGCGCCTCATCGGCGTGCCCGAGATCACCGACGTTCGCAAGATCCTCGACATCTTTCGCCAGCTCGGCAGCGATGTCAGCGTCGACTTCGACGCCGGTACGCTCGACGTGCATCACCTGAATACGAAGTTCGACCCGCGCACCGACCATCTGCCCGAAGAGATGCGCTCGTCGATCATGCTGGTGCCGCCGCTGCTCGCGCGTTTTGGCGTCGCGCGCATCGAAGACAACATCAAGGGCTGCACGCTGGGTGTGCGCGAAATCGATCCGCACATTGAAGTGCTGCGCCACTTCGGCGGACGCGTCGAGCGCACCGAAGGCTCGCTGCTCATCCACGCCGACAGCGCCCGCCCGGCGATTCACCACTGGCTCGACTACGCGTCGGTGACCACCACGGAAAACTTCGTGCTGTGCGCCGCCTCGGCCAACGGACGCTCGCAGTTGAACAACGCGGCGTCGGAGCCGCACGTGCAGGAGTTCTGCCGCTTCATGCAGATGCTGGGCGTGCCGATCGAAGGCGTGGGTACCTCGCAACTGGCCATCGAAGGCGTGTCGAGTTTCGGCGGCGGTGAATTCCGCTTCTCGGAAGACTTCCACGAAATCACCACGTTCCTCGCGCTCGGTGCGATTACCGGCGGCGAGATCACCGTCAAGAACACCGCCCCGGAGCAGTTCCCGCTGATCGACCGCACGTTCGCCAAATTCGGCGTGAAGGTGGAGCATCGCGACGGCTGGTCCACGGCGACGGCGCAGGGCCCGCTCAAGGTGCAGACGCCGTTCACGAAGAACATTCTGACGAAGGTGGAAGCCGCACCGTGGCCCTATTTCCCGGTCGACCTGTTGCCGATCTTCATTGCGCTGGGCGTGAAGGCCGAAGGCAGCGCCATGTTCTGGAATAAGGTCTACGACGGCGCCATGGGCTGGTCGACGGAATTGTCGAAGTTCGGCGCGCACGTGTTTCAGTCCGACCCGCATCGCCTGATCACGTTCGGCGGCATTCCGCTCTCGCCGGCGGTGGTCGAGAGTCCGTACATCATTCGGGTGGCGATTGCGCTGCTGATGGTGGCGTCGAGTATCGACGGCCAATCGACGATCAAGAATGCGTTGCCGATCAAACGCGCGCATCCGCGCTTTGTCGAGAACCTGTGCTCGGTCGGCGCCAACGTCGTGTGGACCGAACCGGAATAAGGTTTCGTCAGGGTATCGGCAGGCTTGCAAAACCGGTGTCCGGTCCCCCCCGGGGGGGCCGGGCTCGCACAGAGCAGCGCGCCAACGGCAAACGACCCCCCGATCGCCTGCACGCCGGTCATCGCTGCGGCGAACCCGACGGCTGACCTTACCTGAGTCGCTATTGCCGGACGGCACGACACCTTTGCCCGACAGCATGTGACGTTTGCCTGACGGAAAAATATTTGGCGTGCATGGCAAAACGCGCCACATCCTCCCGGTACTCCGGATCGAATGTGAAAGAATGACGGCCATCATGAGCGATCGCCCCCTGCCCTTGCCGCCGTCCGGCACAGTTCATTCCACGGCTGCTGCACGCCGTGCCGGCACTCCATGGTCCGCCTCCGCCCATGCCCGCCAGTTGTCCGGCGCGCGCGTGCTCGTGGTCGACGACAATCAGGAAGACCGCATGCTGCTGATGGATTTCCTCAGCCAGCAAGGCTGCCGGGTCTACATCGCGCAGGACGGCCGCGACGGCTACACCAAGGCGCGCACTGTGCAGCCCGATCTCATCCTGATGGATATCCGCATGCCGGTCTGCGACGGCCTCGGGGCTTGCCGCCTGCTCAAGGCCGACCCCGGCACGCGCCACATTCCCCTGATTTTCCTCACCGCCGCCGCCTTGCCGGGCGAGCGCGTCGCCGGGCTTACGGCGGGCGCGGTCGACTATGTGACCAAGCCCTACGACTTCGAAGAAGTGCGCCTGCGCCTGTCGATTCACCTCAAGGCCAATGCGCCCGCGCCGGCCGCCACGACCACTGCGGCCATGCCCGCCGCACCCGTGGCGGCGATCGCCCACGAAGCGCCGTTGCCGGTGCAGGCCCACACGCTCGATGCCGTGCTCTATCGCGCCACGCGCGCGCTGCTGCTGGGTCAGCTCGACGTCACGCCGGAACTGGCGGGACTGGCCAACGCCGTCGGCACCAACACCCGGCGGCTGAATCTGGCGTTTCGCCGTTGCGTGGGCGTGACCGTCTTCGACTTTCTGCGCGAAGAGCGCATGAAGGAAGCGCGCCGCCTGCTGACGGAGACCTCGCTCGACGTGCAGGACATCGCCAGTGCCGTCGGCTTTGCCAGCGCAGCCAACTTCGCGACCGCGTTTCGCGAGCGCTTCGGCATGCCGCCCAGCGGCTTTCGCGAGCGCGGCGCACACACCGTGCCCGATACGCTCGATACGCCCGATAGCAAAGACACGCAAGACACACGCACCGGTGATGCCGCCCCCGGGGACGCGCCGGGATCGTCGCAATGACCGCTGCGCCTGCGGGAAGTCCGGCGCAAGGATGGCGGCGGGCAGTGTGGGCCATCGTCATACTGCTCGGTTGGCTGATGCTCGCCCACGGTGCGCTCGCCACCACGCCGGTCTCAACATCGACATCGACATCGGAAGCGGCAACGGCATCGCCATCACCATCAGCCATCGATATCGCCGACGCGCCGTCGCCGCTCAAGCTCGACAAGGAACTGCGCCTGCTGGTGGACCCCTCGGCCAAGCTCGACGCGGCGCAAGCGCTCGCCGCCCCCGGCTGGCGCGACGTCACGCCCAAGATGCTCAACCCCGGCTACAGCGAGTCGGCGTTCTGGATTCGCGGGGTCATCGATAATCCCGGCAGCCAGCCGGTCACCCGCTGGCTCAGCATCGGCATCGTGCGGCTCGAAGACGTGCGCTTTTACGCGATGCCCACCGGCACCACGCAACCCACGATCACGTGGCTTGCTGGGCACACCGTGCCGCTCGCCCGGCATCCGATTCGCTCCGAGACATCCGTCTTCCCGATCTCGCTGGCCCCCGGCGAAAGCCTGACGTTCGCCGTTCGCGTGCAGACCCGCTCGTCGGTCAGCATCGTGCCGCAACTTTGGGTGCCGGACGACTTCCGGCGGATCGAATCGCGCAACGCCATGGTGGCGATGCTGCTGGCCGGCTCGATGCTGACCATTGCGCTGTACACGCTCGTACTCGGCATCGCGCGGCGCGACATCGTGTTCACCCTGCTCGCGCTCACCACGCTCACGCAGGTGGCGCAGGACATGGCGTTCCAAGGCTTCATCTACCGCTACATCCTGCCGCAGGGGGGCGAATTCATCGTCCGCGCGCCGAGTCTGTTCTCGACGCTCACGGCGGGCGTCTTCAGCGCCATGGTCGTCATCTTCTCGGGCCTCAACCGGGTGCGGCTCTGGCGGTGGGTCTACCGCGCCATGATCGCGATCATGGCGTGCATGACCGTCTGGGTGGCGTTCGGCGATCACCGCGCGGCGGCCTTCACGCATCTGCAATTGCTCAGCGTCTTCAACGTCGTCTGGGTGGTGTCGATGCTCGACGGCTGGCGGCGGGGCCTCAATAACGCGCGGCTGTGCCTGCTGTCGTTCTCGCCGGGCTGCGTGGTGTTGTTCTGGCGTCTGGCCATCATCAGAGGCCTGTTGCCGGAAGACTGGCTGGCCAACACGGCGATGGCGTGGAGCACCAACTTGTCGGTGCTGATCATGCTGTCGGTCATCGTGGCCGGCCGTTCGCGTGAGTTGGAACGCAAGCAGCGCGCTGCCCGGCAGGAAGTGCTGGAGACCCGTCGCGAAGAACAGGCGCGGCTCGCCAACGCCGTCGATTCGCGCACGCGTGAGCTACAAGCCGCACTGATCGCCGCCGACGAAGCCAGCAGCGCCAAGAGCGACTTCCTTGCGCGCATCAGCCACGATCTGCGCACGCCGCTCACGTCGATCATCGGCTTTGCCGATCTCGTTCAGGCCGGCGGGCGCGAAGACGCCGACCGGGGCCGCATCATCCGTCGCAGCGCGCATCACATGCTCGCGATGATCAACGACCTGATCGAATACGCCGGCGGTGGCGCGGCCGACGCGCTGCACGTCGCCCCTGTCTACACCCACGCCTTCATCGACGGCGTCGCGCAGGAGGGCATGAGCCTCGCGCGCAAACACGGCAATGCGTTCCTGCTCGACATTCGCGCCACGTTGCCGCCGTTGCTCACCCTCGATGCCAAACGGGTGCGGCAGGTGCTGGGCAACCTGCTCGACAATGCCGCGAAGTACACCGCCGACGGCACCATCACTCTCACGCTCTCCGCATCGCCCGACATCACGCGACGTGACTTGGTCCACGTGTGTTTCGGCGTCGAAGACTCCGGTTGCGGTATCGCGAAGGAAGACCTGTCGCGTGTGTTCGAACCGTTCGCGCGACTCGACCGTGCGCGGCGTCTTCCCGGTGTCGGGCTGGGTCTGGCCATCGTGCGGCAATGGGTCGAGCGCATGAAGGGCACGATCTCCATCGACAGCACCCCCAATGTGGGCACACGCGTGGCGTTCACGCTGCCGCTACAGATCGCGCACGAAGGCGATCTTGTGGCGCAGTCGCTCGCAGGCGCGATGCATGCACTCCCCTCGCTCGACGGCACCGGCCATCACATCTGGCTCGCAGAAGATTCCCCTGAAATCCGCCAGTTCCTGCATGACGAACTGGCCAGTCTGGGCTTCACCGTGAGCACGTTCGGCGACGGCGTCGCGCTGATTGCCGCGCTGGGCAATCCGCTTGAGACGGCCCCCGATCTGGTGCTGACGGATCACATGATGCCGAACGCCGACGGGCTGAGCGTCGCGCGCGCGGTGCGACGTTACTGGCCCGGCATGCCGGTGTTGGCCATTTCAGCGTCACCGCAGGTGGTGGCGTCGGACGGGGGCTATACCGCCTGCCTGCTCAAGCCGATCGAACTCGCCGACCTGCGCAACACGCTCGCACGTTTGCTCGACCTGCAACGCGATGACGTCCGGGCCCCGGCGCATGACGAGGCCAATGCCGTCATCGTGCGTCCGCCGCCTGAACACCTGCAACAAGCCCGTCAGCTGATCGCGCTCGGCGCCATCACCGATCTGATGGACTGGGCCTGCGGATTGAGCGAACAGGCACCGCAGTTCGACGGCTTCGCGCGTCAGGTGCATCAACTGGCCCAGCGCGGCGATCTGGCCAGTCTCGAAGCGTTGTGCGAAGCGTGATGCGCAACCGCGCCAGACGGTAGTCGGTAGACATCGCGACAAATGAAAAACGGCACGCCGGGTAGCGTGCCGTTTTCGTTTCTTGCCGATCGCGACGTGTCGCGAACCTTCAGTCCTTGAGCGGCTTGTGCGCGGTCTCGCGCGCAGCAAACAGCGCAATCGCCGTAATCGCGAGCGCCGCCGTCACGTAGAGCGACACCGACACCGTCGTCCCGAACTCCTTGTACAGACTCACGATGATCAGCGGCGCGAAGCCCCCGCCGAGAATGCCCGCGAGCGTGTAAGCCAGCGACGACCCGGCGTAGCGCACGCGTGTCGGGAATTGCTCGGTGACAAACGCCGCCTGCGGCCCGTACATGATCGCGTGAATCACCAGCCCGATCACCACCGACAACACGATCAGCGCGGGGCTCGCCGTATCGAGCAGCACGAAGAACCCATACGCCCAGATCACCGCACACAACACACCGAAGCCATACACCGGACGACGGCCGAGTTTGTCGGAAAGCGCGCCGAACAGCGGCACCGTCAGCGCGTTGAAGGCCGTACCGATCAGCACCGCAGTGAGCGCGAGCGGGCGCGACAGGTGCAGCGTGCCGGTCACGTACGTCAGCGTGAAGACGACCATCAGCGCATAGAGCACGTCCGAACCGATGCGCGAACCGCCGGCGACCAGCAGATTGCGCCAGTGCGAGCGGAACACGTCGGCAATCGGCATTTCCGCCTGACGATCCGAGTGCGCCATCGCTTCGAACATCGGCGTTTCTTCCACCCCGCGACGCACCCACAGGCCGAAGGCCACCAGCACCAGGCTCAGCAGGAACGGCACGCGCCAGCCCCACGAGAGGAAGTCTTCCGGCGAGATCGCCAGCGTGATGAGTGCAATCAACCCCGTCGCCAGCAACGTGCCGAACGACGGTCCGACCTGCGTCCATGACGCGTTCAGACCGCGCTTGCGCTGATCGCCATGTTCCACCGACAGCAGCACGGCACCGGCCCACTCGCCGCCGAGCGCCACGCCCTGCACGAAGCGCAGCGCCACCAGCAGCACCGGGCTCCAGATGCCGATCGACGCATACGTCGGCAGCAACCCCATCAGGCCCGTTGTCAGCCCCATCACCACGAGTGTGAGCACGAGTACGGCGCGGCGGCCGATCTTGTCGCCGAGGTTGCCGAAGACCATGCCGCCCAGCGGGCGCGACACATAACCGACCGCATACGTCGACAACGCGAGAATCGTGCCTGCGAGCGGATCGACCGACGGGAAGAACAGGTGGTTGAAGACCAGCGCGGCGAGCGTGTTGTAGACCGTGAAGTCATACCATTCGAGCGTGGTGCCGACCATGCTGGCCGTGGCGAGACGGCCTTTTTTCGACCGTTGCTTGCGCGCCTCGGCAGCGGCGGTGTCAGCGTCGTTGCCACGGGTGTCGCGAGCGTCCGTGTAAGTTGTCATGTGTGTCTCCGGGAGGGGGCGGATCGGGGCGTGAGATC
The DNA here is from genome assembly GCF_002179865.1 of Pandoraea sp. PE-S2R-1. Taxonomy (NCBI): domain Bacteria; kingdom Pseudomonadati; phylum Pseudomonadota; class Betaproteobacteria; order Burkholderiales; family Burkholderiaceae; genus Pandoraea; species Pandoraea sp. PE-S2R-1. The sequence continues at coordinate 23,049 of NZ_NGUR01000017.1, read as the reverse complement.
GCGTGAGGTGGCGCGGGGAGAATCAGTCGTCACCGGCACCGAGGCGCCAGAGCATCGCGAAACGTGTGACGTCGGCAGCCGGCACGCCGTACGTGGCGGCGAGCGCCTCGGCAGCAGCACGCACGGCTTCAGCGTCGCTACCTTCGATGAGCACGACCGCATCGGCGGGCGGCAGCGGCGCGTCTTTGGCGGTGAGCGAGACCGACAGACGCGGCACCGTGACTTGCAGCGTGGCGCGCACGATGCCGTCGGCTTGTGCCAGCTCAGTCAGTTGCGACGCGAGACGGGCGTGCGACTTGGCGACGGTGGCCTCGTCGAGCACAAAGGCGGCAAGTTGACCGCCCTGCCCTTCACCGGCTTCCACGTCGAGTGTGCCGACGCGGCGCTGCGTGCCCTGCATGCGGGCGAAGTTGCGCAGCGACCATTCCGTCTGGTGGTTGAAGGCTTGCGCGTAGGGCTCGCTGGTGAACACACCGGCGTCCTGCGTGCAGTACAGCGCGAGATACGGGCGCGGCGTGTCGTGCAGCGCCTTGAAGCGGCGTGCAAACCGGAAACCCGGAATCGCCACGCGCTCCTGCATGTGCTCCCGGTCGTACCAGCGGTTGAAGTCCGCTTCGAAAGCCGGGTCGATATTCGTCCAGATGCAGAGTTGGGCGCGCGGGGCAGTGGCAGTCATGAGGCAATTTCCATCGGTTTCGACAATCGGGGGCCGGCCGGCGCATCGCATCGCTGCATGCGCATGGCTCGACCGTTGTTCCGAGTGTGCAAAACCGGGGAAAAGGCGTCCAACAAGAAATCAAATTTGCCGTAACAGCAAATTCTTATGACCCTCGGATGACCTGCCCATTAGTCAGCCATTAGTCACCCATTAGTCACGCATGGGCCGCCGATGGCCGCGCGCAGGCGCGCCGGACAAAGCCGGGCGGCCGCCGGGGTCATCAGGACTCCGCGTCGCCCCAGGCCGGGGCCGTCATGGCGGCGGCGGGCGGAATGGCGATATCCGGCCCCATGTTGAGCGCGAACTCGCTCGCGGTGCGTTGCGCAAGGCGGGCGACGTTCTCGGCGAGCAGTGCGCCGGTGCGAAATGAGCCGACCAGCGGCAGATTGGGGAAATTGGCGTTCACGCGCAGCAAATGCAGGCTGTGCTCGCCCAGTTCGCGCTGAATGATGGCGGGCGGCAGCATCGCAACGCCGAAGCCGTCGACCACCAGCCGGATGATCGCCGCCACCGAGGTCATGCAGTGCACCCGCACCGGCCGCTCGGCTGCGACGGAGAACATCCGCTCCAGCGTCTTGTGCGGCCCCGAATTGCGCGAGAAGCTCACCAGCGAATAGGCCGCGAGGTCGGCCACATCGAGCGTCTCGCCTTTCAGGTTGAGCTTGGGGCTGGCGACCCAGCGCATCGGAAACTCGGCCAGCGGCAGGTTATCGATGCCGGTGCCGTGCTGCATGTCGGTCTGCAACACCAGATCGAGCGAACCCGCTTCGAGTTGCTTGCACAGGTTGATGGTCGTCTCGCTGGTGACCTCGATCTCGAGTTGCGGATACTCCCGGTGAATCCGGGCCGCCAGATCGGGGAACCAGCTGTGCACGATCGACTCCACAACGCCGATCTTGAGCACGCCCGGCGGCATGTCGGGGTCGGAGAGCTCGCGCTTCATCTCCTGACCCAGCATGACGATGCGCTCGGCATACGCCAGCGCCTTCTGGCCGGCGGCCGTCAGCGTGACCTCGCGCGCGCTGCGATCGAACAAGCGCACGCCGAAACTCTGTTCTAGCGACGCGATCCGGCTCGAGACGCCCGCCTGCGTGGTGTGCAGCCGTTCGGCGGTCAGGCGGAAATTGCGCAACTTGGCGAGCCAGACGAAGGTTTCGAGAAAGCGAAGGTTCATGCAGCGTGGCGAAGACGGGTGTCCGGGAGCGAAATCATGGAGGGCGCCACAGGAAGGCGCCGCAATTTGCGACGTCGACCCGCGTATCTGCCCATTTTAGTGGAACACAAATCCACACGCCGCCTCGGTGCCGCGTAATCCCGCTCAGGGCGATCAAGCCGCTCAAGCCGCTCAAGCCGGGCAACCGTCGCTTGTTACGTCCCGCGTTCCGGCGATGTTTCGTTTCCGTAACGTTTTAGCAAGATTACGACGGGGGCGGTTGCCCTTCCCACCGCGTCACGCCTTACAAATCAAATAGTTAAGATTTTCGAGACGCATGGCATGAGATTTGCTGAATTCAGGTAACGGCCCGTCGAGGCCGGAGGGCCGATTCCCTGGAGACTGTCATGTCATCAGCCCATTTTCGCCGTCCGCATCCGACCGTGGAACTCGCGCGTTGCGTGTTCCGCCAGCACTACATTCGCATCATGCAGGCCGATCGGCCCGGCAATTACGCCGTGCTGGTGGATGTCTGGCCGATGGACGGCCGAACGTTCGCCAGTATCGATCAGGCCAAGCTCGCGGCGATGCTGTTCATCCGCGACATGGAAAACGACTGACTGACCGACCAAGTGACCGGGCGACCGGGTCCACCTGAGTCAACTTGAGTCCACGTAAGGAAGCCCGCGCCGGAACGTCCGGTGCGGCCAACGAGACGAGACCGACATGAAACACCACCACACACGCCAGGCCGCCGTCCACAGCCATGCCCTGTCCGCCGTGCCGAAAATGGCGGCGCGCCAGGAAGTCGTGCTCGACCCGGCAATCGATCCCTTTGCCCGTATCGCCGTCGAGGCCTACGCCGAAGCCTGCGCGCAGGAGCAGCCCTGGCTCGCGGAGGCGCTGCAACGCCAATATCAGTTGGCGGGCGGTACGCCATCGAGCGCCGCAGCCATGTGGCGCGTGTTTCACGCAGCGCAACGGCAGGCCCGCGAGGGCGATTCCTACGACGAAGCCGCATGGACCCACGTCGCGCTGCACCTGTGCGGCGTGCTTGGGGCAATGAACCTCTGAGTCAAGACGGGGCAGGCCTCGGCGAGACGGCTTGTTGCGCCTTCACAAACCGGGGCACGTAAAGGCCGGTTCCCACCGCCATTTCTGGCATACTTCGTGCAGTTTTATTTGACGAAGTCTGCCAGGTATCCAATGAGCAAGGCCCATGCGCCGACCCGCAATCCCGGTCGGCATCTGTTTGCCACGATTGTCGGCATCCTCATTCTGCTGTTCCCGGCTGCCGCGCTGGTCGTTCCGCGTGGCGGGAATACCGTGGTGTTCCTCATCGTCGCCTGTGGCGCAGCCGCGCTTTTCGCGATGCGCAAGTGCCCCAGGGGGCGCCCCGACATCCCGGCAGGCCCATACTTCAATGTCTTCGTCGCCTCGCTGTGTCTGCCGATCGTCGCGATCGTTTTCGTCGAATTGCTGCACCGCGACGTGGTCGCCAATACGCTCGATTCCCCGGCTCGCTTTCTGCTCGCCGTGCTGGTCTTTCTCGGGCTGCGCCATATTGCATCGATTATTCCCCGGTGGATCGATCTGACCTTCGGACTGGGCGCCATCTCGGCGGCCTTCATGGCGCTGTATTCGACGGCTGAAACGCTCGCCCCTCGTGCGGAAAGCACGTTTCTCAACCCCATTCACTTTGGCGATATCGCGCTGCTGCTCGGCGTGCTCTCGGTCGTGTCGATTCATTGGCTTGCCCGTGACCGGTTCTGGCTCGTCATCTTCAAGCTGATCGGGGGGGCCGCCGGATGCTACGCATCGTGGGCGAGTCAGTCACGCGGGGGCTGGGTAGCATTACCCGTTTTGCTTGTCATTTGGCTGCTTTGCCGACCGCATTCGGCCAACCTGAAGCGCCGGGCCGTCATTGCAGGGGTGGCCGTCGTGCTAGTGGCCAGCAGCTTCCTCTCGAGCACCGTCAGAGACCGATTCAACAACATTCACTCGGATCTTGCGAGTCTGAGCGCCGGCCAGGCCGATACGTCCATCGGCATCCGGCTCGAATTGTGGAAGACGGCCGTGAAGCTCATCCGCGAGAATCCGTGGACGGGGCTCGGGGCACACGGATACCGGAACGCGATGCCCGCAATGGCAGCGGCAGGCGATCTCACCCCGATGGCGGCCGATTACGGCAAGGGCGAGGTTCACAACCAGATCCTCGCGTACTTCGCCGATTACGGGCTGCTCGGGCTGCTGGCGATCCTCGGCGTGTATCTTGGCCCGGCCTACTTCTTCATTCGCGTCGGCGCCTTGCAACCGCGCAGACGCGAGCAACGGGCTGCGCTCATGGGGTTGATGACTGCCGTGTCGTTTGCCGTGTTCGGCCTGACGGTCGAGACCTTCAACCTGAAGGTCACTGTGGCTTTCTACGCCACGATGCTGGCGCTTTTGGCCGCGCTTGCCTATCCTGACAGCCCACGCGACACCGCTGTTGCGGCCGAACGTTCCTAACCCGAGGCCGTAGTCCCTCCATGCTAAGCATTCTGATCCCGACCTGGAATAACCTGCCGTTCCTCAAGCTGTGTATCGACAGCGTGCGACGGCACTCGGGCGATGCCCACGAGATTCTGGTCCACGTCAACGACGGCAGCGACGGCACACTTGCCTGGGTGCGTGAGCAAGGCTTGCGCCACACGCACAGCACCGGCAACGTCGGCGTTTGTCTCGCGCTCAACCAGCTCGCCCCGCTGGCGTCGCACGATCAGTTGTTGTTCCTGAACGACGACATGTTCGTGACGCCCGGCTGGGACACCGCGCTCATCGAGGCCGCCCGTGCGCTCGACACGCCGGTCTACTACCTGTCGTCGGTGATGATCGAGCCCAACGCGGGCGTGAGCAAACAAGTCGTCTCGCAGGACTTCGGCACCACGACCGAAACCTTCGACGAAGCCGCGCTGCTAGCGTTCGCGAAGTCACTCGGGCGCGACGATGTCAATGGTGTGCCCACGCAACCCACGCTGGTGAGCCGCAGTCTCTGGCATCTGGTCGGGGGCTACAGCATCGAGTTCGGACCGGGTATGAGCAGCGACGACGACTTCCTGATGAAGCTCTGGCTGGTCGGCTGCCGCACCTTCCGGATCGTCGGCAAGAGCGTGGTCTATCACTTCGGCTGCCGCTCGACGGGCCGTGTGATCAAGAATCGCGGCAGCCGCGAGTTTCTGATGAAGTGGGGAATGACGCAGGCGGAGTTCAAGCGTGATTATCTCGATCACGCCGGTACACCGGCAGGCGATGCGCTGCCCAATGTACCGCTGCCCAGCGGCAAGAGCCGCATCAAGCGCGCGTTGCACGGTGGCAAGCCCTATCCGCTGGAAGATCTGGCGCGTTGGGACAAGAACGTCCCGAGCCATCTGAAGTTCGACAAGTCCTGAGCCTCACGCCATTCATGGCGGCCTGACGGTCCGGTATTTCCGTCAGCAGGCAAGACACACTCACCCACGCGGCCGGCTGATATGCCGGCCGTGGTCATTTCGGGCAGCGCGGGCCGTTCAGCGTATCAGGACGGCGCTGCCGCGCTCACTCATTGCCGTGGATGCCGGATGCGGGCCCAGGCGTGTTCCAGGCGCTGCACGGCGCTGTTGTCGGGGTGCCGCGTCCACCACACGCCCAACTCCCACACCATGCCCGCGAGCAGCGCAATGACGGCCAGCGCGCCGATCGTGTACCAGATCTCTCCGAACGAGGTTCCCATGTTCGTCTCCCAGAAATGCTTCACGCACCGTCAGCGACGGTGCGTGATTGCATTCTAGGCGACACATGCCGGCTTGCCCGCCGGGTCTGCCCTAGGACCAGATCCGCCCTAAGCCCGTTTGGCGTCGTCGTTGGGTCAGAGTTGTCCCATCGCAAGCTGCACGGCAAGGCTGCTGACCGACACCGCCGCCCACACCCCGAGACCCAGCAGAATCGGCCGGATGCCGGTCGACGCCATGCGGCGCAGGTTCGACGACAGGCCGATGGCCGTCAGTGCCACGATGATCAGGAATTCAGCCGCGTCGTGAATCCAGGGTTGCAAGACCGGCGGCACCAGACCGGCGGTACGGATGCCCGAGGCCACCAGAAAGCCCAGGATGAACCACGGGAAGATGCGGGCAAGGCTGAAGTTACCGGCACCCGAGCGCTTGGCGCGATAGGCGACGATGGCGGCCAGCGTCAGACAGATCGGGATGATCAGCGTGGCGCGGGTCAGCTTGACGATCGTGGCGTAGTCACCGGCTTCCTTGCTGTAGCTGTACCCGGCGGCGACCACCGACGACGTGTCGTTGATGGCGGTACCGGCCCACATGCCAAAGCCCAGATCCGAGAGGTGGAGCATGTGCCCGAGCATCGGGAACAGCACCACGGCGGCGATGTTGAACAGAAAGATGGTCGAAATGGCGAAGGCGGTTTCGTGGTCGTCCGGCTTGACGATCGGGGTGACAGCCGCGATGGCCGACCCGCCGCAAATCGCCGTGCCGATACCGATCAGCAGCTTGAGTTTGCCGCCGACGCCCAGCATGCGGCCGAGCCCCCATGCCGACAGACCGGCGGCGGTAATCGTCACGGCCGTGACAGCCAGTGAGTCAAGACCGGTGTGCGCCACCTGCGACAAGCTCAGACCGAAGCCCAACGCGATGATCGACCACTGCAACACGTACTTCGAAGCGAACTTGATGCCGGCTTCGTAGCGTGCGCCGGGGGCGAAGATATTGCGCACCAGAATGCCCAGCAGAATGCCGAACACCGGGCCACCGACGAGCGGCATCTGGCGGCCGAGCAGCAGGGCGACAAAGGCAATGACTGTCGAGAGAACGAGGCCGGCCCACGGGTTGTGTTGATCCGGCACCAGCGTATCCGGGCGGGATGCCGAAGCGGGACGGGCGTCGTGGGTTCTCGTTGTCATGGCTGCACTCCTCTTGAATGCTTGCCAGTCTAAGAAAACCGCTTCAATAATAAAAATCGTTATATCGGATACGATATATAAATATTCCCGATATTTATGGAAATCCCGGCTAACTCGCTGAATTCGTTAGGTTTTCCGCAGCGGGTTGCGGCAAATGCCACCAGCAGGTGACTCGCAGGGGTCTGCGCTACACTCTCCGAAGCCTGCTTTGCGTGACATCCAGAACCCAAAAAACCCGGAGACCCGCCTCATGTCGCAAGCTACCGATACCCGGACGCACCACGCCGACTGGTATTTCGATTTCTCATCGCCCTTCGCCTATCTCCAGTTCGAGCGCTTCGACACGCTGCCCCGCTCGCTCACCATCGAACTCAAACCCATCGTGCTCGGGGCGATCCTCGTCCATGTGCAGACGCAGGGACCAGCCGAGATTCCGGCCAAGCGCATCTTCACGTATCGCATGGCGCAATTTCGCGCGGAGCAGGATGGGATTGCGTTTCGTATGCCGCCCGTTCACCCTTTCCACCCGATTCGCGTCTTGCGGTTGGCCGTCGCGCTCGGGGCCACGCACGAGGTGGTTCGCACGATTTTTCGCTTTATCTGGGCGGAAGGGCGCGATGTCACCGATAAGGCGGGTTGGCGCGATCTGAGTGAACGGCTGGGGCTGTCACCGGAAGACGCGGCGGCGCGCACCGACGCCGCCGAGGTCAAGGCCGGGTTGCGCGCGAACACCGAGGCGGCGATTGCAGCCGGGGTCTTCGGCGTGCCGACGTTTGCCTGCGACGGCGAGTTGTACTGGGGAGACGACGCCACGGTCCTGCTCAAACACTGTCTGGCGCATCCGGAGTGGCTGCATTCGCCGGAAGTCGAGCGGTTGCAGCAAATCACGGTCGGCGTCAGGCGCGAGCGCTGATCGAAGCGCTATCGCTTGCCGCTCAGTGCCCGCTGCGAGGTAGCGCGAAGGTGAGTACGCCGCCTTACTTGCCGGTGCCCAGCACCAGCGGCAGCGGTACCGCATCGGCCATCGCCGCGTAGCCGGCATCGCTCGGATGGGTGCCGTCGCCGCTGTCGAGCCGCGGCAGCATTCGCGTCGGTTGCCCCGGATCGCGCAACGCCGCGTCGAAATCGATCACGCCATCGAACGCCCCGCCCGTGCGCACCCACGTATTGACCGCTTCACGCACGGCTTCCCGCTCGGGGGGCAGCTTGCCGGGCGGAATCGTGGTGCCCAGAATCCGCACCCCTCGGGCACGCGCCGCGGCAATCAGCGTCTGATAGCCCGCGATCATCTCGGGGGCGCTCACGATCACGTGCGGCACGTCGCAGTCGAGACCGGCGTGCGGCGGCACGTAGCCGAAGTTAATGTCGTTGATCCCAATCTGCACGACCACCGTGCGCACACCCGGCTGCTCCAGCGCGTCGCGCCTGAAGCGAGCCACCAGCCGCTCGCCGTAGCACGCCGAATCGTGCAGCAGGCGGTTACCGCTGATGCCGAGATTCAGCACTGAGATATCGCGCCGGCCGGCGGCTTCGAGGCGGCGCGCCAGCACATCCGGCCAGCGATGGTTGGCATTGATCGAGCTGCGCATGCCGTCGGTGATCGAGTCGCCGATGGTGACGATGGCGTGTGCAGGTGTTGCTGGCACGACGCTCACGCCGGCCAGCCACAGGGTGTTGGTGAACTTGGTACGAAACGCCGTCGGCGCTTCGCTATCGACGAAATCGCCGGCCCCGCTCAGAAACGCCGTCTGTTGGGCAATCTTGTGCCACGTGGTCGGCGTTTGCGCCTCACGGGTGAACAGGCTGATGGCCAGCGGCGCCCCCGCCCGAACCGTGATGGCGACCGGGTCGCTCTCAAGCGATGCGCCCGGCGCAATCTTCGCGACCGGCTGACCGCCGAAGGTCAGCGCGCGCAAAGTCGACACATCGATCGCCGCCCCACGCACGGATGCCGCCACGCTTGCCCGCTCGATCACGAGCGGCTGCGTGCCATAGGCATTGGTGAAGCGCACCCGCACTTCACCACCGGACAGGCTCGGATAAATGACTTGCCGCACTGTGCGGCCGCCAACGGCCGGCGCGCGGTTGAACGACGGCGCGGCAGGATGCTGCGCCACCGCCTGAGGTGCCGTGGCCCATGTGCCGACACGCGTGTTCTGCGCAATCGCGGGCGACGCGCATAGCGTCAGGGCGGCCGTTGCCGCGAGAACGTTGAGCGTGGAGACCATGGGGCGTGCGCGCAGTGAGGGCACGCACAAGACAGCGCGAACGCGGTGCAGACCGTCTTTGAGAGAAAACCGGGGCATCGGCGGTATCGGGAACATCAAGACATCAGGGGACATCGGGGGCATCGATGACAGCGGCGCAGCCATGATCAAACTCAGCCACGGCCCGTCGACGACAGCCGCCATTGTGCCTGATTGTGGCCGTTGGCAACGCCTTAGCAAGGACTTACATTGCCTTACCGCCGCGCCGCCGAAGCCACTTCATCCGGTCGACGCGGCTGCCGTGACGAGCCGCCAAGCCTTGGCCGGCGGCCCCGGCGCGTGCGCCGCGCCCCGAGGAAGCGACTTGTCGACGTGATTTGTCGACGTGAATCAGCGCGTCGAAATAACGATGGCAACGCGCCGGTTCTGTGCCCGTCCGCTGGCCGTGCTGTTGTCCGCGACCGGATTGCGCTTGCCCGCACCGACGGCCTGAATCCCCCCGCGTTGCATCCCGGCATCGACCAAGACAGCGGCGACGGCATCGGCTCGGCGGCCCGAGAGTTGTTCGTTGTAGGTATCGCTGCCCACCGAGTCGGTGTAACCGTACACGCGCACCTCCGCGAGACCGACCTTCACGAGCGTCTGACCGATACGCATGACCGTCTGGCGCGCGGCGTCGCGCAGCACAAATTTATCGGTATCGAACAGCACGGTGTCGGACAAGCCGAACTCCCAGCCTTCATCCGTTTGCACAAAGCCCTCGGACTTGAGTGCGGCGATCTGCTCCGCCGTGAGCCCGTGCACCGGCGTGGTCTGGCAGCCGGCAAGCGCACCGACGCCGATCAGACAGGTCAGAAGGATCAGGCGGCGGCTGAACGTGCTCAAACGGTTGAGGTGTCGCGTGAAGTGGCGCGAAATGAAACGCGCGGCGCCTTCGAAACCGGCATGAACCGGTGAAGTGCCCGGGCGCGATTGTGTGGTGTCAACTGCGAAGTTCAAGGTGATTCCCCATTGCGGTGTGTAATCCGGTCGTCGTTATCTTTATGGTGCTGCTTATTTTTCTGGTTGCTGCGGGTACTGCGGGTACTGCGTGTATTGCGGGTACTGCGGGTACTGCGGGTACTGCGGGTACTGCGGATATTGCTTTGTTCTGATCATCTTAGGTGCTGCGCGCCGCCTTATCCCTTGGGGCTTTCCGCAACATGCCAGGTGCCGACACCGGCACGCTTGGCCTGATACATCGCGGCGTCGGCCGCGCGCAACAGCGCCGGGGCGTCCGGCGCGTGCGTCGGGTACAGCGCCACGCCGATGCTCATCGACGTGACGATCTCGCCGCCACCGGGCAGCGCAATCGGCTTTTCCATCGCGACCAGCAGGCTCTGCGCGAGGCGCACGGCGTTCGACGTCTGGCGCACGCCGGGCAGCATTACGGCAAATTCGTCACCGCCCAGACGCGCCACCAGATCGCCCTCACGCAGCGGCTGCCGCAGACGCTCGGCAATCGCCACCAGAACGGCATCCCCGGCATCGTGGCCTTGGTGATCGTTGATTTCCTTGAACCGGTCGCTGTCCAGATACAGCAGCGCGACATGTGTGCCCAGTTCGTGAGCATCGACCAGCGCCTGCGCAAGCCGCGATTCAAAATAAGCCCGATTCGGCAAGCCGGTCAGTTGATCGTGATTGGCCTGATGGGCGAGCGTCGCATTCTGCGCGCGCAAGTGGTTCTGCCAGCCCTCGAATTCATCGAGCAGCGCGTTGAAGTCGTCGCCCAGTTCCTTGAGTTCGGCAATGGGCGTCGCCGCCACGCGTTGATGAAACGCACGCTCGCGACGCACCGCGTGCGCGACTTCGGCAAGCGCCCGCAACGGTTTGACGATATCGCGGTGCATGCGCTTGGCCAACACGGTCGCCACGGCAAACGTCACCAGCAAACACGCCAGCACGCCGCCCACACCACTCAATAGGAATACGAAGAATTGATGCCCCTGCCCCTGCACTTCGATATGACCGACGACATCGCCGTCGTGCCGGATCGGCAGCGTCACCGGCCCCGGCAATGCCACATCGGCCACGGCACGCTCCAACGTGGCGAGCGCACCGCCGTCAGGCCGCCGCCACAGCGCGAACTGTGCGCCACGCGCATCGAGCACGCGCACCTGCACGACATCCTCTTCATGGGCGATGAGGGCAATGGCTTCCTGCGCCGCTACGCGGTCACCGAACACCACCGCCGCTTCGACGGTGTAGGCAAGCGAGCGGCCTAGCAGCAGCAAATTGTTCTCGGCATAGACACGCAACGCGATCCACGCCACCAGCGTCAGCGAGACGGCGGCGAGTACCACGGCGGAGACGGCGAGGCGCAAGTGGGTGCGTCGCAAAACACCTTGCAGCGATGGCCGGCGGCGATGCCGTGCCGGTGCATCGGCAGCACCCGCAGGTGCGGACAACGGCCGGTCATGCGAGGCACCGTTGACGTGAGTGTCGGCGGCCGCATGCCCCGGCATCTCGGCCGACGACAGTCCGGCGAGGGGGGCTTGCGGCATGAACGGTGCGTCGGGCGCGCCGGTCGGTGGGGGGATGGGGGGGCGTTGGATCGTCATGGTGTCCCCGGCTTGCGCGCCAGCTTCAGCACATTGGGGTGGACACGAACGCCGCTGCGCGCGACGGTGTCGAGGTTGATGTCGAAGGTCACACGATCGGCGTCGATGTTCAGGCAGAACATCGTGCCGAGCGTGCACGAGTCATTGCGCTCGCTGATCGTGAGCATTGGATGGCCAGCGATACTGCTCAACACTTGCCGGCGTTCGGCGTCGCTCACGGCACCGAGATAGAGGGCGTCGCACGAGGTGGCAACCGCAGGGTCGCCCACCGGCAGGCGTTGTGCCTCGACCGGCAGGCCCGCGCTCGGCAACGGGCCGGCGAGCAGGTCTCGCGCATAGTCGGTGTTGCCGCTCACGCACAGCCGCACCTTGGCTGGCGTGGTGGGCCAGCGGGTGAAACTGATGATGCCCAGCACCACCTGCCGTACGTTGGCTTCGCGCGTGCCTGCCGTCGAGGGTGCGGCCGGTGCTGCGGTGGCACCGGACGCAACACCGCCGCCCGGCGCTTGCGCAGCAGCAGACCCCATGGCGAGCCACCACAGGCATAGAAAAAATAGCGCGACACGCACACGTGCAAACCGGGGTACCTGCTGTGGGTGCCTGTCCCTCGATGCCGTGCTGCCTGCCAACGCGCAGACGCAATACAACACTGTAGTCCTTAACAATTGCGAATCATCGAATGTCGATCCCGCGGTGTGCCGCCAGCCCCCATTCGAGTCAGGCCGCATCATACCGAAGCCCCGTGTGTGAGGCCATATGAACGAGCGGGCAGGTAAGGTTTCCTTCACCGGCCTCGTTGGCACACCCCTCCCATTTTCGACAGGTCACCCGCACCTGCCGACATCGCACAGCATGCACGCGCGAACCGGTTTCCGAAAGCCCCGCCGCCTCCGCATTTTCCCTTGCACACGCGCGCTTTTACCGTGGCAGAATGATGCACATAACCTTTTGAAAAACAAGGTAAATCGGGCGACAAAGATCGCTCGAAAATCAAGAGATTCGCGACGCCAGGGAGGTGTTGCATGCTGCTGTGGAAGTTTGTCATTCCCGGTGCTCGACAGGCGCGATCATGAACGATCCGGTGCCGCGCCCCGTGCCCGACGTACAGGCCGAGTTGAGCCGCGCTGCGCTCGACAGCGCCCCCTATGCCATGTTCGTTTGCAACGACGACGGCATGATCGAGCGCATGAACGCGGCGTTCACCCGCCTGACGGGCTACCTGCCCGAGCACCTTCTCGGTCAACGCAGCTTCCTCTCTCTGCTCGATCCCTCGGAACTCGCGCGCCGCCGCCTCCCGGCCCTGGCAAGTCTGTCCCCCAACGAAGACGTGCCTTACGACGACGAGTGGCATCTGCTCACGCACGTGCGCAGTTGGCTGCCGATTCGTCTGGCGCTGTCGTGTGTGGAGCACGCGCCGGGCGAGCGCCGCTGGGTCGGCATCGTGCTCGATCTCTCGCAACAGGTGCAGGTCGCCTCGCGGCTCTGGTATGTCACTCACCACGACCCCGTCACCCGCCTGCCGAACCAGACCCTGCTGAACGAGCGGCTCGAACTCGCCATCCATCGCTGCGCCCGGCAACAGGTCGGGCTGACGGTGCTGCTTGTCGAACTCGATCACCTTCGCAAGCTGCGCAGCACGTTCGGCCCGCCCACCGCTGAACTCGCACTGCGTATCGCCGCCGAGCGGCTGCGCGAAGCGAGCGGCCCGGAAGACGCCCTGGCGTGCCTCGGCAGCAGCCAGTTCGTCATCGTGACAAACGAAACCGGTGACGCGGCGCGCTTGCTGGCCTCGCGCATTCAAACGCGTCTCGCCCAATGGGCCGACGTCGACCAAAACCCGGTCGCCCTCGACGCCAGCATCGGCGCGGTGAGCTATCCCGAACATGGCAACACGCCGGAGACGCTGTTGCGGCGCGCCCACCTTGCGCTCGCCGAGGCCAGTGCCAGTGGCGGCGGCATGCGCTTTTTCAGCAGTGAAATGGATGCGCAGGCGCGCAGACGCAACGAGCTGGAGAGCCTGCTGCGTGTGGCCGTGAACGAACAGGCGCATTCGCAGTTGCATCTGGTATATCAACCGCAGGTCAGTCTGGCGGATGGCGAGATTCGCAGCGCGGAAACGCTGCTGCGCTGGCGCAGTCCGGTGCGCGGGGCCGTCGGGCCAGCGGAGTTCATCCCCATTGCGGAGACGTCCGGGCTGATTCTGCCGCTGGGTGAATGGGTGATTCAGACCGCGTGCCGGGAAGCGAGCCGATTGCTGCGGCGCTGCGGCCATTTGCCGCGCATCTCCGTGAACGTGTCGGCGCAGCAGTTTGCCCGGCAGGACGTCGTGGGCATGGTCGAGCGCGCACTGCTCGCGCATGCGCTGGAGCCCCGGCATCTGGAAATTGAGATCACGGAAACGGTGCTGCTGGGGGATTCGAGCGCCGCCGTCGGTACCCTGCGGGCACTGCATGACATGGGCGTGGAGATTGCCGTCGACGATTTCGGCACCGGCTACGCGAGCCTCGCCTACCTCACGCGCTTTCCCATCGACCGGCTGAAGATCGATCAGACTTTTGTGCGCGACATGCTCGTGCATCCGCCGAGCCTTGCCATCGTGAACGCGGTCATCGCCATGGCGCACTCGCTTGGACTTCGCGTGACGGCCGAAGGCGTCGAGACGCAGGCACAAGCGCAACGGTTGAAAGAGCTGGGCTGCGACGAAGGGCAGGGATATTGGTTTGCACGGCCCATCGATATGCACGGGCTGTATCACATCGTGGCACCGCTAGGCAGCGGTGCACGCCGCTGAAGCGCTTTCCTTTGCGCACTCACATGGCATAGTTGATTTGCCATTTTTTGGCACTTCCTGACAGGACATTGGCTCTCTAAGCTGAAGTCCTTTCCGGAGAATTCGCCATGTTCAACGTTCCGAAACTCTCGCGTACAGCGCGCGTGCCTCGCTCGCCACGCACTAGCCACGTGGCGCCGCTGATGACACACCGCACCACCGGTGTCCTCGCGGCGTTGGGTATCGCTGCGGCCGGTCTGGCCATGACACCCCCCGCACAACGCGCCCTCCCCGGCTGGCTCGATACGTTCTGCACGCTGGCGGCGCGCGCCAACGACGCGCTCACCACGCAGGTGGCATCAGCCACGGGGAGCGCAACGCCAACCGCCATGGCAAACGCATCGACCGGCAACGGTGCTGCGGCGCGCCCCGCCACCAAGGTCACCCCGTTGTCGTGCGAACCCTTGGCCAACGCCCCCGGCAAATCGGTCACGACCGCAATAGTGGAATTTCCGCCGCTCGCCTTCTCGCCGCCCCATCGTCATCCGGGCGCTGTCACCGCCGTCGTGATCGAAGGCACGATCCGTTCGCAACTCAATGCCGACGCACCGGTCACCTACCGGGCAAATCAAACGTGGTTCGAGCCGCCCGGCACCCTGCATACGATGACCGAAAACCCAGACCCGGTGCACCCTGCCCGCCTGCTCGCCTTCTTCGTGACCGAAGAGAACTGCGGCCCGCTGACCATCTACGAGCCGGCTGCCCAGCCTTCGTGATCCGCTTGCCTGATCAGCCGCCGACACCGCTCTCGCGAGGCGCTTTCAGCGCTCGCGTAGCGCACAGCATCACGGCCGCGAGACCGCACAGGAAGTACGTACCACCGAGCGTCTGCGCCATGCCCGAGAGCGTGAGCCCCGCGCCGATCAGCAGGTAGTAATACAGCCCGAGCACTGCGCCTCCGGTGCCCAGACGGTCACGATAGCGCGCCAGTGCGCTGCTCAGAATGTTGGGAATCGCCAGCCCGAACGCGACGACCAGCAGCATGACCGGCACGAGGAACCACAACGTTTCGGAAAGCAGCAGAATGGCGGCGCCACTGATCGTCGCCAGCACGCTGGCCGTCATCACAATGCGTTGCGGCGCAACGTCGCGTGCCAGCAATCGCTTGTTGAGACTTGCGCCAATGCCGGAGCCGAGCGCGAGCGCCAGTCCCGAGTAGCCGAACAGCGTCGTGCTGACACCAAGCCGCTCGAACATGAACGGCGCGAGGCTGTAGTACGAAAAGAGGCAGGTATTGAACAGCGCGACGAGCGCCGCCGAGCGCCAGATATCGAAGTCGCGCAGCATCACCCACAACGTCGCAAACAAGGGCACCTTCGTGACTTGCGGCGGGCGCGTTTCCGGCAAGCGCATCACACTCCAGCCGAGCAACACGACCGCCAGCACCGCGAGTCCACCGAACACCCCGACATAGCCATGCCAGCCCGCGAGCACCGCCCCCGAGAACATCCCGATGGCCGGGCTCACCGCGAGCGCCATGCCCACCATCGAAAACACCTGCCCCAACGCTGGCCCCTGATACCGGTCGCGCAAGATCGTTTGTGTCGCCACCGATCCGACCGCTGCCCCGAATGCCGACGTCACGCGAGCGGCAAGCAAGGCGCCGAAGGTATCGACGAACAGCGCCGCGACGCACGCCAGCGCATAGATCGCAAGACCGAACAGCATGGTCGGACGGCGGCCGATCACATCGCACATACGCCCCCAGACGACCACGCCGATGGCGAACGCGAAAAAGTAGACCGAGAGCGTGCTGGCGGCGGCAGCAGGCCCCACGCCGAATGCCTCGCCGATATCGACGAGCGCCGGGCTGTAGATCGTCTCCGCGATCTGCGGAAACATAAGGAGCGCGATGGGTAACGCCATCTCACGCCGGGTAGGCAAAGTCATGGAAAGCTCCGGGAAAGTGAAGGCAGCATCTTGCGGGGACGTGGTCTGACGTATTATTGGTATTCCGCCGATTTATCCATCAAATCGGACATTCATTGCACCGGCCCCGTCATGGCATGGCTTGACCCTCAGGCAACATTCGATGCGGACGCGATGCAGCGCAGCGCGATCGGCATCGCGTCGACGCTCGGCAATCACGATTCCGGGGCCCATCAACACCGCATGGGGCAGTGGCTGTTCACGCAGCACGGCTGTGTTCGCATCACGCTGGCACATCAGTTGTGCCTGCTGCCGCCCACCCGCGCCGCATGGATTCCCCCCGGGGTGCCGCATCGCGCAGTGACGGGCACACCGGTGGAATACCGTTCGATCTTTCTCGGCGAGCCGTGGATCGACACGCTGCCCGCGCAAATCGAAGTCATCGAGGTGGGCGCGCTGCTGCGTGAAGTGTTCGAGCGCATCGCCTTCGCCGCGTGGGACACCGACTGGTCGACCGGCACCGCCAGCCACTTGCTGGCCTTGTGTCTGGCCGAGACCGCCACCGCTCAGCGCCAACCGTTGCTGTTACCGCTGCCGACCGACCGGCGCCTCGCCCCATTGTTTGCGCATCCGGAACAATTGCCGCCCGCCCTGGCCGATCTGGAACGCACCGTCGGCGCCAGCGTCAGGACCATCGGGCGGATCTTCCAGCGCGAGACCGGCATGAGCTATCAGCAGTGGCGTCAGCAATGGCGGCTGATTCGTGCGGTGGAGGGGTTATCGAGCGGCAGAACGCTCGCGTGGGTCGCGCATTCGCTCGGCTTCGCCAGCGAAAGCGCGTTCATCGCATTCTTCAAAGGGATAACAGGCAAGACACCGGGGCAGCTGCGTCAGGAAGTCGCCCGACGAGACGTCACACACGGGCGCTAATGTCGAACCGGGGTCGGCAAACGCCGGCAAACGCCAGCAAATGTCACCCGTGCGCGCACACCCGGCGCGCCTTGCAAATTGCGCACCCGGCGCTGCTTTTTTCATGCAACCCGCGTGTCAAGACTCGCGTGCAAGTTTAGAACGCGGTAAGGTACGTCGCGAAGGGAATCACCCCAAACGTCGTTGCAACGAGGAATGTCTCAATGAAAACCAAAGCCGCCATTGCCTGGGAAGCCGGCAAGCCCCTGACCATCGAGGAAGTTGATCTGGAAGGGCCGCGCGCTGGCGAGGTGCTGATCGAGGTCAAGGCCACCGGCATCTGCCATACGGACTACTACACGCTTTCGGGGGCTGACCCGGAAGGTATCTTCCCCGCGATTCTCGGCCATGAAGGCGCGGGCGTCGTGGTCGACGTCGGCCCCGGCGTGACCACGCTCAAGAAAGACGATCACGTCATTCCGCTGTACACGCCCGAGTGCCGTCAGTGCAAGTTCTGCCTGTCGCGCAAGACCAACCTGTGTCAGGCGATCCGCAGCACGCAGGGCCGCGGCCTGATGCCGGACGCCACGTCGCGCTTCTCGCTCGACGGCAAGCCCATCTTCCACTACATGGGCACCTCCACGTTCTCGAACTACATCGTCGTGCCCGAAATCGCCGTGGCGAAAGTGCGCTCCGACGCGCCGTTCGACAAGGTCTGCTACATCGGCTGCGGCGTGACCACCGGCGTGGGTGCCGTGGTGTACTCGGCGAAAGTCGAAGCGGGCGCGAACGTCGTGGTGTTCGGTCTCGGTGGCATCGGCCTGAACGTGATTCAGGGCGCCAAGATGGTCGGTGCCGACAAGATCATCGGCGTCGACATCAACCCGGGCCGCGTGGAACTCGCGAAGAAGTTCGGCATGACGCACTTCATCAACCCGAACGAAGTCGAGAACGTGGTCGACACCATCGTGCAACTGACCGATGGCGGCGCCGACTACTCGTTCGAGTGCATCGGTAACGTCACGACCATGCGTCAGGCGCTCGAATGCTGCCACAAGGGCTGGGGCCAGTCGTTCATCATCGGCGTGGCCGCGGCGGGTCAGGAAATCAGCACGCGTCCGTTCCAACTGGTGACGGGCCGCGAGTGGAAGGGCTCGGCCTTCGGCGGCGCACGCGGCCGCACCGACGTGCCGAAGATCGTCGACTGGTACATGGAAGGGAAGATCAACATCGACGATCTCATCACGCACACGCTGCGCCTCGACCAGATCAACGAAGGCTTCGATCTGATGAAGCGCGGCGAGTCAATCCGCTCGGTCGTGCTGTACTGATCGACGCGAACAACGCCATCGACAGGGCCCCCGCCCCATCGTGACCCGCCCCGGCGAGGCAAGCGCCGCGTCACCCGATCCGGCGCTCGCACCGGATCACCCGCTCGCACCGCCTGCGGCGGGTGAGTCCAGCGGACCGCTCGCCCGGGCGCGGCGGCGGCGGCATCGCATCCGCCTTGCTGTCTTTCTGACGATGCTCGTCGCGGGGCTCGTTTTCACTACCTATAGTCTCGTTCGCGATGTCGGCCGCACCGGCGAGCACTCGATGGCGCTGCTGCCGTTCGCGCTGCTGGTCATCGCGCTCGTGATTGCCCTCGGCTTCGAGTTCGTCAACGGCTTTCACGATACGGCCAACGCGGTCGCCACCGTCATCTACACCAACTCGCTGCCCCCCAGCATCGCGGTGATGTGGTCGGGCCTGTTCAACTTTCTCGGGGTGTTGCTTTCCAGCGGCGCAGTCGCGTTCAGCATCGTCTCGTTGCTGCCGGTTGAACTGATTCTGCAAGTGGGTTCGTCGGCGGGCTTCGCCATGGTGTTCGCGCTGCTCATCGCCGCCATCGTGTGGAATCTGGCTACGTGGTGGCTGGGCCTGCCCGCCTCGTCGTCGCACACGCTGATTGGCTCGATCGTCGGTGTCGGCATTGCCAATGCACTCATGCGCGGACGCGACGTGACCAGCGGCGCGGGCGGCATCGACTGGGGGCAGGTCACCACCGTCGGATACTCGCTGCTGCTCTCCCCGATCATCGGTTTCGGCTGCGCTGCGGCGCTCTTTGTCGCTCTGAAGTTTTGCGTGCGCAACCCGGCGCTTTATGAATCGCCGAAACCGCGCACGCCGCCGCCATGGTGGATTCGCGGCTTGCTGATCCTCACCTGCACCGGGGTGTCGTTCGCGCACGGGTCCAACGACGGTCAGAAGGGCATGGGGCTCATCATGCTGATTCTGGTCGGCACTGTGCCCATGGCCTACGCGCTCAACCACGCCATGCCGGACGCACAGGTCGCTCAGTTTGTCGCCACGGCCCAGACCGCACAGCGCTCGCTGGCCGCCCATCCGCCGCTGCCCGACGGCGTCGCGACCGCGATCACGGCAACAGCGCCGCCTCGCGACGCTCTCACCGCCTTCGTGCGCACCGAGACCCTCACGGCCGATGTCGTGCCTGCGTTGTCGGTCCTCACCGGCGACATCGCGCAGGAAGTCGCCAGCCACGGCTCGTTTGCTCGCATGCCCGCCACCTCGGTGACCAATGTGCGCAACGACATGTACCTCGCCGCTGAATCGATTCGTCTGCTTGAACGGCGGAGCGACACGGCAATTGCCCCCGACACGGCGCGTGCACTGCACGCGTTCCGCACGCAACTCGACGAGGCGACGAAATACATCCCGTTCTGGGTGAAAGTGGCCGTGGCGATTGCGTTGGGGCTGGGCACGATGGTCGGCTGGCGGCGCATTGTCGTGACCGTGGGCGAGCGCATCGGCAAGAAGCACCTGACCTACGCCCAAGGGGCATCGGCCGAGTTGGTGGCGATGGCGACCATCGGCGCGGCCGATCTCTACGGGTTGCCCGTGTCGACCACGCACGTACTGTCGTCGGGGGTGGCCGGCACCATGACCATCAACGGCTCGGGCTTGCAGTGGGACACCATCCGGAATTTGTTACTGGCGTGGGCCCTGACCCTGCCCGCCGCGATCGTGCTCGCCGGCGGGCTCTACTGGGCGTTCCGGCAGGTATTCTGAGGCGCAGCGGGTTGATGGGCGTGGCACGGCAGGCGCCGAAAATGCCGTCCCATTTTGTAAGCCCTGTAATGCGCACAAACATTGCCGCCCGGTTTCGACACGCGTGACAGCAAACCAAGTGGGCACTCTGCCAGTCGAACTGAGTACAACATTACGAAGCGTGTCGTCCGGCGCGCATTTCGCCTGACGCCGGACACACGGTTACGACAGGGAGAATGCAATGAACAAAAGCTTCTTGCCGCTCGTCATCACGGGCGCCGCAACGGTCGTCACACTCGCGGCATTGCCCGGCGTGGCGTCGGCGCAAGCGAGTCAGGCCGTCATCAATTCCCCGGCCAACGTGCGGGCCGGCCCAGCGAGCGACTACCCGGTCGTCTCGCAGGCTGGTCCGGGCATGCCGGTGACGGTGTACGGCTGTTTGTCCGATTACACGTGGTGCGACATTGGCCTGCCCGGCTCGCGCGGCTGGATCTACGCGGCGCTGCTGAGCTATCCGTATCAGGGCAGTCCGGTGCCCGTACTGAATTACGGCACGATGATCGGTCTGCCGATCGTGACGTTCTCCATCGGCGCGTATTGGGGCAACTATTACCGCGGCCGGCCTTGGTACAACGATCAGCGCTACTGGCACCGCCCGCCGCCGCGCCCGCGTCCGCCGCAATGGGGCGGCGGGCCGGGACCGCGTCCGCCGGGCGGCCATTACCCGGGTCCGGGCCCGCGCCCGCCCGGTCACGGCCATGGCGCCGGCCCCGGACCCCGCCCACCGGGACACGGGGCCGGTCCCGGCCCACGCCCGCCCGGTCACGGTGCCGGCCCGGGTCCGGGTCGTCCTCCCGGTCACGGGGCGGGCCCCGGCCCACGGCCTCCCGGCGGGGGTGGTGGACACGGTCCGCGCCCGCCCGGCGGCGGCGGTGGGGGTCACGGCGGTGGTAATGGGGGCGGCCACGGCGGCGGTGGCGGAGGCCACGGTGGTGGCGGCGGCGGGCGTCCGGGCGGTGATCGCTGATGCCCGAACCGGCACCCGGAGTACGTGACCCTAATTCAGTGGCCACTGCACGCGTTTTGGGAAAAACGCTTAAAATGTGAGCATTGCCGGCCAGGCGGAGGCGCCGATCAGGCGCCGATGGCCGGCCCGCAGGACAGCGAGCCCTTAGCAACGCAAGCGCGCAACTGACACACCGGTGCCCCGGCGCCGGTGTTTTGCTAGCCAGCTTAACGGGCACCCGTCACATTGCAGACCACTTAGCAGATCTCTCAGACGTGCCGTCGCAGCCTCACCGCGCGACGTTCACGGCAGTCCGGCAAGATCCTCCGTAAGTCTCGATCGTGTTCGTCCCGCCCCGGCGTGCCTTTGCACGTCGCGGTTGCCTATCGCCATGCCGCGTCCGGTATGCACCACCCGTGCTTACCGTGAGCGGCCCTCGTCATCCGTGGCCGACGCCTGATGGGCAGCCACGCACCAGACAGCGATCAGGCATGAGCGGCGCTTGCCCTCCCTGCGGCCAATCCGTCAGGCATGGGAACGAGCGGCCACAAGCCCAGGGTGCCCTTGCAGCCAGGTCGCGGGACATTGTTGCCCGCGGGATTTCTCCATGGCGCGCGTCACGCGTGCGTCAGAGACATACGTTGCAGGAACCTTTTGCAGGTCATGAGTCTTTTTCGAACCAAAAACATCGAGAACATGCTGGCGGCAAGCCGCACCGGCAGTCTCCGCAAGGTGCTCGGCCCCATCGATCTGGTCCTGATGGGTATCGGCGCCATCATCGGCACCGGCATTTTCGTTCTCACCGGCACGGGCGCGCTCACCGCTGGCCCGGCCCTCACCGTCTCGTTCATGATCGCGGCCACGGCTTGCGGCTTTGCCGCGCTGTGCTACGCCGAGTTCGCGTCCACGATTCCCGTCTCCGGCTCGATCTATACGTATAGCTATGCAACGCTCGGCGAAATCGTCGCGTGGATCATCGGCTGGGATCTGATGCTCGAATACGGTCTGGCCTCATCGGCCGTGTCGGTCGGCTGGTCGGGTTACTTCCAGTCGCTCGCAGCCGGCTTCGGCCTGCACCTGCCCGCCGTCATCACGGCAGCACCGGGCAGCGTGCCGGGCGTGACCACCTTCATCAACCTGCCCGCCGTCGTCATCATGCTGCTGGTCACGTGGGTGCTGTCGTACGGCGTGCGCGAGTCGGCGCGGATCAACAACCTGATGGTCGCGATCAAGATCGGCGTGGTGCTGCTCTTCATCGCCGTGGGCGTATGGCACGTGAAGCCGGCCAACTGGACGCCGTTCATGCCGTTCGGCACCAGCGGCATGTTCAACGCTGCGGCACTCGTGTTCTTCGCGTTCATCGGCTTCGACGCGGTCACCTCCGCCGCCGAAGAAGTGCGTAACCCGGGGCGCGATCTGCCGATCGGCATCATCGGCTCGCTGATCGTATGCACGCTGCTGTATGTGGCGGTCGCCGCCATCATGACCGGCATCGTGCCGTTCGCACAGTTCGCAGGCGTGGATCACCCGGTATCGCTGGCGCTGCAATATGCGGGGCAGAACTGGGTCGCGGGCTTCGTCGATCTGGGCGCGATTCTCGGCATGACGACCGTGATTCTGGTGATGACCTACGGTCAGACCCGCATCACTTACGCGATGTCGCGCGACGGCCTGCTGCCGCCGATGCTCTCGCGCATCCACCCGACGCACAAGACGCCGTTTGCGGGCACGTGGATCATCGGCGTGGTGTTCGCCGTCATCGCCGGGTTCGTG
>NZ_NGUR01000016.1:0-275361 GCF_002179865.1 Pandoraea sp. PE-S2R-1 | reverse complement strand
ACCTTCCTGCTTCGCCGCTTTCGCTGCGTCGCTGTCGTTGCGAGAGACGGAATATTAGTGAAAACCCCGAACGCTGGCAAGCACTTTGTGAAAATAATTTGAAAAGAGCAAAAAAAGGCCCGCGTCGTGAGCGGGCCGAGATCCATGGGACAGGACTTCATGGAGGAGACAGCCCCAATGTATCCGGGCATCCCCCGGCGACGCAACCAACGAAATCGCATATGCTTTTGGCTAAGCTTCCCTATATGGAAAGGCCTCCCCAGCGGCGGCGCGCTTCTGTTACCGCTTTTGTCGCCGGTTCTGCCACAGCTTCTTTCTCCCTATATATAGAGCGTTCGAGATGGTCCTATCGCGCCTCCTCCGGTCGCTTCTGCCGTCTCGCCTGATATGGGTACTCGCACTGTCGCTCCTCGCGGCGGCCTGCACCTCTGTCCGTCCGCCGCCTGAGCCGACGCAGTGGACGTCCCATACGTCCGCCACGGCCCCGGGCGCATTGGCGGATGCCCTCGCCCCGGCGGAGCACGCCCACCCCGGGGAATCCGGCTTCCAGTTGCTGGCCACCGGTTCCGCCGCGTTCACCACGCGTATCGCACTGGTCCAGTCGGCGCAGCACAGTCTCGACGTGCAGTACTACAGCGCGGGCGAAGACATCACTGGCCGCCTGCTGCTCCAGTCGCTGCTCGACGCCGCCGACCGAGGCGTGCGTGTGCGCATGCTGGTCGACGACATCAACCGCCGCCACACCGATCCGACCTTCGCCGTGCTCGACCAGCATCGCAATATCGAAGTCCGCGTCTTCAATCCGTTCGGCACGCGCGACACCACCCTGCTCCAACGCGCCGGCAACCTTCTGACGGAGTTCGACCAGCTCAACCGGCGGATGCACAACAAGGCGCTCGTCGCCGACAACCAGCTCGCCATCGTCGGCGGCCGCAATCTGGGTGACGAGTATTTCGATGCGAACCCCGATCTGTCCTTCCGCGACTTCGACCTGTTATGCGCCGGCCCCGTCGTCGACGCGATCTCCCATAGCTTCGACCACTTCTGGACCAGCCCGCAGTCGTACCCGCTCCGACAGGTGCAGTCCAAGATCGACAAGGAAACGCTCGACGCCACCCGCGACGCCCTCGCCCAACACTGGCGCGATGCCGAGAACGTACCCGCCGGACGTGATGCGCTCCATCAGCAACCGCTGGCCACAGGCTTAACCAGCGGCAAAGTGCCGCTTTTCTGGGCACCTGCCGAACTCGCCGCCGACAGCCCCGACAAGCTCGATACCCCCGCAAAGGAAACCACGAGCGCGCCGGGCGACAAACTGCGCGAGCTGGCGGGCCACGCCCAGCACGAGGTGCTGATCATTTCGCCCTACTTCGTCCCGCTGGATGGTGGCGTGAAATTCCTGTCGGCGCTGACGGCGCGCGGGGTCAGCGTGCGCGTGCTGACGAATTCGCTGGCCGCCACCGATGTCGTGCCGGTCCACGCTGGTTACGCGCGCTACCGTCCGGCGTTGTTGCAGGCGGGGATCGAACTGTATGAATTCAAGCCCATCCGCCCGGAGCCCGAGCAGCGGCGCATCACCTTTGGCGGGTCTTCCCGTGCGAGCCTGCACGGCAAGGTCTACATCATCGACCGGCTGCACGTGGTGCTGGGTTCATTCAATCTCGACCCGCGCTCGGTACGGTTGAACACCGAGTTGGCCATCGTGATCCACAGCGCCGACTTCGCCGAGCGCATGGCGGGGATCTTCGAGCGGGCTGTCGCGCCACGCTCCAGCTTCCACGTCGAACTGGTGCCACCGGGCACAGCGCCACCCACACCCACACCTCCGACGATGCCCGCCCTGCGCTGGGTCGGCGAGGAGAACGGCCAGCCGCGCACGTTCGACGTCGAGCCCTACGCGCCTTTCTGGCGTAACGCCGTCGCGGGGGCCTTCACGCTGCTGCCCAGCGACGACCTGCTGTAACCCCGCGAACCGACGCTTGCCGAAACAAAAACCGCCGCCCCGACAAGATCGGAAGCGGCGGCTTTTGTGAATCATGAACGCCGTGGCGTCAGCACGGCGAGCGTTCACCCCACGTTCACCCCACGTTCACACCACACTCAATACACGCAGCACGCTCAAAACTCGAACGTCGCCGACAGCGTTGCCGAGCGGGCGTCGCCCACGGCCACGAAGTACTGGCTCGCGCTCGACGGGTAATACGTCTTGTTGAACACGTTCTTCACGTTGAACTGGAAGTGCACCGGCTGACGGCCGATCTTCGTGTCGTAGGTGGCGAACACATCCGCCACGAAGTACGCGGGCAACGTGAAGCTGTTGGCCGAGTCCCCCGGACGCGACCCGATATAGCGGCCCACCGCGCCCAAGCGCAAATTACCGCTGCCGTCACCCAGCACCGGCCCCCAGTCATACACCCCCGCCAACGACGCCGTATGCCGCGCCACGTTGGCCAACGTGTTGCCGGTGTAGAGCGGATCGTCCGTGGTCTTCGCGTCGATGAACGCATAGCTGGCAATCACGTTCCAGCGTTGCCCGATGCGGCCCGACACGTCGAGCTCCAAGCCGCGCGAGCGCGCCGCGCCCGACGTGCGCCAGTCGATCAGCTTGGTCGCATCGTTGAACTGCGAGACCAGCACGTTGCGCTTGTTGATGTTGAACAGCGCCACCGTCCCGGTCAGCCCGTTCGGCATGTCGAGCTTCGCGCCGACTTCAAACGACTTGGCGTGCTCCGGCGCCACGTTCGAGTCGATCACCACCCCGCTGGAAAGCGGCGCGATGGTCGAGGTCGGCTTGAGCGACTCCGAGTAGCTGCCGTACAGCGACAGATAGTTCGTCGCCTTATAGACGACACCCGCGCGCGGCAGCCACTTCGAGTCGGAGATGTTCGTATTGACCTGGAACGGACGCCCCTTGCCTGCCAACTGGCTGTACGTGAGCAAACGCAAGCCGCCCACGAGAATCCAGCGGTCGGTCACGTGAATCGCGTCCTGAAAGAACAGCGACGCGTCGTGCAGCGTATCGGTCTGATCGCTATCGGACGCAGACACTGTCGTCGGAATCACCTCGCACCCATACACCGGGCTCAGATAGTTGAACTTGCACGTCGACGCCTGCCGGATCAGGTCGCGCCGATAGATGCGTCGATATTCCCAGTCGCCCCCGAACTGCACGTCATGCCGCATGCCGGCCAGTTGCACGCGGCCGTCGAGATACGCGATGCCGTAGCTATCGGTACTGTCCGAGCCGCGCGTGCCGTCGTTGCTGCGCGAGATGATGCCGGTCTTCGTGTTGATGCCGTTCACGCGCAATTGCGTCGCGTCGTACGTTTCGGTGTTGTAGCTGTAGCCGAAGTGCGCCTTCCAGTCGGCGTTGAACTGATGATCGACCGTGATCTGCGCCAGATGCGACTGACCGGTCATCTCGTTATGCACGTCGTCCAGACGCTCACGCGGCGAAATCGCCAACGGCTTGTTGGTCGTCGGATCGATCACGGTGCCCCGGTCGAACGGCGTCAGGAAGTTGCGGTATTCGTACGACAGCACGACCTGCGTATCACGACCGTAATACGCCAGCGTCGGGGCAACGAGCGTCTCACGCTGCGAGCCGAAGTTGCGCCAGTACTGCTGGTTGTTCTGGTCGACAACCAATCGATAAGCCAGCCTCGAGTCACCGATCGGCCCGGTGGTATCGAGCGTTTCTTCCACGCCGTTCTTGCCGTGACCATACGTCGTGCCAGCCACGCTCACCGCCGTATAGGGCTTGAGCAACGGACGCTTGCTCACCACGTTGATCACACCGCCCGGGTCCATGATCCCGTACAGCAACGACGACGGACCCTTGAGCACTTCCACCGCATCGGCGTTCGCGTTCAGCCCGCGCCCCTGCACCAGCGGCATGCCGTTGTGCATGATCGAACCGTCGCGATTGCCACCGAAGCCGCGCTTGAGCAGCGTATCTTGCGTGCCTGCCAGCGTATTGCCCTGCACGATGCCGCTCACATTAATAAGCGCATCGTCGAGCGTGCGGGCGCGCTGATCGGCCAGCACTTGCTGCGGCACCACATTGATGGCCTGTGGAATGTCGAGAATCGGCGCGTCGGCACGCGCAATGCCGGCGTCAGCCGGCGTACGGTAGGCGTCCGTCCATGCCTGCCCCTGAACATGCGTCGTGGGCAAAGCCACATCGCCAGAGCCGCCGCCTGCGGCCAGCGTGGCCGACGCCGGTGCACCTTGCGGCACCAACGTGAAGCCCGCACCTTGCGGCGACGCAACGAGGCCCGTCCCGGCCAGTACCTGACCGAAGGCGGCCGGCACATCGAATCTGCCCTGCACGCCGGGGCTCTGCCGACCGGCTGTCAGCGACGGCGCGTACGTGAGCAGAATGCCCGCCTCGCGGCCAAAGCGCGTCAATACCGCGTCGAGTCCACCGGCCGGAATGTCATACACGCGGCTCGCGGCGGCTGCCTGAGTGGCAGCGGTCGACTGCGTTTGCTGTGCCTGTGCGACACCCGCGCTGAGCGCGGACGCGAACGTCACCGCAACGGCAAGACAAACGTGCCGGGGACGTGCGACCAGCGGCGCCCGGCGGCGTGCAACGGCGGAGGAATCGGAAAATACGACGGCCATGATGTGAGATCTCGTTCAGGCAAAAGACAGAAGGTTTCAATTCCCTTGTCACGCGAGATGTACAAAACAGCTCACTGGCCGGACAAAAATTTGAAAAAAGAGAAAACGGATCAGCCCCGTGGCCCGACGCTCACCCAGTAACGCGTGACCGACGCCACCGTCACCGGCAGCGCGTGCGGCAGCACCGCGAGAATGGCGTCGACATCGCCGAGCGGATAGGTGCCCGATACCCGCAGCGCCGCTACGGCCGGATCACAACGCAGATAGCCGCGTCGATATCGCGACAGCTCCGCGAGAAACGCATCCAACCGCATATCGACGGCGACGAGCATGCCATCCGTCCATGCGCCGTCACCGTCCTCGAGCGCGGTGAGCGGCTCGATCGCGCGTGCCGTGAACTGCGCCTGCTCGCCCGCCTGCACAATGCGCTCGACGTGCGACAACCCCAGCGGCATGACGCGCACCGCCCCCTCGAAGACCTGCACGCGCCCGCCCGCGTCGTCCTGACGCACGGCAAAACGCGTCCCCAATGGTTGCAACATGGCCTGCGCCGTCGTCACGACCAACGGCCGGGGCGGTACGTGCCCGGCGTCCTTGCCCGTCGTCACCATCACTTCGCCATCCACAAGCGCGATGCGGCGCGTCGAGCCATCCATCGATAAACGGACCGCACTGCGCGTATTGAGAACCAACGTCGTGCCATCCGCCAGACGCAGCGTGCGGCGCTCGCCGACGCCCGTGCGCGTATCCGCGCGCAACCGCTGCACGGCAAGCGGGTCCGTCGCGAGCCACGCACCGCCGCCGACAAACAGCGCCCCGGCAATCGCCTTGATGGCCGTGCGCCGTGCGCGTGAGCGGGGCGCGCGAAGCGCTGCCTGCGCCACCGCCGCACCCAACGTATCGGACACATGCCGCATGCGATTGTTGGCGCTTTCGATATGCCGCCACGCGCGTTCGTGATCGGGATGCGCCTCACGCCAACGCACGCAGGCCGCTCGCAACGTTTCAGTGGCGTCGCCGCCATGCAGCGTCACCCACCACTCGACGGCCTGCTGCGCGATACCGGGTGCGAACCCCTGCGCCGCGGCCCGCGTCATACCGCCTCCATTGCGAAGAAGCACTGCGTACCGGCGCGCACCAGATAGCGTTTGACGGTCGCGAGCGAGATGCTCAGTTCGGCCGCAATCTCGGCATGAGACAGGCCATCGAGCTGGGCCAGCAGAAAAGCGCGTTTCACCGGGGGCGGCAGACCATCGAGACAGCGATCGATCTCAAGCAGCGTCTCGAGCACGATGGCGCGTTCTTCTGGTGACGGCGCGACGGCTTCGGGCTGCTGGGCCAGCGCTTCGAGATAAGCGCGTTCGATCTGTTCGCGACGCCAGTAGTTATAGAGAACACGCTGCGCGACCGTAGTCAGGAAAGCGCGCGGCGACGCGAGCATGCGCGGCGGATCGCGTTCGAGCAGCCGGATGAACGTGTCGTGCGCAAGATCGGCGGCCCGATGCGAGCAACCGGTCTTGCGATGCAGCCAGCCGTGAAGCCAACCGTGATGGTCGTTATAGAGTCCCTGCAACGCGTCGCGTTGCAGCGTGTCGTCGGCGGGCATGCGCCCCTCCTGTCCCCGGGCCAGGTGTGGCCGAAAGGCTCAGGCACCCGCGTTGCAAATGAGAATCGTTCGCAGTATAGCAAACAAGTCCCGGGGTCGACGCACGATCAATAACGCGTGAACGGGGAGTCGCGCGGGCGCGACGTTCCGTTCTGGATCGGGATTGGGATCGATCAGTAGTAGGTATCGTCGAGCAGCATGTCCTCGAAGAACGCGCCGAAGCGTTGCTGCGGGTCGCGCAGATGGATTTCCAGAATCCAGCGCATCGCCGATGGGGTGGTCTCGAAGTCGGCGAGTGAGCCGGTATGAATGGCGGCATGCGGGAAGTCAGACACGCGATGCCCCGGCAGGTCGAAGTTCAGTTCCCAGCCCATGCGTTTCGCCACCTCGTCGGCGTAGGCGTACAGCGCCTGTCCCGATACGCCGTCGCGCAACCACTTGCCGCGCACGTCGTGGAACAGCGCTTGCGCGTCGTGGGCGCAGCGGGCTTGCCCGGCGTGCTCGCCGACGACAAAGCTTGCGCCGCCATCGCCTTCCCACGCGTCGAAGCGCGGGGCGATGTCGATGAAGAAGATGTCGTTCTCGCCCAGCACCACGCCCGGCGTGGACGGCTGACGCATGGGCTTGAGCGTGTTCGCACCAAAACGCACCCGCGTCGGATGCCAGCTCAGTTCGAGGCCAGCGGCCACGAGCGCGCCTTTGGCCATCGCGACCGCATCTTCTTCCACCATGCCCGGCTTCACCTGACTCGCGATGTCGGCGATGGCGGCACGCGTCTTGTGACGTGCCATCAACATGCCGTCGACCGAGAACGCGGGACCGACACGCTCGGCGAGCGATGCATCGTCCGGATAGCGCACGCGAGGCGCATCGTTGACCGCCGCTCCGGCGGTCGCGGTGGACGGTACGGAGGGCGTTGGAGACGTCGGGGAAATCGGGGAGTTCGGGGAAATCGCAGTTTTGGCGTTGTGCATCGATGCCTCTCGGGGGAAACGCAGCGGCCCATGCCGCCGTCGATGTCACCGATTGTGCGAACGCGGCCTTTGGATGCCACGCGCCCCGAGCGGCCCGATTCTGCCAAACCGAGGCCCCTTCGCGCCAAGCGCGGGGCGTGATCGGCTCATCTGACCGCTTTCTGCCAAAATGCAGCGCATTACTGCCAGAGCGCCCCTTTGCCATGATCCGGAATGTCGCCTTGCTGGTTTTTCCCGGCGTGCAATCGCTCGATGTGAGCGGCCCGCTCGATGTCTTCGCGGAAGCGAACCGGTTTCTGCTGCCCGGCGACCACTATCAGACAGAAGTCATCGGCACCCAGCACGGCCCGATTGCCTGTTCGAATGGCATGACGATTCTGCCGCGCCGTCACTATCAGGAAGCCGGCGGACATCTCGACCTGCTGCTGGTGGCGGGCGGCCCGTCGCTGCTGACCGACGATCTCGGCCCGAACGTGTCGCGCTGGCTGCACGACGCCACGGCGCGTGCTCGCCGCTTCGGGTCGATTTGCAACGGCGCGCTGGTGCTCGCCGCCGCCGGTCTGCTCGACGGCAAACGCGTGACCACGCACTGGAACGACGTCGACGTGCTTGCCGAGCGCGCCCCCGGCGCCCGCATCGAGGCCGACAGGCTCTTCGTTCAGGACGGGAATCTGTACACGTCAGCGGGCGTGACGGCGGGCATCGATCTGTCGCTGCACCTGCTCGCGCAGGATCACGGACAAGAGGTGGCACTCAACGTGGCGAAGCGGCTGGTGGTGTTCACGCAGCGCGCCGGCGGTCAGTCGCAGTTCAGCCCCTACCTCACGCCCTACGCGGAACCGAATTCCCCGGTCGCTCAGGTACAGCAATTCGTGCTGGAGCATCTGGCCGAGCCGCTGTCGGTGGGCGATCTGGCCGCGGTGGCCAAGATGAGTGTGCGCAATTTCTCGCGCGTGTTTGCTCGCGACGCGGGCGTGACGCCCGCCGACTTCGTGAGCGCCGCCCGCATCGATGCCGCGCGTGTGATGCTGGAGAACGGCAACGCCCCCCTCAAGACCGTGGCATGGCAATGCGGGTTCGGCGATCCGCACAACATGCGCAAGGTGTTTCAGCGCCGCTTCGGCGTGTCGCCCCAGCAGTACCGCGAACACTTCGGGCAGCCGCAGGACTGAGACACGGCCCGCCACCCCGGCTTCAATGCCAGTAAGAAAACGCCGCCAGCGACGTCATCACGACAATCGCGCCGCCGATACGGGTGGCGATCTGCGCGAAGGGCATCAACGCCATGCGGTTCGCCGCCGTGAGAATCGCCACATCGCCAGTGCCGCCCAAGCCGCTGTGCGTCACGTTGACGATGGCCGCTTCCACCGGATACATCCCCACCCACTTCGCCACCACGAACCCAGTGACTGCCAGCGACAGCACCGTCGAGACGGCCGTCACGATGTTGATCCAGTGAAATGCCGTGACGATCTCGCCCCACGGTGTCATCGCGACGCTGATGGCGAACATCAGCGGATACGTGACCGCCGTCGAGAAGAAGCTGTACATGAAACGCGCCCCGCCCCGCACGCGCGGCGACACAATCTGGAACAACTGCGCGATCACCACGAAAACGAGCATCACCACGGGCGCCGGCCAGTTGAACCACTGATGGCTCAGCACCCCCAGCAGATACAGGGCAATCGCCGTGCCGCCCGCCGCCGCCAGACTCGAGGCGTCGAAACTCTGTGACGACTCGTCTTGCACCGCGAGCGCCTCACCCGCCGGCGTGACCGTCAGTTGGCCGTTGCCGGTGAGCTTCGGCTTGCGCGTGCCCAGATAGCTCAACAACCCCGCCAGACAGATCGCCGAGATGTTGCCGAGCATCGCGGCCGAGAGGGCCTGCGCGAAGAGCGGCCCCTGCTCCACACCGAGAATCTGCGCGTAGCCCGCCGAGAGCGGCAACGCACCTTCACCGACCCCGCCCGCCATGATCGGCACGACGATGTAGAAGAACGCCTGCTTCGCCTCCAGACCGAGTGCTGTGCCGACCGACGTGCCGACAATGGCCGCAACGAACGAACCACTCGCCAGCGGAATAAAGATGCGCACGAAGCCTTTCACCAGCGTGCGCCGGTCCATGCTCAACACGCTGCCGACAATGATCGCGGCGATAAACAGATAGAGGAAATTGGAGCTCTTGGTGAACGTAGTGACAGCCTTCGTCACCGGCGCGGGCATGAGGCCGTAATAGACCATCGCCGACGGGATGAACGCCGCAAAGATCGACGTCGCGCCGATGTGACGCACCCACGGAATGCGCTTGGCCAGCTCGGCGCACGTGAAGCCGCCGACGGCGACGAGCGCGATGCCGGTCGGCAGATCGGCGGCGAGCTTGCCGTTGTGCGTCATCGCGGCAAGGATCGCCACGAGCGCGAGATATACCGGCAACGGCAACGCACCGATGCGCAGGTCGAACACCGCCCACCAACGCTCGCGCAGCGACATCGCTCCCCCGGTCGCGGGCCGTGCGCCGTCCGTTGTGCCCGAGGGCTTGGGCGGCGTGGCCCCGGCCCTCGACTGGGTCTGCACGGGTGCCCTTGCCGCCTCGGCGCGCGTGGTTACCGTTTCCATGGATTTGTCTCCGTTCATCTTTCTTATATAAGGCGCGCAGCCTTGCGAATCCGATCGCCTGTCGCGCGCGGGGGGATTCGCTTACTGCACCGCCTCTGTCTTACGCAGCGCGGCGATGTCGGTGTCCGTCAGGCCGAGATCGCGCAGCACTTCATCGGAATGCTGGCCGAAGGCGGGTGCGGCGCGCGATACCGGCGCGTTGCTGTTGTCGCTGGCGCCTGCGCCGAACCGGATCGGCTGCCGGAAACCGCGATAACCCAGAGCACCGTTCGTCCCGGCATAGGTGTAGTGCTGCACCATCGCTTCGGCGTCGACCTGCGGGTCGTCGAACATGTCTTCGATGCGACGCGCGGCGGCGCACGGCACGGCGTCGCCAAAGATCACCTCCCACTCGCGCGCGCCATGCGCCTGCAACGCGACATGCAACTGCGGCACGATCTCGTCGCGATGCTGCGCGCGCTTGCGCACGGAATCGTAGCGCTCGTCGGCGGCGAGTGCAGCCATGCCCGTCTTTTCACACAGCGCCTGCCAGAAGTGCGGTGTGTTGGCGGAGATATACAGATAGCCGTCGCGCGTGGGATGGATGCCGGTAATGCCGCCGGAACGCATGTCGCGACCGACGTCGCGCGGTTCGTCATCGGCCCAGATCATGCGGGCGGACTGCATCGCCAGCGCGCTGCGCAGCAACGACACGCCCACGTACTGCCCCTGACCGGTGCGCTCGCGGGCGAACAGCGCCGACGACACGCCCGCCGCCACCAGCGACGCCGCATAGTAGTCGACCACCGAGCCGTAGAGAATTTCGGGCGGACCGTCGGCCTTGCCCTGCATGGCGCACATGCCCGTCATGGTTTGCAGCACCTGGTCGTAGCCGGCCTTGTCCTTGCTCGGGCCTGTCTCGCCGTAGCCGGTCACCGCGCAATAAATCAGGCGCGGGTTCACTTCGCGCAGTTGTTCGTACGCGATGCCCAGCCGGGCGGGCACGCTCGGGCGGAAGTTGTGGACGAGCACGTCGGCCGATTCGACCAGACGGCGCAGCACGGCAAGCGCGTCCGGTTGCTTGAGGTCGAGCACCAACCCGCGCTTGCCGCGATTGACGCCCAGAAACGCGCGGCTCTCGCTGGCAAGCGTCGACGGGTATTTGCGCAGGTTGTCGCCCGTGGGCGGTTCGATCTTGATGACTTCCGCCCCCTGATCGGCGAGCAACGTGCAGCCGTAGGGGCCCGCGATGTAGGCACTCAGATCGAGCACGCGGACGCCGTCGAGCGGACCGGCCGCGGTGGCAGCCGGCGCGTCTTGGGTGACGGCGGAAGACAACAGGGAATCTCGTTTCATAGCCGTCAGGTCACCGGTTGCTCGTCGCGCAGCAGGCCCATGCGGCGGGCATTGCTCACCAGCGCGCGGGCGCGCTCGACGAACGGCACATCGATCATTTTTCCGTCGACGACATAAGCGCCGACGCCATCGCGCGCCGCAGTGCGTGCAGCATCGACCACGCGCACGGCATGAGCGATCTCTTCATCGGAAGGACGGAATACGTCGTTGGCGAGCGCAATCTGGCTCGGATGGATGCAGCTCTTGCCGAGGAAACCCATCGCTTTTGCGAGCTGCGCTTCGGCCCGAAAGCCCGCTTCGTCCTTGATGTTGGCGAAGGCGGAGTCGTAGGCAAAAACGCCCGCCTCACCGGCGGCCATGCGCAGCGCGAACATGGCCTGCGAGATCGCGGCGGTTTCGCGACGTGCCACACCCAATGGTTCGAACAGATCGCCGAGGCCCAGTTGCAACCCGGCCACGCGCGGATGCGCCGTTGCGAGTTCGGCGGCGCGGCGCAGCGCTTGCGGCGATTCGATATTCAGCAGCAGACGTACGGGCGTCGTGACGCCGTTGGCACGCTCGGCCTGCTCGATACGCTCGGCGGCGGCAAGCACGTCGTCGGCGCGTTCGGGCTTGGGCAGATTGATCAGTGCGACGCCGTTCTGCACGACGGCATCGATGTCGTCGCCGAAGTACGCGGTATCGAGCGGGTTCACGCGCACGATCAGTTGCTTGTCGGCGTGGGCGGGACCCCGCGTACGCAGCCAGTCACGCAAGGTGTTGCGCGCGTCGTGCTTGCGCTCGGGGGCGACGGAATCTTCCAGATCGAACGACAGGGCGTCGGCCGCGCTGGCGAGCGCCTTGGCGAAGAGCTCCGGCCGCGATGCGGGCACGAAGAGTTTGCTTCTCATGTCTCCAGTCCTTGCTTTCTTCTGACTGGAAATGAGTCTAAGTGGCACCTTGCTTTAGATAAACTATCTACACCTATCTTAAAAGCATAGAAAATCTATCGTCATGGATACCGCCTTTCTTGCCAATCTTCTGCTCGTGGTCGACAGTGGCTCGATGGCCGAGGCCGCGCGCCGCATCGGGGTGACGCCTGCGGCCATCGCCCAACAGGTGCAGGCGCTCGAGCGCGAACTCGGGGTGCCGTTGCTGGTGCGCGCGGGGCGCACGGTCATTCCGACCGAGGCCGGACATCGGGTGATTGAGAAAGCGCGCGCGCTGGTGCGCGAGGCCGCCGAGCTTAAAGCCGTGGCGCTGACCGACGAACCCTCTGGCGAACTTCGGATCGGCACCATCACGACGGCGCTGCTCAGTTTGCTGCCCGACGTGCTCGCGAACTTCTCGACGGCGTTTCCGCAAGCCAAGGTGTTGATTCGTGCGGGCACGTCGATGGAGTTGTACGAGACCCTGCAACGTGGCGATCTGGACGTCGCGATCTGCCTGCATCCACCGTTTGCGCTGCCCAAGGCGTACGACTGGCACTTGCTGCGCGAGGAGCCGATCGTGGTGCTGGCGCCGTCGTATCTGGCGGATGAAGACCCCCATGCGTTGCTGCGGCGCGAGCCGTTCATTCGCTATGACCGGTCGCTGGGCGGCGGCAAACAGGCCGACCAGTACCTGCGCGCGGCGAAGATTGTGCCGAATGAATTGTTCGAGCTGAATTCGCTGATGGCGATCGCCATGATGGTGGACCGCCGGCTGGGGGTGTCGCTTGTGCCCGATATCGTCTCGCCGCTCACGAGCGGCCTGAATATCGTGCGTCTGCCGCTGCCAGCCCCCGTCGAGCGCCGTCGTTTCGGCCTGCTGTGGCACCGGGCGTCGCCCCGGGCACGGCTGATCAAGGGGTTGATGGCCTGTGCGGCCGAGGTGATCGAGGCGTAATCAGGGCGCGAACACCCCTCCTCAATCGCCCCCGCCGTCTCATGGAAAACATTTATTGACCGACCGGCCGGTCGGTTTATAATGCGTTCCATATCCCCATATGCCGCGGAGGCCTTCCTCTATGTATACGCAAGCCATCGATCTGGCCGGCAACAGCCCCAAGGGCGTGCGCACCCTGAGCGAGACGGAGCAGCAGCAACAAGCCCGCTTCGACGCGCGCATGGCCGCCGATCAGAAGATCGAGCCGCAGGACTACATGCCCGTCGAGTACCGCAAGACGCTCGTGCGCCAGATTTCGCAGCACGCGCACTCGGAAGTCGTCGGCATGCTGCCGGAAGGCAACTGGATTTCGCGCGCACCCAGCCTCAAGCGCAAAGCGATCCTGCTGGCCAAGGTGCAAGACGAAGCCGGCCACGGTCTCTATCTTTATTCCGCCGCTGAAACCCTCGGCACGTCGCGCGACCAGATGATCGACGCGCTGCACTCGGGCAAGGCCAAGTACTCCAGCATCTTCAATTACCCCACGCTCACGTGGGCCGACGTCGGCGTGATCGGCTGGCTGGTCGATGGCGCCGCCATCATGAACCAGGTGCCGCTGTGCCGCTGCTCGTACGGCCCGTATGCACGCGCGATGATTCGCGTCTGCAAGGAAGAGTCGTTCCATCAGCGTCAGGGCTTCGACGCCCTGCTCTCGATGATGAACGGCACGCAGGCTCAGCGCGACATGGTGCAGGAAGCCGTCAACCGCTGGTGGTGGCCGGTGTTGATGATGTTCGGCCCGAGCGACAAGGAATCGATTCACAGCGCGCAGACCATGAAGTGGGGCATCAAGCGCATTTCGAACGACGACCTGCGTCAGAAGTTTGTCGACGCCGCCATCGAACAGGCCCGCGTGCTCGGCGTGACCTTCCCCGATCCGGATCTGAAGTGGAATGAAGACCGCAAGGCCCACGACTACGGCGAGATCGACTGGTCGGAATTCTGGCGTGTCGTGAACGGCGAAGGCCCGTGCAACAAGGAACGTGTGGGCACCCGCGTGGCCGCTCACGACAACGGCGCCTGGGTGCGCGACGCTGCCCTCGCCCATGCGGCGAAGCAACGTCAGCGCGCTGAAAAACAGGCGGCCTGAACCCGCTGAATAAGCCGCCCGGCCAGTCACATGCGCCAGCGGCAACCTCACAGACACGCGGGACGCCCCGCACAGGAACGATCATGACGCAAGCAAGCAACAAGGAATGGCCCCTCTGGGAAGTGTTCGTGCGCAGCAAGATGGGCCTCGAACACAAGCACAGCGGCAGCCTGCACGCCGCCGACGCCGAAATGGCGCTGCGCATGGCGCGCGACGTGTACACGCGCCGCCAGGAAGGCGTGAGCCTCTGGGTCGTGCCCTCGGCCGCCATCACGGCTTCGGCACCGGAAGACAAGGCCGAACTGTTCGACCCGGCCGCCGACAAGATCTACCGCCACCCGACCTTCTATCAGTTGCCGGAAGAAGTGAACCACATGTAAGTGGCTGCGCGCCGTCTGTCACGGCGCGCCCCGAGCGAGACACCAGAACATGAAACCGACGCAGGAACACCTGTCCTATCTGCTGCGCCTTGCCGACAACGCCCTGATCCTCGGTCAGCGCAACGCGGAATGGTGCGGTCACGGCCCCGTGCTCGAAGAAGACATCGCGCTCACCAACCTGAGCCTCGATCTGATCGGCCAGGCACGCATGCTCTATCAACACGCCGCCAAGCTCGAAACCGAACTCACCGGCCTCACCAAGCAGGAAGACGACTACGCCTTCTGGCGCGATGAATTTGCGTTCCGCAACTGGACGCTCGTCGAACTGCCGCATTTCGGCCCGACCGCCGGCACCTCGGCCGCCGAGCGCGACTACGCCGTGACGATCGTGCGCAACTTCCTGTACTCGGCCCTGATGGTCGAAGTCTGGCAAGCGCTCGCGCAATCGAGCGACGCCGAACTCGCCGCCATCGCCGCGAAGTCGGTCAAGGAAGCGCATTACCACCTGCATCACGCCCGCGACTGGCTGGTACGTTTTGGCGACGGCACCGAAGAGTCGCACCGTCGCGCGCAAGCCGCCCTCGACTACCTGATGCCGTACATGAACGAAATCTTCAAGCGCGATGCGCTCGAAGACGCCGCTGCCGCTGCCGGCACGGGCGTGACCATGTCCGACCTGAAGGATGCATGGCAGGCCGTCGTGACCGACGCGCTCGACGAAGCCACGCTCAACGCACCGGCTGCCGGCGCGTTCGAGAGCACGGGCAAGTTCGGCCATCACTCCGAGCACATGAGCTATCTGCTCGGCGAGATGCAGGTCATTGCGCGTCAGCATCCCGGCGCGAGCTGGTAACGGTTGTGCGACGCCCACCATGCACACGCACCTCGACACGATCATGAATCTGCCGCTCACCCCGCCCGTCGCACCCGACGTGCTGACGCCGGCATCGGATGCTTCGCTGCCGCTCGCGTGGCAGACGCTCGAATCGGTACCCGATCCCGAGATTCCGGTCGTGTCGATTCGCGAACTCGGCATTCTGCGCGACGTGCGCGTGGTGCAGAACGCGGATGACGTGACGTCGTTCGAGATCGTGATTACGCCGACGTACTCGGGGTGTCCGGCCATGCAGCAGATCGCCGAAGACATCGACGCCGCGATGACGCGCGCGGGCCTCGGCCCGTGGCACATCAAGACCGTGCTGGCGCCCGCATGGACCACCGACTGGATCAGCCCGGAGGCCCGCGAGAAGCTGCGCGGCTACGGCATTGCGCCGCCTACGGGCGCGCATGCGGTGGCCGCCGACGCGCCGCGCAAGATCACGTTCTACGGCCGCCCGAAAGACGGCGTGCCGTGCCCGCATTGCGGTTCGAGCGACACGGAAGTGGTATCGGCGTTCGGCTCGACCGCGTGCAAGGCGCATTACCGTTGCCGCACGTGCCGCGAGCCGTTCGACTACTTCAAGCCCTATTGATTGATCCGATTGATCCCGACCGGCGGGTGCCGGCGGCAAGGAAGCCCACGATGACGACCCCGCAATTCCATTCGCTGACCATTCGCGAAATCCGTCCCGAGACCGCCGACGCCATTTCGATCGCGTTCACCGTGCCGGAAGCCCTGCGCGACGCCTACCGTTTCACGCAAGGCCAGTTCCTCACGCTCAAGACGCTGATCGAAGGCGAGGAAGCTCGCCGCTCGTACTCGATTTGCGTGGGTGTGCCCGACTACGAGGCGACCGGTGAATTGCGCGTGGGTATCAAGCGCGTGCCGGGCGGCAAGTTCTCGAACTTCGCCAACGACCAGTTGAAGCCGGGCCAGCAGATCGACGTGATGACGCCGGATGGCCGCTTCTTCACGCGTCTGTCGCCTGAGCATGCCAAGCATTACGTCGGCTTTGCCGGTGGCTCGGGCATTACGCCGATGCTCGCGCTCATCAAGACGACGCTGGCCTCGGAGCCGAACAGCCAGTTCACGCTCGTGTACGGCAACCGCTCGGTGCCGGCCATCATGTTCGCAGAAGCACTGGAAGATCTGAAGAACACGTATCTGGGCCGTCTGCGCCTGTATCACGTGCTCTCGGACGAAGCGCAGGAAGTCGAGTTGTTCAACGGCCTGCTCAATCAGGACAAGTGCTCGGCGTTTCTTGAAACGCTGATCCCGCCGTCGAGCATCGACGAAGCGTTCATCTGCGGCCCGGGCCCGATGATGGATGCCGCCGAAGCCGCGCTGGCCGCCGCTGGCGTCGCGAAGGAAAAGATCCACGTCGAGCGCTTCGGCGTGCCCACGTCGCAAGCCCCGGTGAAATCGGTGGTGATCACCGACGACACGCCGATGGCCGAACTGGTCGTCGTGATGGACGGCAAGGAACGCCGTCTGCGCCAGCCGTACGAAGGCCAGAGCATTCTCGACACGGGTCTGGCGGCCGGGCTGTCGCTGCCGTACGCCTGCAAGGGCGGCGTGTGCTGCACGTGCCGCGCCAAGGTGCTCGAAGGCGAAGTGGCGATGGAAAAGAACTACACGCTGGAAGATTACGAAGTCGAACAAGGTTTCGTGCTGACGTGCCAGGCACGTCCGTTGACGGAACGCGTGGTGGTCAGCTACGACGAGCGCTAAGCCCGCCGTTGGGCGCGCGGGGCGGTGAATTCTGTTGCCGCCCGGTGCGAACGCTCCCGATCGCTACGGCATCGCAACGGAATTTGCCTTGAAATGGTGCCAATGCGTCGATTATTCCCGGCATTACGGGAGCGTCAACCCGAGGTACCGGGAATACCGTAAACTACCGGCATGAATACCATCCATGTCGTCTGTGGCGATGTCGCCGCGCAGCAGTTACGCGCGGCGATGGCGCAAGCGCTTCGCGCCGACCCTGTCCTTGTCTTGCGTGACGATCTGGCCGTTGGCCCGTTGCGCGAAATCGACGAGAACGAGCGGCAACGCGCCGCCTTCTGGCAACGTGTCGTCCCCTCCGCCGGCCGCGATTATGCGGGTGAGTTGCGCGAGGAACTGGCATCGCTGCAACGGTTGGTCGAAGGCGACAACGCGGTGGTTTGCTGGCACGGCGACAGTGCGTCCGATCAGCTCACGCTGCGGCGCGTGGCGTTCATGCTGCGCAACACCCCGGCGCGGCTGAACGAAATCGTGCTGCGCGCCACCGATCTGGCCCCGTCTGCCCAGACGGCGACGGCGCAGGATGCCAATCGCCGCACCAGCGTCGGCATGTATGCCCCGGAAGTGCTGGCCGAGCGCTTCGCCCGTATCGCCCCGATTTCGCTGCTGCGGATCGGCCGGCTGTCACTGGAATGGCGGGCGCTCAAGCAAGTGAATACCCAAGTGCGCCGCTGGGTGCACAACACCTTCGAAGGTGCGACGTTTGCCGAGATCGACGATCAGATTCTCGATCGGGCGCCGGTGACGTGGATGCCGATGGCCGCGTTTCTCGGTGAAATGATGCCGCGCGTCGAAGGTTTTTTCGCGACCGACAGTTTTCTGCTCTGGCGCTGCCGCGAACTCGGTGCGGCGGGCCGGCTCGCGTTGCGCGGCGACACCACCGTGCCCGCAGCGTGCGATCTACGACTGGAGTAACCCCCGTTTATGGCACGTACCAAGGCGCCCGACCACGAGTCGCAGCGCGAACAGATTCTCGATGTCGCCGCCGAGGCCTTTGCCCGCGCGAGCTATCCCAGCACGTCGATGTCGGAACTGGCCGCCGCCTGCGGCACGTCGAAAGCCCGTCTCTATCACTACTACGCCAGCAAGGACGCCATCCTGTTCGACCTGCTCGACCGCTACACGCAGCGGCTGATGCTGATCGTCACGGAAGTCGAAGCCCTTGGCCAGCGGCGCGGGCTCTCCGAGCGCGAAACGTTTCATGAACTGATCCGGGCGTTTCTGGACGAGTACGAAACCTCGCAGACGCGCCACATCGCGCTGCTCAACGACGTCAAATTCCTCAACGACGAACAGCGCGAAGTGGTGCTCAACCGCCAGCGCGATGTGGTCGGCGCGTTCTCCCGTCAGCTCTCGCGTGCGTTCCCCGAGCGCGTGGGCAAGCCCAATCAGACGGCGCTCACGATGATGCTGTTCGGCATGATCAACTGGACGTTCACGTGGCTCAAGCCGGGCGGGCGCATGCGCTACCGCGACTTCGCCGACGAAGTGATCGGTGTGCTCGAACACGGACTCGCCCAGCCGCTCCCCGAGACGGCCGACACGACGGTCGCCACCCCGTCAGGCACTGCACAGGTCTGATCCTCATCCAAAGTGAGCGAACACTTACGACAGAAAGGGCGAATATCGCCCTTTCTTGTTGCTTCGCAACAACCCTTCCCTTGATGGCCTGACTCGAACTATCGAGAAAACACGCCATTCTTCAGGTACTTAGACGTTTCCCTCCACGGCGCACTTTTATTTCCTAGGGTTTTTACCTAGCCGTTCGGCTATAATTCTTTTGCGCCGCACAATTCAGTGCACGCTCGAAAGAACACCAAGGAATACGCCATGACTGCCCCGAACCACACGCCCGACGTCGCCCGCGCGACGGTTGCCGCCAACGAGCGGTCGAGCGTGCTGATTCGTGAGCTGACGTCGGGCGACATCCACCGCCTGCAACGCCACTTTCTGGCGCTGGGCGAAGAAGACCGCCTGCTGCGTTTCGGTCAGGCCGTCACCGACGACGTGATTACCCGCTACGTCGCCAGCCTCGACTTCTCGCGTGACAGCCTGCTCGGCGTCTACGACGACAATCTGGCACTGGTCGCGGTCGCCCACGTGGCACAACTCCCCGAAGGCAAGAACGGCCGTGTCGCCGAATTCGGCGTCTCGGTGCTGGAATCGGCCCGTGGCCGTGGCATCGGCTCGCGTCTGTTCGAACGTGCCTCCATCCACTGCCGCAACAAGCGCGTCGATACGCTCTACATGCACTGCCTGTCGCGCAATGCCCGCATGATGCGCATCGCGAAGAAGGCCGGCATGGAAATCAACTACGCCTATGGCGAAGCCGACGGTTACCTCAGCCTGCCGCCCGCCGACACGCAGTCGATGCTGTCGGAAATGATGCAGGATCAGGTCGCCGCCTTCGATTACGCGATCAAGCGTCAGGTGCGTAACGCGCGACGCCTGCTCGGTGCCATCCTGCCGAACGCCGCCTGATTCGCCTCGTGGTCACAGACCCGCAGCACGGCAAAACAAAAAACCGGCCAAATTGGCCGGTTTCTTTTTTGTCCCGTCAGAATGACGAATCGCTGGGCATCCTGCTGTCACAACACGGATCAGGGCAGCGGTAGCGCCGTCGTTTCTTTGAGCTGATCGAGTACGAAGCTGGTCTTCACATCGACCACACTGGGATGCATGAGCAACTGCTTTTGCATGAACCGCGAAAAGTGCGTCATGTCACCGACGTGCACGCGCAGCAGATAGTCCATGTCGCCGGCCATCGCATAGCAACCGACGACCTCCGGCCAGGTGTCGACCACATCGCGGAAGTGTTCGTTGACCGTGCCGCCCTGCGCATCGCCGGGATGCCGCTTGTCGAGCCGCACGTTGACGTACGCCAGCAGGCCGAGCCCCAGCCGTGTGGGTTCCAGCAGGGCAACGTAGCCGCGAATGACGCCGGCCTCTTCCAGACGCCGGATGCGACGCAGGCAAGGGCTCGGCGAGAGCCGTACCTGCTCGGCGATTTCGAGGTTGGATAATCGGCCATTGCTTTGCAGCAATCCGAGAATCCGGCGGTCGATCTTATCCAATTCGAGTTTTGGCACATCTCCCCCTGATTTTGATATTTATAAGCAATGATATTGCGTCAAAATACGAAAATCATAAAGTCATCACCCTGTTTACCCGATTACAAGACATTACAAGACAGTTCAGGGCAAGACTTCAGGGAATCGCATTCGCCGCGCCGCGAAAACACCCCGATCGACCCCAATAAAAAAGGCGCCAGCCTCATCGGTCGGCGCCCTGTGGTGTTGGGCGGCGTCACTCGAGGGTGACGCACTCGTGGTGTGTCTGGGGTCCGGCTTCGCAGCGCCTTATGCGCTCACGTCGGAACAGCCTGCCCCGTTTGCCGTTTCGCCGGCGACGGCTTAACGGCGCTGAAATTCTCGCGGATCGATCGTGCGCTGGTCGAGCGGGCCTTCGTACCGTTGCGGCTGCTGCGTGGTGCGCAGCGGCGGCGTGACAGCCACGGTAACGGGGGTAGGTTCGGCCGCCTTGTCGCGTGCCAGTTCATCGGCACGTGCGACGCTCACTTCCAGGGTCAGAAACGAAGCGGAAACCAGCAGGAATTTGGCGATGTTTCGTTGATTCACAGTGACTCCTTCTTTCGTGTTGCTTGGGTGCTTCCTTGCGTACTTCTTAAACGCAATGTCGTTTTCCATCTGTCGGGTAACGCAACTTAGTGTGCATTCTGCCCTGCCCGTTCCCGATCGCCGACAGGCGTTACACGTTGTTACCCGCGTGTCAGAAACCACCGACAAGCGTACCTTTGCCGACATAAT
Source organism: Pandoraea sp. PE-S2R-1 (assembly GCF_002179865.1). Classification (NCBI taxonomy): domain Bacteria; kingdom Pseudomonadati; phylum Pseudomonadota; class Betaproteobacteria; order Burkholderiales; family Burkholderiaceae; genus Pandoraea; species Pandoraea sp. PE-S2R-1. The sequence continues at coordinate 254,337 of NZ_NGUR01000016.1, read as the reverse complement.
CGCGACACAATCCCGCCATTTTGCTGCGGAATCCGAAAAACACCACGCGTCACGATGCCGCATCTGCCACCCCATATTGGGATGATGCACGTGGGCGCAAAGGGAGGGTTTACGCCAGCTATATGACGTTTACGTAAACGTCAGAATCCTCGCTATACTGCCCTCGATCGACAACTCGGCTGACACCGGAACAACGTCGCTGCGCGGGCATCATGCCCATCGGGCGACGCCATGACGCCGGTGCTAACATAGTTGCGACTGGTAACAGCATCACGAAAAAAGGCCCCGCTCACGGAGTGACATCGTTCACCCGTGGGACATTAGAGAGGCCTGTGTCACCACCGCCGTCCTGCTTCACGAGAGCGGGGGGGCAGGAAGTTTTGGCGATCCCAAAATCAGTGAGAGTGAGGAGCACACCCCATGAACGCCCCCGTCAATCCGAGCTTGCTGGCCGCGCTGGAGTCGGTCACGCTCGACGACAAATACACGCTCGAGCGCGGTCGCGCTTACATGAGCGGCATTCAAGCCCTGGTCCGACTACCGATGTTGCAGCAGGCCCGCGATGCGGCCGCCGGGCTCAACACCGCCGGTTATATTTCGGGCTATCGCGGCTCGCCGCTCGGCGGTCTGGATCTGTCGCTATGGAAGGCCAAGCAGCACCTCGCCGGCCATAACATCGTCTTTCAGCCCGGTCTGAACGAAGACCTCGCGGCCACCGCGGTCTGGGGCTCTCAACAAGTCAATCTGTATCCCGCCAAGTTCGATGGCGTGTTTTCCATGTGGTACGGCAAGGGGCCCGGCGTCGACCGCTCCATGGACGTACTCAAACACGGCAACTCGGCAGGCTCGTCAAAGCACGGTGGCGTACTGGTCCTCGCCGGCGACGACCACGCGGCCAAATCCTCCACGCTCGCGCACCAGTCCGAACACGTCTTCAAGGCAGCCGGTATCCCCGTGCTGTATCCGTCGAACGTGCAGGAGTATCTCGACTACGGTCTGCATGGCTGGGCCATGAGCCGCTACTCGGGTCTGTGGGTCGCGATGAAGTGCGTGACGGATGTGGTCGAATCGTCGGCCTCGGTGATGATCGATCCGCACAACGTCGACATCCGCCTGCCGAACGACTTCATCATGCCGCCCGACGGCCTGAACATCCGCTGGCCCGACCCGCCGCTGGTGCAGGAAGCGCGGATGATCGACCACAAGTGGTACGCCGCCCTCGCCTACGTGCGCGCCAACAAGCTCGACCGCGTGACGATCGATTCCGACAACGCGCGTTTCGGCATCATGACCGGCGGCAAGGCGTATCTCGACGTGTGTCAGGCGCTCGCCGATCTGGGGCTTGATGAAGCCACGTGCCAGCGCATCGGCATTCGTCTCTACAAAGTGGGTTGTGTGTGGCCGCTCGAAGCGCAGGGTGCGCGCGCGTTTGCACAAGGCTTGCAGGAAATTCTCGTGGTCGAGGAAAAGCGTCAGATCCTCGAATATCAGATCAAGGAAGAGCTGTACAACTGGCGCGACGACGTACGCCCGCGCGTCTACGGCAAGTTCGACGAGAAGGATGGTGCCGGCGGCGAATGGTCGGTGCCGATGGCCAACTGGCTGCTGCCGGCGCACTACGAACTCTCGCCCGCACTGATCGCGAAGGCGATTGCCACGCGTCTGGAAAAATTCGAATTGCCGAGCGACGTGCGCGATCGCATCAACACGCGCCTCAAGGTCATCGAAGCCAAGGAGCAAGCGCTCGCCAAGCCGCGCGTGGCTGCTGAGCGCAAGCCGTGGTTCTGCTCGGGTTGCCCGCACAACACCTCGACGAACGTGCCGGAAGGCTCGCGCGCCATCGCAGGCATCGGCTGTCACTACATGACCGTGTGGATGGACCGCAAGACCGACACCTTCTCGCAGATGGGCGGCGAAGGCGTGCCTTGGATCGGTCAGGCGCCATTCTCGTGCGACGAACACATCTTCGCGAATCTGGGCGACGGCACCTACTTCCACTCGGGCTTGCTCGCGATTCGCGCGGCGATCTCGTCGAAGGTCAACATCACCTACAAGATTCTCTACAACGACGCCGTCGCGATGACGGGCGGCCAGCCGGTCGACGGCACGTTGAGCGTGCCGCAGATCGTGGCGCAGGTGGCTGCCGAAGGCGCCGAGAAGATTGTCATCGTGACCGATGAGCCCGAGAAGTACGAGGGTGTGAAGCTCGTTGGCGATGTGCCCATCTACCATCGCAGCGAACTCGATCGCGTGCAGCGCGAACTGCGGCTGGTGAAGGGCACGACGATCCTCGTCTACGACCAGACGTGTGCCACCGAGAAGCGCCGCCGCCGCAAACGCGGTGCGTATCCCGACCCGGCCAAGCGTGTCGTGATCAACGAGGCGGTCTGCGAAGGCTGCGGCGATTGCTCGGTGAAGTCGAACTGCCTGTCGGTCGAGCCGCTCGAAACGGAATTCGGCACGAAGCGCCAGATCAACCAGTCGACCTGCAACAAGGACTTCTCGTGCCTGAACGGCTTCTGCCCGAGCTTCGTGACGGTGGAAGGCGGTCAGCTGCGCAAGCCCAAGACGGCCAAGGTCGATAACGAAGGTCTGCCGCCGCTGCCCGAACCCGCACTCCCGCAAATCACGCGTCCGTACGGCATTCTTGTCACGGGCGTGGGTGGCACGGGTGTCGTGACCATCGGCGGCCTGCTCGGTATGGCGGCGCATCTGGAAAACAAGGGTGTCACCACGCTCGACGTGACCGGCTTGGCGCAAAAGGGTGGCGCGGTGACGAGCCACGTACAGATCGCGCTGCAACCGGACGACATCCACGCCACGCGCATCGCCATGGGCGACGCGCGCGTGGTGATCGGTTGCGACGCGATCACCACGGCAGGTGACGACACGCTCTCGCGCGTGCAGCACGGTGTGACGAACATCGTGGTGAACAGCGCCCACACGCCGACGGCCGACTTCATCCGCAACCCGAACTGGCGTTTCCCGGGATCGAGCACGGAGAACGACATCCGCGCCGCCGCCGGTGACAACGTCGATTTCGTCGATGCGAATCACCTCGCGCTGCGTCTGCTCGGCGACACGATCTACACCAACCCGTTCGTGCTGGGCTTCGCGTGGCAGAAGGGCTGGGTACCGCTCTCGTACGCTGCACTCACGCGCGCCATCGAACTCAACGGCGTGTCGATCGAGAAGAACAAGCAGGCGTTCGAATGGGGACGCCGTGCCGCGCACGATCTCGCCAGCGTGCGCAAGCTCGCCCAGCAGGGGGAAACGCCGGAGTCGTCAGCCGCCGGCGGCAAGCTGATCACGCTGCACTCGCCCAAGGCGCTCGACGCGCTGATTCAACGCCGCTACGACCAACTGGTGGCGTATCAGGATCGTGCGTATGCCGAGCGCTTCAAGCAGACGGTCGATCGCGTGCGCACTGCCGAGTCGGCCATCGACAACGGCGCTTCGCAAATGCCGCTGACTGAGGCAGTTGCCCGCGCGCTGTACAAACTCATGGCCTACAAGGACGAGTACGAAGTGGCGCGCCTGTACACCGACCCGGCTTTCATGAAGAAGCTGAACGAGCAGTTCGAAGGCGACTTCTCGGTGCACTTCCACCTGGCGCCGCCGTCGCTCGCCAAGCACGACGACAAGGGGCATCTGATCAAGCAGTCCTACGGCCCGTGGATGATGAAAGCATTCGGCGTGCTGGCAAAGTTCAAGGGCCTGCGCGGCGGCGCGTTCGACATCTTCGGCCGCACGGAAGAGCGTCGCACCGAGCGTGCACTGATTGGTGAGTACGAGGCACTGGTGAACGAACTGATCTCGCACCTGAACGAGCGCAACACCTCACTGGCCGTGCAATTGGCTGAACTGCCGCAAGAGATTCGCGGTTATGGCCACGTGAAGGACCAGAACCTCGCGGCCACCCGCATCAAGTGGACGAAGCTGCTCACGCAGTTCCGCGATGGCAATGCGCATCGCGTTGCGGCCTGAAAGTCCGTTTAGCCTGAGCCTGAGCCGATAGCATCACCTGCATCAGAAGCCGCATGAAAAATCCCGCCAGCGCGCAAGCGACTGGCGGGATTTTTTTATCCTGCACTTCCTGCACTGACCGACGCGCGCACCGGACCAACCCGGCGGCGTGTCCGTCAGATCATCAACGAACCACGTTGGCAGCAGCCACGGCGGTCATGTTGATGATGCGGCGCACGGTGGCGGCCGGCGTCAGGATGTGAACCGGCTTGGCGCAGCCGAGCAGGAACGGACCGACCGTCACGCCCTCACCGCCCGTCATCTTGAGCAGGTTGTACGTGATGTTGGCCGCTTCCACGTTCGGCATGACCAGCAGGTTGGCTTCGCCCGACAGACGCGAGGCCGGGTAGGCGGCACGACGCACCGATTCCGACAGCGCGGCGTCGCCGTGCATTTCGCCGTCCACTTCCAGCGACGGTGCGCGGGCAGCGAGCAGTTCGCAGGCGCGCGCCATGCGTTGTGCCGATGCCGACTTCACGCTGCCGAAGTTCGAGTTCGAGAGCAGCGCCACCTTCGGGGCGATACCGAAGCGCTCGATTTCCTTGGCGGCGAGCACCGTCATCTCGGCGAGTTGCTCCGACGTCGGCGTCTCGTTCACGTACGTATCGCTGATGAACAGGTTGCGCTTCTCAAGCATCAACAGGTTCATGGCGGCGTAGTTGCTCACGCCTTCGGCACGGCCCAGCACCTGATCGACCACGTCGAGGTGACGGTGGTACGTATCGATCATGCCGCAGATCATGCCGTCGGCTTCGCCCAGATGCACGAGGATCGAACCGATCAGCGTGTTGTCCTTGCGCATGGCCGCCTTCGCCACTTCCGGGGTCACGCCGTGACGGGCGCCCAGGTTGTGGTATTCCTGCCAGCAACGCTGATAGCGCGCGTCGTCTTCCGGATTCACGATCTCGAAGTCGACGCCCGGCTTGAGCTTCGAGCCGATCTTTTGCAGACGCATTTCCACCACGGCCGGACGGCCGATGATGATCGGCTTGGCGATGCGCTCGGCCAGCACGAACTGGGCAGCGCGCAGTACGCGTTCGTCTTCGCCTTCGGCGAACACGATGCGGGCAGCCGTATCGGCGGCGAAACGGGCACGCGCGGCGGCAAACACCGGACGCATGATGAAGCCCGTGCGGTACACCGTGCCACCGAGTTGCTCGCGGTAGGCGTCCATGTCCTTGATCGGACGCGTCGCCACGCCCGAGTCCATCGCGGCTTGCGCGACGGCCGGTGCGATCTTGATGATCAGACGCGGATCGAACGGCTTCGGAATGATGTATTCCGGACCGAATTCGAGCGACTGGCCTTCATAGGCGCGCGCGACTTCTTCGCTCTGCTCTTCTTCCTGCGCCAGTTCGGCGATGGCACGCACGGTGGCGAGCTTCATCTCTTCCGTAATGGTCGTCGCGCCCACGTCGAGCGCGCCGCGGAAGATGAACGGGAAGCACAGCACGTTGTTCACCTGATTCGGATAGTCCGAACGGCCGGTGGCCACGATGCAATCCGGGCGGGCAGCCTTGGCGATTTCCGGGCGAATTTCCGGCTCGGGGTTGGCGAGCGCAAGAATCAGCGGGCTCGGGCCCATGGTCTTGACCATGTCGCCGGTGAGCACGCCTGCGGTCGAGCAGCCGAGGAACACGTCGGCACCGTTGCTCGCATCAGCCAGCGTGCGGGCTTCGGTCGCCACGGCGTAGCGCGCCTTGCTCTCGTCGAGCTTGTCGCGGCCGGTGTGAATCACGCCCTTCGAGTCGAGAACCAGAATGTTCTCTTTCTTCAGGCCCAGATTCACCAGCAGGTCCAGACAGGCAATCGCGGCAGCGCCGGCGCCCGAGCAGACCAGCTTCACGTTGCCGATGTCCTTGCCCACGACCTTCAGGCCGTTGAGGATAGCGGCCGACGCGATGATGGCGGTACCGTGCTGATCGTCGTGGAAGACCGGGATCTTCATGCGCTCGCGCAGCTTCTTCTCGATGTAGAAGCACTCGGGCGCCTTGATGTCTTCGAGGTTGATGCCGCCGAGCGTCGGCTCGAGCATGGCGATCGCTTCGACGAGCTTGTCCGGGTCATGTTCGGCGAGTTCGATGTCGAACACGTCGATGCCGGCGAACTTCTTGAACAGGCAGCCCTTGCCTTCCATCACCGGCTTGGCGGCGAGCGGGCCGATGTTGCCCAGACCCAGCACGGCGGTACCGTTGGTAATCACGCCGACGAGGTTGCTGCGCGACGTGTAGCGGTTGGCGGCGAGGGGGTCTTCGGCGATCGCTTCGCAGGCGTAGGCCACACCCGGTGAGTAAGCCAGCGACAGATCGATCTGGTTCGACAGCGGCTTCGTCGGCGTCACCGAGATTTTGCCCGGGCGGGGAAATTCGTGGTACGCCAGAGCGCTTTCTTTCAAGTCAGGTTTGTCCATATCTCGATACCTAAATACAGGGCGACGGCCGGGCGTCGGCCACCCGAGGGTAGCGCGCAGGCACGGCAGTCTTGTGACGGATCACGGCGGGAAGAGCCAACCGGAGGGATTCGGCGATTTTGTCGCTGACGGTGTTCTTCGCTGCGCGGCGGCGTGATGGCCCCCGCTCCCCCGGGTCTTGCATACCGCGCTCGCGCGCGTCAGACCAAGGGCTTGCGGCGCGCCGGACGCACCGCAGGACGCAAAGTGTACACCTTGCGCCAAAAGCTTGATGGCAGTGCACGGCAACCCGTTCTCACGGCGTACCGGGCACTGCGGGCGTGTCGATTATCGGGAATCAGGAGAGCGCCTCGCCGCGACGCTCCGGAATCAGGAACAGCGTGGCAATGATGTCGAGCACGTAAATGCTGGCGAGAAACACGAGCGCCATCTTGAACGAGTACGCCGCGGCCAGTGCGCCGACCGCGAGCGGGCCGAAGCCGCCCACGGCACGGCCGATGTTGAACAGCACGTTCTGCGCCGTAGCGCGCGCCGCCGTCGGGTACAGCTCCGAGATCAGTGCGCCATAGCCGCCGATCATCCCGTTCACGAACATGCCCATCACGGCTCCGCCGATCAGCAGCGCGAACTGCGATTGCAACTGCGCGTAGACGAACACCATCACGACCGCACCGATCTGGTAGCCGATGAACGTCGGGCGGCGGCCGAAGCGATCGGCCAGACGGCCGAACAGCCAGATGCCGAACGCCATGCCGAGCACGGTCACCGCCGTCCACATCGCCGACTTGGTAAGCGAATAACCGAATGCCTTCGACAGATACGACGGCATCCAGATCATCAGGCCGTAATAGCCGAAGTTCTGCACGGAACAGAGAATGGCCACGCCGAGACTCGCACGCGTGGTCGCGCAGTCCTTCACCAGCAGTTTGAGCGGCGCGTGTTCACGCGGCTGCTTCTGTTGTGCGATGAACAGCTCCGGCTCGCCCAGCGTGCGGCGCATGATGAACGACACCACCGCCGGCAGCAGGCCGACCGCGAACATGCCGCGCCAGCCGATGACCGGCAGCAGCACCGGCGTGAGCAACGCGGCGGCGAGCACCCCGGCTTGCCAGCCCAGCCCCACGAACGACGATGCGCGGGCGCGCCGTGCCGGTGCGCAGGCTTCTGCGGCCAGCGCCATGCCGATGCCGAACTCGCCGCCCAGACCGATCCCGGCGATGGTGCGATACGCAAGCAGGTCCCAATAGCCTTGGGCAAGCGCGCACATCCCGGTGAAGACCGCGAACAGCAGAATCGTCCACGAGAGCACGCGCACGCGGCCGTAGCGATCGGAGAGCATGCCGAAGACGAGACCGCCCACGACGGCGCCGATGAGCGTCCACGTCACGAGTGCGCCCGACTGCGCGCTGGTCAGCGACAGGTCAGCGGCAATCGCGGGAAGAATGAAGCCGAGAATCAGCAGGTCGAAGCCGTCCATCGCGTAACCGACGGCCGACGCCCAGAGGGCCCGGTTGGCATAACCGTTGTCTTGCGCGTGGCCCGGCACAGCGCTCGCGGCGGGGAATGACGTTGAATCGTTGGACATGTTGGCGGCTCCGGCCAGCGTATGAAATTCGGCGAGAGTGTATGCCTGTCATAAACCGTCGGCAACTGTCTCTTTTTTTGGACTCATCTATCGGGACAGATTTTTCATATGCGCCGTGCGGTCACTCCGGGCGTATGTGGCGGCGAGAAAATATACGCTCCGTGCATAATTGACCGCTCGATTGCTGAATGTTGTGGCATAATTCGCGTTTAAGCGCCGGTCCGCCGTGCCGACCTGTCGCGCTGAACCTGATTTCCCCCTGCTGCCCGCACGGCGTGCAGCTATGCAAAGGATCCGCATCATGATTGGCATCGACCGCCAGGCGATCTCCGACATCACCGCCAAAATCCTGCTCGAAGTGGGCGCGGTGCATTTCAACGCTGAGAAGCCGTACATCTTCACCTCGGGCTGGGCCAGCCCGGTCTACACCGATTGCCGCAAGCTCATCTCGTACCCGCGCGTGCGCCGTACGCTGATGGACTTCGCAGAAGCCGTGCTCATCGAAGACGTCGGCTGCGAACAGTTCGACACGGTCGCCGGCGGGGAAACCGCAGGCATTCCGTTCGCTGCCTGGATCGCCGACAAGCTGATGCTGCCGATGCAGTACGTGCGCAAAAAACCGAAGGGTTTTGGCCGCAATGCCCAGATCGAAGGCGATCTGCCGGAAGGCTCGCGCGTGCTGCTGGTCGAAGACCTGACGACCGACGGCCGCAGCAAGATCAACTTCTGCAAGGCGCTGCGCGAAGCCGGTGCGAGCGTGAACCACGTGTTCGTGATCTTCCACTACGACATCTTCCCAGAGAGCCGTCAGGTGTTGAAGGACATCGACGTGCAACTGCACTCGCTCGCGACGTGGTGGGACGTGCTGCGCGTGGCCAAGCAGCAGAACCACTTCGACACGAAGACGCTGGATGAAGTCGAGAAATTCCTGAACGCACCGGCCGAATGGTCGGGTGCACACGGTGGCGCAACGTCCTTCCCGAAGGACTGAGCGACCGTGGCAATGCCCGCAATGCCCGTAGTATTCGCTTGAGAGGCGAGGACGGCCGGCCCCGAACAGGGTCGGCCGTTTTGTTATCTGCCAGGGGAAAACCTATGTTTGCTTCGGTCGTTGCCATCAGCGTGGGCGCCGCGTTCGGGGCGCTGCTGCGCTGGGCGTTGAGCGTACAGTTCAACGCCATTCTGCCGACGCTCCCGCTCGGCACGCTCGCCGCCAATCTTGGCGGCGGCTACCTGATCGGTGTTGCGGTCGCGCTGTTCAGTCAGTTTCCGTCGATCCCCGCCGAATGGCGGCTGCTGATCGTCACCGGCTTTCTCGGTGGTCTCACCACGTTCTCGACCTTCTCGGCGGAAGTCACGACGCTGCTGCGCGACGGACAACTCGGCTGGGCATCGATGACGGTCGTCGCCCACGTGGCGGGCTCGCTCCTGATGACGCTGCTCGGCATGGCGAGTGCGACGTACCTCGTGCAGTGGATGCGGCCGGCGGCGTAACTTCCCCTACGCCAGCAACATCACCAGCTTCACGTCATCGTGACCGGAGAGCCGGAACGTCACCTGCGCAAAGTCGATCTCGCCGCGCGTCGGATGATGAAAGCCACGGCGGCCGCCTTCACGCTCCACCACATCCTGCTGCGACCAAAGCGCCGCAAACACGGCACTTTCGCGCTGCAACGCGTCGGTCAGCGCGCGCACCGGCAGATCGTCCAGATACGCACTGCACTCGGCGCGAAACTCGGCCACTACGCGCCGCGCGCGGCTCGGCCAGTCCTGAATCAGGGTCTGCGCGCCGACATCGAGAAAGATGTAGCGCAGCAGATTCTTCGGCCCCGGTGCGTCGAGCCAGCCACGGAAGATGTCGGTCGCCGCGTCGTTCCACGCCAGCACATCCCAGCAGCGATCCAGCGCGTACGCGGGTGCCGCCACGGCAGCGACGGCGGCTTGCACTTGTGCCGCCGCGTGGTGCGGCAGCGGCTCGGCACCCCGCTCGGGATCGCGTTTTCCTGCAAGATCGAACAGGTACGAACGCTCTGCGCGCGAGAGTCGCAACGCACTCGCCACCGCCGACAACGCCCCCACCGAAATCGATACCTCGCGTGCCTGCTCGATCCACGTGTACCAAGTGGCGGACAATCCCGACAACTGCGCCACTTCTTCGCGGCGCAATCCCGGTGTGCGGCGGCGGCCGATCGGCGGCAAACCGACGGCGGCCGGGGTGAGGCGCTCGCGATGCGCGCGCAGAAAGTCGCCCAGTGCGCGGCGCTGGCTGGCAGCACCCCGGGCGTCGTCGGCGGCATGCCGCTGGGTCGTGGCGTCGGGTGAGGTCATGATAGGGGTAGTTTTCATACCAGGATAAATGGACAACTTGTACCGGTATCGACGAACCATTATCGTGAGTCACATCGAGGTTGCGCAAGCACGAATACAGGGCCTCCCCGTCATCGAGATGCCCTGCCCCGAGCCCACAAACATGACGACTGTCCATTCGAAGGAGACGCCCCGTGAGCGACGCTAATCGCCCCACTTCCTCGTCAGCGCCCCCCGCAGCGCACGACGCCCACAACGCGGTCGTCACCGGCCAGTTCGGCCCGCAGGCATCGGCGTATCTGACGAGCGCCAACCACGCGCAGGGTGCCGACCTCGAACAACTCGCGGCCATCGCCCGTGCACACCCGAACGCCCAAGTGCTCGATCTGGGCTGCGGCGCCGGTCACGTGAGCTTCTTCACCGCGCCGTTTGCGGCCCGCGTCGTCGCCTACGACTTGTCTGCCGACATGCTCGGCGTCGTGGCAGGCGAAGCAGCGAAGCGCGGTTTGAGGAATATCGAAACGCAGCTCGGGGCGGCCGAATCACTGCCGTTCGACGATGCGAGCTTCGACCTCGTCTTCAGCCGATACAGTGCGCACCACTGGGCGGATGTCGGCGCCGCGTTGCGCGAAATGCGCCGCGTGTTGAAGCCGGGTGGCCGTGTCGTGATCTGTGACGTCGCCTCCTCCGGGCAACCGCTGTTCGACACGTATCTTCAAGCGGTGGAAGTGCTGCGCGACACGTCGCACGTGCGTGACTACGCGGTGGGCGAATGGCTGACGATGGCTGCGAATGCCGGGTTCTCGGTGGCATCGCTCACGCCGCGCACGCTCGATCTCGACTTCAAGACGTGGACGACGCGCATGCGCACGCCCGAACCGATGCAAGTCGCGATTCGCGCGCTGCAAACGGCCATGGCCGACGATGTGCGGCGACACTTCCGCATTCAGGACGACGGCTCGTTCACGCTCGATACCGTCACGCTGGAATTCATCGCCGGCTGACGAGCCACGTCTCTCACGGCTCGTCATGACCCAATGAAAATGGGGCGCTCCCGCAAGAGCGCCCCATCTTTTTTGCCTTCGATACTTTTGATAGCTTCGATAGCTTCGACTTCACGCGACGACTTACTGCAACAGCCGCGCGCCGTCGCCATCGTTAGCACCGCTGATTTCCGCCGCCCCGGCGAGCAGCGCCACATAGTGCCGAAGCGCGCGCGTGCGGGCGTTCTCATACAACTGCGCAGCGATGCGATCGGCCACCCGTTCAAACGGTGGCATGCGGCCTTTCACGCGCCGCTCGATACGCACGACGTGAAAGCCGTAACGCGTATTCACCAGCCGTGGCAGCACGCCCAACCGGTCACCACAGAACAACACCAGCTCGAACTCGGGCGCGCCACTGCCGCGCGTGAGCATGCCGAGACTGCCGCCGCTTCGCCCCGAAGGACAATCCGACTCGCTCGCCGCGAGCGACTCGAAGGCAGCGGGCTCGACACGCAGCCGGTCGAGCGTCGCCTGCGCACGCGACAGCGTGACGGAGAGCGGCACCCCGGCCGACAGCGCAAACAGAATGTGACTCGCCTGCACCTGATCGCCCACGCGGAACTGCCCCGCATGTTCGTGAAAGTACGCGCGGCACTCGGCTTCGGTGGGGCGCCGTACATGCACATCGCGGGTGAAGAGCGCATCGACAATCGCGTCGTCGCTCGCGCCGGCCATTTCAGCATCACCGAGCAACCGCAGGTCACGCACGCGCTGTCGCAGCAACTCGCGACTCACGAGGGCGTGCTGGGCCGCCGTTTCCGGGTCGGCCGCGTCACGATGCTGATCGATCTCATCGGCGACGCGGCGTGCGTCGATGACAATCCCGTTGACGCTCAAAGACATGACGAACTCCTGCAAATGCTCAGAGGCCGGCGCTCACCCGCAATGACGCACACTCACGTTCGTGCTCAGAACTCGTTCTGAATACGACGATAAGCGCGTGCCAGTTGCACGTTCGTGCGGCTCACCGATTCGGAGAACTCGCGCGCGTCGACAGTGACTTTCGGAATGGTCGCGAGATCGGTCTCGCGGCTGATGTGTGTGGTCGAGGGAATGTAGAAGTTCTCGGGAATATCGCGCCCGTCGACCACGCTGTTGTGTCGCACCACCACGCCGTCGTGCACGACGCAGTTGAACAACACCGAGTTGAAACCGATGAATACGTTGTTACCGATCACACACGGGCCATGCACGATAGAGCGATGGGCAATCGAAGTGTTCTCGCCAATGGTCACGCGTGCGCCGTCTTTCGAATGGATCACGACCCCGTCCTGAATATTGGAATTGGCGCCGATTACGATCGGCTCCATCTTGCCGCCCTCGTCGACTTCATCGGCACGCAATACGGCGTAGGGTCCGATGAAGACGTTCTCGCCGACGATGATCTTGCCGCACAAAATGGCCGTCGGATCGATGAACGAGGTTTCATGCACGACGGGGAAATCCCCGCTCGGATTCTTTCGCAACATTGATGAATGACTCCAGACCGCTCGCTCGTAAGCCCGGGCCCTGCGGACAGCCGCGTCGCGTACGTGCGCGATGCATCGCTGCCTGAAACGGCCTCGTCGGAATACGCCCTGTGGGCAAGCGGGGGAAAGGGAACACGGACAGGCGCCGTGGTACAGATTCTCTCACCGCCGCGAACGGTATAACGTTGTTGTAGGCGATGAGAGACAGAAAGGCAAATGCCCGCGATGACGGTGCGGGCAGCCGTTGCGCGCCGCACACAAGCGTGTGTAGCACGAGAAAAACGCGGTTCGCTACGCGATGACCGAAGTAGTGAACCGCCTGGCGAACTATCTGGCCAGCAGCTTCCTGTGCGACTTAATGTGCAGCGCGCGTCGGTGCGGCTTGCGCATCGTTGGCGGTGCCCGTCGGGCGGCCGCGCCAGTAGCCGGCAAGCAGCGAACCGGACAGGTTGTGCCAGACCGAGAACAAGGCCCCCGGCAGCGCCGCCAGCGGCGTGAAATACAGCTTGCCGAGCGTGGCCGCGAGCCCCGAATTCTGCATGCCCACTTCGATCGCGAGCGTGCGGCAGATCGATTCGTCGAAGCCGAGCAGACGTCCGCCCCAGTAGCCGCCAAGCAGGCCCAGACTGTTGTGCAGCACAACGCCGAGCATCACCAACGGACCCACCGTGGCAATGTTGCCCTGATTGGCGCCCACCACCGCACCGATGATCAGCACGATCGCGACCATCGAGACCAGCGGCAGATAGCTCTCCACCGCACGCACGGCACGGTTGAAGAAGCGGTTGATGAGCAGCCCCGCGCCAATCGGCAGCGCGACGATTTGCAGAATCGAGAGCAGCATGCCTTCCACGTCCACCGAGATCGACGCGTCCACATACAGGCGCGTGAGCAGCGGCGTGGCGAACACGCCCACCAAGGTGGACATGGCGCTGATGGTGACCGACAGCGCCACGTCGCCCCGCGCGAGATAAATCATGACGTTCGACGCAGTACCACTCGCCACGCTGCCCACGAGTACCATGCCGGCGGTCAGATCGGGCGGCATATGCAGTACGCGCGCGATCACCCAGGCGGCTAGCGGCATCACGAGGTAATGCAGCACCACGCCTGCGACGATCGGGGCGGGACGTGTAAAGACACGTTTGAAGTCGTCGAACGTGAGCGTGACGCCCATCGCGAACATCACGACGGTCAGCAGCGCGGTGACGTGCGGCGTGACGCCGGAGAAGCTGGCCGGCGAAAAGTAAGCGGCAACGGAGAGCAGCAGGGCCCACAACGGGAACAAGCGGGTGACACGGGCGATCATGAGATCCTCGGAGAACGGAAATGCGGCGCGCGAACTGGCGAGTCCATGCGCCCTCGTTCCCTGAGAGGTCATCGCACCTGCCACACCCGGGCCGCCGGGCGCAAAAGGTTAATATTTTACTTAATTTGCGCCAGCCACTTCTCGGGGACTCCCCGAACGGGTTCGGCGTGCGCGTCGGGCACGCGCGCGGCACGATACTTCGAGGCCCAATGAAAACGGGCCTGATGAGCAAGACGCGGTTCAAACTCACTGGAGTGTTGAACCGCGAATGCATCATCAGGCCCGTGGCAAGCGCTGGCGACGTTTAATCGCGTTTCGGTTTGCCCATCAACAGGGCAGCACCGACGCCATCACGGCGTGCCGGGCGCGGCCCGCGCTGCGCGAAATCGCTGCGCTCACCGCCGCCCTGCCCGCGCGACGCATTCTGCCCGTCGCGATTTTGCCCTTGATGCGCTGCACCTTGCGTGGCACGCGCCGGGGCGCGTTGCCCTTCGACACGCTTGCCGCCGCCGACACCGCCGCTACCACCGTTACCGCCACCACCTGCGCGCTTGCCCGGTTGCGATTGATTGCCGCCGAAGCCGCCACCGTTACCGTTCCCACCGCCGTTGCGGCCACCGGTTGCCGCGCCGCTCGTGCGCGGTGCCGGTGCGTTGCGCTCGCCATTGCGTTGGCCGCCACCGTCGGCCGCGTGACGCGGCTTGCCGGCATCACCCTGACGCGGGGCGCGGCCGTCGCGGCCACCTTCACGGGGCTCGCGCGCTTCACGCGGCGCACGGGCCTGCTGGCCATCGCCGCGACCACGCCCGCCGCCACCACCGCCACCCGGCGCACCACGGCCACCCGATTGATTCTTGCGAATCGGCTGGGCAACGGCGGTCGGGTCCGGCTCGAAGCCCGGCACCACTTCCGTGTCGATCTGGCGCTTGATGAGGCGCTCGATGGCGGTGAGCAGTTGATGCTCGTCCACGCACACCAGCGACACGGCTTCGCCCTGCGCACCGGCACGGCCCGTACGGCCGATACGGTGCACGTAGTCTTCCGCCACTTCCGGCAGATCGAAGTTCACCACGTGCGGCAGTTGATCGATATCGATACCGCGTGCGGCGATATCGGTCGCCACCAGCACTTGCAGCGTGCCGCTCTTGAACTCGGCCAGCGCGCGGGTGCGGGCACCCTGACTCTTGTTGCCGTGAATCGCGAGGGCCGGCACACCGCCCTTCGTCAGCTGTTCGGCCAGACGATTGGCACCGTGCTTGGTACGCGTGAAGACGAGCACCTGAAACCAGTTGTTCTCGCGCACCAGGTGTTCGAGCAGTTCGCGCTTGCGGTCACGGTCGACCGGGTGAATCTTCTGCGCAACCGTCTCGGCCGTGGTGTTGCGGCGAGCGACTTCGATCAGGGCGGGCGACTTCAGCAGGCCATCGGCCAGTTGCTTGATTTCGTCCGAGAACGTGGCCGAGAACAACAGGTTCTGACGCTTTGCCGGCAGCACGGCCAGCACGCGGCGGATGTCGCGAATGAAGCCCATGTCGAGCATGCGGTCTGCCTCGTCGAGTACGAGGATTTCCACGGCCGACAGGTCGACGGTCTTCTGCTGCATGTGGTCGAGCAGACGGCCCGGCGTGGCGACGAGAATATCGACACCGCGCGCCAGTTGGCGCACCTGCGGCACCATCGACACGCCGCCGAAGACGGTCATCGACGTGAGGGGCAGGTACTTGCCGTATTGCGTGACGCTCTCTTCGACTTGCGCGGCCAGCTCACGCGTGGGCGTAAGCACGAGAGCGCGCACGCGGCGTTTGCCGTTAGCGGCAGCGGGGGCTGCACGCGACGAGAGCATTTGCAGGATCGGCAGCGTGAAGCCTGCCGTCTTGCCGGTACCGGTTTGGGCACCGGCGAGAAGATCGCCGCCTTGCAGGACAGCCGGAATCGCTTGTTGTTGAATCGGGGTCGGTTGTGTGTAGCCGAGATCGCTGACTGCACGCAGGATGTCGGCCGATAGGCCGAGCGTTTCAAAAGACATATAAAGACCAATGCGCGGACTCCACGATGTGTGTCCCCGCGCGTATCGATTGATTGTTCTTGATGGAAAGCCCGCGTCGGGCGTGCGACGCACGTCGCGCTCATTTTGGGCGACGCGTCTGAAGACGCCGGCAAGACGACCCGCCGGCTGACTATATGTGTCTAGCGGCTTGGCGGGCGAGGCCGTCGCGGGTACGGCCGTGTCTTGAAAGGGCGTAGTTTACCACGCGCCCCCTGCGCGAGTCAGGTGACATCCCACGGCGCTATCGCGAGCGCGGGCCTAGCCGCTACACTGACGCCATTCTCCCGACGCCCAGGTGGCATTTTCCGTGCGATTCGATCTGACCGACCTGCGCCTGTGCCTGCTGGTGGCCGAGGCCGGCAGCATTACCGGCGGGGCCGAGCGCGCCCATCTGACCCTCGCCTCCGCCAGCGCCCGCATTCGCGGGCTGGAAGACACACTGGGGGTCGCCCTGTTCATGCGCCACCGTCAGGGTGTCATCCCCACGCCGGCCGGGCGCGCCCTGCTCGCCCACGCCCGCCGGGTGCTGGCCCAGATCGAGCAGATGCGCGGCGAACTCGGCGAATACGCGGCGGGCCTCAAGGGCAACGTGCGCATTGCGTCGAACACGGTCGCCATGTCCGAATTTCTGCCGGATCTGCTGGGCGCGTTCCTCGCGGAGCATCCGAATGTCGAAATTGCCCTGCGTGAACAGACCAGCCCCGCTGTCGTGCAGGCCGTGCTGGAAGGTGCGGCGGATATCGGCGTCGTCTCCGACTGGATCGAGCTGACCGGGCTTGAAACCGTGCCGTTCCGGCAAG
The DNA here is from genome assembly GCF_002179865.1 of Pandoraea sp. PE-S2R-1. Lineage (NCBI taxonomy): Bacteria > Pseudomonadati > Pseudomonadota > Betaproteobacteria > Burkholderiales > Burkholderiaceae > Pandoraea > Pandoraea sp. PE-S2R-1. Next base: position 237,338 of record NZ_NGUR01000016.1, on the reverse strand, counting down.
ACCGGCTGGTGGTCGTCACGCCACCGGGCCATGCGCTGACGCAACGCGACGACGTCGCCCTCATCGACATTCTCGACGCCGAATTCATCGGCCTACCCGAGCAGAGCGCCTTGGCCGAGCATCTCGACGGCCACGCGAAGCGTGCCGGGCGGCCGTTGCGCTACCGGCTGCGGCTGCGCGACTTCGACAGCTTGTGCCGGGCCGTCGCAGCGGGTGCCGCGCTCGGTATCGTGCCGCTCAGCGCCGCCCGGCGCTCGGCGGCAACGCTGGGCATCGGCATGGTGCCGCTGTCAGATGCGTGGGCGCTGCGCACGCTGGTGCTGTGTGTGCGCGAGCGCGACGCCCTGCCCGTCTACGCCCGCCAGTTGCTCGACCGGCTGCAAGGGCCTGCCGCCCATTCGGCTGACACGACCGACGACACAAACAAAAACGGCACGACGTAATTGCCGTGCCGCTCGTTTGATGCTCGTTTGATGCTTGTGTAATGCTCGTCTGACGCCGGGAGAAGGCTCGCCCGGCGCCTTTCCTGCCAAGCCTGCTTACATCGCTGCCGGCGTCGAAACACCGCGTCCGCGCAGCAGCGCGTACAGGATGATGGCGCCGAACGTCGCGCAACCGATGCCGCCCAGCGAGAAGTTGCCGAACTTCAGCGTGAAGTCACCGGCGCCGAGCACCAGCGTGACTGCGGCCACGATCAGGTTGCGGTTATCCGAGAAATCCACCTTGTTCTGCACCCAGATGCGCGCACCGGCCACCGTAATCAGGCCGAACACCACGATCGACACGCCACCGAGCACCGGGCCCGGAATCGTCTGGATCACCGCGCCGAACTTCGGCGAGAAGCCCAGCACGAGCGCGATCACCGCCGCCACGGCAAACACCACCGTCGAGTAGATCTTCGTGACCGCCATCACGCCGATGTTTTCGGCGTAAGTCGTCACCCCGGTGCCGCCGACGCTGCCCGACACGATCGTCGCCAGACCGTCGCCGAGGAAGGCGCGGCCCATGTAGCGGTCCAGATTCTGACCGGTCATGGCGCTCACGGCCTTGATGTGACCGAGGTTTTCCGCGACCAGAATGATGGCGATAGGTGCCAGCAACACCATGGCTTCCGGCTTGAACACCGGCGCTGCAAAGTGCGGCAGGCCGAACCAGGCCGCATTGGCGACGATCGAGAAGTCGATCGGCTTGCCAAGACCCATGCCGTTGGTGAGCACCGCGTACAGCACATAGGCGAGCAGCAGGCCGACGAGAATCAGCAGCCGCTGCACCATGCCGCGCGCAAACACGGCCACGAGGCCGACGCACAGCACCGTCGCGAGGGCCATCCACGTGTCGAAGCTGGTGGCCGAGACGCCCTTCACCGCCACCGGCGCGAGGTTCAGGCCGATCACGGCAACGACCGCACCGGTCACCACCGGGGGCATGAGCGCCTCGATCCAGCGAGTGCCGACCACCATGACGATCAGGCCGATGATGGCGTACAGCACACCGCACGCGATGATGCCGCCCAGCGCGACGGGAATATTCAGGTTTGGCCCGCTGCCGGCATAGCCCGTCACCGAGATGACGAGGCCGATGAACGCGAAGCTCGACCCGAGGTAGCTGGGCACGCGCCCGCCGACGAGCACGAAGAACAACAAGGTGCCGATGCCCGACATGAAGATGGCGAGGTTCGGATCGAAGCCCATGAGCAACGGGGCCAGCACGGTCGAGCCGAACATGGCGACCACGTGCTGGACGCCCATGGCGATGGTCTGCGGCCAAGGCAGGCGTTCGTCGGGCGCGATGACGCGTCCGGACGCCGTGTCCCGTTGCTGCCATTTGGGGAAATAACCCTCTGCCATATCGATCTTCTCCTGTGTGTCGTGCGCAAGGTGGGCCAATGAAACTGGCGGCAGTGTACGGAGCGCCAGACCGGAAGGCAAGGCGAGAAAAAGCGGCGCGGGCGGGGATACAACGGCGGGGTAAGCGACGAGCTGAGCAGCGGGCTGAGTGGTGGGCTGATCAGCAATGCAGGCGGCGGCATCCGGAATGCCGCCGCCGTGTGTGACGGGCGCTCAGTGCTTGCCGACGCCTTCGAGAATCAGATCGGCCAGCCGCGTGTAATTGCCGTCGAAGTGGTGCCCCCCCGGCATTTTGACGATCTGCACACGCTTGGGGTCGAGGCCGGGGCAATTGCTGTCGTCCTCGTCGGCACCGTACACGCACATCGCCAAGCCATCGGGCAGGCGTTCGACCTCCGGGCGGATCGGCAGACCGTTCTGGCTGGACATCACCCAGTTGGTCATGCGGAATTCGAAGTCGGCCTTCTGCCCCAGCCCCATCAGCACGAGCAGCGCCACGCGCTCCTTGCTGACCGGTGGCATGCGGTTGACCATGAACGGCAGCACGTCTGCCCCTTGCGAATAACCGATGAGAATCACGCGCTTCTTGTTCCAGCGTGTCTGATAGAAGCGCACCAGCCGGTCGATATCGAGCGCGCCCGAGGCGGGTGTGCGCGCCGACCAGAAGTAGCGCAGCGAGTCGATGCCGACCACCGGCAGGCCGTGCGCGGCGAGCGCCCCGGCAACATCGCGATCCAGCCCGGCCCAGCCGCCATCGCCCGACAGCAGAATCGCGAACGCATCGGCCATGTTGGCCGCGGGCTTGCCCGTCGCGGCGACTTCGATCACCGGCAGGTCGGCCACGGCGGCAGGCGGGCGCACCGTCCCCGCCACGTGATGGGCATTGAGCCGCTTGAACGCGTTCTTGTATTGCGTGGCCCAGTCGGCCAGTACCGGCGTGTTCCCGCCCGGTGAGGCGTCGGCGCCATCGCTCTGGCTGCCGAGACTGCCCGCCAGACCGCCCACGACCCAACTGGCGTTCGAGGCACGCGCGACAAAGCCTTGGGCGAGACGATCCGAACAACGCGGCGCACGCGCGACCGGGTTCCCCGCCGGGCCGCTCATGGCCAGCCACGGCGCCCCCAGCGCGGGGGCCGGCAGCAGACGCATCGGCGCGCCGCCGGCGGTATGCGTGATGCCGCGTCCGAAATGCACGCCCTCGCCCTGACACAGCGGCTTGGCCATCGGCAGTACCGGGCAGAAGTCGACCGAGAGCGCACCGGAGAAGGTTTCGCTCTTGGCCTGCGCGAGCATCGCGTAAGCGAACGTCCCGCCGACGCCATCGCCAACAAGAATCGGCGGCGTGTAGCCGGGCAGCTTTTCGTAGGCTTCGAGGAAGCGGCCGAAGTTGTCCAGATCGCCCGACGGGAAGACACACGCGCCGTCATCCTTGGTGAAGTTCGCCATCAGCCGGGCCGTGTCGATGCCTGCCACGATGGCCCCGGTGTCGACGAGCGCGCGCGCCATGCGCTCGGCACGCGGCGTCCAGCCGTCGTCATCCGAGAGAAACAGCACCGTGGCATTCGGCTCGCCCGCCGGCCGGAAGACCGGCACGTTTTCGAACCGGCCATGCGAGATGACTTCCGTGGCGGCGCCGCGTGACGCCGCAGCACCGGCCGCCGCAGCCGCAGCGGGCGCCATGACCGGCGCGGTGACGCTGGAGGCGAGCGATGGCGGCACGGCGACCGGGCCCGCCTTCGGGGCAGGCTTGAGTACGTTGCGCGCCTTCGCCGCCTGTTCCGCCGAGCGGGCAGACGCGGCGGACGCGAGATCGGCATGCGTGACTGTCTGCGACGATTGGGGCGATGGAGCCGATTGCGCCGATTGCGCCGGCGTCTGTGCGTTTGCCAAACCGCTCACGGCGCTCACGGTCAGCGGCAGAAACAATGCCGCAGCCAGCCAAACACCACGTCCGCCGCCCGTCTTCATCCCTGCCGTCGCCATTGCGCGGTGTTTCCGTTGCGAGCAATCCGTTCGATCCTTTCGGTCCATTCGATCTGTCCGATCCGTCATTTCGTAATCATCCCCTTCCAGCCGCCCCCGACAAGCGCCGCCACGTCGGCGAGCGTGAGCATCGGCGCGAGTCCGCCCGGCGTCATCAGATAGCGCGCCTCCCATTGCGGATCGAATTTGTCCTTGAAGCTGCGCAGACCACGGAAGTTGTAGAACCGCGCCCCGTGCGCAAACATCATTCGTCCGAAGCGATGCCAACGCGGCGCGAGCTGGTGCGTCACCATGCCCGACATCGGCGCCATGCCGAGCCCGAAGCGCTGATAGCCCTGCGCCTTGAAGTGCAGCATCAGATTGGCGAACAGAAAGTCCATCGTTCCGGCGGGCGCATCCGGCACCTGACGCATCAGGTCGATGCTCGCCTCGATGCGCTGCACGTCCGGACACATCAACGTCGCAAACGCGACCAGCCGCCCTTCGCGCCGCACGAGCGCCACCGGTTGCCGTGCCACGTAGGCGTCGGTGAACGCCCCCAACGAGAAGGCCTTCTCACGGGTGTGCTGTCGCGCGAGCCACGCGTCGGAAACCGCTCGCATCTCAGGCAAATGTGGCGGCACATCGGCGGGGGCAACGATTTCCAGCGAGAGCCCTTCGCGCTCGCCGCGTGCCACGCCGTGTCGCAAATTCGCGCGGCGCGAGCCTTGCAGACCGAACTCGGGCAACGACACGAACGCCTCCTCGCCCAGCTTGTACGCACGCAATCCCGCATCGATATAGAGCGGCAGCGCCTGCGGACGTGTCTTGTAAAACGCCGCACGCCCGCCGTGCGAGTCCGCCAGTTCGATGAAGCGCCAGATCAGCTCCGGCCATTCCTTCTGGTCTCCCACCGGGTCGGCGAGCGACACCCACGAGCGCCGATGCTTCGCATACATGATGAAAGCGTTGCCCGACGGCGAGAACAGGAAGCTCTTGTCGCCCATGAGCGCGAGGCAGGCGTCGGCGGCCGGCTGCTTCTGAATCACCGCCCTCGCACGCGCCAACTCTTCTTCACTCGCAGGCACCATCGCCCCGGCCGACTGACGCAGCAATTGCCACAGCGACAGGCCCAGTCCGATGACGGCGACCACCATCAGCGCCCGCATCGAGCGCGGCGCATCGCCATCGAACGTGAATTGCCACCAGAGTTGATTCGCGTAACCCACGCGCCGGTACGACATGAACATCAGCCATGTACACGCGCCGAGTACCGAGAGCACCGCGATGATCCAGCCCGGTTCGAACGTCTGCGTGAAGAGCGACGAGCGCCGGTCGAACTGTTTGCGCGAGACCAGCAGCAACGTCGCCAGCACGGCCAGCACGAAGCACTCCGACAACGCGATGCCTTTCGGAATCGCGAGTACTGCCGCCACAATCGTCAGGCCGAGCGAGCCCCACCACGCGGCGTCCAGCCGATGCAGCAGGCCACGCGCGAGAAACAGCATCGCCAGCCCGGCCACGCTGCCCAGCAGGTGCGAAACCTCGACGAGAAACAACGGCACGTGCTGGCGCAGGAAGTCTTCGGCATCGCGCGTGGCGGGCGTCACGCCGGAAATCAGCAACATGACGCCGGCCACGAGCGTGAGCGCCGCCAATACGCCGGGGAAGAGCCGCACGGCCGCACGCCCGATGGGGGCCGCCGGACTTTGCCGGAATTCGAACCACGCCAGCAGGCAGGCCGCGAGCATGAGCGGCAGCAGATAGTAGATGCCGCGATAGAGCACCAGTGCCCCGGCCACCTGACTCACCGGCGCATGTCCGTTGGTGGCGAGCAAAATCACCGCCTCGAACACGCCCACGCCGCCCGGGACGTGGCTGAGCACACCCAGCGCCATAGCGATGGCGTAGAAGACCACAAACGTGGGTAGATCCACCACCCCGGCGGGCAACAGGCACCACAGCGCCGCAGCGGCCATGCCGAGATCGGCGGCAGAGATCAGGAGTTGGCGCAACGCGAGACGCAGCGGCGGCAGCGGGATATCCCAGCGGCCGAAGAGCGCCACCGTGCGCTTGCGCGCGCACAACGCGAGGAACCAGCCCGACCCGGCGAGCAGCAACAGGGCCGCCAACTGCAACATCCACGCGGGCACCGGCACCAGTGCAGAGACGCGCGACGCGCCCCACAACATCCCCAGCGAACCGAAGACCGTCATACCTAAACCGAACGCACCCGCGTTGAAGGCGACTGCCTGCGCGACCTTCGAAGCATCGACGCCGGCCGCCGCATACATGCGCATGCGCACGGTGCCGCCAGTCAGCACGCCCAGCCCGACGGAATTCCCCAGCGCATAGGCGATGAACGACGTGAGCATGACCGTCGAGCGCTTGACGGTCGCGCCCGCGAACCGCAGGCCGGAGATGTCGTAACCGGTGAGTGCCGCGTAGCTCGCGAGGGTTGCCAGCATGGCAAGCACGAGCCGTGTCACAGGGGTGTCGTGAATCGCGGCGATAACGTCGTCGTAGTGCACGTGACGCAGCATGTGATGCAGCGCGTCGAAGACGAAGAGTCCGAGCAGGACGACCCCGGCCGTGATCAGCCAAGGGCGTGCGGCGCTCCACGGCAACTGGCGCACCCAGCGCCATCGTTCGGGTAGCGCCATTACAGCAGCAGAATCGGCGGGCCGGCTCGGGCGCGCGCGAGTAGGTTCAGTCATGTATCGGTCGATCCTTCGGCCGGTACGACGCCATCAGACGCCGCCCCTAGGGCCTGTGGGCGAGTCGGAGCCAGTAGCCGATAGATTACACCGCGAAACGTGACAGGTCTTGTCGGTGTGGCGCTGACAGATCGACTCGGTAAGCCGCAAAGCCTTATCAGACGGGCATTTGCGGAGGTTGTCTCGCAAGACGAGAGAGTTCTCGGCGTGCAATAGCGACTACGCGTCGGCCGCCGCGCCCGAGTCTTCGGGGCTGGGCGGCTGCGATTGCGTTTGGCTATGGGTGATTTTTGGCGATATGTGCAACTTAATGTAAAATGCGGGCCTTTTGCTAGGTATTTACACGAAGTTTTTCTAGACTTCGATCAACATTGAAGAGCGCCGCAAAGCGGCAAGTGCGCACCCCGAACCATTCCGACTCCGAAGAGAGTTGAGTTGATGTCCATCGGATCGTGCGCGGGGGGAATTAACAATGTACGTCGTTCGGCACCGCCGGGCGGCAGGGGCACGTTTGACCACGCATGAGGCGTTGCGTTGCATGTCGCGCGACGTGTTGTGCGGCGTATCGCGTATCGGCGCGCGTTTGACGCGTGTTGCCGATGTTGGCGATACGACCGATGTGAAACCGCGCCAGTCCTTCCGGGGTCTGGTGGCGGCCGCGCTGATTGGCGCGGCGACCCTGCTGACGGCAGTCAATGCGCTTGCGCAGAACAATTCAGCGGCGGCAACAACCGCCAGCAGTGCCAACAGTGCCTCCAGTGGAGCAGGCGCTGTCGTTGCACTGCCCTCGACCGGTGGCTCGGTGCCCATTACACCGGCCGTGCCGATCGGGCAGTCGACCATCACGCAGGGCGTGGCGCAACTCAAAGAGCGCTACAACCTGTCGCACGTCTGGCTGCGCTCGGAAACCGATGGCGGCGCGCCGCTCGAAGCGGCCACGCCGGGCGACGACGCCTCGCGGATGCTGCCGGTGGCCAGCCTGTCGAAATCGGTCACCGCCATCGGCATCGCGCTGCTCGTGCAGCAGGGCAAGCTCTCGCTCGACGCCAAGCTGGGCGAGCTGCTCGACGCCTATTCCAAGGAACACGGCAAACCGCTCGACCCGAGCCTTCGCGACCTGAGCGTGCGGCGTCTGCTGGCGCATCGCGCCGGTCTCGCGACCAATGGCTACAACGACCCCGTCAACGGGTTGTATAGCGGGCTGGCGATTCGTCGTGTGGGCGGCAGCTCTGACTTCTTCAACTATCTCGATGCGGGCGACGCCGGTCACTCCACGGGCAAGACCGACTTCGTCTATTCGAACGTCTCGTACCTGCTGCTGGGGATGGTGATCGAAGCCGTGTCGGGCACCGACTACAAAGATTTCTGCGAGAAGAACATCTTTGGCCCGCTCGGCATTGCCGACGCAACGCTGCCTGAAAGCTGGCGGCTTCTGGCGCCGTTCGCGGGCTGGCAGATGTCGACCTCGGCACTGCTCAAGGTGTGGCGCGTGTTCGACATTCGCCGTCCGAGTCTGCTGACCGAGAAGACACTGCGCGCGATGCTGCTCGACAAGCAGGCCGGGCCAATCAATCCGGATCGCGACATCTTCTACACGCTGGGCGTGTTTCTCGTGCCCGGTTCGGGAGATCGCAGTTACCGGATCAGCCACGACGGCATCGCCGACTTCTTCCGCACGCAGTCCACCTACTACACGGTGGTCGAAAAGACGGTGCCGGGAGATAGCTGGGCGCTGGTGGTCTCGCCAATTCCGCCGCGCGGGCAATTCGGCGCGATTCAGCGCGACGTGCGCAAGATCATTCGACAGGCGCGTCTGGTGCCGTGATTTTGCGGCGGCGCGGTGTCTTCGGCGGCACCGCTGCATCGCTCACGCCGAAGTCGACGGCGAGCGTCCCCGCAATCAGCGCGCGCTTTTGCGTGGCACTCAACTGCTTCACCCGATACTCCGCGCGCGACGCTGCGGAGCGGTCCGCAAAATCCATCGACAACAAAATGCCCGACGGCGGGTGGGCGCGTGTGAAGCGCGCCCCTTTACCCGCCACGTGTGCGGCGTAGCGCGCCTGAACATCTACCGTGATACCGGTGTAGATGCGCCCGCCCGCGCACTCGAGCAAATAGAGAAACCACGGTTTGGGGGAGGGTGTGCCGGTCATGCCTTCGTCTTCCCCTCACGCGTGAATTCGCGCGGCGACACGCCCAACGCGCGCCGGAACATGGCCGAGAACGCAGCCGGGTTCGCATAACCCAGACGTGCCGCAACGCTTGCCACCGGCACGCCGCGCGCAATCCAGTCGACAGCCCGCGCCAGTCTCACCTGCTGCCGCCACGTGCCGAAACTCGTCCCGAGTTCCGTGCTGAACAAGCGCGCGAGTGTGCGCTCCGAGGCCCCCACTTCCGATGCCCATTGCGCCAGCGACCGATCGTCATCGGGTTGTTCCATCAACGCGTCGCACAGCAGCCGCAAGCGCCGGTCGGTCGGCATCTGCAAATCGAGCGAGACGGGCGGCGCGACGCGCAACTCTTCAAGCAGTAAAGACGTGATCAACCCATGGCGGCGATCCGTCACTGGCATATCGCCTGCCAGCGCTGCCGCCAGATCGCGCATCAGCGGCGATGCTTCGATCACCACGCACCGGTCAGCCGGTAGCGGCGACGCTTCGGGCCACAGATACAACGCATAGAACTCGGCGACGCCCAGTGCCGCCACTTCATGCAGCATTTCCGCCGGCACCCACGCCGCGCGAAAGATCGGGGCGATCAGACTGGTGTTGCCTGCGTTAATGCGCAGGCCGCCACGCAGCGGAAAGATCAACTGTCCCCACGGGTGACGGTGCGATTCGATGAGCGCGTCAGCGGGCGGCGTGCGCAGATGCGCGATGACCGGCACGTCGGCGCTCGGCGCGGTGCGCGGCATCGGGAAGAAGTTCGGGCGCGCCGCTGAGGCGCGCGGGGGGCGTGGCATATTCGCGTTGGTATTTGTCCGGATCGGGGTGACGTAGCCCCCGATGAGTCGCTAGGATACGGCATGCCCGCGCCGACGCAAGCCACTGTGCCATCGCGGGCGGCAATACCGAGCAATACCTAGCAATACCGAGCAACACCGATTCTCTGGCCCATCATCAAAACGACAAGCGCCATGACCAATGCTTCGCCGCAACACTCGCCCGTCCCCCCGCCCCGTCCTGCGGAAACCCTTCGCCGCGATCGCCTGAAAGCGCAGGCCCGCGCCCTCTCCGGCTACGGCGTCTATATCCTGCTGGCGCTCGCGCTGTGGGCCGCCAGCCACGGCAGCACCACGCTGGGTCTGACGCCGACCGCCGCGCAGGCGGCCGTGCTCGTGCTGTTCACTATCGGCGCGTGGGCGTTCGGGCTGTTCCCCGAGCCGATCACCACGCTGACCTTCTTTCTGCTGGCGGTGTTGCTGCACGTCGCGAAGCCCGAAGTCATCTTCGCGGGCTTCCACTCGGCAGCGTGGTGGCTGGTGTTCGGCGGCGCCGTCACCGGCATTGCCGTGCGCACAACCGGCCTCGGCACGAAACTCGCCGCGACGCTCTTCGCGCTCAAGCGCCCGACATACCCGCGCTATGTCGCGTCTGTGATGGTCGCGTGCGTAGGCCTCGCGTTCGTGATGCCTTCCACGACCGGCCGCATCTTGTTGCTCATCCCCATCGTGCTGGCACTCGCCGATCGCATCGGACTCACGGAGGGACGACGTGGCCGCACCGGGCTCGTCATGACCGTCGCTGCCGCCAGCTATATGCCGCCCACGACGATCCTGCCCGCCAACATTCCCAATAGCGTGCTGATGGGTGCGGCTGACTCGTTCTACGGTGTGAAGCTGCACTACGCGCCGTATCTCTTGCTGCACTTTCCCGTGCTCGGCGCGCTCAAGGCCGTGATTCTGGTGTGGGCGATCTGTCGCCTCTTTCCCGATAACGGTCCGCTCGAGAACACGAAGGACGCCGTCGCACCGCCGCTGTCGACCGATGCGCGGCGCTTGTCGGTCTTGCTGGCGCTGGCGCTTGCCGGCTTCGCCACCGACGCATGGCACGGCATCTCGCCCGCGTGGATCTCCGTCGCTGCGGCCATCATCTGCTTGCTGCCTGCCATTCACATCGTCACGCCGAAGACCTTCACCGAGCAGATGCACATCACGCCGTTGATCTACGTGGCGGGCTTTCTCGGCATGGGCGCGGTCGTGGCAGACACCGGTCTGGGGGAAAAACTCGCACGGTTATGTCTCGACGCCGTCGGCATGGTGCCGGGCACACCGGTCATCAATGCCGCGTGGTTGATCGCCATCGGTGCGGCCATCGGCCTGGTGGCCACGTTACCGGGGCTGCCGGCGGTACTCACACCGCTTGCCGGACAACTCTCTACCGCCAGTGGCCTGCCGCTCTACACCGTGCTGATGTTGCAGGTGCCGGTGTTCTCCACAGCACTGCTGCCGTACCAGAGCCCGCCGATGATGATCGCCATGCATCTCGGGGGCGCCACCATGCGCGACGGCACGCGGCTGACCGTCGTCATGACCGTCATCACGCTGGTGCTGCTGTTCCCGCTCGATTACCTCTGGTGGCGCGTGCTCGGCATGCTGCCCTGAACCCTGAATCGTCGTGAGTCCTGAATATCCATAACGTGCGAAGGGCTGCGTTGGCACGAGGCTTGCATGACATCTCGTGTAGTCCGTGTGACACCACAACGCAGCGCACGTTTGGGAGATCGTTCATGGCAGCACCGGAGAGAATCGTCGAGTTGGCCCACAGCGTTAAGAACATTGCCGACGACAAGATCGCAACCATCGCCCACATCACCCGGGAGACCAAGTACCTCGCGCTCAATGCGCTCATCGAAGCCGCTCGTGCGGGCGACGCGGGACGGGGATTCGCCGTCGTCGCCAACGAAGTGAAACATGTCTCCGAGCGCATCACGACGATTGCCGGGGATCTGACGACTGAGCTGGCCGGCTCGCTAACCGAGCTATCGGCGCTGGGCGACAGCATGATCGGTCAGTTGGAACAGCATCGCGGGCAGCGTCTGGCCGACCTTGCGCATCACATGATCGAGATCATCGACCGCAACCTCTACGAGCGCTCATGCGACGTGCGCTGGTGGGCCACCGACGCGGCCCTCGTCGATGTTCTGAGCGAGCCATCGCCTGAAGCGGCGCGCCACGCGTGCCGACGCCTTGGCGTGATTCTCGACAGTTACACGGTGTATCTCGATCTCTGGGTGGCGGATGCCGACGGACGTATCGTCGCCAACGGCCGCCCTGATCGCTATCCCGGCGTGATCGGGTCTGATGCCGCGCGCCACCCGTGGTTTCTCAAGGCGATGAACACGCCGAGCGGTGCCGACTATGCCGCGTTCGACGTGCGTCGCGCAAAGCTCCTGCACAACGCCGAAGTCGCGACCTATGCAACGGCGATTCGAGAGGCGGGCGAAACGCATGGCGCGCCGCTCGGCGCGCTGGGGATCTTCTTCGATTGGGCACCGCAGGCGAAGGCCGTCGTGCAGGGGGTCCCGCTGCTGCCTGACGAACGCGCGCGCACGCGATGCCTGCTGCTCGATGCGGAGCATCGTGTGTTGGCGTCGAGCGATGGCGAGGGGATATTGCTGGAGCGCTTCAGTCTGCGCAGACCGCGCGACGGCGTGTCGGCATCGACCGGTTTCTATCACGCCGGGGATGCGGGAGAGGCAGACGAGGATGGCCTCGTCGGCTATGCGCTCACGCCGGGCTACGAGACTTATGAGGGATTGGGATGGTACGGCGTGGTGCAGCAATGGGACGACGACGCTGCATTGCGGGACATACGCACCAAAGGGGTGCTGTCCGCTTCGCCGGTGCCGGCATCGCTCGCGCATGATGCGTCGAACGCGGTAGCGTCCGAGATTGAGACTTCAACGCAGGCCCAGCGCTGGCTCGCTGCCTGAGCGACAAAATACCAGCCAACGGTCGCCGTCCTCCTCGCGCCAGAACGCCCCTTCGCGTTCAAGGACGGCGGCGAGCCGCTGGCGCGTGTCGCGCCGATGCGCATCGCCCACACCGGGCAGGATCATGCCGCGCACGTAGGTCACATGCGGCACCGTGCGCAGCAACATCCGGATCAGTCGACAGAAACGACGCACCACGAGTTCGCTGGTGGTGGCCTCCGGCCCGAGCCTGAAATCGGTGACCGTCAGCACGGTCCCGGCGGCCACCTTATCCAGGCGATGACAGAGCGACAGCACACCGTCGTCGACACGATGCCCCACCTCGACTCGCGTGCGCTCGCAGACTTCGACGTTGGCTGAAAAGCGATGGGTCCGGAAGAATGCCGCAACAGCGCGCTCGCAAGTTCTCATTGGGTTACCGAATGGACTCGTACATTTTGACGACCTGCTGCCCCCACATACTGAGCATTGCCTGAGACTTCTCGCGAATGTCTGCGCTGCTCGCCTCGATACGCTGACGCAGCCGATCGTTGGTACGGCGGGTCTCGTCGGTCAGCGAGGTTTCGAACTCGCCAAGCACATCGTTATCGCGTCCTGCAAACGACTCGTTGTTGGCTTTGAAATCAATGCCGTGTTTGATCGTCGTGCCCATACCGTTCGTAATATCGCTGCCGATGCGTGCGATATCCCCCATGCCCTTGAAACCGGCCACCGCGCCACCGGCGCCTCCGACCAGCGAAAAGAGACCGGCACCCAGACCGCCGCCCGCTGACGACATCCCCGAGCTGTAGTGCTTCTTGTTGGCGTTGTATTTCTCCTGCCGCGCGGTTTGCGCCCGCTCGAACACGATCACATCGTGACGGGTGCGAAACGACTGATCGACGTTGCGCTCTTCCGTGCGCATCGTGACGAAGAGCTTGTGCAGCATGCGCAGCAGTGCAAGACCGTCCGGTTTGTCTCTGAGGGACGACGGTACCGGCGGGCGCTCGTCTTCGAGCGCGGTGTCGCGCTGAACCGAGGCTGCCGGTGATATCGAGGAGGTGCGAAGCGTCATATCAAACTCCATCATAAGAATGGCGTGGCATCTGCCACGCCCGATGAATCAAAAGCGGTGCGAATTCACGCCATGGACGCCGCGATGCGAATCCGCGTTGCGCCCGTTTGCTGCACCATCTGGCTAGCGGACGTCGCAACGTCGGCCTGTTGCTCGATCAGTGTCTCCATGCGCTTTGCATTGCGTTTCTTGTCGTCCCCTGTCATGTCCATGAGCGTTTGCAGCCACATCATGTCGACGCCGAGATTTCTCGCTTCGAAGTTCAGCTTCGCGCGTTGCATGCCGATCACGTTCTGACCGACAGCGTTGGCACCGACCAGCGTGCTGCGCACTGCGCCCGAGAGCGACCACGAGCCGCGCAACGCCGCCCGCCCCACTTCCAGACGCAATTGCGAACTGAATGAATTGCCCAGACTTTTCGCCGTGACGGCCTTGCCCTTCGCGACCTGTTTGGTCGCCGCCTTGACGACTTTCTTGAACGCGCGCTCGACCATCTGCTCGGTCATCTGTTGCGCAAATGTCTCCGCCATCCGATTGAAGCCCGCCTTGGCCAGCGCACGCGAGGTGCGCGTGCCGCTTTGCAGCAGCGATTTGCCAACGCGCTTGCCGATCTGGTCACCGATCACGAAGCTGACTTCGGACGACACGCGTTTCTTGATCGTATCGATGGCTGCCTTGTCGCCCGCCTTGATCGCCTGTTCGAGCGACTCGCCCGCAGCGCCCTTGAACACGCGGCCCGCTGTCTTCGTCACCGTGCGCGCGGCAAGCACCCCTTTGAGCGACGTACCGAAGCCCACCACGGCGCCGATGATCTGAAACGCCATCTGCGCTTTGCCCCACTTCTCGGCCTGCTGCTCGTGGTAGCCCGCGTTCTTGGGATCGACCAGCGCCATCGTTTTGTGGAACGCAGCACCGAGACCCGCGATGCCCGCGCCAAGATCGGCGACACCGCCCGCAATCAGCAACGGGTTCATCGTCAAGACGCCCGTCACCACTTTGACGGCACCCACGACCGTCTCGACCGCGGCCACAATCCAGTCGAACACGGCCCCGAAGACGCCGCCCTTGCGCGCCTTGTTGGCATCTTCGGTGGCCTTGTCCATCTGCTCGCGAAACTTCTGGATATCTTCCTGGCGCAACTTGTCCTGACGCTCGGCGAGCAGCTCAAGCGCGCGTTGCGTCGATTTCGCCGTATCGCCCAGCGCTTCCATCGTGATCATCGAGGCCATCATGGCCATGGTCGATGGATCGAGTTGCTCCAACGCGGCAAGGTCTTGCGCACCGTGATGGCCCTGCGGGCGGAGGGCATCCGCTGCCAGACCGCTGCTGATCGAGAAAAGCTTCTGCAACAACCTGGCGAACGCGCCGTCCGCTTCTTTCGCGTCAACGTCGTTCGGCATGTCGGGCGCGAAGTCATCCGACGTGAGCCATTTGTCATGCTCGCGGCGCTTGCGCGCCGCATCCGCCTGCGCATTAGCGGGTGCGGTATCGGCGGCAGGGACATCGTGGACGTCCGTCGTCCGCAACGGGGCGATGCCGGCCCCTACCGAATAAATCGGAATCATGTTGTCTCCTGTCGTAGAGGAATGTCGAGGGCTTCGCACCTCGCGCTCGCCGAGCGGGCGAGCGTTGCATGTTGAGGTTCAGCAGCACACAACCGGAGCGCGGCGCGATATGCCTTGATGGCGAACTCCCGATTGCCGGCGCGCTCATAACTGAGCCCGGCAAGATAAGGGGCGCGAGGGTCCGACGCGCGGATCACCCCGGCCTTCGCAAAACAGGGCAATGCCTGCTCGTGCTGACCGAGACGCTGATAGCAAAGTCCCAAGCCGAACCAATCATCGAACGACCACTGATCCAACGTGGTCAGCACGAAATACACCCGTTGGGCGGCCGCGACTTTTCCTTCCGTGAAGCGCTGACACGCATGGGCACGCACACGAGCGATATCGGCCTCATCAAGATCGGCGAGCATGCGCAGCGCGCCGCCTTGCTCGAAAAACCTCGCAAAGATCGCCTCGGCGTCTTCTGCCGCAGGCTCCGAACGCGACGCCGCCCCGGGTGCGATGCCGCTCACGTGCGCAACGATCCGTTGATCTGGTTGAGCTGCGAGCCTTGCGAACTGATAATCGTGTTCACCAGCGTCGATGCGCCGTTGTACTGCTGAAGTGTCTTGTTGATTTCGATCTGATCGACGGTGCGGCTATCGGAGGCTTGTTCGCCGAAACCTTCAGCAGCAGCCTTCAGCGCGCGCAAATGTGCGGCGTTGTAATTGCCGTTGCCGCCGGACGGCGTTTTATCGTTCGCGCCTCGCCCCTCCCATTGCCGCATCGTCTTCTTCGTGCCGTCATCGCTGGTCGTAATTTCTATGTTGTATTTATCGAAGAAGCTTCGAATGCCTGCACCGACCTCCACCTTCTTCGCGTTATCCGAGCCGACATCGTTGATCAGCTTCTCGATCTGATTGGCCGCTTCGCGGGCTTCTCGGCCTTGTGCCTGACGCTTCTTCATTTCCTGAATCTTGTAGTTCGCGTCTTCGGCGCCGGCTTCCATCATCATCGTGCCGTACTGCGCCAGCAGTCCGTGAAAGTCGAGCTTCACTTTTTCGCCCGCGCCTTCGTAACCGCGCAGGTCGCGCTTGATTTTTGACTCGGAGATGAAGCTCGGATTTGAGATAGGCGTAGCCATTGATTTATTTCCTTAAGCAAGAGATGAACTTCAGATGTTTTGCGTGATTGACTTCAACGTCTCGCGCAGACGTGTCTGGGTGCCGTTGGCCAGCGATAACGTGGTCTCGTAGAACATGAGCAACCGCTTGACCTCGACTTGATCCTGCGTTGCGGCGCCCCCGGCGAACGACACCGCTTCGAGGTCCGCTTTCAGGCGTCGCAGCGCTGGCGCATCGAACGGTGCCGATGCCGCTTCGGCAGAGATCAGATCGTGCCGGGTGGCAAATTCACGCAGCGCCGGCGGCAACGATTGCGTTTGTGTGGCGCTCGCCAGCAAGCCGTCGCAGACCTTTGCGTAATCACGCGCGCTGCGTGCCGCATCAAGTCTGGCAATCAGCAGCGGCAACGCCGACGTCGAGTGCGCATGCACTTCGATCAATTGGTCCCGCGCCCGCAGAATTACCGCCTTCAGCAAATTGCCGTCGGCATCGTCGATCTGCATATCTGCGATTTCATACGCCGAGATTTTTGACATCCCGGCAAGCCCGTCTTCAAGACGCGTGCCGGACACTCGGGGAATAGCGCTCCACATCGTTGCCTCCCGGTTCAGGCGCGCGGCGCAGACGGCACGCGCTTCGCCGACTGACGCACAGGTTGCTTCGATTGCACAGGCAGCGTTTCGGGGGCATCGGCTTTCAACTTTTCGATGGCATGCGCCAGCGCACCGCTCATGCGCTGAATCTCACGTTCGTCACGTTGAAAGGCCACGCTTTCGACCAGCGCAGAAAGTCGCTGAAGTTTTTCGCGGGCTTCGGGGGTGTTGGCCGCTTCGAGACGAGCGACCTCGTCGAGCATCGTCTGATATTCCTGCATGTGACGATGCAGCTTGCGACCCGCCAGTTGCATCTCGGCGCAGGCGCGCTCGTACTGGCGAATGACATCGTCCTGCGACGCCGAGCCACTTTCGGCAGACGAGAGCGGTGGCGTTTGAGGGACCTGCGATGACTCGGACATTGAAGTGCCTCCGTACGTAGATTGGTGCTGTTAGAAACAACACGTGCATCGTACGGAGGCGTCACTGACGTGACTTCTCAAACTGCGACTTTGCTCCCGGGAAGCGGATAGGCTTCAGTGCTTTCCCATGTCACGCGTGTCATGTTCACCGCATTGCACGGTGACGACTCGCGCGCAGACCCCGCGATCAGCGCACACCAAACCCGCCACCGCCCGGCGTTTCCACCACGAAAATGTCGCCCGGTTGCATTTGCGTGCGGCCAATGTGGCCCAGCGCTTCGCGGGTGCCGTCCGAGCGCTCCACGTAATTTGCGCCCAGCGCGCCGACCTCGCCGCCCTGCGCACCGAACGGTGCGTGCACGCGATTGTTTGACAGGATCGATGCCGTCATCTGCGTAAGGAAGCGAATGCGCCGCACAGCGCCGTTGCCGCCGTGCCAACGTCCTGTCCCCCCCGAGCCTGCGCGAATACGGTGGCTTTCCAGCCGCACCGGATAGCGCCACTCAAGCACTTCTGGGTCTGTCAGTCTCGAGTTCGTCATATGGGTCTGCACGGCGTCCGAGCCGTTGAAACCGTCGCCTGCACCGCTGCCACCGGCGATGGTCTCGTAGTACTGATATGTCTCGTTGCCGAAGGTGAAGTTGTTCATCGTGCCCTGACTCGACGCCACACGGCCCAGCGCCCCGTACAACGCGTTGGTGATGGCCGACGACGTTTCCACGTTGCCCGAGACCACCGCCGCCGGATACGCCGGGTTGAGCATCGACCCGCGCGGCACGATCACAGTCAGCGGTTTCAGGCAGCCTGCATTGAGCGGAATGTCGTCGTCAACCAGCGTACGGAACACGTACAGCACCGCCGCCATACACACCGCACGCGGCGCGTTGAAGTTGTTCGGCAACTGGTCCGATGTTCCCGTGAAGTCGATGGTCGCGCTGTGCGTTGCGGCATCGACGCGAATCGTGACGTCGATCACCGCGCCGTTATCGAGCGGATAACGATAATGCCCGTCGGCGAGCGCGCCAATCACTCGGCGCACCGCCGCTTCAGCGTTGTCCTGCACGTGCCCCATATACGCGAGCACCACGTCGCGGCCGAACTCGTTCACCATGCGGCGCAGTTCATCCACGCCTTTCTGGTTGGCTGCAACCTGCGCGCGCAGGTCCGCCATGTTCTGATCGATGTTGCGCGCGGGGTAACGTGCGCCAGCGAGCAGCCCGCGCGTTTCGCGATCACGCAGCACGCCGGCGGCCACCAGTTGCCAGTTGTCGATGAGCACGCCCTCTTCTTCGACATGCGTCGAGTCCGGCGGCATCGACCCGGGCGTAATACCGCCGATGTCGGCATGGTGGCCACGCGAGCCCACGTAGAACAACGGCTCGCCCTCGCCCGCCATGAACACCGGCGTGATCACCGTGACGTCCGGCAAATGCGTGCCGCCGTGATACGGATCGTTAAGCATGAAGACGTCGCCGTCACGCATCGCGCCGCGATTGCGTTCGATCACCGTGCGAATGCTCTCGCCCATCGACCCCAAATGCACGGGCATGTGCGGCGCGTTGGCAATCAGGTTGCCTTCCCGGTCGAAGAGCGCGCACGAGAAGTCGAGGCGCTCCTTGATGTTCACCGAGTACGCCGTGTTTTGCAGCCGCAGCCCCATCTGCTCGGCGATCGACATGAACAGGTTATTGAAGATTTCCAATCGCACCGGGTCGGCCTGCGTGCCCAGACCGCGTTGTGATTCGCGCGGCACCACGCGCGTCAGAATCAGATTGCCCTGCGCGCTCATCTGCGCCTGCCACCCCGGCTCGACCACCGTCGTACCGCTCTTCTCGGCGACGATAGCGGGTCCATCGATGGTGTCACCAGCGAGCAACGTATCGCGTGCGAACAGCGCCGCATCGCACCACGCGCCGCCCGCGTAGTGCTTCACCTGATCGATCGGTTGCGGTGCACCGGTAGTGCGAGCCGCCAGCGGCGTGATATCGACAGGGGCGTCCGAGTGACCGATCGCTTCGACCGACGCCACTTCGACAATCAGCGCCGCGCCATCCATCAGGAACGAATAGCGCTGACGATAAGCCGCTTCGAAGGCGGCGCGCATTTGTTCGACATCGCCAAACGGGACGGCGATGGCCGAGTCCGTACCTGCATAGCGCACATGCACGCGACGCACGGTTTCAATGCGCGACGGCGGGACACCCTGCGCGAGCAGACTGTTCGCCGCTTCGTCGGCGAGCGCACCGAGTGCGTCTTCCAGTGCTTGCAGACCATCGACGGAAAGCGGCGCTTCGATCATGCGCTCGCGCATCGCCGTCTGATCGGCGAGCCCCATGCCATACGCCGACAGAACACCAGCCAGCGGATGCGCAAACACCTGCGTCATGCCCAGCGCGTCGGCCACGCCGCACGCATGTTGACCACCCGCACCACCGAACGTCGTCAGCACATAGCGGCTCACGTCGTGACCGCGTTGCACGGAAATTTTCTTGATGGCGTTGGCCATACTGCCAATGGCGATCTCGAGGAAGCCTTCGGCGAGTGCCTCAGGTGTCTGGCGGCGACCGGTGGCCTGTGCTATCTCCTTCGCCATCGCGGTGAATTTCTCGACCACAACCTCACGATCAAGCGCTTCGTTCGCATGCGGGCCGAACACCTTCGGGAAATGCGCAGGCTGAATCTTGCCCAGCATGACGTTGCAGTCGGTCACCGTCAGCGGTCCGCCGCGACGATATGCGGCCGGCCCCGGATTGGCGCCCGCCGAATCTGGCCCCACGCGCAGTCGCGTGCCGTCGAACGACAGCACCGAGCCGCCACCGGCTGCCACCGTGTGAATACTCATCATCGGCGCGCGCATGCGTACACCGGCGACCTGCGTCTCGAACACGCGCTCGAACTCGCCGTTGTAATGCGACACGTCGGTAGACGTGCCGCCCATATCGAAGCCGATGACGCGATCAAAGCCCGCAGCACTCGACGCGCGCACCATGCCGACGATACCGCCCGCCGGGCCGGACAGGATCGCGTCCTTGCCTTGAAAATTGTCGGCACGCGTCAAGCCGCCGCTGCTCTGCATGAATTGCAGATTCACGCCCGGCATCTCCTGCGCGACCTGCTCGACGTAGCGACGCAGAATCGGTGAGAGATACGCATCGACCACCGTCGTGTCACCGCGCGACACCAGCTTCATCAACGGTGAAACTTCGTGCGACACCGACACCTGTGTGAAACCCAGCTCGCGGGCGAGCGTCGCCAGTGCTTTCTCATGCGCTTGATAGCGATAGCCGTGCATCAACACGATGGCCAGCGCACGCACGCCCTTCGCATACACGGCTTCGAGCGCGCTGCGTGCGGCGACGAGATCCAGCTCCCGCACCACTTCACCTTGCGCGCCAACGCGCTCGTCGACTTCCACCACTTCCGCGTACAGCGCTTCGGGCAGCGCGATATCCAGATCGAACAACCGCGGACGATTTTGATAAGCGATGCGCAACGCGTCGCGAAAACCCTGCGTCGTAACCAGCGCCAGCGCTTCGCCTTTGCGTTCGAGCAGTGCGTTGGTGGCAACGGTCGTCCCCATCTTCACCATCTCGACTTGCGCCGGGGTAATGGGCTCGCCAGTCGACAGACCGAGCAGGTGACGGATGCCGGCAACGGCGGCGTCGCGATATTGCTCCGGGTTCTCCGAAAGCAGTTTGTGCGTCACGAGCGAGCCGTCGGGACGGCGCGCAACGATATCGGTGAAGGTGCCGCCACGATCAATCCAGAACTGCCAGCGCGGGTCGGTGGCGACGTTGTGTTGGGTAGCAGGCGTGAGAGCGTTCGTCATGGGGTCACTCGCAAAGCAATGGTCAAACAGGAAAAACCGATTTCACAATTTCACAGAGCGCACGTCTCCCATGCAGGCCCGCATGGCCATCGCCACGGGGCTGCACAGAATGGTGCGATCAGGGGAATGTGTTCAGGCGCGGCAGCGACGGCTGCCGCGGTGTTTCATCAAGCCGATGTGAGGTGAATGACCGAAGTCCTCACTGCGTTTTCAGTTCGAGCGAATCCAGCTCGCGGCCACGTGTCTCCGGCAGGGTGAGTGCCGCCAGAATCAGCACACCGTAGGCCGATGCCGCGAAGATGCCGATGGTCGTGCCCAGCCCGTACTGCTTGGAGAGCATGCCGATCAGGAAGGGAAACAGGGCACCCACTGCACGGCCGACGTTGTAGCAGAAGCCTTGGCCCGAGCCGCGAACGTTCGTCGGGAACAACTCGGTCAGGAAGGCACCCATGCCGCTGAAAATACCCGAGGCGAAGAATCCGAGCGGGAAGCCCAGCCAGAACATGGCGCTGTCGGTGAGCGGCAGCGACGTGTACGAGAACGCAATCACCATCGAGCCCACGGCGAACAGAATGAAGTTCGGTTTGCGGCCCAGACGATCGGTCAGATACGAACTCACCAGATAGCCGACCCACGAGCCGAAGATGATCATCGCAAGATAGCCGCCCGTGCCCATCACCGTGAGATGACGCTCGGTCTTGAGGAACGTCGGCAACCACGTGGTGATGGCGTAGTAGCCGCCCTGCGCGCCGGTGGTCAGCAAGGCCGCGCGAATCGTCGTGGAGAGCAGTTTCGGGCTGAAGATGGCCGCGAGTCCCGGTGCGTCGTCCGACTTCGCCTGTTTGGCCTTCTCCTTCTGATACACCTCCGGCTCCTTCACGTAGCGGCGGATAAACAGCACCAGCAGCGCCGGCAGCAAGCCAATCAGGAACAGCGCACGCCAGGCCAGTTCCGCCGGCATCAGCGAGAACAGCACCGCGTAGAGAATGGCGGTCAGGCCCCAGCCAATGGCCCAGCCCGACTGCACCAGCCCAACGGCCTTGCCGCGATCGCGAGCGCGGATCACTTCGCCGATCAGCACGGCACCAGCCGTCCATTCGCCGCCGAAGCCGAAGCCCATGAGCGCACGCGCTGCGAGCAGTTGGTGATAGTTCTGCGCGAGGCCGCACAGCCCGGTGAATACCGCGAACCAGAGCACGGTCAGTTGCAGCGTACGCACACGTCCGATGCGGTCGGACAGAATGCCGGCGACCCAGCCGCCGAGTGCCGACGCGAGCAGCGTGAGCGTGCCGATAAAGCCTGCGTCGGCGAGGCTGATGCCCCACGTGGCGATCAATGTCGGGATGACGAAGCTCAGCATCTGCGTGTCCATGCCGTCGAGCATGTAGCCGACCTTGCAGCTCCAGAACGCGCGCTTTTCAGTCGGTGTCGCGTCGCCGTACCAGCCGAACAGACTGCCGCCGGCGGGGGCCGGCGTGTCCGGCGCCGTGGCAGCAGCGGCTGCCGACGGGCTCGCGAGAGGGGTTTTGCTATCCATGAGAAGAAGACTCCGGTGATGTCCTGTCTTGCCGTGTGATGCCCTCGGGCCGCGCTCCGCGATGGGCGTGTTCGGTCGACGGCCGGCAGCAACTGCCCTGCCGACTTCCGTCATGGCGCGGTGTTCTTATGTGATGCGTGCTACGTGGTGCCTGATGCGGGGTGCGTGTCTTGCCGTCAGGAATTAGAAAACGGCGAGCGAT
Source organism: Pandoraea sp. PE-S2R-1 (assembly GCF_002179865.1). NCBI lineage: Bacteria > Pseudomonadati > Pseudomonadota > Betaproteobacteria > Burkholderiales > Burkholderiaceae > Pandoraea > Pandoraea sp. PE-S2R-1. The sequence continues at coordinate 214,573 of NZ_NGUR01000016.1, read as the reverse complement.
GCGTTCGGGATATCGGTCATGAGCATGTAGCCCGGCTTGTGCGCGATGGCCAGCGGCAGCTTGGCGCCCATCAGCGCGGTTTGCGGCGTCACGCCGCAAGCCCAGTACACCGGCAGTTCGCCGTCGCGAATGGTCACGGCGTCGCCGAATTCCGGCCTCGACAAATCGGCGATACCCAGCTCGGCCGGGTCGCCGATATGAATCGGTGCGCCGTGCACGCCCGGAAAGCGGCTCGTGATCTGCACGGCGCGAATGGCGTCGGCCCCTTTCATCGGGCGCATCGACACCACCAGTTCGCCGCCGAATTTGCCCGCGCGCTGGTTGGCGATCTTCGTGCGATACATCGGCACGTTGCAGCCCTCCTCCACGTGACGCAGCGGGATGCCCGCCTTGGCGAGCATGTGTTCGAACGAAAAAGAGCAGCCAATCGCGAACACGACGAAGTCGCTCTGCCAGTACTCGGCCAGGTTGTCGACTTCACCGGCGAGCTTGCCGTCGCGATAGACGTTGTAGCCCGGCACGTCGGTGCGGATATCCACTTCGCGGCCCAGCGACGGCACATGCCATTGACCGGGCTCGCCCACGCCCAGCAGCGGACACGCCTTGGGGTTGCTCTGGCAGAAGCGCAGGAAGTCATGCGCGTACGCCACGGGAAGGATGGCGAGGTTGGCCTGTGCGAACTCGCCGCAATAGCCGGCAGTCGGTCCACGGAACTGGCCGCTGCGCACGGCCTGACGGAATTCGAAGGGCATGATCGTCTCGCGTTGCGAAGTGAAATCGAGCGGCGTGGCAGGGTGGTTCATGGCGGTCGGGCGAGTGAGCAACAATCCGGGGGCGATGCGTTGAAGTGCTTGGGGGGCGCATCGAATGGATGAAGCATAGAAAGAAAAAAATGTTGTCGCTAACGAGTTTTTCTACGCGTCGCCGTATAGAATTTCTTAACAATTTCGCGGGTTTTCCCGAGGTTTGCCGTCTTTCTTTTCTTCACAGCATGATCGCCATTGCGCGCACCGCGCCCCTGCCCCCCACAGGATTGCCGTGAACACTCGATTTCTCGAAACCTTCGTCACGCTGGCCAAACTGCGCAACTTTCGCGCCACGGCCGCCGCCTTGCACGCCACGCCCGCCGCCATTTCGCAGCGCCTGAAAGCGCTCGAAGACGAGTTGAACACCGCGCTGGTGGATCGCGAGAGCCGCGAGTTTCGCCTCACGCCCAACGGCGAATATTTGCTCGGCTATGCCAAGGCCGTGGTCGAAGCGGCCAAGCGCTTGCAAGCGGCCGCCTCAGGTGAAAGCACGACACGCGGACGCCTGCGTCTGGGCGTGATCGAAACGGTGGTGCATAGCTGGTTGCCGCATTACCTGCGACGGCTGGCCGCCGATTACCCGACGCTGGAAGTCGAGCTGACGGTCGATGTTTCCGTACAGTTGCAACGACGGTTGCTCGCCGACGAACTCGATCTGATCATTCGCGTGGAAGGCAGCGACGACAGCAGCGTGGTGTGCGACGCGTTAGCCAATTACCCGGTGCACTGGATCGCACGTACCGGCTTGTTTCCGAACACGCGCGGCGGACTCGCGAAGCAGGTCTTGCAGCACCCGATCCTCACCTACGGACGCGGCACCGCTCCGCATCGGGCGCTCGAAGATATCGTCGCAAAGCTGGCGGGCGTGCACGGCGTGCCGCTCTCCGAGACGCGCATCACGGGCTCGCCGTCGATTGCCGTCATCGTGCAACTGGTGCGCGACGGCTTCGGCGTGGCGGCAATACCGCGCCTGTTCGTGGACACGCTGATCGCGAATGGGGAAGTGGTCGAACTGCCGTTGCAGCCAGCGCCGCCGTCCATCGTCGTGTCGATGTCGCGGCGCGCCGATGCACCGTTGTTCGTGCACGGTGCGGCGACGGCAGCGCGCGCCGCGTGTGCGGAATACTGTCGCAAGAGCGACCGGCGGCTGGTGGAATTGTTGTGATCGTTGGCGGGATTAACCAAAATGCGCCAGCCGCGTGAGGAACGTGTAGTCGGCTTCCGTCGCCATGAGCGCCATCAACACGAGTAACGCGAGCGGTGGAATCAGGATCGCGTAGACGAGCGCCAGCCGCTCCCAGCGCATATGCATGAAGACCGCCACGATCAGCCCCGCCTTGGCGACCATCAGCGCGAGAATCAATCCCCATCGCAGATAGCCGTGCAGGTTCGCGTAGTCGACCAGATACGAGAACGTCGAGAGCACGAACAGCAGCCCCCACACTTTCAAGTAGATGCCGACCGGGTGTTGTTGTCCGGAGTGATCGTCGGATGCGGAGGCAGTTGCAGATGCCGTTGAGGAAGCAGCAGCGGGGTCCATGACAGGCCTCTACCAGAGATAGAACAACGCAAAAATGAACACCCAGACGAGATCGACGAAGTGCCAGTAAAGGCCCGCGATTTCAACGAGCTGATAGTTGTCCCGACGCTCAAGCGTGCCGTTGAGCACCTTGCGCATGACGGTGAGCAGATAGATCACACCCGCGCTCACGTGCAGTCCGTGAAATCCGGTGATCATGAAGAAGCACGCACCGAACTGCGCCGCGCCCATCTTGTTGCCCCACGGGCGAATGCCTTCATGCGCGATCAGGTTGGTCCACTCGAAAGCCTGCATGCCCACGAACGCGATGCCCAGATACGCGGTCGCGAGAATGCACGCCGCCGTCTTGTCGCGGTCTTTCCGATACGCGTAATTGACGGCCATCGCCATGCTGCCGCTGCTGCTGATCAGCACGAAGGTCATGATCGCGATGAGCAGCAAGGGCACCGGGTGCCCGTTCACGTTCAGTGCAAAGATCTCAGCGGGGTTGGGCCACGGTGCCGTCGTGGAGATGCGCACCGTCATGTAGCCGATGAGAAAGCTGCTGAAGACGAAGGTGTCCGAGACGAGGAATATCCACATCATCGCCTTGCCCCACGGCACCTGAAACGCCGCGCGGTCGCCGGACCAGTCGGTCACGATGCCGCGCCAGCCGCCGGGCAGATGGGCTGGGTCTGCGATTGCGTTCGAAGGGGTCGATGTCGTATTCACGATGTCGCTCCGGCTCACTGACTGACGCCACACAACCGCTGTGCAATCTCTGGCGTGAGATTGACCATGGCGGCGAACAGCACGAGCCACAGCAGCAAAAGAAAATGCCAGTACTGCGCGGTGAGCGACAGCCGTCGCGCGCGTGTGCCGTGCGACATCGCGCGCGGCATGAGCAGCGCCCATGCGACGAGTCCGCCGACGAGATGCAGGGCATGCAGCCCCGTGAGCAGGAAGAAGAAGCTATTGGCCGGGTTGCCCGCCACGCCATAGTGGCGTGCGACGAGATCGCGCCAGACCCACAATTGCCCGATCACGAACATCAGCGCGAGCACGCCGGCCACCGTCCAGTCGCGGCGCGAGCGGCGCAGTTCGCCGCGCTTCGCCTGCCAGACGGACGACTGCATCACGATGCACGCCGCGGCCAGCACCCCCGTGTTCAACCACAGCGTCGGGAGCGACGGCAGCGGCCGCCAGTCGCCGAGACTCATGCGCATTACGTAGGCGACGAGCATCAAACCGAACAACACGCCGATGACGCCCATCAGCCACCAGATGGCAACCTGCGAGGCCCTGCGGCGCGGCGGCTGCGCGATCGGCGCGCCTCCGGGCATGGGCGGCCACGACGGAACGGGTCTCATGATGCGGCTCCTTTCGGGCTATCCGGCGAAGGCGGGGTGGGCGGCACGGAGGGTGACGATTGTCCGTGCGACGGCAAGGCATCGCGATCGACCATGGTCGCTGGCCGTCGAGGATCAGGCGCGAGATTCTGTGCGACGAAGTCGTCGATGTCGCCCGGCACGCTGTACTCATACGGCCAGCGATAGGCCACGGGCAGCGTCGGTCCCCAGTTGCCGTGCACCGGCGGCACGTTGGGCGTCTGCCATTCGAGCGACGCTGCACGCCACGTATTCGCACCGGCCGGTTTGCCGTGCCGCAGACTCCACGCGAGATTGAACAGGAACAGTAATTGCCCGAGCGCGACGATGAACGCGGCCACCGAAATATAGGTGTTCATCGTGTGGGCAGACTGCGGAATGAAGCTGTACCCCTGAAACTCGTAATAGCGTCGCGGCATGCCGAGAATGCCGAGGTAATGCATCGGGAAGAAGATCGCGTAGGTGCCCAGGAACGTGATCCAGAAGTGCCACTGCCCGAGACGATCGTTCAGGCGTCTGCCGCTCACCAGCGGATACCAGTGATAGATGCCGCCGAAGACCACCAGCAACGGTGCGACGCCCATCACCATGTGAAAGTGCGCGACCACGAAGTAAGTGTTCGAGAGCGGCATGTCCACGCTCACGTTGCCGAGAAACAATCCCGTCAGGCCGCCGATCACGAACGTGCTGATGAAGCCGATGGCGAACAGCATCGGCACGCTCAGATGAATGTCGCCGCGCCAGAGCGTGAGCACCCAGTTGTAGACCTTGATCGCCGTGGGGATGGCGATGATGAGCGTGGTCGTGGCGAAGAAGAAGCCGAAGTACGGATTCATGCCGCTGATGAACATGTGGTGCGCCCACACCACGAACGACAGCACGCCGATGGCGAGAATCGCCCAGACCATCATGCGGTAGCCGAAGATGTTCTTGCGCGCGTGCACGCTGATGAGATCGGAGACGATACCGAACGCCGGCAGCGCGACAATGTAGACCTCGGGGTGACCGAAAAACCAGAACAAATGCTGGAACAGCAACGGACTGCCGCCGCGATAGTCGAGCGGCTGCCCGAGCGAGACGATGGCGGGCATGAAGAAGCTGGTATGCAGCGTCTTGTCGAGCAGCATCATCACGCCCGAGACAAACAGCGCAGGGAAGGCGAGCAACGCCAGCACGGTCGCCATCACGATGCCCCAGACGGTGAGCGGCATGCGCAGCAGGGTCATGCCTTCGGTGCGCGCCTGCAAGACCGTGGTGACGTAGTTCAGCCCGCCCATCGTCGCCGCCACGATGAAGATCAGCAGCGAGACGAGCATCAGCACGATGCCCCATTCCGTGCCCGGTGTGCCGGGCAGGATGGCCTGTGGCGGGTAGAGCGTCCAGCCGGCCCCCGTGGGCCCGCCCGGTACGAAGAAACTCGCCATCAGCACGATGACGGCCAACAGATAGACCCAGTAACTGAGCATGTTCAGGAACGGGAAGACCATGTCGCGCGCACCGACCATCAGCGGGATCAGGTAGTTGCCGAAGCCACCCAGAAACAGCGCGGTGAGCAGGTAGATCACCATGATCATGCCGTGCATCGTCACGTACTGGTAATAGTGACTGGCGTCGATGAACGAGAACTTGCCGGGGAAGCCCAGTTGCAGACGCATCAGGTTGGAGAGCACGAGACCGACCAGACCGACGGCGATGGCCGTGAGCGCGTACTGCACGGCGATGACTTTGTGGTCCTGACTCCAGACGTACTTCGTCCAGAAGCTTTGCGGGCCGTCGTGGTCACCGTGTGCGGATTTTCCGTAAGCCATGAAGTCTCTCCTCCTTCACGTCTGTCTTGTCTGTCTTGTCTGTTTTATCTGTCTTGTTCGTGCTATTGCGGTCTGGTTTGCGGCGGGACCATCGATGGCACACGCGGTGGCGATACCCCGCCGGACGGTGCCGAAGGTGCGTTGCCCGGTTGTGGCGGGATGGCCAAGGGCGGAATCGGTGTGGCCAGCGGCGGCGGCCCGGACTGCGACGGCGCCCGGTAGCCCGACGGGGGCGACGAAGGCGACGATGCAGACGACGAGTCGGCCGCAGGTGACAACGGCGCCATCGGTGCGGGCGAGCGCGGCGTGGCCAGCGAGTTCTGGGCGAGTTGCAGGGTGTCTGCACGGGCAGTCGGTGCGGCGGGGGCAGCAGGCGCTGTGGGGGTTGCAGGCGTCGCTGGCGTCCCGGCTGCCCCGCCCGGTGCGAGTGTCTTGATGTAGGCGATCAGTGCGGCGAGATCGGCATCGCTCACGTCGAGTTGCGGCATGATTGGCGCGAAGCCTTTGGGCACGCGCGCGGTCGGGTTGCGAATGAACGTGGCGAGATAGGCGTCGTCGACCTTGGCGGAGCTGCCATCCTGAAATGTCTCGGTCTTGCCATACAGGCCATGCCATGTCGGCCCGACGCCCGCTGCGCCATCGACCGAATGGCACACCGCGCAACCCTTCGCCTGTGCAAGCAGCTTGCCCTTGGCCGCGAGCGGGTCCATCGCACTTGCCCCGGCGTGCTGGGCTTGCAGTGCAGCAAATGTCGGCAGTTTGGCGGCCCACGCATCATAGGCGGGGCGGTCATCGACGACGACGACGCCGCGCATGTTCGAATGGCCGACGCCGCAAAGCTGAGCGCAGAGAATGTCGAAACGCCCGGTTTGCGTGGGGGTGAGCCACATTTGCGTGACCATGCCGGGCACCATGTTCATCCGCGTGCGGAATGGCGGGACATAGAAATCGTGGAGGACATCTTTGGCGCGCAGCAGCAATTTGACCGGCACGCCGACGAGCAGATGAAGCTCGGGGGCATCGACGATGCGATTGTCCTGATTGGCGGGATCCTTGGGATTCAGGCCGAGCGGGTTATCGGCGGTGACATAGGCGGGATCGGAGCTGCCGAGGCGCCCGTCCGGTCCCGGCAGTCGAAACCGCCACTGCCACTGCTGGCCGACGACTTCCACCACCATGGCGTTCGACGGCGGGTTGATGAGCTTGGCGTAGACGAGCAGCCCCGGGGCGAGCATCGCCACGATGCCGACGGTCGTGATACCGATGAGCCAGGCTTCAAGACGTCGGTTGTGGGGCTCGTAGGCGGCGCGGTGACCGTCGCGATGGCGATAGCGAAAGACCGCCCATGCCACGAAGAGATTGATGACGACGAATGCCACGCCAGTGATCACCAGCGTGATGGTGAGGGTGTCGTCCATCTGGCGCCAGTTCGACGCCAGCGGGGTCAGCCACCACGGACTCCAGAAATGAAACGCGAGCGCGGCGACGACAATGACGATCAGGAGGATCGGGAGGGCCATACCACCCACCTTCGCGACGCGCAGCACGTCGGCTGCGGCGACGCTTGCGATAGCACCCACGCCAATTCGCGAGGGGAAAGGCGTTTCATTGTCATCGACCGTGGCCCCTTACACATGAGGGAATCAGGTAACCCAAGCCGCCCCGAACCAAAGACGCGCCAGATTTCACGCGCATCTCTGTTAAGGCTAGTGCGTGAAAACAGTCTGTCAAGGCGGAATGGTGAATCGACGCGTTGCAAAGCAGCCTTTGGCCACAGGGACTGGAATACTGCTCACGTATAATTCGGCAACGCAAAAAAGCACACAACAATGGGACCTTCTCGCAAAGATTGCGATCTGCCAACGCTGGCAATCGTCGTGCCTTGTTATAACGAGCAGGACGTTCTGCCCCTCACCATCGCCCGTCTCATTGTCGAGCTGGACACTTTGAAAGTGAACGGACTCGTAGCGGCCGCAAGCTTTCTCTATTTTGTCGACGACGGGTCCTCGGACCTTACCTGGCCGATTCTGAGCGCCGCACGGCTCGATAACCCATCCGTCTGCGCCTTGAAGCTATCCCGAAACTTCGGTCATCAAAGTGCACTATTGGCTGGTTTGCTACAGGCCAGAACACGCTGCGACGTCTCAATTTCCATTGACGCCGATTTGCAGCAGGATGCCGGCGCGATGGCGACCTTTTTAGAACGCCATCGTGATGGCGCTGAAATTGTGTTCGGTGTTCGAAAGAGCCGGGACACCGACAGCCGCTTCAAACGCACATCAGCCAGTTTTTTCTACCGGCTGATGGGACAAATGGGGGCGGGTGTGATTCCCAATCACGCCGACTATCGTTTGTTGAGCGCCAAGGCAATGGCTGCCCTGAGCGAGTACAGCGAGCCGGATGTTTTTCTGCGCGCGATCTGCATGCAATTGGGCTACCGGAGCGCAATCGTAGAATTTGATGTCTCCGAGCGCGCTGCCGGTGTCAGCAAATACTCACTCGCCAAGATGGTCAAGCTGGCCGTGAACGGTGTCACATCGTTCAGCGTTGCGCCGCTGCGAATGATTACGTTGATCGGGCTGCTGGTCTTCGGCATCACACTCGTCATGTCTGCCTACATCCTCTGCGCAGCGCTGTTCTTCGGGGGGGTTGTGCCGGGGTGGGCTTCGACGACGTTGCCCATCTATTTCCTGGGGGGCGTGCAGATTCTTTGCGTAGCCATCATCGGCGAATACATGGCGCAGATTCTGACCGGCGTGAAACGACGTCCGAGATACCTCATCGACGAGGAGTTGCCGTGAAGCTCCTCGTTGGTTTTCTCGGGCTGCTGCTTTACACCGTCACGAGCTGCCTCGGTCTCTACTTTCTGAAGACGTCGTCCTCGTGGGTGAGTGTGAAGTTTGTCTGCGGGGGCATTCTGTACGTGTCGGGTGCCGGTATGTGGATCTACATACTGCGCATCTTCCCGCTGTCACTCGCCTTCCCGGTGGCCTCGGGCTTACTGATGATGGGGACGACGGTCACCGGTTACATGCTTCTCAACGAGCGGCTCTCCATGCCGCAAGGCGCAGGCATCCTGCTGATACTGCTGGGCATTGCCGTCATTGGCATCACAACAGGCAAGACATGAACGACAAAATCGACCGCCAGCGTGAGCACTTCAACCAGATCTCCGACAAGTACTCGGCGGCACGAAAAGGCAGCAATCATCTGCTGCTGAAGAAGCTCATCTGGACGCACTTCTTTTCGGACAAACAGAGTTCGGTTGCGCCGGGCGCACGGCTTCTCGAGCCGATGTGCGGCATGGCCGAAGGCCTTGCGATCGTTCGTAATTACGTGCAGCCCAACGTCGACTACTACGGCTTCGATTACAGCGACAATATGGTCGCGCTTGCGCGTGAGCAACACCCCGGACTTCGTATCGAGTGGCAGGATGCGACCCGCTTCGATCCCAAGGGCGAGACGTTCGACTTCATCATTCTGATCGGCGGCCTTCATCACGTGTTCGAACAAAGCGCCGAGGTCGTAGCCCGTCTTTGCGCTGCGCTCGCTCCCGGCGGTGTCTTCGTCACGTTTGAACCCACCCAGAACACTTGGCTCACGCGTAAAGTCCGCGAACGCATCTATCAGAAGAATGACTTGTTCGATGAGCAGACCGAACAGGGATTCGACCTGCCCGACCTGGATGCGATGTTTGAACAAGTGGGCATGCAACGCGTCGATCAGGTGTACCCGGGACTTCTCGCCTACGTGCTGTATTACAACCCCGACGCCTTCCCCCTGCTCAATCGTGGCGGCACGCTTGCGGTACGTGCGACGTTTGCCCTTGACCGGCTGTTCTGGCGCAACTGGATCGGCCGAAAGCTCTCGTTTGCGACCATCACAATGTGGAGAAAGCCGTGATCGATGTCGCGCCGGGGAGTGCCTTTCGTTTTCGGCTGAAATGGGGCCATTGGCTTTGCTACGCGATCATCGCCGTGTATTCGTGCTTTCTGTGGGGACCGTTGACTCATGCAAAATGGGGCGCGATCGACGACCACGAAATCATGTGGATGATCGGCCAACATCCCCGCCTTCCCCCATCGCAAATCGGTCAGGTCCTGGCCAATACGGAACTCGCGCCCGATGCGAAGCTCGCCCGCTTTCGTCCCAGCTACTACGTGATCAGAGCTGCGGAAGCGATGGCCTGGGGCAAACAACCTGCGCTCTGGTACGGCATCCGTATTTTGATCGCATTGCTCACGGGACTCACGCTTGCCTTGCTGTGCCTGCCATTCGCGGGCCCGGTTCTGAGCGCAGGCTTCGCCATCTTTGTGCTGTCTGCGCCGTATTGGGGTGATATTTTCGCGCGGGCGGGGCCGGCCGAAACTTATGCCGTATTCGGCCTCTGTGTCATGGCGCTCAGCTGGGCGCTGCGCTCACGTCGCACACTTGGTTTTGCCGCCTCGGTGGGTGTAAGCATCGGCATTGTCATCGCGGCGGGGAGCAAGGAGAACATGCTCGTACTCGCGGCGATTCCCGTTCTCCTTCTGATCTGGAGAAAGCGGCTGCGTGTCACGCCGTGGGCTTGCCTGCCGTTAATGGCATCGCTGACGTTCATGAGCTGGATCGCGTTGACGGTGATGTCTCGGCTTCGAAGCGCGGGTGCTGATATCTATAGCAACGACGTTTCGATGCACAGCCGTCTCGAATTGCTGCTCTCGATTGCCGGCAGACCGGTTGTCTGGATCTGGGTGTTCGCGCTCGCCACCGGACTTTTGGCGTGGCGGTTCATGGACATTCGACTCGCGCGATACGACGATCGGACCCGCGACATGTCCTCCCTCGTCACGTCATTGAAGCGCTTCTCGATCGGCGGCATTGCCCTGTTCGCTGTCTACGCTTCGCAGATTGTCTTCTACAGCAAGGCCTGGCCCGACGACGTGGGCCTACCGGGCCGATACCTGTTGCCAGGCGTGCTCTCAGCACAGTTGCAGTTGTTATTCGGTGCTGTCTTGTTAGTCGATGCGATTCGGGTCGTGACACGCCGCAGCGCATACGTGCCGATTATCACCGCCGGCACCGCGACCCTGCTATGCGCGGCGTTTCTCTTTAGCGCATCTGACAATTTCGCGGCAAACCGAGCGACTTCGGTCCACACGCTCTCCGAAACACAGAAGTTCAGCGCCAATCTAGATCGGCTCAAGGCAATGCTTCACGAAGATCGGATGCGCCCGCTCATTCTGAACATACACAGTCTTTGGGATATCGAACCCGTTGTATCCGTTTATAGATACTTACGTGCCGACGGCATTCCCAACCCCATCGCGCTCCGCACGACCGCACTGGAACCGGAACGTTTCATCAACCCATTCGAAATGACATTGGCAAAGCAGCTTCAGGCAATGGTCGGGGGAACGTCGGACATGATCGACACCACGGCGCTTGATCATGTGAGCCAGCAGGACTGCTATTCGGTCGGTATGCACGGTCCCTCGTTGACGACCTGCCGCGACGGCTTTGCTATCTGGCCTAATTAGCCTGATCGCACCGTAGATACACTGTGACAACCCAAAAAAAACGGGCCATCGGCCCGTTTTTTCTGCGACATACCGCGCGTTGATTACGTCGGCGTAGCGCTACGGCGATCGAAGAATCGCAGTACTGTCGAGTACAGCTCCTTCACGTGGCTCTGGTCGTCGGGTGCATATTTCGCAACGCCCGCGCTGAAATACGAGAAGCCGGTTTCCTGATGCATCCCGTTCTTGATCGCCACGAAAGTGACGTCCGGCGCGAGCGGCCATGACTTCCCGTCGATCGTGACGAGCAAATCGGCACCGATCTCCTGCGGATAGGTCAACGTCACGAACAGACTGTCGCCACGGTTGTCGATCTCGCCGAAGATCGGCACACCGTCCTTCACGGTCTTCAGGCTCGACAGGCGCGCCTGCGCGACCGATGCTTCCTGCGCCGAATCGAACGTCAGGAGAAAGTCGCGTGTCATGCGCGGCTGGATCGCTTTGACCCGAACCCCGAGCTTGTCCAGAAAACTCGCGTGGTCCTTGAGCCGATAGTAGTACTTCACACGGTCATACGGCTTCTGCGACAGACCGGTCGCGATGATGACCTCCGTGTTCTCCAAGCTCATGTAGTCGGCGACCAACCGGTCGTACACCTCCAGCATCTCTGCGATCGGGTCCAGATCGTCCGCCACATACCACGCGGGATTGGCGATTTTGGTCTTCCCTTTGACGATGCTCGAATTGAAGAAATAATGATGCTGGATGTGCGCCCCCGCATTCAGGAACACCGTCGAGAAATCGGGCAAGCGGGCACGGAAAAGCTTGGCGTGAATATCGTGCAACAGAAGATCGAGGACGAGCGCCTTTCGCCACGATGCCCCTCGGCTCTTCGCGACCAGCTTGGCGTACAAACCGTAGTGCTTCGGCTGAGCAAAGCGCAAAAGCCCCAGCGCCAGATGCATGGCGCTCTTTGGCGTGATACGGGCCTGCGAGTTGTCGTTGACCGTTTGCGATACGGCTTGCGTAAGCACCCGGCTCCACCACGAGCCGTCGCTCGGCGTCGCCGTCCACGGATCAGGAATGAAGTACGCGGGCGCGCTCAGGCGATTCTCCGCATTCATCGCGGACACGCATCCGACACGCAGACCATTGCGCTCCAACTGCTCGAACAGCTGCGGAACATCGGATCCAACGATGTCTCCGAGCCGGAAAATCCCATGTTCCGCGTATGTCTTGCCGCTGTGCACCGACGCCCACTGAATCCAGGGTTCGATTTCCTCGTACTTCTGCTCGCACGTGGAGCGCACGCCAGCACCCGCGATCAATTTGGCAAGTGCGGGGAATCGCCCGGGATACTCCCTGACGTAATCCGACGCAATGTCGAAGTTGATTTCGTTAAGCTCGACCAGAATGAGCTTCTTACGCACTGAGGTTTGTGAACTTTGCATCTCTTAGCAGCCTTGCCTATATTTCCAGCGTTGTGTCGGCGAGCGCATCCATTCCGGATTGCGACAACAAGAGGGTGACGGGTCTCACCATAACGCTCGCAGCAGAGACGGTCATTGACCAGCGACAAATCGTTGCGGATCGAGAGACCTCGACATCACAGACCGTACCAACCCGCTTACAACAAATCACGGTGTCAGCGCTTCACCAGCTCAAGAAGCTTCAGCGGATATCTCGCCAGCAACTTGAGCATGCTGGTTTCAATACCGTTTTCCCGACACGCGCGCAGGAATTCGCGATTCAACGTGATCTTCGCTTTCAACCCGCCGGTGCTTGCGCCACCGTGCATCATATTGACGAGTACTTCCGGCAGATGCCGATAGCGGGGCACCTGCGCGCCGCCGAACGCGCGAACGATGAACTCGAAGTCGCCTGCAATCCGGTAGTCGGTCTTGAACGGACCGACACGCTCATAGACTTCCCGGCGCAGGAACAGCGCCGGGTGGGCCGGCATCCACCCCCACGCGAGCCGCGCGGGCGTGAACCGGTCTGAGCGAAAACGCCGGATCACCGTGTCCGGCGCCTCTTCACGGAAAAACGCCACATCACCGAGCAACGCCTCAAGATTGTGCGTGCTCATTAGATCCGCCACTCGCGACAGCACATCGGACGACACATACCTGTCATCCGAATTCAGAAAACAAATGACGTCTCCGGTGGCAAGCGTGACGCCCTTGTTCATCGCGTCGTAAATACCGCGATCACGCTCGGACACGAGCTTGGCAACGTGCTGACCGTGCTTGCCAATGATCGCAAGCGTGTCATCTTTGGACGCACCATCGATGACGATATGTTCGACCAGAGGGAAATCTTGATCGGCCACCGAGCGCAATGCATGCTCAATTGTCCGCGCGCTGTTGTAGCACACGGTAATTACTGAAATCTTCATATCAAATCAATGTGCCAATCATTGGGGGCGAGATCCCCTGAACTTCTTTTAGAGAGACATCAGCGGCTCAATTATAGTCGCGCCGCCTCGACCCGCTCAGCCTTGCGCCTGGCGCCTAGTATTGGCGAGCACATCACAGTCCAAAGAAATATGTGTGCAAGATTCCCAGTTGATGCAATGCCGCTATCAAAACAAGTATTGAATAGGAGCATCGCGAACGCGATATAGGCCCAGGAATGCATCGACACCCGTCGGCCGACCATGGCAATCCAAGTGCCAATCCACGTCAGCGTCAGCAACACCGAGCCCGCACCAATAAGCACGTACGCCTCGACATGAAAATTGTCTGCGGCAAAGCGATCGCTGAAGTTCATGTCCATGTCCGTCACAACACGGCCAACCCGCAAGATCTCGCCCCACAACGTCAGTCGCAGCGAAAGAAGCTTGTCGAGCGTTTCATACCAATTGCCGCTCAGCGCCAGCCAGAAAATAAACGCGGGGACAAAAATCAGGACCACCGTCACCACCAGCCGGCCATGCCATCGCAACGCCCAGCCCAGGAATAGCATCATGGCGGTGTTTCTCGATCCCACCGCCCAAAGAAACAGAATCGCCACCGCCCACAGGATCGTCTTGGCAGAGCGCCCCATCATCATGAGCAGCAACATCGGAATCGCAAATGCCGTCGCCGCTTCCTTGGGATGAAAATATCCCATCAGCATTCGTGGCCTGCCGTAAGTCGTGGTGAAGAACCCGTCGGCAATCATGGTCTGCCAGCTCAACATCGCAGGAATCAACGACACCACGGCAAGCGCCGCCACATATCGGTAGTCACGTCGTTCGATCACGCTATTGATGCCCGCCCAGATGACCGGCAGGGCAGACGCAAGCGTCAGCACCATGAACGCATACACGCCCATGTCTCCGAACACATAAATAAGTGCCAGCGGGGACGCAACCACCATCGCGAGCATGGAGCGCCTTGGCATCCGCATCAGCGAGATGACTGCCGCAAGCACGAATACCCCGTGCTTCGCTGCGCCGGGGAAAACGTTCAGATAGGCTTCTGAATTACTCAGGACATTGGCGAGAAACCCAAAGAACAGCAACCATCGCCCCATCCGCTCGTTAGCGTTAATGGGTCTGTCAATGGACGCTTGAACCCCACGTCTCATGCCGTCATCCGCGCGGTCTGTCATTGTCCCCACTCTCGGAGGCGTGCCACTCGATAGAGAATTCACCGAATTACTATTTTCCAATTCATACCTGGCAGTTGAGAGAAACACCCGCAAACCGACATCACTTGATCTTTCGCCCCGGGAAACCGGCTGCGACGCGTTTCATCATCAATCCGCAGTCGACGGCGCAAGACCCAACGCCTGCTCGACGCCACCGCAGAGGGTGTGACCAATCAAAATATGGGCCTCTTGAATGCGCGCCGTCACGTCGCTCGGCACCACGATGGCGTGATCGCACAGCGAAGCCAACGCGCCACCGTCACGCCCCAACAGACCGACGGTGCGAATGCCCTGCTCGCGCGCGGCGGCAACCGCACGGATGACGTTCTCGGAATTGCCCGATGTCGAGATGCCGAGCAGGCAATCACCCGCGCGCCCCAACCCCGTCACCTGGCGCGCAAAGACTTCCGCGAACGAATAATCGTTGCCGATACAGGTCAACGCTGAGGTATCGGTCGACAGAGCCAGTGCCGCCAACGGGCGCCGATCGGCGATAAACCGCCCGGTAAACTCGGCCGCAATGTGCTGGCTGTCCGCTGCCGAGCCACCATTACCGCAGATCATCAGCTTGCCGCCGCTGCGCATGCTCTCGGTGATTAGCCGGCACGCGTGATCCACTGCCGGCGCGAGACCTTCCAATTGCTGGAACAGTGCCAAATGCTGCTCAAGGTTCTTCAGAAACA
The DNA here is from genome assembly GCF_002179865.1 of Pandoraea sp. PE-S2R-1. Taxonomy (NCBI): domain Bacteria; kingdom Pseudomonadati; phylum Pseudomonadota; class Betaproteobacteria; order Burkholderiales; family Burkholderiaceae; genus Pandoraea; species Pandoraea sp. PE-S2R-1. Next base: position 199,235 of record NZ_NGUR01000016.1, on the reverse strand, counting down.
GTTTGCTCATGGTTTCACCATGTCCAGGAAACGTTGGAAACGCGCGAAGAGCTCGTCACGTTGGCCGAAAACGCCCCAATGATCTTGTTTAAAGGCATCGGCAGGTAGCCAATAGCGATTCGATACCGGTGAAGCAACAAACGCCGGTGTTCCGCAATACTCGGCCAGATGGGCGGGAAGACTATCCGCAGATAATACGCCAGCGTAGTCCGCCAAGGCGCTCGCCAAGGCATCGAAGCGCCGGGGGATCCGCCGGGTATTCAGGCGCTCTGCGCCATCCAGATGCTCCCCATCCAGCAAAAGGAACTCCGCTTCGAATCCGGACTTGGCGCACAGGTCCGAAAGCGCGATAGCAAGGTCCAGCGGAACGTTTTTCGCAGCGACGCGGCTATATAGGCAAAACGCGATGCGCTTGTGCGCAGCACTTGCCCTCGGCACGCACGCAACCGGCGCGCTCGTCAGGTAGCGTGCGACGAACTGCTCCTGTGCGACATAGACGTTTTCCGCCGGCGGCAACACGGCCATCGGGCGTCCACCCGCGATAAAGCGCTCGCGCCGGTGCGCGCGGGGCAGCACAAGCGTTGCCCCCTTCGCCGCGCCGGACAACGCGCGGCGAAGCGACAGTGCACTACCGATACCCGCCGGCAGGCCTCTCGCCTTGAGATCGAAAATGGCAGGCAACCTGTCGTCGGATAACGCCAGAGTTTCGACAGTACACGACGGCGCCAGGGCGTTCACCAGATCCGTCAAATGGGGCGCGACGACCAATGCACAGCGTGCCAATGTGTCCCGGGGCAGATCACGCAAGGTCCGTGCCGTCACCGTCAGGTCACCGAATGCCTTGACCTCCACGAACGCATAACGTGCCACGGATGACGCTTCAGCCGTCTTGATCGATGCGACGTGAGCGCCCATTTTCATGTTCGTCATGCCGCCCCTCGACGCATCCGGCGATACGCCGACACCAGCGGCTGGAAGGCCCACGGCGGCGAAACGCTGATGACGTAGAACGCAAATCGCTTCAGCCCATTCTCGGTGTGACGCGACAGATAGCGCCGGTATTGTTCGACGTCGTAACCTCGCTCCGACCTGAGGCGCATGGCGAGACGCAGCGTCAGCCAGCCGTAGCGATTCTCCATCACCTTCGCCGCTTGCATCGACGCACCGGACAGGCTGGGGCATTGTCGTGTCACGGCATTGCACATGGCGCAAAACCCGAAGAACACACCATAGGAGTCCCGCTTCCACGTGAACGTGTCGGTCCCTTCGACGCGATTGGCAACGCAGGGCTCGGCGATGATCCGTGCAGGGAGGACATCACCCGTACCGGCAAGCAATTCACAGATTCTGCCGACGTGCGTGTAGTACGACCCCTTGTACGGGGCCGTCGACGTGGCATCCCAGCGTTTCCGGTCGACGATGCAGGCGCCGATGAAGCCCGCGGCCCATAGACTCTTCGACACGAATTCGAACCCCGGCATCTCACCGTCGGGCACGTCCAGCGCCTGGCCTAACCGGCGGTTATCGTCATCGCCGACATACGCGTAGTTAGCAAATACAAAGGCATGGGTGGCACCCTGCAATGCGTCGTGCACTCGCCGCACGGAGTCGGACATGAAGCTGTCGTCCTCGCCAACGATCCATGCGTAATCGCAGTCGCACAGGTCGACCGCCTGCTGGATGTTGTCGTCGATGCCCAGATTGCGGGCGTTGCGGTGGATCACGATCTGGTTCGACCACTGTGCCAGCTTTGCGTAAGCGGCGTCGTTGGTGTCATCCATCGAGTCGTCGGCGATGAAGATGCGGATCGGACGACCGCCAGCCGCCTCCAGTGCCGAAAGCACGCAGCGGATTAGAAAATCCGGTCGCTTATAGGTTGGTATGCAGATACCTAGGGTGGTCATGTGTCGGGAAAGCACGGAAGCCATTGGCCCGTCTTGGAGTCGAATTTTTTAATGGGGACTGCGGGAGCGCCGACGGCAATGACATGTGGCGGCAGCGATCGCGACACCACACTGTTTGCACCGATCACGCACCCTTCGCCGATCGTGACCCCGGGCAGCACGACGACACCGTCCGCGAGCCAGACATTGCGCTCGATGTGGACCGGCCGGCCGGGTGCCAGCGGGCGACGGCCCGGCGCGACGTCGGGCGAGTCCTGAATGTCACCGTGATAGCGGCCATGGGCATGGTCGGTCACATGCACGCGACTCCCGAACATCACGCCGTCGTCGATGCTCACGCGCACCGTCGCTGCGATGTGCACCGATTGGCTGCACGTGACGCCATTGCCGATTTCAATCACTGGCGTGTAGCTTTCATCGCCATAGCGGCGCACGGCCTCGATCCACAACAGTTGCCCGGCGTAAAAGCCGTCGCCAATGCTGATGTGTTCGCCACCCTGAATCAGCGCCCCGCGACAGACGTGAAAGCCGTGGCCGACACGGTGAATCGAGCGCCTCCAGAGGGCGGATGTCACCTTGCCCTGGAGGTAAGCGGTCAGATCCGGCAGCGGGCGCCGCAGGTTGTTGAGTATGCGCTGGAGGGTTTGGCTCATCGCTCAGACGATATCGTTGCGGCAGGCACGCGTGATGCGCAACACCACGCGCATGGCGAAGTGGACCGGTTTGAGCAGCACGTAGGGCAGGCCAAGATAGGTGGAGACGATCGGCCGATAAATACCACTGCCAAAATACTTCTGAAGCCCCGCCGCAGGATTCTCGGACTGGAACTTGAAACGCGCCCCGCCCGAGCGCAGACGGTAGGTGATCGGCAGCAAGAGCGCGAAGAACATGCGAAAGCGCATGATCGCGAAGGACTTGGCATCCGCGCCGAAGGACGAAGCCTTCAGTACATCGAAGACCGCTTCCGCCCATACCTTGTAAAAGCGATAGCCACCGGTGTTCTCCGTCGTGTCCGGGAACACCTCCCGCTCCTCGCTGATGAGGCAACGGGCCGATCGGTGCAGCGCTTCCAGAAAGATCCAGTAGTACGCCATGAAGCCGCCCAAGTGCGTACGCGCCTGCTCCAGGTTGGGCTTGATCAGGTCCGCGCGGATGACTTGGGAGGTCATGAATGTGGTGAAGATGTTAACGCGGCGCAGCAGCTCCACGTTACTGACCTGTGCAGCACCGCGCGTAAGCCAGTCTTTGCTCGTGCTCCCCTGGGTGCGCAGGTACAGGAAGTCGAATTCGTTGGTGTCGATCATGCGCAGGATGTAGCGCAGCGTGTCGTCACGAACGGTGTCATCGTCGCCGGGCAGCCAGATATAACTGCCGGTCGCCTGTCCGAACAATTTGAGGAAGTTGGCGTCGGGGCCGATGTTCTCGGGGTTGCGCCAGTAGCGAATCGCGCCCTCGTACTTGGCGGCGATCGACGGTGTGTCGTCCGGCGACGCATTGTCGGAGACCAGCACTTCGATTTCGTCACCGCGGCCCGAGGTAGCAATCTGTGCCACCAGCGAGCTCAACAGGGTGTCCAGAAAACCAGAGCGGTTATAGGTCGGGATGCAGATGCTCAGTTTTTTCATGTCAGATAGCCCGGTAACCGCTAAGGAAACTTTGGTTGCTCCAGAGGTAGTCCCACTCGCCAAAGCGCCCGCACGAGGCCACTTTGCAAACGTCCAGATGATCGCGAACGATCTGCCGGTTTTCTTCCATGCCGATATCGAAGATCACGTTGCCCCAAGGCAACCGTTTGTGATGCAGGAACTGGATGTCTTCTTCCCGGGCGATGCCCATCTTGCGAATCGCCATGCGCACGTTGTCCTTGAGCGCTTCCGGGGAATGGCGGGCCTCGCGCCCGCGTTGGTAAATCTCGAACTGGAGCGAACTGCATCCGGCCGGCGCGTTGGCAGGCGATTTCACCGACGGGGAATACGCCCGGCTTGCATGGATATCCGCGTCGTAGATATAGAACCAGAGGTCCAGATCGAGCGGCACCTTGAAGCCGACCGAGATGAGGTCGATCGAGGTCGCCTCAAGCGTCGCGGCAGCCGTTGCCACGGTGTCCGGCACGCCGGGCATGATGCGGATCAGTTCGGGCAGCGGCAGGCTGCTCACCAGCCGGTCATAGCTCACGGCGTCGCCACCCGCGAATTCGATACGACGAGCCACCGGATCGACACGGACGGCACGAGCGTTCAATTGGATGTCGGCATCCTGGATCAGCGGCGCAATGAATGCCTTATAGCCGCCCTCCTTGGGATACCGCATCTCCTTCGTGTAATAGGTATTGGGTGTTTCCGCAGTGAATGCCCCGAAGAGAATCTCGTCGAGTTCTGCGCGGCGCATGCGATTCCCGATCCAGTTGACGGACAAATGGTCGGGCGCTGTCCCCCAGTACTTGTACGTGTAGGCAATCGGATAACTACGGGCGATATCCTCGCCGTATTGCGAGAGCAGCCATTGTTCGTAATTGGCGGGCTCATCGATGTCGGGACGTGCCAGAAACGACTTGATCAGTTCAACCTTACGCGCGGCCGGCAGCGGAAACAGGTTGTTTTGCACGGGGTGCTTGAGCCAAACGCCCTGGTCGAAGCACTGCGAGTCCGCCGGGTGTGTGTAATACGGCGTGCGATCGAAAATGCTGCGAACTTCCGGCTCGGTGGCAAAGCTCAGATGGACGGCATTGTCGAAGCGAAAACCTTCGACGACGAAGTTGTCCAGCAGTCCGCCCGCCTGAGGGGCCGCCTCAAACACTACGGCGTCCAGTCCAAGTTCGCGTGCGCGCAATGCGGCGCCCATGCCGGCAATGCCCCCACCCAGGATGGCGATCGGGACGTGTCTCATGCTGTCAGTGCTCTCATGTCGTCGGTCGACAGATAGTCGGCCAACGCGGTCTGCCACGCGCGCAGCGGCGGCAGACCCAGTTCATCGGCGCGCCAGTTAACCGCCATTTCGTTGTCGGATACCGGTGCGATGCGATTGAATTGTCCGGCGGCGACCGGGCGAACCTCGACGGCCACGCCAGCCAGAGACAGAATCTCCCGCACGTACTCGAAACGGCTCGCGTTGCCTTCGTTGACCACGTTGAAGACGCCGCGGGCCTTCATCCCAATCAGGTCGAGAAGACGATCTGCGAGGTCGTCCACGAGCGTCGGGCAGCCCCGCTGTTGCTGATTGGACGAGATGAAACCGTCCTGCGCGGCGCGCGCCTCGAGGATGCGGCGAGCGACGAAATTCTTCGGCGCCTGCGCACCACCCCCGAACAACCAGCCAGTGCGCACCACCAGATTGGACCACTCTGCGGCCAGCACCAGCTGTTCAGCGCGAAGCTTGCTGCGGTGATGTTGCGTTTCGGGCCGAGCGTCGTCGTATTCGGCATAGGGCGTCGTTTTGAACGCGCCGTAGACACCGGTGCTCGAAATGAAGGTCATCGGCACGCCGCAGCGCCGCGCGGCCGCCGCGAGGAGCTCTGTCAGCAGCACGTTGTCGCGATGACAAGCCGAAGGCTCCGCTTCGCAATGCTCGACGTTCGTGTTGGCCGCAGCGTGCACGAAATGATCGACATTTGCGAACAGGGCGTCGAGTTCCTCCGCCGCCGACGCCGCCAGACTCAGGCGCACCTGGCTGCGGTTCAGTGGCGTGCACGCGTGACCGCGGGCGGTCGCGAGTTTGACCAACGCACCGCCAAGCAATCCGCCGGCACCTGAGATCAGTAGGTTCATGTCAGCTCTCCAGCGAGAAATGCTCCAGAGGAACGTTGACCGCCTCGGTGGGATCGTGGGGAATACTGGCCACGTTCAACAGCAGATTGAGCGACGCCCCGATGCCGGTGAAGGCCATCCACACGCCCGGTGGCACCGTCAACCGCGCATAGCGCGTCTCGCCCAGGCGAATGCTGTCGGCAATCTGGCCGTCGAGCGAGCGCAAATGGAATTCGATCGTGCCGACCGGCACCACCAGGTTCAGCGTCATCCGTTCGTGACGCTTCCACCCTTTGGTAATTCCCGGCAGCACGGTCGAGAAATACGCTTCACCAAAACCGCGGAAGGTGTCGTCAGTGGCCTTCAGCCCGTGGAGGACGTCGCCCTTCGGGTGTTCGATTCGCTTGAGCGGCGTCACAATCGCGCCGCTCGCCAACTGAATCACTTCGTCCATGCGAGCCCCCGTTTGGTTGCAGCAGCCTCGTACTGGTCAATCTGGTCGAGCGTGAGCGTGTACGCATTCTCGGGCTGTCCCGAGTAGAAATTGGAATACCAGCGACCGACCATGCCAATGCATTCCGCGTAGTTCAGTGCGGCTTCCCATTTGAGGAAGAACGCGGCCTTGTCGCAGTTCAGGCGCAACAGCCCCGCTTCGTGGAACGGCACATGACCGGTGATGCGGTAGGCCTCACCGGTCGGGTCTTGCGCCCAGTGCTTGCGCAGATCGCCCAACAGCGATACGACGGTCTTGTTCTGCTCCGTGCGGGGACCAAAATTGAACGATTCGCCGCACAGCTTCTGGTCACGGGCCAACTCGGCGCCCAGCGTCAGGTAACCGCTCAGCGGTTCGAGTACGTGTTGCCACGGACGGGTGGCCTCCGGGCTTCGGATCTCCACCGTCTCGCCCTTGGACCATGCCCGCACGCAGTCGACGATGATCCGGTCCTTGGCCCAGTCGCCGCCGCCAATGACGTTGCCGGCCCGGCCCGTCGCGATCCGTACCGGCGTTTTCGCGGGATCCCGGAAGAATGCCCAATAGTAGGAGTGCGCGATGACTTCCGCAGCGCCCTTGGAGCCGCTGTAGATGTCCCGGCCACCCAAATGGTCGGTTTCCTTGTAACCCCAAGGCCATTCGACGTTCTCGTAACACTTGTCCGACGTGATGAGAACGGCGGTGCAAGGGTGCTTCACGTGCCGCAAGACTTCGAGAATGTTGGCCGTACCCATCACGTTCGTCGAGATCGTATCCAGCGGCTCCTGATAGGAGGTCGATACGATCGCCTGTGCCGCGAGATGGAATACGAAGTCCGGCTTGGACGTCTCGATCACGCGCGCCAAGGCCGCTGCGTCCCGGACGTCGCCGATGTGGTGCTCGATCTTGCCTTCCAGATCCAGGACTTCGAACATCGCGGGATCCGTCGGGATGCGGTCGGAGAAGCCGATCACTTTCGCACCGAGCTTCAGCAGCCACGCGGTGAGCCACGTCCCCTTGAAGCCGGTATGGCCGGTAACCAGCACGCGCTTGTCACGATACGTGGCACCGAAAATAGTGTTGGTTGTCTGAGTCATCGGTCTTGTTTAGAAGGTTTCGTGCGGTAGAAAATGATCGCAGCGAGGCAAATGGAAATCGTCCATTCGATCGCCACCCATGCGCTCGCCATGCCTGCGGCGCCGTATTGGATAGACAAAAAGTAGCCGGCGATCAGACTTATCGGAACAGCGGAAAAAACCACCAGATTGAGGACATGCTCCTTGCGGTCCACGACCAGGAAATGCATCGCGAGGACATTGCTGACCGCAATCGCCGGGATGACCAGCGACATGATCCTCAGCACGTGGACGATGTCCGGCAGCTTGTCATGGAAGAGCACTCGCGAGACCAACGGGGCCATCAGATAGACAACCGGCAGGCTGGCGGTCGCCACGATAAAAAAGGCCGCCAATGCCCACCCGCGGGCGCGTCCCAGTTTGTCCGGCGACGTCGTCTTCAGCGCGTTCAGCCTCGGAAAAATGGCCGACGTTGCCTGCGCGATGAAGGTCAGCCCTGCGCGCACCAGCCGCTCGCATGATCCATAAACGGCAACCGCGTAGGCGGTGGACACCCCCCCCAGCAGGACCACGTTGAACGACGTGTACAGACTTGCCGCACCCTGGACCAGGAAGATGCGCCAGCCATCCTTGAGCGCCGCCACACCTGGGCGCACGGTGAAAATATCGCGATACCGGACCTTCTCGCTGACCACCATCTGGCGCTCCAGCACCTGCCAGATCAGAAACCGTACGCCGATCAGGGGCGCAACCAGGAGACTGAAGTCCTCGGTGCGCCGTATCAGCAACAACACGAATGCGAATGTCAGCAATCCCCCCGTCACCTCGAGCACCGCCACAATCCGCAGCCGAGAAAGCGCCTGGAAGTAGTAGGTCGGTGTCATGCCCATCATCACGCCGAGCAGCCAGGCACAGACGGCCCATTCCGGGTACGGGGAAAAGACCGAGGATTGCGTGAGGGCCCAGACAAAGAAAATCAGCGACAGGCCTGCCAGCATCCATTTCGCCGACTGCGTTTCAGTGACGACGGTCCGGTTCCCCGCGGGGTCCGACAAGGCCGCAATTCGGCGCGTGGCGGAAACGTTGAATCCGTACTCCACGAAAATACTCAGCCATGCAGAGCTCGCCAGCGTGTAGAGATACACGCTGTACTGCACCTCGGAGAGCACTCGCGTGAGTACGGAAAGCAACGCCAGCGGCAAGCAGAGCCGCAGGAACTGGATGACGTAGAGGTAAGCAATATTCCTTGCGATCAAATTCATGCCAATCGCCAGAACCTCAGTCCCACATCTTCCACGGCGCCTTGCCGGCAGCCCAGAGCGACTCAAGCAGATGCTTGTCGCGGAGCGTGTCCATCGGCTGCCAGAATCCAGTGTGTTCGTAGGCCATTAACTGGCCGGTTTCCGCGAGCGTAATGAGCGGCTCCTGCTCCCAGGTCGTCGAATCGCCCGAGATGTGTTGCAGGACGGACGGCGACAGCACGAAGAACCCGCCATTGATCATGGCGCCATCGCCCTTGGGCTTCTCTTTGAAGCTCATGACCTGATTCTGGTGGATATCGAGCGCGCCAAAACGGCCCGGCGGATACGTGGCAGTCAGCGTTGCCGCCTTGCCATGTGCCTTGTGGAAAGCAATGGTCGCCGAGATGTCGATGTCACCTACGCCGTCGCCATACGTAAAGCAGAACGCCTCTTCATCCTTGACATAGTCCGCCACGCGCAGAAGCCGGCCGCCGGTCATCGAGTCATCGCCGGTATCCACCAACGTGACGTTCCAGGGCTCCGCGCGCTTGTGATGCACTTCCATGCGGTTATTGCGCATGTCGAACGTCACGTCCGACATATGCAGGAAGTAATTGGCGAAATACTCCTTGATGACATAACCCTTGTAGCCGCAACACACCACGAAATCGTGGATGCCGTGATGCGAGTACAACTTCATGATGTGCCACAGGATCGGCTTGCCACCGACTTCGACCATGGGCTTCGGGCGCGTAGCGGTTTCTTCGCTAAGTCGCGTACCGAGGCCTCCAGCAAGAATTACCGCTTTCATATGAAATCTCCTTGTTCTGATTCCTGATTCGCGCGTGTGGACTGCGGGGTTTTCATGAGAGAACGGCGTCAGCCGTAAGGGGCACCCCGGACAGCAGATTGCCGGGGGGCGTTAACTCATGCCAGTCTGTCAGCGCTGCGATTCCCGCGGCGACTACGACTCCACGCTTACATTCACGTCAAAGCCATTGGCTTTCAGGAGCGCATGCTGTCGGGCCGATGCCAGGTCGGCAGCCACCATCTCCGCACACATTTCCTGCACGGTGATCTCCGGCGTCCAGCCGAGTTTGCTCTTGGCCTTGGACGGGTCGCCCAGCAGGGTCTCCACTTCCGTCGGTCGGAAATAGCGCGGATCGACACTCACGATCGCTTGGCCGACCTTCAGCGCCGGCGCCTTGTCGCCTTCGATCTTCTCGACAATCCCGACCTCGTCGACGCCTTCGCCTTCGAAGCGCAGCGTGATGCCCAGCTCTTGTGCACTCCACTGGATGAACTGCCGCACGCTGTATTGCACGCCCGTCGCGATCACGAAATCTTCGGGTTCCGCCTGCTGGAGCATCATCCATTGCATGCGCACGTAGTCCTTGGCATGCCCCCAGTCACGCAGCGCATCCATGTTGCCCATGTACAGGCGGTCTTCCAGACCTTGCGCGATGTTGGCCAGCCCGCGCGTGATCTTGCGCGTCACGAACGTTTCGCCACGGCGCGGCGACTCGTGATTGAACAGAATGCCGTTGCAGGCATACATGCCGTAGGCCTCACGGTAGTTCACGACAATCCAGTACGCGTAGAGCTTCGCCACCGCATAGGGGCTGCGGGGGTAGAACGGTGTGGTCTCTTTTTGCGGCGTTTCTTGCACGAGCCCGTAGAGCTCACTGGTCGACGCCTGATAGAAGCGAGTCTTCTTTTCGAGGCGCAGGATACGAATCGCTTCCAGGATCCGCAGGGTGCCGACGGCATCCACATCCGCCGTGTATTCGGGGCTCTCGAAGCTCACTGCCACATGGCTCATGGCGCCGAGGTTGTAGATCTCATCCGGCTGCGTTTCCTGAATGATGCGAACCAGGTTGCTGGTATCGCTCAGGTCGCCGTAATGCAGCTTGAACCGCGCATTGTCGATGTGCGGGTCTTGATAGATATGGTCGATACGCTGGGTATTGAACAAGCTGCCACGACGCTTGATACCGTGGACGATATATCCCTTGTCCAACAGAAATTCTGCGAGATACGAACCATCCTGACCGGTAATCCCGGTGATCAGGGCGATTTTTTGCTTTTCAGACATAGACTCAAATTCCGATGACGTGACGCCAATTTCAGCAGGCGATCGATTTACTTGCGGATTGCGCCGTTTTGCAGGAAATCGTCATACGCGCGGCGCAGTCCGTCTTCAAGCGAAATCGAAGCGCGCCAACCCAGTTGATTCAGCCGGCTGCTGTCCATTAATTTGCGGGGCGCCCCGTCGGGACGCGTTGCATCGCATACGATCTCGCCCTGATAACCCACCACGCGCGCGACCAAACCCGCAACGTCCCGGATGCTGATGTCGTCGCCAACGCCCACGTTGATATGGCTCAACATCGGTTGCGTGTGCGCCTCGTACGTCGCCTTGTCCAAGTTCATGACGAAAACGGACGCGGCGGCCATGTCATCGACATAGAGAAACTCACGCTTGGGCGTACCCGTGCCCCAAATCGCAACTTGCGGGTCTACGGCGAGCTTCGCCTCGTGGAAGCGGCGGATCAGGGCCGGCACGACGTGAGAATTCTCCGGGTGGTAGTTATCGCCCAGGCCGTACAGATTGGTCGGCATGACACTGCGGTAATCGACGCCGTGACTCGCGCCGTATTGGCGGTTGTAGCTTTCGCAAAGCTTGATGCCGGCGATCTTCGCGATCGCATACGGTTCGTTGGTCGGCTCCAGCGTGCCGGTCAGCAGCGCGTCTTCGCGCATCGGCTGCGCGGCTAGGCGCGGATAAATGCAACTCGAGCCGAGGAAGAGCAGCTTCTTGACCCCGACGCGAAACGCAGCATCAATCACATTCAACTGAAGCGAGAGGTTCTCTTGAATGAATTCCGCCGGGAACGTGTTGTTCGCATGAATACCGCCGACCTTCGCCGCTGCCAGATACACCTGATCGGGCCGCTCTTCTTCGAAAAATTTACGGACGTCCGCCTGCTCCGTGAGATCGAGCTCGGCGCGAGTGCGCGTCACGACATTCTCGTGACCGAGGCCTTGCAACGTGCGAACAATCGCCGAGCCAACCATGCCCCGGTGGCCGGCGACATAAATTTTAGGATTGCTGTTCATGAACCACTTCGACCGTAATTGTCTTGAAAACGCACGATGTCATCCTCGCCGAGATAGCTGCCCGACTGAATCTCGATAATCTCAAGCGGGATCGTCCCAGGATTAGAGAGACGATGCACTTCGCCCAATGGAATGTAGGTGCTCTGGTTTTCCGTCAGCAGAATGGTCTTTTCACCGTTGGTGATTTCAGCCGTTCCCGTGACGACGACCCAGTGTTCCGCACGATGATGATGCTTCTGCAAACTCAGACTCGCCTTGGGCTTGACCTGAATTCGCTTGACCTTGAATCGGGTCCCTTCGTCGATGCTGTCGTACCAACCCCACGGGCGGTGCACTTTCCGGTGCAGGGAATGCTCTTCGCGGCGTTGATCTGCAAGCATCGTGACGACGCGCTTGACGTCCTGGCAGCGCGCACGGTCAACGACGAGTACGGCGTCAGGGGTTTCGACAACGACGACATCGTCGACACCGACCACTGCGACCAAACGGCTGGTCGCGTGGACCAGTGTGTTGCGACTGTCCAGCGTGAGGACATCGCCCAGATGGGCGTTACCCGCCGGGTCTTTCGGCAGCACGTCCCACACGGCGTCCCACGCACCCAGATCACTCCAGCCCGCCGTGAGCGGCACCATGCGAATCGGAAACTCACTACCGGGGCACCGTTCCATCACGGCGTAGTCGATGGACTCACTCGGAATCGCGGCGAACTCGGCTTTGCCCGGGCGAATGAACACGCCGTCGGCGACCCGGTGATCCCACGCAAGGCGGGTGGCATCGGTGATGTCGCGACGGAACGTCTCGAGTGCGCGCATCCACGTGGAAGCACGCACGACGACCATGCCGGAATTCCAGAAGTAATTCCCTTCGTCGAGATACCGCTGCGCATTCTCGGCATTCGGCTTCTCGACAAAACGCTCCACCGGCAACGCCCCTGTGACGGCCCCGTCGGCAGGGGCCGTGCAGATATAACCGAACCCGGTTTCGGGACGATCGGGCGTGACGCCAAGCGTCACGACAGCGCCATCGTGCGCCTCGGCAATTGCGCGACGCAACGTCTGCACGAACGCGGCGCGATCGGAAATCGCGTGATCCGAGGGTGCGACGATCATGACGGGATCGTCGCCGGACGCCAGCGCGGCCAACGCGGCCAAGGTCAAGGCAGGTGCCGTGTTTCGCCCTACCGGCTCAAGAAGAATTCCGCTCGGTTCCACACCGACTTCGCGCATCTGCTCGGTGACGAGAAAACGGTGCTCGTCATTGCAGACCACGTACGGTGCCGAGACATTGATCTCGCTATTGCCGACTTCCCCGAGGCGATTGATCGTCTGCTGAAAAAGCGACTCATCGCCGGTCAGGCAGAGGAATTGCTTCGGAAAACCGGATCGCGACAACGGCCAAAGACGAGAGCCAGAGCCACCACAAAGAATTACCGGACATACTGAAATCATGTATTCCACGGTCTTTCGCCTTGTTGATTAACAATTTCGAGTCGCAACGATTCAATTTCGAGTCGCAGTGCTTCATATTCCCGCATCTTTCGAATGAGGAATTCGCTCGTAAGAGCTGTTTTCTGCGCAATGCCCCGTGGCGTCAGCATGTAGACATAGCCAAATTTGTTTTTTGATTCACTGAAATTCTGTACTTTGACCCATCCTTTTTCGATCAAAGCCTTTAAACAGTAATTCAAACCACTAACGCTCACTCCAAGTTTTTTGGCTATTTCCCGCTGAGTGGTGTCCGGCGTTTCCTGCAATATACGGAGCACCCGAAAATCAATATCCTGCTGAAGCAATGTCCGGCGGCTTGTCATTGAATTAACACCACGTCAGAGAATTGAAATCAACGTAGCTATCCGTCAATTTTTCGTGTTAATTGGCTACAGTAGCCCAGATTTGTGCGAAATCGAACAATTCTAACAGTCGGTTACGAATGCAGCCACTTGTTACGTATCCACCGAACTCGGGGTGTGAACGCGGCGCAACTGCTCGCTTGACTTGCCCCTCGTTCACGCTTAACCGGCCGAATCCGGTGCCGATTCGCTCGAAAATTCACCAGACGAGCGACGAAGTCAGGACCGGAGTCCGGCGGCATCGGGATGCGGCAATTGTCAGCACGTTGACGCAGGTTTCCCAAAGCGCGAGATGGTATCACGCGTGCGATTCCGAAAATCAATGGGAAATGCCTCTCTCCGACGACCGGCGTTTTTAAGGCGTGCTTTCGGCGATATCTTGGATTTTGTTGTGCCGAAAACAATGACGCCGACCGGCAACCGGTTGGACCACGATCTCGTGCCACGCCATCGGGCGTGAGGAAATCACAGCGAGAGCCTCTGATCGAGGCGTTACCTCTAGACGTTGGTGGAGCGGAGGAGGATCGAACTCCCGACCTTCGCATTGCGAACGCGACGCTCTCCCAGCTGAGCTACCGCCCCACTTGAAGCAACGATCATAGCGGGTTTTTTTCAGCCCGGCCAGCGCCCGACAAATTTGCTCGGGATTAGCCGCAAACCCTTGTGGCAAAAAGCAAAAAGGCCTCAGGCCGCCCCCTGATTCCCCTTCATGCCCTTGATCACCGGCACTTTCGGCGCCTTTGCCACAATGGTCTTCTGGGCTCGCAAGTAGCGCGCCACGACGTCCCATACCGGTTCGCCCTGAGCGCCTTCGGCTACCGGCGCCCAGCCGGCCACCTTGTACGTCTTGCCTGCATCGATGGGCTTGCCGTTCAGGCGCATGTCCGTGATGCGCTGGCCCATCGGTGCCATCGGGTCGATCGTATAGTCCATACCGCCCACCCGCACCATGTCGCCGCCCTGCTGGTAGTACGGGTCCGGGTTGAACAGGTTGTCGGCCACGTCTTCGAGCACCGTCTTGATCGTCTCGCCGGTCATCGGCGTGAGCGTCGTATACGGATAGGTAATGGCCGTCTGATCGAGCAGTTGCTCCATCGTGATCGCCTGCCCCGGCAAGAGCGACGTGCCCCAACGGAAGCCCGGCGAGAAGCCGATTTCGGCATCCTTCTCGGCCATGACAGCGTCCAGCAGCAACTGGTCGAAGGTGCCGTTGAAATTCCCGCGCCGGTACAACACGCCCTCCGTCACGGCCAACGGTTCGGCCAGTTTCGCGGCGAACGGCGCACGCACACGCTCGATCAGCGCCTGCATTGGCGCGTCGGCCGGCAACAGGTTCGCAAAGACCGGCAACAGCTTGTAGCGGAAGTCGACCGGCTTGCCGCCCTTGACGTCGAAGTCGAGCACCGCGAGGAACTTGCCGTTCGAGCCCGCGTTGGTCACGAGCGTCTTGCCGCCCGCGTTCTCGACGATCACCGGCTTGGGCACGCCGTCATGGGTGTGCCCGCCCAGAATCGCATCGATGCCGCGCACGCGCGACGCCAGTTTCAGGTCGACGTCCATGCCGTTGTGCGAGAGCACCACCACGACCTGCGCCCCCTTGCCGCGCACCTCGTCGACCATCGACTGCAAACGCTCTTCCTGAATGCCGAAAGTCCAGTCGGGCACCAGATAGCGCGGGTTGGCAATCGGGGTGTACGGGAACGCCTGCCCGATAATCGCCACCGGCACGCCGTTCATCGACTTCATCGTATACGGCGCAAAGACCGGATCGCCGAAGTCGTTGGTCTGCACGTTCTGGGCGACAAAATCGATCTTGCCCTTGAGCTGCTCTTCGACCACCGACTTCACCCGCTCGGCGCCGTAAGTGAACTCCCAGTGCGCGGTCATCACATCGACACCCAACGCGAGCGTGGCGTCGACCATGTCCTGCCCCTTGGTCCACATGGCCGTACCCGATCCCTGCCACGTGTCGCCGCCATCGAGCAGCAAGGCGCCCGGGCGCGACGCCTTCATGCGCTTGACCAGCGTGGCCAGATGCGCAAAACCGCCCACCTTGCCGTAGGTGCGCGACGCCGCCGCGAAGTCAAGATAGGTGAACGCGGAAGCGTCGGGGGTGCCCGGACGCAGCCCGTAGGCCTTCAGGAACGCGTCGCCGACCAGGTGCGGCGCGCGGTTTGCCTGCGCGCCGATGCCCAGATTGACGCTCGGCTCACGGAAGTAGATCGGCAGCAACTGCGCATGGCAATCGGTGAAGTGCAGAAAGTGCACGTTGCCGAATTTCGGCAGATCGTAAAACGTCGCCGCCGCCTTGGCCGCCGCCGTCTCGTGATGCGACAGTGCCATCCCGCCGGCCGCTGCCACCGCCAATACCTGCATGAACTCGCGTCGATCCATTTCGTCTCCCTGGCACGCGCCTCTGATGGCACGCTTTCTTTGTCATTCGTCGGTAACCGCCAGCGCCTCGCGCCGACGTCACTTGCCTGCGTAATCCGCCAGCGCCGCCACATCCTCGCCGAACATCTCGCCGACTTCCTTGCGCAGCACTTTGCCGTCGCGGCCAATCACGTAAAGCTCCGGCAACCCGCGCCGCTTGCCGAGCGCCGCCTGCCACGCCTCGTTATCCATGCCGGCCGGGAACGTGTAGCGATGCGCCTTGAGATAGTCGATCGCCTCGGACGGCTTCTTGTCGATCGACAGCGTGACGATCTGGATCGGCTTCCCGCGCGTGGCCTCGTACAGCTTCTGAAGATGCGGATTCTGCTGCGCACAGAACGGGCACCACGACGCCCAGTACTCGACGATCACCGTGCGGCCCTTGAACGATTCGGCCGGCAACGTCTTGCCGTCAAAGGTCACCAGCGACGGCAGCGTGACCGTGTCGCCCACCTCCACCGCTTGCGCGGGCATGCCGAAAGCCATGATGGCAGCGCCGAACATGGCGAGCGCCGCCCGCCGCGCGGCGTTGTCGCAGGCGGTTCGAATCGAACGAAACAGGGATGTCATGAGGAACTCCGGAAGCCAGCCGGTCACCTGTCGTCTTCACGCAGGCAGCCGGCCGGTACGGCAGACGACTTACTGATTGACCGGCGAGGCCGGGTCGAGCAACAGCGCCATCACGTCTTTCAACTGCTGTTCGGTCAGGATGCCCGCTGCACCGAAACGCGGCATGTTCGAGCACGCCATGTAGCTGTGCGAGTCATAGACCTTGGCCCACGTGTACTTCACGACTTCGGGCGAATCGCCGCGCAGCTTGCCGTAGTTGTACAACGACGGACCGATGTTGCCGAACGAGATCTCGGTCTTGGTCAACTGGTGACACGCGTAGCAGTTGCCGCCGTTGACCGTGTCGGCCTTGTCGGTGAACTGCATGCCGCGACCGTTCTGGGCCACCTTCTCGCCCTCTTTCCAGTCGCCCAGATACTTGCCGTCAGCCGGTGCCTTGACGGCGGCCAACTCGGCCTTCTGCAAACGCTCGGCAATCTTGGCCGGCATCGGCTTCGTCGCGTATTGCGTGCACAGCTTCTGCAATTCGCTCTGATCGATACGGTCGAGTTGTGCGATGCCCGACGCACGGAACGAGTCGCGCAACTCCTGCACGACAGCAGCATCGGTCGAGCCGGTCACGAGCTTCGTGCCCTCGCCCTGTGCAAATGCCGCGCCGATGACGAGTGCCCCGGCCGCGCCCAGCACGGCGGTCGCCGTGCGCAATGCGAATGATTTCATGGGTGTGCCTCGTGATCGGTCAGCGCTTCAGGCCGGGGGCGTCCATCTTGCCGCCGTTGGCCATCACACCGAGGAAGGTAATCAGATCGATCGACGCCTGCGAGCCGTAATTGAGCTCAGGCATGCGCTGCTGACGGAAGCAGTCGTACATGCGCCACTGAATCGTGCGCAGTGCGCCTTGCGAGACACGATAGCCCGGCCACGTCGCGAACGCCTGACGGGCGGCGGCGGGCTTGGTCAGATTCGGCAGATCCTGCAAGCGGATGCGCTTGTCGTCAGACCCGTGGCACGACGCGCACGAGAAGTCGTACGGACCGGCACGGTAATAGAAAATCTTCTGGCCGCGCGCGTAGGCATCCTTCTCTTCCTTGTGCGCCTGCGGCACATGGATGACGGCGCCGCGCGACTGGCCCGCCACATAGGCGGTCAGCGACTCGAGATCGGTCGGGTCCTGCCCTTCCTTCGAGAACGGCTGCTTGATGACGTCGGCCCGCTTGAAGCCTTGCAGATTCACCATGCATTCGACGATGCGCGACTCGGCGTCGAGCACGCGTTTGGCATCGGGGAAATAGCGGGGCAGTTGTGCGTAGGCGTCTTTCACGACACCGGCACCGAGGCCGAGATCGCATTGCGCGAGCGAGACGTTGTTCGGGCCACGCGGCGTTTTCCAGAGCTCTTCGCCGCGCATCTCGATCAGTTCGGCCGGATTGCCGTCGGCGAGCATCTCGCGATATTGCGCGATCGCGTCGGCGGTCGATTGACCGGCGGCAAATGCGGGGGCGCTGACACCCGCGATGGCGAACATACCGCCGAGCACTGTCCGACGCAGCCATGTTTTGTGTCGCGGGGTGCTCACCCGTGCGCTATCTTGCGCATCAAGCATCTGACTCTCCTCTGTGTGGGTTGTTCGGCGCATCGCGAGGAGACTCCCCGCGAGCGCCACCGCGCACTTCCCGGCGCTTGATTCCTGCACGGCGACGACTCGTAGTTGAGTCGTGCTTGAGTCGTGCTTGAGTCGTGCTTGAGTCGTGCTTAAGGCGTGTCAGGCGACTGCCGTCTCGTCGGTACGTGTGTCGCCCTTGTTGTCGACCCACGTGACCGTGACCTTGTCACCCTTCTTGGCGCCCTTGAACTTGAACGACAGGAACGGATCCTTCGACACCGCCGGACCCCATTCCGCCGTCAGCACGGTCTTGCCGTTGCAGGCCACCGTCACCGTCTGGATGAAGTGTGCCGGCACGATATTACCGGAAGCGTCTTTGCGCTGGCCGGTTTCCATGATGTGGCTCATCAGCACCTTGACCTCGACGACTCCGCCGGCCTCGGTTGCGCGAATGCGCATCGGATTACCCATGTGTGGCTCCTCGTTATTCTCTTCGCGCGCTTAACCGCCGCAGCCGCCCAGCGTGACCTTGATTTCCTTCTCGGCCACGAGGTACTTGTTGTCCGCCTTGACGAGCGCGTAGACCTTCGAGGTCTGGCCCATCTTGACGCGCGTGGTCACCGACGGGTCGGTGCCATCGGGAATGTCGAACGACGCCGCGAGGGTGTTCGGATTCTTCTCGATCAGAATCGCGATCGATTGCGTGTTCGGTGCCTTGCTCGTAACCGCCACCGGCACGACTGCACCGTTCTCGGCAATGTCGGGTGCGGTGAGCACGACCAGATCGCTTGGGCTGGCGCTCGTGCCACCCAGTGCCTTGACCGTATCGGCCACGCTCTTGGTCGCAAACGCCGCCTTGTTCCACTGCGCTTCGGCCGCGCGTGCCTCTTCGGGCTTGATCAGCCCGGCGGCCACCGCCAGTCCCATTACCGCGGAAAACCGCAGCATGTCGCGTCGCTGTTGGTTCATCTTCGTGTGTTTCCTTCTCTGAAGGCCGCCGATGCGAAACATCCTGAACGCACCGGCCGCCGTTCGCTCATCCGGCCCCCTCGCGAACGAGGCGTGCCGCCTGAGCCCCCTGCCCCGGACTTACTTCGCCGGGGCGCCTGCCAGAACCCAATCCACCAGGATCTTGGCGTCGGCATCCGACATGTTCGGGTGCGCCGGCATCGGGATCGGACCCCAGACGCCTGCACCGCCACCCTTCACCTTCTTCACCAGCTTGGCCACGGCATCCTTGTCGCCCTTGTACTTGGCAGCGACGTCCTGATAGGACGGGCCCACGAGCTTCTTGTCGACGGCGTGGCAACCCATACAGGCGTTGGCGGCAGCAAGCTTGGTCGCTGCGGCAACGTCGACACCGGCGTGTGCCAGCGAGGTACCGGCCAGCATCGCGGCGGCGATCAACAACTTTTTCATCGTATCTCCTTCGATTTATGTAGGGGACGGTGTCCTGCGGCGGCAAGCGGAACAAAGCGCTGCCGTCGGACACCTTGCCCGCTCACTGTGCACCACGGAGAATCCAGTCGACCATCGTACGGACGTCGGTTTCGGCAACCTGCGACTGCGGCGGCATTGGCATGCTGCCCCAGTTACCGGCGCCTCCGGCACGTATCTTCGCCACCAATTTTTCAGTCGCATCCGACTGCCCATGGTACTTGGTGGCGACCTCCGAAAAGGCGGGCCCGATCTTCTTGTCGGTAA
Source organism: Pandoraea sp. PE-S2R-1 (assembly GCF_002179865.1). Classification (NCBI taxonomy): domain Bacteria; kingdom Pseudomonadati; phylum Pseudomonadota; class Betaproteobacteria; order Burkholderiales; family Burkholderiaceae; genus Pandoraea; species Pandoraea sp. PE-S2R-1. Next base: position 179,520 of record NZ_NGUR01000016.1, on the reverse strand, counting down.
CGCCGTGACAGGCCAGACAACCGTTCTTGTCCGCAAGCGTTGCTGCCGGTGACGTCACAGCGGCGGTTTGAGCCGGTGCGTCCGGACTCGCCATGCCAAGCGTGGCGAGAGCCGCCATCTTGCGCACCGACGCATTTTGCGCGGCGGTGCCTGAGAGCGGCGGCAGCTTCGTATCGACACCGCGCACCGGTCCGATGACACGGTTTTGCGCGGCCAGATCTCCATGTGCGTCGCGGGCGTACGCAGGGAGTGCGGACGTCACGATACCAGCCCCGGGACAATCCTGCATACACGCACTGTTATGGGTATCCGGTTTGTCTCCCACGCGCCACATGCCGTGCGCGCGCGTCATGCCGTTGCGGTTGGGCATGCGCTGCTGCACGTCGGCGATGTTCTTGTCGGACAGCACGAAATCGGCCGGCACGATCTCGCCCAAATTCAGAATATAAGCGGTGACCGCATAGACTTCGTCGGGCGTCAGTGATCGCGGCGCGTTCCAGGGCATCGCGCGGCGGATGTAGTCCCAGATCGTGGAGACCGTATTGACCTTCATCAGCGTGGTGCGCACCGGCTGGTTGTTCGCGCGCAGCGACGCAACGTGACCGGTCTTGATGTCGTCGTCCGTGGTGCCGCCCACCAAGGGATTGAACACCTCGTTGCTCTCGCCGAACGTGCCGTGGCAAGACGCGCAGCGTGCGTCGAAGAGCTTCTGCCCGTCGGCCACTGAACCTTGCCCCTTTGGCAGCCCCTTGAAGTCGGGACGCACGTCGATGTCCCACGCACTCAGTTCGGCGGGCGTGGCGTCACGGCCGATGCCGGCGGGTGCCTTGATCGCAGGCGCAGCGGAGGTAGTCGCGGGGGCGGCATGGGCAGAGGTGCTCATCCATGCGCTCACGGTCAGCCCGGCCACGGCAAGCGCGCTCGCCCACAGGCAGGCGGCCGCAGCGGCCTGCAACCGGTGACGCAACACGGCGCGCCGGTTCGGCTTGGCCATACCGTACGATTTAGTCGACGTGGACATTGGTCACCTCCCCGCTGGCGGCCACTTGCCACGTCTGGATCGCGTTGTTGTGATAAATCGACTTGGTGCCGCGCACATCGCGCAACTGGCGATAACGCGGCTGCACGTAGCCCGTCTCGTCCACCGCACGGCTTTGCAGCAGCGCGGGCGAGCCATCCCACTGCCAGTCGAAGTTGAAGCGGGTGAGGCACTTGGGCAGCACGGGCGACTCGATGCGCGCCGCGCGCCACGACTTGCCGCCATCGGTCGACACATCGACGCGTTTGATGCGCCCGCGTCCCGACCATGCCAGCCCCGTCACGTTGAAATAACCGCGATCGAGCAACGCCTGCCCGCCCGACGGCGACGTGATGACCGACTTGCACTCCTGAATCGACGTGTACTGACGGTGTTGACCGTCCGGCATCAGGTCGACGTAGTGACTCGTTTCATCCTTGGCGTTCCACGGCGCATCGCCGATCTTGATGCGGCGCAGCCATTTCACCCACGACACGCCCTGCACGCCGGGCACGACCAGACGCAGCGGGTAGCCATTCTCCGGACGCAGCATCTCGCCGTTCATGCCCCATGCCACGAGCACGTCCGAGAGGGCGGCCTCCATCGAAATGGTGCGCGTCATGCCGGAGCCGTCGCCCCCTTCGGCAAGCACGTACTGACCACGCTTGATGTCGGCGCCCACGTCGTCGAGCAATACCGACAACGGCACGCCGGTGAACTCGCAGCACGAGAGCATGCCGTGCGTGTACTGCACCGTGGGCACGGCCGAGTTGCCCCACTCCATGCCGGTGTTCGCGCCGCACTCGATGAAGTGCATGCGCGAGACGGACGGCAACCGCATGATGTCGTCCATCGTGTAGACCTTCGACTCACGCACCATGCCGTGCACCATCAGACGATGCTGGGTCGGGTCGATCTCCTGCCAGCCCTGATGGTGACGCTCGAAGTGCAGGCCGCTCGGCGTGATGATGCCGAACAGACCCTGAAGCGGGGTGAAGGCAACCGACGCCTGTGTCGTCTGCGTGAGCCCCGGCGATTGCCGGCGTTGCAGATTGGCTTCGAATTTCGACGGCATGCCGTACGGGCGGGCGGCCACCGGCTGACCCAGTGAGGTCGCCCACGGACGCGGCTCGAGAATCATCGGATCGCCATCGCCGAGCGACTTGGGGGCGTCGGCGGCAAAAGCGGCACCCCCGGCGAGCGCGGCGCCGGCGGCAAGAAAGCTGCGTTGCAGGAAATTGCGGCGTGTGGGGTTCAGCCCGTCACGGGCGATGTCGCCGGCCAGTGTGCCGTCGATGAAATTCTCCGGAGCCCGGCGCAACCGGCCGGCTCGCGATGTGCTATCGCTGGTCTTGCTCACCCTGTCTCCTCGCGTTTTGTGGCGCCCGAGCGCGTCGCGAAGGACACGGATCGGGCTAGAGCCGGTTCACATCACCTCGTGCGAACCCACCCTGGAACCTCGCGCGGTCTCGTCGCCGCGCTGCACTACGGGTCTTGCAATGTTGCGATGTTGCTTCGTAGGTTGCTTCGTATGGCGATGACGCCAGCTGCGCTATTAACCGCGCGGCATGAAGCCGTCGACGGCACGGTGCGGCAGCGCCTCCTCCTCGAGCCGGCCGGCCACCTGCACGCACACGGCGCGACAGATCTCGACCACCCCGGTATCCGCAATCGTGTAGTACACCTGATTGCCTTCCTTGCGACGCCCCAGCACACCGGCCTGATACATCGCATTGAGGTGTCGCGAGACGTTCGTCTGCGACGAATTCACCGCCGTCACCACATCGCTCACCGACTGTTCGCCACCGCACAAGGCATGCAGAATGCGCAGCCGGGTCGGCTCGGAGAGCAGGCTGAAGTAGTGAGATACCTTTTCGAATACGCGGTCGAGTTCTTCCATGACGTTCGGCAATCAAGTTCGTGTGAAGGCGTGAATGAGACCGTATATGCCTACATACGCATATACGGATAATCGAAATAACGGGCGAGATAAGCAAGCTGCGCTGCAACATATCGGAGGCCGATCTATTGCGCGTCATCTGGCCGATTTGCGAGATGAAAATCAAGTTTCCATGTATACCGCCGGATATAGCGCGCAGTGGGTTATGCCGCAGCAAGTGGGTCGTGACGACGCCTGCTGGCAAGTCGCTCGACGGCCTCGACGTGGCGCGCATCGATGGCATCAGGGAAAAACCTGATAAGAAAAATGACGCGGGACGTCGCACCAGAGCACTCCGCTCTGCGTACGACGTCCCGAATGACGTCAGCGGCAAGTCACCGCACATGCGGCTCACTCGAATTGGTAAGAGTAATTGGCGTTGAAACGCAGCGGCCGGTTCGGCGAATTGGTCGGCGCATCGGCCATCGGCTTCGCGACCGACAGATCGAGCGTGTAGTACTTCTTGTCGGATATCCGCACGCCGAGGCCGACCGACGCGAGACTGTTGTGCACGACCTGTCCGTAGTTCACATAGACGCGCGCCGTGTCGGCGATCAGGTAGGGCTGGACCGTCTTCAGATAGCGGAAATCGGTGCGGAACAGGCGATTGATCTCGATCGACGCCCCCCAGCCCTTGTCGCCGGCCACTTCACCCGCCGGATAGCCGAGGCCGTAGCGCGTGCCCCCGAACGTGGCCTGCTCAGACGTCGGCAACGTATTGCCGCTGTACTGCGCGCCGGCCGAGACGACGACGCCGAAGTCCCACGGCAACACTACGCCCTGCTTGGCATCGAGCGTGAAGCGCCAGAACCCCAGATCGTACGGTCCGAGAATTTGCTGAATACCGGCAGGCTGCGTGGTGTACGACTGGCTCGCGCCCAGTCCGTTGAAACCCTTGAACACGCCCAGCGTGGCGCTGCGCGTCTGTTTGTCGGTGACTTCGTTATAGGCGAGTTGCACCTGCGCGGCGCGTACGTTTGCTTGCGAATTGATGAAGTTCGGCGAGTCCGGCACTTCGTACCGGTCGCGCGAATTGACGCCGTACATGCCGCCGCTGGCCGTCAGGCTGCGCTGGTTGTTCAGCAGAATCGGATACGACAGGCTCACGGCCACGCGCTTGGTATCGAGGTGACGCGTGAGCCCGGCGAGGGCCTGATCGTCCGGCTGACCGCGATAGTGCGACGCATCCAGACGTGCTTGCAGCCCGTTCGAGCCAAGCGGCTGAATATAGGACGCCGAGTAGAACTCCTCGTCGTTGTGCCCCTTCGGCGCGATGGCCGTCAGTTGAATCTGTTCGCCCAGCGGCGTCAGCGCGTTGCTGGTCACCGTGAACACGCCGCGAATGCCCGGGTTGTTGTACGAGAGCGACGTGCCCGCTGCGATCGGCTGGCGCGAGACATCGAGCGAGAGTTCGGTGGCGCCGTCGGTCTGCGTGGGCGGCTGCACGTCGGCCTTGATCTTCATGCCGGGCACGAGCGTGAGCAGGTTCAGGTAGCGCTCGAACGTGGCGCGCTTGAGCGGGCGCTCGGCCTCGATGTGCGCCGCGATATCGCGCAGACGCTGTTCGGACGGCCCCGGCTTGCCGGTGATCTTCGTGGACGAGATATAGCCTTCGACGATGGTCACACGCACGAAGCCGTTGGCGAAGTCCTGCGCAGGCACGAACGCGAACGACAGCAGGTAGCCGGCGTCCTGATACATCTTCGTGACCTGATTGGCCTTCTCGACCAGATCGCCGATGGTGACTTCCTTGCCGGCCATTGGCGCGAAGAGCGCCGCCACCTGATCGAACGGGATCGACTTCACGCCTTCGATACCGAAACGCTGCGGCGTAATCGGCCGTGCCAGCAACGCCTTGAGGGCGTCGTCCTGCGAGGGCGGCTGGATGTGGATGGTGGCAGGCGCTGCCTTGGGTGCCTCGATCTTCGGGATGCTTTGCAACGGGTCGCCGCGCACCGGGCTGCTGTCGGCCCACGCCGCCTGGCTGGTGAGCCACCCGCCGATACCAACGACGGCGAACGCGGTAGCGGAAGCAGAAACGGCACGGTGGACGATGCGAACTACGCTGACAACTTTACGGCTGCGAACGGTCTTGACCGAGTCCCCGCGCGTGTCGCGCGACGCAAGACGGGACCCTCCCTGGCGATACGCCATCCCTATGCCCCCCAGCTTATTTTTTCGTGGAGCCAGTGTAACCGAGAGGCCTCAGGCCCCGTCAATGAAGGAAAGCAGGGGGACTGAGGCGCTCGCGCAACAACCGGGCGACAAGTCAGCGCGACGGCGATGGCACCGGGGTTTCGCTACTTAGAGAAACCCTTCCAAACGCGCTGGACTATTACCTTGCAGGACGAAATACCGCCGGGTGGCGCATCAGGCCAGCATGTCGGCCCAGATTCCCTGCGCCCACGCGAGCCCGAGCGCGAACTCGTCGCGGTTGGCATGTGGCGACGCCCCGCCTGTACCGGGCACCGGCAGCATGGTGCGTTGCGCCGCGTCGTAGCGATGAACGCTTGCGACGTGCATGGCCTGCGTTGCCGAGACGAACGTGTAGCAAGTGTTGCTATAGAGCGGTTCGGGGTTGACCGGGCGGCCCGCCAGCGTCGCGACGATGGCCGCCGCGCACACTTTGCCGTGCTGGTTGGCCATGTGGCCCGACTTGGGCATTTGCGGCGCGATCTGTACGGCGTCGCCCAGTACGTGAATGTCGGGTTGCGCCGTCGAAGCGAAGGTCAGGAAATCGACGTCGCACCAACGATCGTTGGCGGTAGCGAGTCCGCTCGCGGTCGCGATGTCGCCCGCACGCATCGGCGGAATGACGTTCAGGACATCCGCGCGCACCTCTTCACCCAACTCGAAGCGGGCGATTTGCTTCGCGCCGTCCAGCGCGACTTCCGTGCAATTGAACTGCGGGTGGTACTCGACGATGCCAGCGAACTCGGTACGCCAGACTTCGTGAAACTGCTCGGCTTCGGCCAGCACCTCATCGTTGGCGTCGAAGATGAGCACTTTCGCGCGCGGCTTGTGTTGCTTGAGCCATGCGGCGGCCTGACAGGCGCGCTCGTAAGGCGCGGGCGGGCAGCGGAACGGTGCTTCGGGAATCGTGATGGCGAAGACGCCGCCCTCGGGCATCGCCTGCAAGCGGGCGTGCAACGCGGCGCTCTCGCGTGCATCCGTCCAGCCGACGGGCAACGCCTCGCGAACGGTGGCGTCGTTGAAGCCTGCGATGGCATCGCGACGCAACGCAATGCCGGGCGACACGATCAGCTTGTCGTACGGGAGACGGCTGCCGTCGGCGAGTTGCACTTGCTTGCGCGCGGCGTCGATGGCGCTGGCGCGTGTACGTCGCCAGACCACGCCGTGGCGGGCGGCCAAGCGGTCATAGGGCACCGTGAGGTCGCTCACGCGCAGGTTGCCGCCAACGACGAGATTCGACAACGGGGAGGACACAAAGGCCGCATTCGGCTCGACCAGCGTCACCTCGACGGTGTTGCCCGACAGCATGCGCAGATATTTGGCCGCCGTCGCACCGCCAAAGCCACCGCCGATGATCACCACACGGGCGCGCCCTTTGATCGGCGTGACCCATGGATTGGCGGCAGATCCGGGCAGCGCGGCAAACGCGCCGGACATGCCGGTCAGCGCTGCCACCGAGCTCATGCCAAGGAGAAAGTCGCGACGATGCATGGCGCGGCCTATTGGGGAGTGCGCGCCGCTTCGGGCGCCGGACTGACGGGCGCCGCGCGAGACCGGGCAGGCGGCTGAGATTGAGATGGCGGAAGCGGCTGCGCAATGGGCTGTGCAGCGAAGTAAGCCGCGATGCGTTGCAACTCGTCGTCGCGATAGCCCTTGAGGAGCTGCGGCATGAGTGTGGCAGGACGGGCCCCATCCCCCTTCGCGTTGCGCAGCGCTTGCAGCGCGGCGACAAGCTCAGCCACCGGACGCCCTTCGAGCTTCGACAACGCGTTTTTGCCTGCGCTCACCGGGGCGGCCGCGTTATGGCAACTCATGCAGGCCATCGCCCAGTCACGGGCTTGCCAGTCGGGTTGGGGCTGCGTTGACGGTGCCGCCGTCGCCATCGGCCCGATCGCCAGCGTGCCCAGAATGAATAGCGCCGGCATCGCCCAAAGACGATGCCGGCGGTTCGAACCCTCCGGGTGCTGTGCGCTAATCCGCGCCATTCGCGACGTCAGTTGCCCGTGCGCGTGGACGGACCGGGCTTGATCGGCGCGTCGCTGATCGGTGCAGGCGTCGCCAACGGCTTGGCCGTCACGGTATCGGTGCCGATCGGGGTCGTGGTCACGGTGGCGGCATTGCTGTCGTCACCCTGCGCCGGGGCCGGATTCTTCTGCGCTTCGGTCGACAGACGTTGCGCCTCTTCCGGCTTCACGTACTCATACAGCTTGATGACTTTCTGCACGCCATCGATACGGCTTGCGACGTTGGCGGCGATGCGGCCTTCTTCTTCCGAAACCAGGCCCATCAGATAAACATCACCGCGCTCGGTGACCACCTTGAACACGTTGGCCGAGATTTCCTTCGTGTTGATCAGGTTCGCCTTGACCTTGCTGGTGATCCACGCGTCGTTCGAGCGCGAGCCGAACGAGCTCTTCGGTGCGATGGCGAGTTCGTCGACGATGCCGCGCACGTTGCTGATCTGCTTGACGATGTCCACGGCACGTTGCTTGGTAGCGTCGTCCGGCACTTCTCCGGTCAGCAGTACGCGACGGTTGAAGACGGTCACGTTCACATGCACGGCGTCGGCGGTCAGCGTGTTGGCGGTATTGGCTTCCGCCTTGACCTGAATTTCACGGTCTTCCGTCTGCGCACCGACCGAGCGGCGGTCCGTGGCGACGAGTGCCCCGGTGGCAGCGCCGCCGAGGATGATGGGGGCGCAACCGGCCAGGGTTGCTGTGATCAACGCAGCCGCTACCAGCGGCCTGACTGCGCGTTGGAAACTCATCGGGCATTCTCCTTGTTGGATGGGTCGAACGGGCCGGCCCCCGCCGTCCCCTGCCGACACCGCCCGCCCCCGCGGACTGGTGTGCGTGATGATCTTGACGCCTTACGATGACATTAGGTTCACGCGTCGCCGAACAGCATCGCGTCGACCAGGTCGCACAGGCAGTGAATGGTGAGCAGGTGAACTTCCTGAATACGGGCCGTACGATCGGCCGGCACGCAGATATGGACGTCCAGTTCGCCGAGCACGGCGTTGACCTTGCCACCGCCTTTGCCGGTCAGAGCAATCACGTGCATCTCGCGCTCGTGTGCAGCCTCGATGGCGGCGAGCACATTGCCCGAATTGCCCGACGTGGTGATGGCCAGCAGGATGTCGCCGGGTTGCCCGAGCGCACGCACCTGCTTGGAGAAGATGGCGTCGAAGTTGTAGTCGTTGCCGACGGCGGTCAGGATCGACGAGTCGGTGGTGAGTGCGATCGCGGGAAGTTCGGGGCGTTCGCGCTCGAAGCGGCCGACGAGTTCGGCGGCGAAGTGCTGGCAATCGGCTGCCGATCCGCCGTTACCGCAGGCGAGGATCTTGTTGCCGTTGGACAGCGCGTTGAACATGACCTCGGCGGCGGCGGCGATGGGGTCGGCGAGCACGTCGCGCGCGGCCAGCTTGGTTTCGACGCTATCCGTGAAGTGTTGTTGAATTCGTTCGATCGACATGGTCGTTGAGCCAGGGTGTCGCAAAAGCTGTCGGCCCGGTCTGGGCGCAGTGTCCCTGCATGGCCGACGATCAAAGCCGTCACCCTGAAAATCCCGGAAAAGCCCGAGGACGCTCGGAGACGGCACTTTCGCAAGTGTAACAGGGCGCGCCCGGCCGGGTTTCGTCATACCCGCGTCACACCTCGTCGGCGCGGAAGGCGTCGGGCAGCCAACTGACCACGGCGGGATGGCCGTCGAAAGCGACGACGTCGAAGCGGCAGCGCCCGGCCGGGCGCCTAAGCAGATAGTGGCGCGCCGCAAGCGTCAGCCGCCGGCGTTTGGTATGTGTGATGCTCGCGGCGGCCCCGCCGAAGTCCGCCCGGCGGCGGGCGCGCACCTCGACGAACACCAGCACCCCGGCGCGATCGCGCATAATGAGGTCGATTTCGCCGCCGCGGCACCGATAATTGCGCGCGACGAGCCGCCAGCCGCGGCGCTCCAGCATCGCCTGAGCGCGGGCTTCAAACGATTCTCCAAGCTGATTCGACATGGTTGTTCCGATCTGTACCCCGATGTGCTCCGTCTTCGCCGTGCCGCGCGCCGCTGTTTGCGACGTTGGCCCGCTTCATGCAACTTGCGACGTGATCGCACCGACGGCGGGAGGCTGCTGAGATGGACGAGCGCTTGATGTCGCTGGCCGAAGGTCAGCACTACCCTGTCGGCACGCTCTATGTCGTGGCCACGCCGTTGGGCAACATGGCGGACATTTCGGTGCGCGCCCTGCATGTCCTCGGCATGGCCGACGCCATTGCCTGTGAAGATACGCGCAACAGCGCGCAGTTGTTGCAGCGTTATGGCATCGACAAGCCGCTGATTGCGGCGCACGAACACAACGAGAACACCGTGGCGACGCGGCTTGTGGAGCGTTTGCGGGCAGGCGAGCGCATTGCTTATATTTCGGACGCCGGCACCCCGGGGATTTCCGATCCGGGGGCGCGGCTCGTCGATGCAGTGCGTGCTGCCGGGCTGGGCGTGGTGCCGGTGCCGGGCGCGAGCGCGATCATCACGCTGCTCTCGGTAGCGGGCGCATGGGTGGAAACGTTCACGTTCGTCGGCTTCTTGCCATCGAAGTCGCAGCAGCGCGCGCAAGCGATCACGGCGTTGGCGGGCGCCACCGCAGCGCAGGTGTTCTACGAGGCCCCGCATCGCATCGTCGAGACCGTTGCCGCACTGGCCGAGGGGCTCGGGGCGGAGCGAAAGCTGCTGATCGGCCGCGAGTTGACCAAGCGTTTCGAAGAGATTCACGAGTGCGCGCTGGGCGACGGCGAAGCGTGGCTGAAAGCGGACGCCAACCGTCAGCGTGGCGAGTTCGTGCTGGTGGTGTCGGGTGCGGCGGCCAGTACGACCGATGATGGCGTGGATGCCGAAGCGCAGCGCGTGCTCGCGTTGCTGGTCGCAGAACTGCCGACGAAAAGCGCCGCCAAGCTGGCTGCTGCGATTACGGGCGCGCCGAAGAACGCGTTGTACGAACGTGCGCTGGCATTGAAGAACGGCTGATCCGCTGAGCGTTTGCGGGAATTACGGGAGCGGCAGGCCCGCTTCCAATTCGGAATACTCCGAGGAGGCCTCTGGCGACTCCCCATCGGCCCACCCAAGAAAAAGCCCGCCGAAGCGGGCTTTTTCGTTCTGCGGATTTGCTAATCGGCCGGTCAGCTCAGCAGCAGCGCGTCGTCGTCGAGTTGTTCGCCGCGGGTGCGCTCGAACATCTGGAGCAGGTCGGGGACGTCCAGCCCCTTGCGCTCTTCGCCCGCCACGTCCAGCACGACTTTGCCCTGGTGGAGCATCACCGTACGGTCGCCGTAGTCCAGCGCCTGACGCATGCTGTGCGTGACCATCATCGCCGTCAGCTTGCTCTCCTGCACGATACGCGCGGTCAGTTCCAGCACGAACGCCGCCGTCTTCGGATCGAGCGCCGCCGTGTGTTCGTCGAGCAGCAGAATGCGCGACGGTTGCAACGACGCCATCAGCAGGCTCACCGCCTGACGCTGACCGCCTGAGAGCAGGCCGATACGGTCCGACAGTCGATTCTCAAGCCCCAGATTCAGCAGACTCAATTTCTCGCGGAACCGCTCGCGCAACGGCTTGTTCAACGCCAGCCGGAAACTGCGGCTCTCGCCGCGCTTCACCGCCAGCGCCATGTTCTCTTCAATGGTCAGCGCCTCGCAGGTGCCCGCCATCGGGTCCTGAAACACGCGTGCCACCTGACTCGCCCGCTGCCACGCCGTCTTCTTCGTGACGTCGTTGCCGTCGATCGAAATCGTGCCCGTGTCGACAATCAAGTCGCCACTGATCGCGTTCAGGAACGTCGACTTGCCCGCCCCGTTCGAACCGATCACCGTCACGAATTGCCCCGTCGGAATGTCCAGCGACATGCCGCGCAGCGCACGGTTTTCAATCGGCGTACCCGGGTTAAAAGTGATCTTCAGGTCTTTTGCGCTCAACATGATCAGGCACCCCCGTTCTTGCGCGGAAACAGCTTGCGACGCGTGGCCGGCAACACCAGTGCCACCGCGACGAGCAAGGCCGTCACCAAGTTCAGGTCCTGCGCCTTCAGACCGATGAAATCGCTATTGAGCGCCAGCGCGATGAAGAAGCGATACAACACCGCTCCGACCACCACCGCCAACGTCGTGAGAATGAGCCGTCGCGCCGGCAAGATCGTCTCGCCGATGATCACCGCCGCCAGACCGATCACGATGGTACCGATCCCCATCGAAATATCCGCCCCGCCCTGTGACTGCGCAAACAGTGCCCCGGCAAGGGCCACCAGCGCATTCGACAACGCCATCCCCGCCAGAATCTCGTGCCCCGTGTTCACGCCTTGTGCGCGCGCCATGCGCGAATTCACACCGGTCGAGCGCATGGCCAGACCCTGTTGCGACGAGAAGAAGTAGTCGAGGCCGAGCTTCACCACCGCCACCACGACCAGCAGCATGAGCGGGCGCAGCACGAAGTCAGGCAGCCATTGCGGGGCATTCTCGGGCAACAACATCGTGAAGACCGTCGGCGAGGTGATCAGCGGCACGTTCGGTGCGCCCATCACACGCAGGTTCACCGAGTAGAGCGCGATCATCATCAGGATACTGGCGAGCAGATCCATGATCTTCAGGCGCACATTGAGCCAGCCCGTGATGAAACCGGCCGTGGCACCCGCCGCCATCGCGCCGGCTGTGGCCAGAAACGGATTGGTGCCGGCAGCGATCAACGTTGCGGCAACGGCACCGCCGAGCGCAAAGCTGCCGTCAACGGTCAGGTCGGGAAAATTGAGGATGCGAAAGGAGATCAGCACCCCGAGCGCCACCAGACTGAAGATCAAGCCGATCTCCAGGGCGCCCATCATAGAAAAAAGGGACATTTTTCGTAATTCCACTACACAAGACGATCCGCACCGGGTCTCGGTGAGGCGCGCCGTTGGGGGGACTCAAGCGGAAAAGAGCGGCGGGGACAGGTCATGTCCGGGCGCCGCCCTGTCGCTCACCGGCAAAGCAGGCCGTTCGCCCGCCACACCGGCATCACGCTCGCGTTATTGCTTGATGACCGTCTTGGCTTCTTTCACCAGATCGTCCGACAGCGTCACGCCTTGCTTGGCCGCGGCCGCCGTGTTGACGAACAGTTCCAGGTTCGAGCTGGTCTGCGAAGCGATCGCACCCGGCTTTTCACCCTTCAGAATGCGCACCACCACCTTGCCCGTCTGACGGCCCAGATCGTAGTAGTTGATGCCCAGTGCCGCAATGGCGCCACGCTTCACGCTGTCGGTATCCGACGCCACCAGCGGGATCTTGCGATCGTTGGCAACCTTCACCAGCGACTCGTAAGCCGACACGACGTTGTTGTCCGTGTTCGTGTAGATCACGTCGACCTTGCCGACCAGGCTGTTGGCCGCCGAGCTGATGTCGACGGTACGCGGTGCAGCGGCTTCAACCAGCGTCAGGCCCGCGGCGGGCAGCAGCTTCTTGAGTTCGTTGACGACCACGACCGAATTGGCTTCGCCCGGGTTGTACACCATGCCCACGCGCTTGGCGTTCGGCACGACGCGCTTGATGAGCGCCACCTGCTTGTCGAGCGGCAGCTTGTCCGACACGCCGGTCACGTTGGTGCCCGAGGCGTCCCAGCTCTTGACCAGTTGTGCAGCGACCGGATCGGTCACGCCCGAGTACACCAGCGGCACGCTCTTCGTCGCGGCAGCGACAGCCTGAGCCGTCGGCGTGGCGATGCCGATGATCGCGTCCGGCTTGTCGCCGACGAACTTGCGGGCGATCTGCGCCGCGGTCGACACGTTGCCTTGTGCGCTTTGATATTCCCACTTGAGATTCTTGCCGGCTTCGAAACCTTCAGCCTTGAGTTCGTCGCGCGCGCCGTCACGGATGGCGTCGAGTGCCGGGTGCTCCACGATGGCCAGCACGGCCACCGACTTCGTATCCTGCGCGAATGCGGCGCCGGTTGTCCCCAACATCGTTGCGGCCACCGCGCACAACAGGGTGCGCTTGGCGTATTTGCCCATGGTCGACATCAAAACTCCTCCAGGATTGCTTTTTGAAAGGTGCGCCGTGCCCGGGTCTCTGCGGGCCTCATTCGGATGCACTTAAAGCGTGCACCTGCGCGTGGGGCACAGTCTACCCACATCCCCAGCAGCGAACAACGGTTGCCAACGCAACCGATGGCGAGGCCCGCCACATATCGGATTGCGCCCAAACACTGGCAGAACTGTGCGGCAATCGGAAAAAAATTAGTCGATTCGGGCGCGTGTATTCATACCCGCGCACATTCATGCGAAGCGTTCAGCCAATGAGATACGCCGAAACGGCCAGTTCGCGATGAAAAAACCGGGACGCGTTACGCGATTCGCGTCAGAAGGTGACCGATGGCGTCCCACTTTTTAAGACGCGTCCGATTCGAATTCGAGACGGCATGCTGTCCGCAGGCACCGGCATGGGCCGCGAAGAACGGATGACGCGAGGGGAATACAGCGAGGAGATTACGCGGGCGAAACCCGGCGCTCAGGGCGCGTTATTACTTTGGTCGAGGCCGAGCGCGGCGACTTCGCTACGCGACAAGCGGCGAATTTCAACCTTCGCGTGGCCCGAGCGAATGAAGTCGAGTTGTTTGGCGGCGCCGTAGGAGAGATCGATGATGCGATTACGCGTGTACGGGCCGCGATCGTTGATCTTCACCACCACCGTCTTGTCGTTGGCCACGTTACGCACCAGGACGAAGCTTGCCAGCGGCAGTGTGGGATGCGCGGCCGTCAGTTCGTTCATGTCGAACGCCTCGCCGGTGGCAGTGCGTCGGCCGTGAAACTTCTTGCCGTACCACGAGGCCGTGCCGGTTTGGTAGAACGTGCCCGCATCGGCGCGCAGGCGAGCTTCGCCATCGCGGTCCGGGGCGTTCGGATCGCCGGGGTTCAGGCCTTCGTTACGGTAGGCCCGGCCGGGCCAGTGAAGATCGAAGCTTGAGCCAACGGGTGCGTTGGCTTCACGCGAGCGCGTACGGACGTCTGTCGCCGAGGGGGCGGCAGCCGTCTGGCTGGGTGGTTCGAGCGGCGTTGTGCAGGCTGTCAACGTCAGGGCGAGGGCGCAGCCGACCGCGAACCGTGTGAGCATGTCGCGTGTTCGCATAGCCCGCAAGTTTAACACGCCGTCAAAGTCAACCCATCAGCGAGCGTTCACTTACATGGCGTGGCTTGTTTACAAAGCGTTACGCAAAAGCGATGTAACGCCCGAAGCCCCCGCCCGGCGGGCGATTTCGGCTAGGCATCGCCTAATTCGCGCGCTCTGAGTACGTCGCTGTGCAGGCGGCGAGCCCCCTGCCCGACTTACAATAAGCGAAAACCGCGTCCCCGATACCTCATGAACGTCACCCTGATTCCTGTCACGCCTTTCCAACAGAACTGCACGCTGCTCGTCTGCGACGCGACCCAACGGGCCGCCGTGGTCGACCCGGGCGGCGATATCGACCGCATCGTCGGCGAGATCGAGCGCCAAGGGGTGACGCTCGAGAAGATCTTCCTCACGCACGGCCATCTGGACCATTGCGGCGGTGCCGGCGAACTGGCGGCCAAATACGACGTGCCCATCGAAGGTCCGCATCCCGACGACGCCTTCTGGATCGATCAACTGGAAGCCCAGAGCGCGCGCTTCGGTTTTCCCGAGCCGCAGAGCTTTACGCCCGACCGCTGGCTGGGCGACGGCGATACCGTCAAGTTCGGCGACGTCACGCTGGATGTCTTTCATTGCCCGGGGCACACGCCGGGCCACGTGGTGTTCTTCTCGGCCGATGAGCGGCTGGCGAGCGTCGGCGACGTGCTGTTTGCCGGGTCCATCGGCCGCACCGACTTCCCGCGCGGCAACCATGCCGACCTGATCGCATCGATTCGCGACAAGCTCTGGCCGCTGGGCGACGACGTTACCTTCATCCCGGGGCACGGCCCCGTGTCGACGTTCGGTCAGGAGCGCGAGACCAATCCGTACGTGGCCGACGCCGTGCTCGCCCGGAGCGGCGCATGAGCACCGCCGTCTCCCGCGTGCCGTCGCGCATCATCCCCGTCGACGAAGAAATTTTTGTCAGCACCGACGTCGAGGCCGACGGCCCGATTCCCGGCCCGCACTCGATGCTGAGCTTTGCCTCGGCGGCCTACACGGCCGACAAGGAGCTCATCGGCACCTTCAGCGCGAATCTGGAATTTTTGCCCGATGCCAAGGGACATCCGCTCACGATGAAGTGGTGGAAGACCGAACCCGAAGCGTGGGCGGCCTGCCGCATCGATCCGGAAGATCCGGCCAAGGCGCTGAAGGCGTACGTGAAGTGGGTCGAGAAGCTGCCGGGCAAGCCCGTGTTCGTCGCCTACCCGGCGGGGTTCGATTTCACGTTCATGTTCTGGTACATGATGCGTTTTGTCGGCCGTTGCCCGTTCTCGTGGTCGGCGCTCGACATCAAGACGCTGGCGTTCGCGATGACGGGCATGCCGTATCGCAAGTGCATCAAACCGCGTTTGCCGCAGGTGTGGCTCGACCCGCTGCCGCACACGCACGTGGCGCTCGACGACGCGCTCGAACAGGGCGCCCTCTTCTGCAACATGCTGGCGGAGTTGCGCGAACAGCAGAAGACGCTGGCCGCTTTGCCCGAATGGCAGGGCGCCGGGTTGACGGCCAATGCCGACAAGCCGGTGTTCGGTTCGGCGGCGGCACAAGCGGCAACAGCGACAGTGGCGGCGGCGGCGGCTGAATCGACCGAAGCCCCGGCCGCCGAGGCGGGCCCGGAGAAGGACAGTACGGCGCAACGTTGAGCCATTGCGCCGTCGCACTGCGGGGGACCTCGCCCCCCCCCTCCTGCCGACTTAGCTGACTTAGCTGACTTAGCTGACCTAAGACACCTCGTCCTTAAATCGCACTTACAGCACCTCGTTCGCCAGTTCCGGCGGACGAGCGATCACGGCCTTGTCGCCGTTGACGACGATGGGCCGTTGCAGCAGCTTCGGATGCTTCGCGATCGCCGCCAGCAACTCATCGTCGGTCAACTCTTTGTCCGACAGCCCCAACTCCGTGTACTCCGTCTCGTTGCTGCGAATCATTTCGCGCACGGGCACGCCCAGCAGTTTTTGCAGGCGCTTGAGTTCTGCCGCCTTCGGCGGTGTCTTCAGATATTCGATGATTTGCAGATCGCTGCCGCCCACGGCCGGCGAGCCTTCCACCAGCGCCAGCGCTTCGCGCGACTTCGAGCAGCGCGGGTTGTGATACACGGTAATCATGGACACTCCAATGCGTCAAAAACAGGCAAACGTTCACCCTTCGAACGTGCGCTCCGAGTATGCATGGTATCGTCGAATGCCGCTACTGAGGTCACAGCACAGACCCAGTAACTGACCCGCAATACCTAATCGGAATCACCTGATCCGCTTCACCCGATCATTACCTCGCAACTTCACCGTAATGTCCGCGTATCGAACCGACGGCAGCGCCCGGCCCTTGCCTCTGACAGGCACGGTTGCGCGCCCGGCCGCACCGCTGCGGGTTTACCGCGCGGCGCAGCGCGCGTGCACCGCCTAAGCTAGGCGATGAGCGCTGTCTGCGGCACGATCCGGCCCCTCAGGAGACAGTGACATGGCAGGACGCTTCATCAGCATCGAGTCGCGCGACGGCAAGACCTTTCAGGCGTATCTCGCCTTACCCGACGCGAGCAAGGGCGGCAACAACAAGGGCCCGGGCCTGGTGCTATGTCAGGAGATTTTCGGCGTGAACGCGCACATTCGCGAACTTGCCGACCGCTACGCCGAAGAGGGCTACGTCGTACTGGCCCCCGACCTGTTCTGGCGCATCGAGCCGGGCATCGAACTCGACTACTCACCGGGTGGCTGGCAGCGGGCGTTTGCGCTGTTCCAGAGTTTCGACGTCGATCTCGGCATGGAAGACGTGGGTGCGACCGTCGATGCCGTGCGCGCGCTGCCCGAATGCGTGGGCGGTGTCGGTGTGGTCGGCTATTGTCTGGGCGGCAAACTCGCCGCACTGTCCGTCACGCGCACCAGCGCCGATGTCGCCGTGGGTTACTACGGCGTCGGGCTGGAGCAGCATGTGGAAGAACTCGCCGGCGACCATCCGCCGCTCGTGCTGCATATTGCCGAACTCGACAAATATGCCCCGGCCGAGGTTCGCGAGACGCTCAATGCTCAGTTGGGCGAACACCCCAACGTCACCCTATATGCGTACCCCGACGCCGATCACGCATTTGCCCGGCCCGGCGAGCACTTCAACCGGTCGGCGAACCAGCTTGCGCACCAGCGAACCATCGGCGCATTGCGCCGGGTCATCGGTCCGCATTTCGATTTCGCCTCCCTGTGGGAAACGCACTGCGCGTACGAATTCGCCATTCGCGAGATCGATCCGCTGATGAAGACCATGGTCGACGAGCCCTACGTCAATCACATTCCGACGATGACGGGCGGAGTCGGCCATCAGCAACTCGCGCACTTCTATCGCAATCACTTCGTCAACAGCAACCCGCCGGATACCAAGCTGGTGCCGATCTCGCGCACCATCGGTGCGACCCAACTGGTCGATGAGCTGCTGTTCTGCTTCACGCACACGACGCCGGTCGACTGGATGCTGCCGGGCGTGGCACCGACCGGACGCCGTGTCGAGATTCCGCTGGTGGCCATCGTGCGATTCCGGGGCGGCAAGCTCGAACACGAACATATCTATTGGGATCAGGCGAGCGTGCTCGTACAGATCGGGTTGCTCGATCCGACCGGGTTGCCGGTCGCCGGCATCGAGACGGCGCGCAAATTGCAGGATGAGAATCTGCCGTCCAACACGCTGATGCCGAACTGGTCGTTCGGTACCCGGCCGCACTAGGCAAGACCGCAGGTGATTCACGGTGGCCGTCGCGGGCTTCGAGGTTTGAATATCGCGTTTGCGGCGGCCACCGGATAGCAGGACGTGGCAAGACAAAGAAGCGTCGCTGATCTGGCAGGAGACGCCCATGAAAACCGAATCCTCTCCTAATGCGCGTCGCTTTCGCGCAGCCTCCCGGCTGGCCTCCGGAAGCGGACTGATGGCCAGCCTGATCGGAAGCATCGCAATGCTGGCCAGTTGCGCCAATCCGGATTTCGCCCCCAAGTCGCCACTCGTCCTCGACTTCACGCCCGGCAACGTGCCGCTCACCGCGCTCGATCAATACAAGATCGCCGCCGCGCAGCGCGTGACCGAAGTCAACGCGAAGCAGATCACCCCGGGCAATCCGCAGCCGATGCTGCGCTCCGTCGTGTCGCTGGAATACTGGGTCGATCGCAACGGCAACATCACGCAAGTGCTGCTGTATCGCAGCAACGGCGATCACGAGGCCGAGCGCATTGCGGTGGCGAGCTTGCGCCGGGCGAGTCCGTTGCCGGCGCCGAGCCGCGCACTGGTCGACAGCAGCGGCCGGGTGCGCGCCGTCGAGACATGGCTTTTCAATAATGACGGACGGTTTCAGGTTCGTAGCGTGGCCGCGCCTCAGGTCGACGGCCAGTGATATCGTGACGGGCATATGCCCATCCGCTTCACGCGACGGAGAGTCTGACCATGCCGCGATTTGCCGCGAACCTGACCCTGCTTTATCAGGAAGTCCCGTTTCTGGAACGTTTCCGCGAGGCCGCCGCCGATGGCTTCCGTGGGGTGGAATGCCTGTTTCCTTATGAGCACCCCGCCAACGAGGTGCGCGCGCGACTCGACGACGCCGGCCTCACGCAGGTGCTCTTCAATACCCCGGGTGGCGACTGGGCCAGCGGCGAGCGCGGTCTCGCCGCGCTGCCCGGACGCGAAGCGCAGTTTCGTGACGGACTCGAACTCGCGCTCGACTACGCCGACACGCTCGGTTGCCGCCAGCTGCACGTGATGGCGGGCTGCCCCGACGCTTCGCAGTCGCCCGAGCAATGCCGGGCCGTCTATCTGGACAACCTCGCCTATGCCGCCGAACAAGCGGCCGCTCACGGCGTGACCATTCTCATCGAGCCGATCAATCCGCGCGACTTCCCGCGCTACTTCCTCAACCGACAGGATCAGGCGCAAGCCATTCGTCAGGAAGTCGGCGCCAGCAACCTCAAAGTGCAGTTCGACGCGTATCACTGTCAGATCGTCGAAGGCGACCTCGCGATGAAGTTGCGCCAGCACATCGCGAATATCGGGCATGTGCAGGTCGCGGGCGTGCCTGCGCGGCATGAACCCGACACCGGCGAAGTCAACTATCCCTTCCTCTTCCGGTTGCTGGATGAACTGGGTTACGCGGGCTGGATCGGTTGCGAATATCGTCCGCAGGGCGAAACGCGTGCGGGCCTTGGCTGGCTCAAACCGTGGTTGCGCAGTGCCGCACGCTGACGAAGCCACCGGCGACGCAGCCAACGATTTGTTCGACAAATTACGCAGGGATAAATCGATTTCCGAATTTCACTCGGATGGCGAAGCATTTCTGTGACGCGCGATGACAGCGAGGGCAAAAGACACCGTTTGCATGACGCAATTCAGCGCATCGAGACGAGCGCGTACCCACGTGTTTTACGTGTGTGTCGGAGAACGGGTGAGAAAAGATGTAGGACGTTTCGGACAAAAAAATGGCGGGACACTTGGGCCCGCCAAAACCACACGCTACGGGGTTAGCGCGAGGAGACCAGATTCGGAGCACTGTATCGAACCAGCTTGCAAATCGCGCCGGGGGACGCTCGTTGCCGATACAGTCGCGCTGCCGTGTTACCGGGGGATAAGCACTTCAGCGTTGAGATGCATTGTGGTTGAAACGTCTGAGGCGAGGGGTAACAAAGTGTTTCAGGTTGTAACACCTCGGCCCGAAAACGCCTCGAAAACGGGCATCACTCTCCTTGTCCGGCAAGCGTTTGACGCGTAACACCGAATTCGTCACTTGATTCGTCGTCCTGAGTAACTCATCTAATAGTGCGTCATCCCCGATCACCAGTCGGCAACGTCTCCGAGTGACGCCGCCCCTCTCGGCAGTCGCCAGCCCCGGTTTCACGTCCTGCGCGTCAATGTGCTAAGTTCGGTCTTTGTGCGTGGCAGCATAGAACGCCATCCCAATTCGCAGTCCAACCGTTGACTCACCGGCCGGACCGGCCGACCCCGCATGGAAACCATCGAACGACTGGCACAGATCCTTGCGCGCGACCGCGTCATCGCGGTGGTGGGCTTATCGCCGCGGCCTGACCGCCCGAGCTTCACCACTTCGCGCTATATGCAGCAGCACGGGTACCGCATCGTGCCGGTCAACCCACAGGCAGCCGACAGCGGCGAGCCCATTCTGGGCGAGACCGTGTACGCCAGCCTCATCGAGGCGGCCGATGCGTTACGCACCGAAGGGGTGCAGATTCAGATGGTCGACTGTTTCCGGCGTAGCGCCGACATCCCGCCCATTGCAGAGGAAGCCGTCGCCATCGGCGCCAACAGTTTGTGGATGCAGTTGGGTATCGAGAACGACGACGCGGCCGCCGCGGCATTGGCGGCCGGACTCGATGTCGTGATGGATCGCTGCGTCAAGATCGAACACCAGCGCTGGCAGATGCTTGGCGCGGGTTAGTCATAGCCCCCAGCAAGACGACGAAAGAGTCACCCAGACGCCACACGAGCGCCCGCCCGTTCACTCCACACACTGTCCGCTGCCATGACCATCGATGCCGATCTGCTTGCCTACTACGACCTGATGGCGCGCAAGTACCCTGCGCTGCCGGGGTCCGCCAGTCCGCAGGAAATCCGTGCCCGCTTCGCTACCGTGGCCAACGAGGCGCTGCGCCCGTTGCCCGCCGCCTTGCGCAGCGAGACCTTCGAGATTCCGTTGCCCGGTCGCAGTTTGCGTGCACGGCTCTACCGTCCGGTCGGGCGTGAAGTGCCGCTCGTCGTGTTCTTCCATGGCGGCGGCTGGGTCGTTGGTGACGTGGATACGCACGGCACGATGGCCGCGTTTCTTGCGCAGGATGGCGATGTCGCCGTGTTGAGCGTCGATTACCGGCTGGCGCCGGAGCATTCGTTCCCAGCCCCGGTCGACGATGCCCGCGAGGCGCTGGCGTGGGCGGCGGAGCAGCGCGTGCGGCTCGGCGTGTCACCGGATCGTCTGGCGGTCGCAGGCGACAGTGCCGGCGGGCATCTGGCGGCGCAGGCGGCAGCGTGGTTCAACGACCAGCACCCGGGCGTCGTGGGTGCGCAGTTATTGATCTATCCGGTGGTGCAGTATCGATTCGACACCCCGAGTTACGAGCGTCTGGCGGACGGCGTCGGTTTGACCCGGGACGAAATGCGCTGGTACTGGAAGCAGTTCCTGAACGGCACCGAGCCGAAGGAAAGCGACGTGCGCGTCAACCTGACGGCCGAGGCCCCCAAGCATCCGCTGCCGAACACGTTGGTCATTGCCGCCGAGTACGACCCGCTGCATGACGAAGCGGTCGAGTACGCGCACTTCGTGGCGCAATCGGGTGGCCGGGCGGAGGTGATCGAAGCCGCAGGATTGACCCACAGTTTCGCTCGCCTGCAACCGTATGTGCCGCAGGCGAGACTCGTGATGCACGACGCCGCACAGCGTCTGCGCGACTGGCTGGGTTAAGCGGATGGAAAAGGCGGGCTGAAAAAGCCCGCCGAATCAGCTCACTTCAGCCACTTATCCACCACCGCCTGATATTCGCCGGTCTTCTGGGCGAGATTCAGCCACTGATCGACGTAGTTCTTGAACACGTCGTCACCGCGCGGCAGCAGGTAGGCTTTCTCGCCGAATTGCAGCGGCTTGTCGGGGTTCACCGGGCAGAGCGCCGGATTCAGCTTGTGCTGGAGCAGCGTTTCCGACGAGTCGGTCACCATCACGTCGGCCTTCCCGTCAGCGATCTGTTGGAAGATCGTCACGTTGTCCGGATAGATCGTAAGCGTGGCATTCGGCAGAAACTGACGGGCAAAGCGTTCGTTCGTGCCGCCCGGGTTGGCGATGGCGCGCGTGCCCGGCTTGTTCAGATCGGCGAGCGTCTGATACTTCGCCACGTCGGCACAGCGCACGATCGGCGACTTGCCGTCCACCATCACCACTCGGCTGTAGTAAGCCTTGCGGGCACGGTCGAGCGTGACCGAGACCCCACCCACGACGATGTCGCACTTGCCTGCCGTGAAATCGTCCATCAGCTTCGGCCAGCTGGTCGGCACGATTTCCGGCTTCACGCCGAGCGACTTCGCGAGCGAGGCGACCAGATCCACGTCGATGCCTTCGAACTGACCGTCCGGGCGCTTATAGGAATAGGGCTTGTAGTCGCCGGTGGCGCAGGCCCGCAGCGTGCCCGACTTCACGATCTCGTCGAGCCGTGAGGGGGCGCCGGCACCTGCCGACTGGGCTTGTGCCGTATTGGCGGCGAGCGCCGTCATTGCCATGAGGGCCACCGAGGCGGCCGCGATCATGCCTTTCATGCTTGTCTCCTGATCGTTATCTTTCCGGGCGATCCGTCTGTTGCGGATCGTGTGCCTGGCGTCACTTCTGAGGTCGCTTCTGAGCATGCTTCTGAGGATGCTTCTGGGATCGCCCCGAAGTCACTCCCGAAGCGGCGCCACAAAGTGTGCCGCCATAGTAAAGAGAGTGGGCGCCGCCGCCAATCGGGGCATGCCCGCGACATCGATCCCTACGCAACAGATGTGCCGCCCGCGGGCACTTATGCGCGGCATAACAGCGCCCCAAGCGTCCGGGCCCCGGATACCCGAGTAAAATAGCCGCTTGCCCAAATTTCAGATACCACCGCCTCGACGTGTCCCAAGCTCTGCAAAACGATACTTTCCTGCGCGCCCTGCTGCGCCAGCCGACCGAGTACACGCCGATCTGGCTCATGCGCCAGGCGGGCCGGTACCTGCCCGAATACAACGCGACCCGTGCCAAGGCCGGCAGCTTCCTGGCGCTCGCCAAGAACCCCGCCTACGCCACCGAGGTCACGCTTCAGCCGCTTGAGCGCTTCCCGCTCGACGCGGCCATCCTCTTCTCGGACATCCTGACCATTCCCGACGCCATGGGCCTCGGTCTGTCGTTCGAAGCCGGCGAAGGCCCGCGCTTTGCGCGCCCGCTGCGCACCGAAGACGATGTGCGCCGCCTGCATGCTCCCGATCTCGACAGCCTGCGCTACGTGTTCGACGCCGTCGCCGAGATTCGCCGCGCGCTGCAAGGCCGTGTGCCGCTGATCGGTTTCTCCGGCAGCCCGTGGACGCTGGCGTGCTACATGGTCGAAGGCTCGGGCTCGGCCGACTACCGCACGGTCAAGACGATGATGTACGAGCGTCCCGACCTGATGACGCACATCCTCGAGACCAACGCCAAAGCCGTCAGCGCCTACCTGAACGCGCAGATCGAAGCGGGCGCACAGGCCATCATGGTGTTCGACACCTGGGGGGGAGCGCTTGCCGATGGACTCTATCAACGCTTCTCGCTCGCGTATATGCAGAAAGCGCTCGCGGGCGTGCATCGTGAGTGGGCCGGCGCCCGCATTCCGCACATCGTGTTCACCAAGGGCGGCGGCCAATGGCTCGAAGCCATTGCCGATACCGGCCCCGACGCCATCGGCCTCGACTGGACCGTCGATCTCGCTGCGGCGCGCAAGCGCGTGGGCGATCGTTGTGCACTGCAAGGCAATTTCGACCCGACCGCGCTGTTCGCCTCGCCCGACGCCATTCGCGCCGAAGCCCGCCGTCTGCTCAAAGCGTACGGCAACGCCCCGGGTCACGTCTTCAATCTCGGACACGGCATCTCGCAGTTCACGTCGCCCGATCACGTCGCGGCACTCGTCGACGAAGTGCATAGCCACAGCCGGAAGCTGCGCCAGCCGGTGTAATGACAGGTGCCGCCACGTGGCGGCGCGGGTTCGCGGGGCATTTTGCCCTGCAAACCCGACCGCCGTTACACGTTGGCAAAGTCAAGGGGAAACGGGTCGAATAACCCCTCCAATTTGCGGAGTTGTCCCAAAGACTTATGCACAAATTCTCGCTGCGCCGCCGCAACTGTCTCGCACTTTGAAGCACCCTACGACGCCGCTCATAAGCTATTGATCAAAAAGCCTTTTTGATTCACGCAGAGAAACGGTGCCGCGCGATGTCAGGCCCGCGCGGCGAGGCTGCCGGGAGATAATCCCCACAGTTCTCAACATAGTTATCCACAAGCGTTTCGGGCTACCGGAAAGCCGACTCAAATCCGGGGTTTATCGGAACTTCTCAGGATTCACTTTAAGTTTGACCCGCGCCGACGATCTCCCCGAACCGTCCCTCCTTCCGCCGGAGTCCTCCGACGAAGGGGCCGCTGCGGCCGCGTCACGCGGCGGCGCCGGTGCGTTTGCCATCGCCCGCGTCGCGCTCGATACCCCGTTGCTCACGTTGTTCGACTATCGCCTCGACCAGGCCGCCAGCCCGGGGCAGTTGGTGCAGGTACCGTTCGGACGACGGCAAGTCGTGGGCATCGTCTGGGAAATGACGCAGCGCAGCGAAGTCGACCCGGCCAAGCTCCGGGAAGTGACGTCTGTCTGGCACGAATTGCCCCCGTTGGGTGACGAGTGGCGCGACCTGATGCGTTTTGCCGCGCGGTATTACCAGCGCGGCATCGGTGAAGTGGCGTTGCCGGCCATTCCCGGTCATTTGCGCACGCCGATGCGCTGGTCGCGATTGCTGGCCCAACGCGGCGTGCAGCGTTATCGCATTGCCGACGGCGCACTCGACACGTTGATGGAGAACGTCCCTGCCCGGCTGCGCGCGCAGCGACGGCTCGCCGAAGGACTGGCGCAAGCCGGGACGCTCGACGCCGATGAAGCCCGCGCCCTCTGCGCCAAAGCCGCCGACGTGCTCAAGCAGTGGGCGGCCGCGGGCTGGGTTGTGGTGGAGACTGTGCCGTTCCATGAGGCAGTAAGGGAAGACGACGAAGACGTTTCGGATGACATAGCGACCGACGCCGGCGACCGCTTTTCGGCCGACGCCGTCGATTCACCTGACGGAATCGCCCCCGCATTGCCGGGCAACAAGACGCTCACCGCCGGGCAGGCCGATGCCGTCGCCGCCATCCACGACGCGTTGCTGTCGTCCGGCGCACGGCCACTCGACACGGCCAACACAACAGATTCGTCCGGCGATGACACCGGCAACGCCCCCGGCACCGCCGACAAGACCGACAAGCCCGATACCCCAGATACGCCCGCCTGCGCCCCATTCCTGCTCTACGGCGTGACCGGCAGCGGCAAGACCGAGGTCTACCTGCGCGCCGTCGCCGAAGCGCTGCGCGAAGGCGACGCGCAGGTGCTTGTTCTCGTGCCGGAAATCAACCTCACGCCGCAGCTCGAAGGGGTGTTCCGCTCGCGCTTTCCGCACGAGACGCTCGTCACCCTGCACAGCGGGCTGGCCGAAGGCGAGCGCGCACGGCACTGGCTCGCCGCGCATCGCGGTGAAGCCCGCATCGTGCTGGGCACACGCCTCGCGGTCATGGCGTCGCTGCCGCATCTGCGCCTGATCGTCGTCGACGAAGAGCACGACCCGTCGTACAAGCAACAGGAAGGTCTGCGCTACTCCGCCCGCGATCTCGCCATCTGGCGCGCCAACCGGCTGCGCATTCCGGTCGTCCTCGGCTCCGCGACGCCGTCGCTCGATAGCTGGCGGCGTGCCGAGCAAGGCCGCTACGTGCGACTGTCGATGCCGGAGCGCGCCACCCCCGACGCGGTGCTGCCACGTGTATCGCTGATCGACATGGACATCGAGCGCAAGCGTCAGCGCACCGTGCACGAGGGCCTGTCGCAGACGCTGCTCGCGGCGATCAAGGCCCGCTTCGAAGCCGGTGAACAGAGCCTGTTGTTCCTGAACCGCCGCGGCTACGCCCCAGTGCTCAACTGCGATGCGTGCGGCTGGGTCAGCGACTGCCGCCGATGCAGCGCCCACATGGTGCTGCACAAGCCCGAGCGCCGCCTGCGTTGCCACCACTGCGGCGCAGAGTCACGCATTCCGCACGCCTGCCCCGATTGCGGCAATCAGGATCTCGCACCGCTCGGACGAGGCACGCAACGCATCGAAGAAGCGCTTGCCGAGCACTTCCCTGACGCGCGGCTTGCCCGTATCGACGCCGACAGCACGCGCCGCAAAGGCAGCGCGCAAGCGCTCTTCGCACAGGTGCACGCGGGAGAAGTCGACATCCTGATCGGCACACAGATGGTCGCCAAGGGTCACGACTTCCGCAACGTGACGCTCGTGGGCGTGGTGAACGCCGACAGCGCGCTGTTCTCGCACGACTTCCGCGCCGCCGAGCGTCTGTTCGCCCAGTTGATGCAGGTGGCGGGGCGCGCTGGCCGGGCGGCACGGGCCGACGGCCCCGGCGACGTATTGATCCAGACCCGCTACGCATCGCATCCGCTCTTCGGGTCGCTGATGCGTCACGACTACGCGGGGTTCGCCGCGCAGCAACTGGAGGAACGGCGCGTCGCGCTGTTGCCGCCGTATACGCATCAGGCGCTGCTGCGCGCCGAAGCCCGCAAGCTCGACGACGCCATGGCGTTTCTCAAGCAGGCGCGCGAGATTGCCGCCGGTCCCGATCTCAACGATCCCCGCATCTCCCTCTGGGACCCCGTGCCCATGACGATGGTGCGCATCGCCGGCACCGACCGCGCCCAGCTCGTGGTGGAAAGCCCGCATCGCGGCGCTCTGCAACGATTCCTTGCGGGCTGGATGGCCGGGCTGCGCGCGCTCAAGGCGCCGGTTCGCTGGCACCTCGAAGTCGATCCGCTCGAAATATAAATCGGTATATAACGTTCCGAAAATTTGACATCATCGGAAGAATCTCCGACGATGCGGGCATGCTTCGCCCTGCGTCACGTCCCCACACGCGGCGCCAGAGCACGCATCGCATCACCGCAGCGCGCACGAACACATCACAAGCTTCACCGCGCTGCCGCGTCACCCTGAAGCACGATAAGAACGTCTACAGGAGACCTTCCGATGAAGTCGCACGACCCCAGCGCCGCCCCCACGGCCCTCGCTTCTGCTTTGCCCGAATCCTCCGCGTCCACGCCATCTACGTGGGCAGAACTTTCCGAATCAACGATCGCCGCCACCTCTCGCCGCCGCTTCTTGCGACGCGCCGGTGCGCTGGGTGTGGGCGCAAGCCTCGCCGGCCGTGCGCTTGATACCCTCGCCGCCGTCAGTGCGCCGCAGACGGTGACGCTGCCGTTTGCCAATGGCGAGCGCGAACTGGTGGCGTATCCGCAAAAGCGCCCGCTGATCCGCCTGACCGCTCGGCCACCGCAGTTGGAAACGCCGTTCGAAGTCTTCAACGACGGGCTGATCACACCGAACGACGCGTTCTTCGTGCGGTATCACCTCGCGGGCATCCCGACCGACGTCGATGCTGCGAAGCACCGCATCCGCGTGAGCGGCAGCGTCACCAAGCCGCTCGAAATTTCGCTCGCATCGCTGAAGAAGGATTTCGGCGCGCCGGTCGAAGTGGTGGCCGTGCATCAGTGTTCGGGCAACAGCCGGGGCTTTTTCGAGCCGCGCGTCGGCGGCGGGCAGATCGCCAATGGCGCGATGGGCAATGCGCGCTGGAAGGGCATTCCGCTCAAGCGAATTCTGGAAAAGGCCGGTGTCGCGGCCAGTGCGAAGCAAGTCACCTTTGAGGGGCTCGACCGTCCGATCATTCCGGCGACGCCCGAGTTCGTGAAGGCGCTCGACCTCGATCACGCGATGGATGGCGAGGTGATGATCGCATTCGCGATGAACGGGCAAGACCTGCCGATGCTCAACGGCTATCCGGTGCGGCTGGTGGTGCCGGGGTACTACGGCACGTATTGGGTCAAGCATCTGGCCGACATCAAGGTGATCGACACGGTGTTCGACGGCTTCTGGATGGCCACGGCGTATCGCATCCCCGACAACGACTGCAACTGCGTCGCCCCGGGGACGGCACCACAGAAGACGAAGCCGATCGAGCGCTTCACGGTGCGCTCGTTCGTGACGAATTTGACCGATGGGCAACACGTGGCAGTCGGCAAGCCGGTACGTGTGCGCGGGATCGCGTTCGATGGCGGCGAAGGCATCCGCGATGTGCAGTTCTCCAGCGACGGCGGCCAGACTTGGCAGGCGGCGAAGCTGGGCAACGAGTTGTCGAAGTATTCGTTCCGCGAGTGGACGGCGACGTTCACGCCGTCGGCGGCCGGCGAGCAAGTGCTGAAGGTACGCGCGACGAATCGCGCGGGCGTCGCGCAGCCGCTGCAATCGCTGTGGAATCCGGCCGGGTATCTGCGCAACGGCGTAGAGACCGTGCGCGTAGTTGCGGCTTGAGACGGGAGATGACCATGAATGCTTTGAAGATATCGCGCCGTCTGGCCGCTCCCGTGATGTGTGCGTTCGGCTTGCTGGGCGCGCTGGCCACCCCGGCGGCGCACGCGCTTGAGATCAAGTTGCCGCAGGAGACGGCGCAACTGAAAGCCTCGACGCTTACTGGCTATCAGGCAACCAGCGCATGGTGCGTGATGTGCCACTCGGTCGACTACATCAACAGCCAGCCGCCGATGCCTGCCGCGTTCTGGAGCGCAGAAGTCACGAAGATGGTGAAGGTCTACGGCGCGCCGATTCCGGAAGATCAGGTGAAGCTGATTTCGGAGTATTTGGGCAAGACTTACGGGACGGATGGAGGGAAGTGAAGCGTTACGAACATTGAAGTCCACTTACACTTTTTCCGGGGTCAACGGGCAAACTTTACGCACCGGGCTCCGGCACTTCGTTGTTTGAGGCGCATCATCCAGGCACCAGTATTTGCGTCGCGATACAGGTCACGTCTTTGGTTCGGCTGATCGCAGTGGTACTTCCTTTCATCCGGCGCCATTTCGCAATAGTCCCAAGGCCCATCCGGTTCGAGATCGAGATTGTACGTATCGCCGCCGTCTCCGATCCAGCACCGGAATTTCTCAATAGTGACGTTCGCCAGCAGTTCGGGGTGGCGAGAATGAGGGATCAGCCGATCAAGCTCTTGCTCATTGGCAGCGCGGACCCAACCATCGCCCAAGGTCGCGAGCGAACCGGCGTTGGAGCCGGTATTGCCGTTGGCGTGAGTTCCTCCCCCATTCATGCGATACCCCACGCCGGCGCCCTTGGGTGTCAGGCATGTGATCCTGTAACGGCCCGATTCCGGACCACCGGATCCAGCGCCGGCTTTTGCGATTTCGTACGTGTACTCGGACACGGAATTGCCGTACGTCCAAGCGTCTTTCCGGAGCAGGCGCGGAGGATAGTTGCAGTAGCTTTTCTCGACTTCAAGCTGGCACGCAAATCCGCTTTTGATTTCTATGGTCCCTCGTGAATTGCAGTTCGCGTTGAAATTTTTACCGTGCTTCCCCGAATTGAATACCCCGGATACGACATCCCATTTCGCGTACCCGACGCGTGCACCCTCTTCTATCTTGTCCTTGATGTCTCCGGGCACCTCGCTCGAATCCTTCGGCAGGCTGCCCAACTGCCATACCCCCCCCTGACAGGACATAACACGGCCGTCTTTGCTAAGGCCGATGCCTCGTCCATTCGGCAGTTCCTTGCATGGTCCACCGACGGTTCCATCAAGCCGGATAACACCTGCCTCAGACCAAAGTTTCTCCCGAGCCCAAACATCACCGTATGCCCACAGATCCGCAGAGAGACCCATGGCGCCCCCCCTGCTGTCGATCGTCACGCCTTCGGGTAATGTTACGTTGGCATGTGAACCGGTGACGCTCAGCGTTCCCGCGATGCGCGCCCCGTTTGCAGTCACCTCACCACCTGCGACGACGGCGCCACCCGCCCTGACCTCGCCGCTTTTTGCGATCACACTGCCGCTCTCACTGATCACGTTGCCCTTGGCGGTCACGTTTTGACCTGCATAGACGTCGCCTTGCGCGATGACTCCACCGGGCATGCTTTTAACGAGAATGTCGTCGGCATCACCGGCCTTTCTTCCCGAAAAACCAGCGACAAGACGCTTTGAAGCCGACACCGAAGTCGCGACTATTTCGTCGCCAGCGATGTGCCCCGCCCCCACGATGCGCTTCGTGTCCATGTCCAGATCGCCCGTCATCTTTCGCGTACCGTCGCGTCGCAAGAACGCATCCTGCGCACTCGTCTGATAGCCACCTCGCACGGCGAGCAGTCCGGCGATGGCGGGCTGCGCTGGGTTGGCAATCGTATTGAGCACGGTGCCGTTCCCATCTAGAAAGCGGAGCGTGTCGGGTGCTTGCGTATGCGATATGCCACCCAGTACGCCGAGTTTGGTCAACGCTGCACCGGACGCTGTCCAGTCAATATCAGTCGAGTAAGCGCTTTTGATTGGATTGGTGAGATACGTCACCGAGTTGATGTCGCATGCGTCGCTCGCGCGCACGCAGTTGGTCGAGTACACGACGATTTGATACTGCGCGTCCGGCAGCGGCGGCGATTCGCCGATACCCTTCGCACCTGTAATCCGAATGAGTTTTTCCGGCGTCAGGTCGCGGATGGTCTTCGCTTGCAGCGGACCGTTGCTCCCTGCCGTAAGCGCGACATTTGTGCCATCCGCAGCCGTCAGCGAGATGCCCGACTCGTTACCACGGAACAACTTCTTGATCTCCCCGTGGTGCAGCACCATGAAATCCTGCACATGATTACCCAGCACCTTGAGCGCCTCACCCACCCGCTCCCCCTTCTCGATGCGCATCTGCTGCATCTGATGCCTGCCCCAAAATGCGATCAACAATCCCACGACAGCGACGGCTATCGTGGCGCCGATCAGAAACACGCCCCGTTGTTTGCTCCGCATTGTTTTACCCCTCGCGAATCGATGCAAGCGCGGTCGAAGCCGCGTCACCCTCATCGCAGTCCCATTGAAACTCGCCATTGTGGGAGTCGCTCGTACGGCGCCTTCGTTAATTGGCGTGGAGGTTTTGCATTTGCGCCAACGCTTTGATCAATTCAGAAATGTCCGTCACTCGAAGCGACGCAGGCCCACCAGAATTGCGCTTTGGCTCTTAGTCAAGCGTCGTACTTTGCGGCGCGCGGGCCATTCTCGATACCGGGCTTGGATATGCAAAGCAAACAACGTGGTGTCTTCCTGATCGGTGCGACGATTGCCGTCGCCATCGTCGGCATGCTGCTGACACTCTGGATGAATCAGACGATGCAGGAGATGCGCATTAAGCGCGCCGAGAATATCGGTGCCTCGCTGCAAGTGATTGGCGAAGGCGTGCAGTCGTTTATCGTCAAACACCACGGAGAGATCGGCAAAGCGTTCGATGGCACTGCGCCGGTACCACTTGAGGACATCAAGGGTCTGAGCGTCGACGTCCAAAGCGAACCCGACGCCGGTTCCGGCCGGATATTGCGGTTGCGAATCGGCGCCGCCAATCCTGCCGAGCCCACCGCAGCAGACATCATTCGCATCATGAAACTGCCGGGCGTCGGCGATAAGCCACCGATGCTGGCGAACGCCGATTACGTCATCCGGATTTTCAGGCGAACGGGCGAGCGCGACATCCACGCGATCATCTTCATCAACCGGCCCCTGCGGCGCACCTACGGCACCGATACCGACTGGAACATGATGAGCACGGCGGTTCGCCAGATCGGCGTTCATGGCGGTTTTTCCAAACCGGAGAGTCCGGACAGGTTCACCTTTCCCCTCACCCCATCCTCCGACACCAACACCCCGAACGACTTGCCGAATCCGACGCCCGGCGCCGGCCTGCTCGCCATACGTGCGGGCTATTTGCTGAGTCCGCTGAACAGCTTTCTGCGTCGGGATGGTTCGCAGGCGATGCAGGGGGATCTACAGATGGGGGGAAAGGAAATTGTCGGCATCAAAGCGATTACCGGCGAGGGGCGACGGCTGACCGTCAAAGGGCAACTGACATCCGAAGAGCAGATCGTTGCCCAACAAGGCATGGAGGCATCCGGCGGCAACGTACTGGTGGGCCCGACGGCGCAGCAGTTGCTGACCAATCGTCTGGCTGCGGAAGCCGATGCAGGCGCCTCCGGTCATCTCGCCACGCAGGGATGGGCGATCGCCGGCAAAGGGATTGCCTCTGGGAAGGACGTCGTCGCGGCGGGCAAGGTTCAGGCAACCGGCGATATTGAGAGCCTCGGCGGCAACGTTATCGCCTCGCGCAGCATCATCGTTGGCAAATCAAAACTGGATCACAGCACCCTTACACTGGGCGCCCCGATTGACCTGCGCGACAGCCGATGCAGTCCGGTCGGGCAAATCGGCAGAGACTCGCAAGGCATGTTCTATACGTGCCAGAACCATGCATGGGCCTCGCTCAAGGGCGAGCGCGGCTATCAAGGCAACAAGGGGGACTCGGGTCGCCAAGGCGACACGGGCCCGATGGGGCCGGCGGGGAGACAAGCCACGACAAAGCCGCCTCGAGTCACGTATTACAAGAGCGACAACGGGTGTGTAGGTAGTGCTGCATCGTCAATCGCCCGTTCGCTCGGCATGCATCACCTGTGTGCCGTCTCAGCGATCATTGCAACCTGCGGTGGCAGTTACAACCCGAAAGTGCAGGTCATGCCTAAGGATGCATCCCCCTTCGACAAGCGATCCTATACCGACAAACGCGAATGGGTCAGCTATGTCGCCGAAGTCGAAACATCAGAGGCGGTCTGCCTCGATTTCGACTGACAATTCCCAAATCCCAAGGTGCAACCCGAATATTGACACCGGTTGCACCCACCTGAAAACCCGGTTACGATGCCGCCATTCACCCCGCTATGGGTGTCATGTTTTCGCGTCATCAGGTAACCCTCCATGGCTAACACCACTCTCGGCGTCAAGGTCGACGACGTTCTGCGCACCCGGCTCAAGACGGCCGCCCAGCAAATCGAGCGCACCCCCCACTGGCTCATCAAACAGGCGATCTTTGCCTATCTGGAGCGTATCGAGAGCGGCACACTGCCGCCGGAGCTGAACGGTGCAACCCACGCGGGCACCGAAGTCATCGATGGCCTGAACGGCGACGACACTGCGGCGCACCCCTTCCTCGAATTCGCCCAGAACGTGCAGCCCCAGTCGGTGCTGCGCGCCGCCATCACCGCCGCCTACCGCCGCCCCGAGCCGGAATGCGTGCCCGTGCTGATCGGCCAAGCCAAGCTGGCCCCGGCCACCGCCTCGTCGGCCTCGGCCCTCGCCCGCAAGCTCGTGGTCGCCCTGCGCGGCAAGAGCACCGGCGGCGGCGTGGAAGGCCTGATTCACGAATTCTCGCTGTCCAGCCAGGAAGGCGTCGCCCTGATGTGTCTGGCCGAAGCCCTGCTGCGCATTCCCGACAAGGCCACCCGCGACGCCCTCATCCGCGACAAGATCAGCAAGGGCGACTGGCACGCCCACATGGGCAACTCGCCGTCGATGTTCGTCAACGCCGCCACGTGGGGCCTGATGATCACCGGCAAGCTCGTCACCACCACCAGCGAAGCGGGTCTCACCAAGGCCCTCACGCGCCTGATCGGCCGTGGCGGCGAACCCCTCATCCGCAAGGGTGTGGACATGGCCATGCGCCTGATGGGTGAACAGTTCGTCACCGGTGAAACCATCTCCGAAGCGCTCGCCAACAGCCGCAAATACGAAGCCCAAGGCTTCCGCTACTCGTATGACATGCTCGGTGAAGCCGCGACGACCGAAGAAGACGCGCAGCGCTACTACGCCAGCTACGAGCAGGCCATTCATGCCATCGGCAAGGCCTCGGCCGGCCGTGGCATCTACGAAGGCCCGGGCATCTCGATCAAGCTCTCGGCCCTGCACCCGCGCTACTCGCGCAGCCAGCACGAGCGCACGCTCACCGAGCTGCTGCCGCGCGTGAAGTCGCTGGCCCTGCTGGCACGTCACTACGACATCGGCCTGAATATCGACGCCGAAGAAGCCGACCGCCTCGAAATCTCGCTCGACCTGCTCGAAGCCCTGTGCTTCGACCCGGATCTGGCCGGCTGGAACGGTATCGGCTTCGTGGTGCAGGCGTATCAGAAGCGCTGCCCGTTCGTGATCGACTTCATCATCGATCTGGCCCGCCGCAGCCGTCACCGCATCATGGTGCGTCTGGTCAAGGGCGCTTACTGGGATACCGAAATCAAGCGCGCACAGGTCGACGGCCTCGAAGGCTATCCGGTCTACACCCGCAAGATCTACACCGACGTGTCGTACATGGCCTGCGCGAAGAAACTGCTCGCCGTGCCCGACGCGATCTACCCGCAGTTCGCCACGCACAACGCCCACACGCTCTCGGCGATCTACCATCTGGCCGGTAACAATTACTACCCCGGCCAGTACGAGTTCCAGTGCCTGCACGGCATGGGCGAGCCGCTGTACGAAGAAGTCACCGGCCCGATCTCGGCGGGCAAGCTGGCCCGTCCGTGCCGCGTCTACGCGCCGGTCGGCACGCACGAAACGCTGCTCGCGTATCTGGTGCGCCGCCTGCTGGAGAACGGTGCAAACACCTCGTTCGTGAACCGTATCGCCGACGAAACCGTCAGCGTCGACGAACTGATTGCCGACCCGATCACCGAAGCCGAGAAGGTGCAACCGCTGGGCGCCCCGCACGCCAAGATTCCGCTGCCGCGTGAGTTGTACGGCACGTCGCGCGCCAACTCGTCGGGCTTCGACCTCTCAAACGAACACCGCCTCGCCTCGCTGTCGTCCGCCCTGCTGGCCAGCGCCGGTACGCCGTGGCGCGCCGCCCCGATGCTTGCCGACGGCGAGCGCGTGGAAGGCACGCCGCGCTTCGTGCGCAACCCGGCCGACCTGCGCGACACCGTGGGTCAGGTGATCGAAGCCACGACGCAAGACGTCGATGCCGCCCTCGCCCACGCCGTCGCTGCCGCCCCGATCTGGCAAGCCACGCCGGTGGAAGAGCGCGCCGACTGTCTGATGCGTGCCGCCGATCTGCTTGAAGCGCATATGCCCACGCTCATGGGCCTGTGTGTGCGTGAAGCCGGCAAGTCGCTGCCGAACGCCGTCGCCGAAGTGCGCGAAGCGGTCGACTTCCTGCGCTACTACGCCGCGCAGATCCGTCAGGGCTTCTCGAACGACACGCACCGCCCGCTGGGCCCGGTGCTGTGCATCAGCCCGTGGAATTTCCCGCTGGCGATTTTCGTGGGGCAGGTCTCGGCAGCACTGGCCGCCGGTAACCCGGTGATCGCCAAGCCGGCCGAACAAACGCCGCTGATCGCCGCTGAAGCCGTGCGCCTGATGCACGCCGCCGGCATTCCGGCAGGTGCGCTGCAACTGTTGCCGGGCACGGGCGAGACCGTGGGGGCTGCCCTCGTCGCCGACGCCCGCACCAAGGCCGTGATGTTCACCGGTTCGACCGAAGTGGCCCGCATCATCGCGCGCACGCTGGCTGAACGACTCGACGCCAATGGCCGTCCGATTCCGCTGATCGCTGAGACCGGCGGTCAGAACGCGATGATCGTCGACTCGTCGGCCCTGCCGGAACAGGTCGTGTACGACGTGCTGGCCTCGGCCTTCGACTCGGCCGGTCAACGTTGCTCGGCACTGCGCGTGCTTTGCTTGCAGGACGACATCGCCGACAAGACGCTGCACATGCTCAAGGGCGCGATGCAGGAACTGGCGATCGGCAACCCGGACCGCCTGTCGATCGACGTCGGCCCGGTGATCGATGCCGAAGCGCAAGCCGGTATCACCCGTCACGTCGAGCAGATGCGCGCCAAGGGCTTCCCGGTGGAACAACTGCCGCTGCCGGACGCCGCTCGTCACGGCACGTTCGTGCCACCGACGCTGATCGAACTGACCGACCTGAAGGCGCTGCAACGCGAAGTCTTCGGCCCGGTGCTGCACGTCATCCGTTTCAAGCGCGCGCAACTCGACAAGCTGCTCGATCAGATCAACGGCACCGGTTATGGCCTGACGTTCGGTGTGCATACGCGGATCGACGAAACCATCGCCTACGTGACCGAACGTGCCCATGTCGGCAACGTCTACGTGAACCGTAATGTGATCGGCGCCGTGGTCGGTGTGCAGCCGTTCGGCGGTGAAGGTTTGTCTGGGACGGGTCCGAAAGCCGGTGGTCCGATGTACCTGCCGCGCCTGTTGGCGACGCGTCCGGCTGCCCTCGCACCGGAACTCAACCGCAACGAGTCGGCCCTGTCGCCGCTGGTTAGCTATCGCGACTGGCTGCATCAAGCCGGTCAATCGCAAGCCGACAGCGCGGCAGCGATCCATCGCGTCGACCGCTATCTGGCCACATCGGCCCTCGACGCCACGGCCGTCCTGCCGGGCCCGACCGGCGAGCGCAACACCTACGGTCTGGAGCCGCGCGGTCCGGTGCTGTGTGTGGCCGCCACGCCGTTTGGTGCTCGCACGCAATTGGCCGCCGTACTCGCTACGGGCAACACGGCAGTGTTCGCCGACAGCGCTGTCGCTCGCGATCTGGTGGGCGCGTTGCCTGCGTCGATCAAGGGCCGCGCTGCGGTGCTGGCCGCCGGTGTCGATGCCGCCGCAGAACCGTCGCTCGCCGCCGTGCTGTTCGAAGGTGACAGCGACGAGCTGCGCGCCCTGAACCGCCGCATTGCCACGCGTAACGGGCCGATCCTGTCGATGCAAGGCCTCGCCCCCGAAGCCCTCGCCGCAGGCGACGACTACTCGCTGGAGCGCCTGCTCTGCGAGCGCTCGGTGTCGGTAAACACCGCTGCGGCCGGCGGTAACGCCAACCTCATGACCATCGGCTGATCCGTTAGTCACGCCGGCAGGTCACGCGCCTCGCCCGTCTCGCATCCGCGGGGCGCGCGAGGCGCGATTCGTTTCTGCGCCCGCGCTCGCGGGCGTTTTCGTTTGCGCGCGATTGGCCGCGCTTGTCAGCGCGTTCGTCACGTCTTTTTCCTACGTTTACTGCGTCCGTACGTGTTCCCCGTAGTCAAGCGGGTCGCACGCATTCGCGGTATCGTCGCGCCCTCCCCCGACATCCGAAATCGGAATCCGTAACCGCCTTTGTGCGGTCAACCTGTGCCGGCGACACGTATCGCCGGCCGCTGCCGTCGCCGGCACGCGCCAACGCGTCTTTTGTCATGCCGGGAGATGCCTCCGCACGTGCCACGGCGCCGGTCAAGGAGGCTTCATGTCCCTTTGGAATCCCACGGCGGTGACCTTCACCGTCTATTTACTGCTGATGCTCGGCATCGGCTGGCTCGGCTATCGGGCAACGCACAATCTCTCCGACTACATCCTCGGCGGGCGCCGTCTCGGCAGCTTCGTCACCGCCCTCTCTGCCGAGGCCTCCGACATGAGCGGCTGGTTGCTGCTCGGCCTGCCCGGCGCCATTTATGCCGGCGGCCTGTCGGGCGTGTGGATTGCCGTGGGCCTCGCGATCGGTGCGTGGGCCAACTGGCATCTCGTCGCCGCACGTCTGCGCGTGCACACGGAGCAGTGCGGCAACGCGCTCACATTGCCCGAATACCTCACGCACCGGTTTGGCGACGGCAGCCACGTGCTGCGCATCGTGACCGCGCTCGTGATCCTGATCTTTTTCACAATCTATTGCGCGTCGGGCGTGGTCGCAGGCGCGCGCCTGTTCGAGACGATGTTCGGACTCGATTACCGCACTGCGCTGTGGATCGGGGCGCTCGCCACGATTGCCTATGTCTTCATCGGCGGCTTTCTCGCGGTGAGCTGGACCGACACCGTGCAGGCCTCGCTGATGTTCGCGGCGCTGGTGGTCACCCCGATTGCCGTCATCGCACTCGACGGCAGCCCGGCAGCGGCGGTTGCGGCCGTGACCGCCGTGCATCCGACGCATACCGACTGGTTTGGCGATCTC
Organism: Pandoraea sp. PE-S2R-1; assembly: GCF_002179865.1. Classification (NCBI taxonomy): domain Bacteria; kingdom Pseudomonadati; phylum Pseudomonadota; class Betaproteobacteria; order Burkholderiales; family Burkholderiaceae; genus Pandoraea; species Pandoraea sp. PE-S2R-1. The sequence continues at coordinate 141,597 of NZ_NGUR01000016.1, read as the reverse complement.
GCGCCGCTCGGCGTGATCTCGATGCTCGCGTGGGGCTTGGGCTACTTCGGCCAGCCGCACATTCTCGTGCGCTTCATGGCAACGCGATCCGCTGCGGCCATCCCCAAGGCGCGGCGCATCTGCATGACGTGGATGGTGTTGTGTCTGGTCGGCGCCGTCGCGGTCGGCTTCTTCGGACTGGCGTTCTTCAGCGCGCGACCGGATCTCGCGGCCAGCGCAGGCGTGGCCGCCAACCCGGAGACGATTTTCATCGCCCTCACCACACAACTCTTTGCGCCGTGGCTCGCCGGCATTCTGCTGGCAGCGATTCTGGCCGCCGTGATGAGCACGCTCTCATGCCAGTTGCTCGTGTGCGCCAGTGCGCTCACCGAAGACCTCTACAAGACGTTCGCCCCCGGACACGTCAGCCAGCGCCGCCTCGTGTGGATTGGCCGGGCGATGGTGCTTGCCGTTGCCACCGTGGCAGTGCTGCTGGCGCTCGACCCGAACAGCCGTGTGCTGGGCATGGTGAGCTATGCGTGGGCCGGCTTCGGCGCCGCTTTCGGCCCGCTGGTGCTAGCCACGTTGCTGTGGCCGCGCGTCACCCGTAACGGCGCGCTGGCAGGCATTGTGGTCGGCGCGGCAACGGTGCTGATCTGGAAACAGTTCGGCTGGTTCGATCTGTACGAAATCCTGCCCGGCTTTGCGCTGGGCGGTCTGGCATTGATCGTCGTGAGCCGTCTCGACCGGGCGCCATCCCACGAGGTGGTGGCCCGCTACGAGGCCGCCGAGCAGCGTCTTCGCGACATTCAGGCCGGCCGGGAGGAAGACGCGGTGCCCGACACCCCGGCGGCGCAACCTTCGCCATAACCCGGTAGCACCTTCCATCGGAATATGTCCCTCTTGACCGGCGTGCGTAGCCATCCAATACTGCCGCGTCGGGCGCATTGTGCGTTTGATACAGATTGAATGCCGTCTCACGGCCAACCGGCGCGTGGCAGATGGCATCCCACGACAGGCGGGCCGCGGCGATCCCGCAGGCCTGCCACTCAACGACATACACATGCAAGGAGAGGGTTGATGCAATCGAAGCTTACGCTCAGCGCATTCGCGGTCGCAGGACTGATCGCGTTCGGCAGCGCCGCAAACGCGCAACAGGCGCAGGAAGTGAAGCTGGGTTTTGCTGCACCGCTCACGGGCGCTCAGGCGCACTACGGCAAGGACATGCAAAACGGCATCCAGCTCGCCATTGACGAGTACAACGCCACCAAGCCGACCATCGAAGGCAAGCCGGTGAAGTTCGTTCTGCAAGCCGAAGACGACCAGGCCGACCCGCGTCAGGGCTCGCTGGTGGCCCAGAAGCTGGTCGATTCGAGCATCAAGGGCATGCTCGGCCACTTCAACTCCGGCACGACGATTCCCGCCTCGCGCATCTACGCACAGGCCGGCATTCCCGAAATCGCCATGGCCACGGCACCGGAGTACACCAAGCAAGGGTTCAAAACGACCTTCCGCATGATGACGTCCGATATTCAGCAGGGTTCGGTCGTCGGCAACTTTGCCGTCAAGAAGCTGGGCTTCAAGAACATCGCCATCGTCGATGACCGTACGGCCTACGGTCAGGGCCTCGCCGCCGAATTCAAGAAGGCCGCGCAGGCCGCCGGCGGCAAGATCGTGCGCGAAGAGTCGACCACGGACAAGGCCGTGGACTTCACCGCCATCCTGACCAACATCAAGCGCTCCAACCCCGACGTCGTCTTCTACGGCGGTGCCGACGCACAAGCCGGCCCGCTCGCCAAGCAGATGCGCCAGTTGGGCATCAAGTCCACGCTGATGGCCGGCGAAATGGTCAAGTCGGACGCCTTCCTGAAGCTCGCCGGCGATGCAGCAAACGGTTCGGTGGTGTCGCTCGCCGGCCTGCCGCTCGACAAGATGCCGGGCGGTGCCGCTTACGAGTCGCGCTACAAGGCCAAGTTCGGCGCAGCGCCGGAAACGTACTCGCCGTATGCCTATGACGGCGCGATGGCCATGATGTCGGCCATGAAGAAGGCCAACTCGACCGACCCGGCGAAGTACCTGCCGGCGCTTGCCAAGACCGGCATGCCCGGCGTCACTACGCGTGAGCTCGCCTACGACAGCGTGGGCGATCTGAAGAACGGCTCCATCACCGTCTACAAGGTTGTCGACGGCAAGTGGACCGTGCTCGAGACCGTCGGCGGCAAGTAAGTCCTCCACCGTCCGGTAGCAACGCAAAAAGGGCTGACGATCACTCGTCAGCCCTTTTTCTATCTGCTGCGACGTAACGTATTACGTCTGATGCCCTACGAGGCGTCCGTCACCGCCGTCGGCAACGATCCTTGCGGCGGCACGGGTTTCGCAGCGCCGACGCTGGCCTGCGCCGGCCAGACATCCTTCGGCAGACGCGCCCGCAGTTCCGGCGGCAGCGACTCGTGCGTGAAGACCGGCTCGGCAATCCCCGCCTTGCGTTGTGCCGCGTAGTCACGCCATGCGGCGTGGGCGTACTTGGCGAGCATCGCGATGGCAACCAGATTGATGAAGGCCATCAACGCCGCGCCCACGTCGGCAAAACTCCAGACCAGCGGCAAGCTCGCCACCGAGCCCAACATCACCGCGAGCAACACCAGCGCGCGGAAGATGTGGAAACACCACGGACGCCGCGTCATGAAGTCGAGATTCACTTCGGCATACGCGTAGTTGCCCAACACGCTCGAATAGGCGAGGAAGAATACCGTCACGCCCGTGAACATGATCGCCCACTCGCCGAAGTGCGCCGCCAGCGCACGCTGCGTGAGCACGGCCCCCTCTGCCACGCCACCGACTTCGTATTGCCCCGAGAGCAGAATCATGAAGGCTGTGGCCGAGCACACCACGATGGTGTCGAAGAACACGCCGAGCATCTGCATCAGGCCCTGTTGCACCGGGTGCTTCGTGGTGGCCACCGCCGCCGCATTCGGTGCGCTGCCCATCCCGGCCTCGTTCGAAAAGAGGCCGCGTTTCACACCCATCAGCACCGCCTGACTCACCGCGTAACCGGCCACACCGCCGGCCGCCTGTCCCAGCCCGAACGCGTGATCGACGATCAGCGAAATCATGGCCGGAATCTTGTCGTAGTTGACGATGCAGACATAGGCCGCCAGTCCGAGATAGATCAGCGCCATGACCGGCACGATCCACTGCGCCACGCGAGCAACGCGCCGCACGCCGCCGTAAATGATCGGTGCCGTCATCAGCACCAGCGTGATGCCGATCCAGATGCGCGACCAGCCGAACGACGCTTCGAGCGTTTCGGCAATCGAGTGCGACTGCACGGAGTTGAAGGCGAAACCGAACGTGAACAGCAGCGCCACGGCGAAAACGATGCCGAAGGTGCGCGAACCGAGTCCGATCTGGATGTAATACGCCGGGCCGCCCCGGAAAGTCTTGTCGCGATGCGGCACCTTGAAGATTTGGGCGAGCGTCGATTCGACGAAGGCGGACGCCATGCCGAGCAGCGCCGTCATCCACATCCAGAAGATGGCACCGGGGCCACCAATGGTGAGCGCGACGGCCACGCCCGCGATATTGCCGGTGCCGACACGGCTCGCCAGCCCGGTCGCAAACGCCTGAAACGGCGAGATGCCGGTGGGGCTGCCCGAACTGCGCAACAAACTGATGCTGTGCCAGAGCGCACGCGCCTGAACCCCGCCGAAGCGAATCGTGAAGTACAACCCCGCGCCAAGCAACGCGACCACCAGCGGGTATCCCGACAACACACCGCCGATGGCATCGACCATCGATTTGAGCCATTGCTCCATTGCTGCGTCTCCTTTCGTTACCTGCGTATTAACGAACTGGCCCACAAAAAATGGGCGAAAAGACGGAGAGTGGCAAGGATTTGGCTCGAAAGGAGCAATCGGCGACGCACTTTAGGTTGATTCCCAAGCGCAATAAAAAAGCCGCGCGGCAAATACCGGGCGGCTCAAAAGACAAGGCAAGGAGACATCGACGACAAGGTTACCGCCGCAATATGTCGGTCATGTGACGGTCACGAAGCGACGGCCATCACATGCGCCGGCAGGACGGCGGCGAAGTGCACGCCCGGTGTCGCCGAGGCTCAGTCGTACATTGCACTCAGCACTCGACGATATTCACCGCCAGACCGCCGCGTGCCGTCTCCTTGTACTTCGTTTTCATGTCGGCGCCGGTTTCGCGCATCGTCTTGATGACGGAATCGAGCGAAACGTAGTGCGCACCATCGCCACGCAGCGCCATGCGCGCGGCGTTCACGGCCTTCACCGACGCCATGGCATTGCGCTCGATGCACGGAATCTGCACCAGACCGCCCACCGGGTCGCACGTCAGCCCAAGGTTGTGTTCCATGCCGATTTCAGCGGCATTCTCGACCTGCGCGACTGTGCCGCCCAACACCGCTGCCAGCGCACCGGCGGCCATCGAACAGGCCACGCCGACTTCGCCCTGACAACCCACTTCCGCGCCCGAAATCGAGGCGTTGAGCTTGTACAGAATGCCGATGGCACCTGCGGTCAGCAGAAAGTCGATCACGCCCTGATCGTTCGCGCCATGCACGAAGCGGTCGTAGTAATGGAGCACCGACGGGATAATGCCGGCCGCGCCGTTCGTGGGCGCCGTCACCACACGGCCGCCGGCGGCGTTCTCTTCGTTGACGGCCATCGCGTACAGGTTCACCCAGTCCATCACCGACAGCGGGTCGGAGAGCGTACGCTCGGCGCGCTGCGTCAGTTGACGGTACAGCTCGGGCGCGCGACGGCGCACGTGCAGCGGGCCCGGCAATTCGCCTTCGGCTTCCGGGTTGCCGATGCCGCAACCGCGCGTCACACACGACTGCATCACGTGCCAGATGTTGATCAGGCCCGTGCGGATGTCTTCTTCCTTGTGCCAGACCTTCTCGTTCTCCCACATCAGCTGGGCGATGGTCTTGCCGCTCTCGCGGCACATTTCCAACAATTCCTTGCCCGTGCGGAACGGATACGGCAGTTGATCGTGCGCCGCGAGCACCTGCGCATTCGAAGCCCCCGCCGTCACCACGAAGCCGCCACCCACCGACAGATAACGGCCTTCGCGCAACTTGTTGCCCGCACCGTCGAAGGCATGGAATTTCATGCCGTTCGGGTGCTCGGCCATCGCTTCGCGGCGGTAGAACACCACGTTCTCTTTCTCGATGAACGGCACGTCGTGCTTGCCCAGAATCGACAGCACCTTTTCACGGCGCAGCTTGGCCAGACGGTCCGCAATCGTGGCGGGGTCCACCGTGTCGGGGGCATCGCCCATGAAACCGAGCAGCACGCCCTTGTCGGTGCCGTGGCCCTTGCCCGTGGCCCCGAGCGAGCCGTACAACTCGGCGCGCAGCGACGCCACCTGCGGCAGCAAGCCGTCGCGCCCCAACCCCTGCACGAACATCAGCGCCGCGCGCATTGGCCCCACGGTATGCGAACTCGAAGGTCCGATACCGATCTTGAACAAATCGAAAACTGAAACGGCCATGGGGCTTTCCTGATTTTTTAGTACTGACTTGAGACTCGGCGAGCACCAACATGCTGGCGCATTCGCGTGACATCTATAGAGACAAAAAGGGGCCAGCAATGTTTCTGCCGGCCCCTTTTTATCGAGTTTTGCGACGTTTTTACTCGTAGTCGCTCATCGGGACGCAGGCGCAGAACAGGTTCCGGTCGCCGTACACGTTGTCGGCACGGCCCACCGGCGGCCAGTACTTACGCTCGCGCAGTGCCTTCACCGGGTACGCCGCCTGGCTGCGCGCATACGCGTGCGTCCATTCGTCGGCGGTCACGACTTCTGCCGTGTGCGGGGCGTGCTTGAGCGGGTTGTCTTCGCGATCGGCACGGCCTTCTTCCACCGCGCGAATTTCTTCACGAATGGTGACCATGGCTTCGATGAAACGGTCGAGTTCGTGCTTCGATTCCGATTCGGTCGGCTCGACCATCAGCGTGCCCGGCACCGGGAAGCTCATGGTCGGAGCGTGGAAGCCGAAGTCCATCAGGCGCTTGGCCACGTCGTCGACCGAGATGCCGCTCGTTTCCTTGAGCGGACGCAGATCGAGAATGCACTCATGCGCGATCAGACCGCCCGGGCCCGAGTAGAGCACCGGATAGTGCGGCGCGAGCTTCTTCGCGAGGTAGTTGGCGTTGAGAATCGCGGTCTCGGTGGCCGACGTCAGGCCGGTGGCACCCATCATCGCGACATACATCCACGAGATCGGCAGAATCGAGGCCGAGCCGTACGGCGCGGCCGACACGGCACCGATACCGTCGGCGTCGCGCGAGTAACCGGTCGAGCGCTGGTTCGGCAGGAACTGCGCCAGATGCGCGCCGACTGCGACCGGGCCGACGCCCGGGCCGCCACCGCCGTGCGGAATGCAGAACGTCTTGTGCAGGTTCAGGTGCGACACGTCGCCGCCGAACTCGCCCGGTGCGCACAGGCCGACCATCGCGTTCATGTTCGCGCCGTCGACATACACCTGACCGCCGTTCGCATGCACGATCTCGCAAATCTGACGCGCGCCGGCTTCGAACACACCGTGCGTCGACGGGTACGTCATCATGATCGCGGCCAGACGGGTGCGGTGCTGCTCGGCCTTCGCCTGAAGGTCGGCCAGATCGACGTTACCGTTGGCGTCGCATGCCACCACCACGACCTGCATGCCGGCCATTTGCGCCGACGCCGGGTTGGTGCCGTGAGCCGATGCCGGAATCAGGCAGATGTCGCGATGCGCTTCGCCACGCGAGGCGTGATACGCCTGAATAATCAGCAGACCCGCGTACTCGCCCTGCGAGCCGGCGTTCGGCTGGAGCGACACGGCCGCATAGCCGGTGGCCGCCACGAGCATTTGCTCGAGCTGGTCGATCATCGTGCGATAGCCCGCCGTCTGCGCCGTCGGCGCGAACGGGTGGATCTGACCGAACTCGGGCCACGTCACCGGCAGCATTTCCGAGGTGGCGTTGAGCTTCATCGTGCACGAGCCCAGCGGGATCATCGTGCGATCGAGCGCGAGATCCTTGTCGGAGAGGCTGCGCAGGTAGCGAAGCATCTCGTGTTCCGAGTGATAACGGTTGAACACCGGGTGCGTGAGATACGCGCTCTGACGCGCCAGCGCCGCCGGGAAGCCGTCGGCAATCGTGGCTTCGATGGCGTCGAAGTCGATCGAACCGGCGCTCTTGCCCAAGCCTTCGGCGAACACTTCCCACAACGCGATCACGTCATCGCGCGTGCTGGTCTCGTCGAGCGAGATGCCGACGATGTCCGCATCTTCGCGACGCAGGTTGAAGCGGCGCGCGACGGCAGCCGTGTGCACAGCGTCAGCACGGCCGGCGACCGGCACGGTCAGCGTGTCGAAGAACGTGGCATTGCGCGGTGCGGCACCCAGCTTCGCGAGACCGGCAGCAAGGACCGCCGTCAGACGATGCACGCGCGACGCGATGATGCGCAGGCCTTGCGGGCCGTGATACGCCGCATACATGCTGGCCATGATGGCGAGCAGTGCCTGTGCGGTACAGATGTTCGAAGTCGCCTTCTCACGGCGGATGTGCTGCTCGCGCGTTTGCAGTGCGAGACGCAGCGCGGGCTTGCCCTGCGTGTCGACCGACACGCCGACCAGACGGCCCGGCATCGAACGCTTGAGTTCGTCACGCGTGGCCAGATAGGCTGCGTGCGGGCCACCGAAGCCCATCGGCACGCCAAAGCGCTGGCTGTTACCCACGGCCACATCGGCGCCCCACTCGCCCGGCGGCGACAGCAGCGTGAGCGAGAGCAGATCGGCGGCGGCAATCAGCATGCCGCCGTTCGCGTGGATCGCGTCGGCCAGCGCGCGGTATTCGCGCACGTCGCCGCCCACGCCCGGGTACTGCACCAGCACGCCGAACGCATCGACGTCGGCAGCGGCGGCAACCGGCCCAACCTGCACTTCGATGCCCAGCGGCTTGGCACGCGTTTGCACCACTTCGATGGTTTGCGGCAGCACGTCGTCGGCCACGAAGAACGTGTTCGACTTCGACTTGCCCGTGCGCTTGACCAGCGTCATCGCTTCGGCGGCGGCGGTGGCTTCGTCGAGCATCGAGGCGTTGGCGATGGCGAGACCCGTCAGGTCGATCACCATCTGCTGATAGTTGAGCAGCGCTTCGAGACGGCCTTGCGAAATTTCCGGCTGATACGGCGTGTAGGCCGTGTACCAAGCGGGGTTTTCGAGCACGTTGCGCAGGATCACGCCCGGTGTGAACGTGTTGTAGTAGCCCTGACCGATGAACGACTTGAAGACCTGATTCTGGTCGGCCAGCGCACGCAGTTGCGCGACGGCTTGCGACTCGGTTTTCGGCGCGGCGAACTGGCCCAGTGCGGCGGCGAATTGCGGGCCGTCGCGGCGAATCGACGCCGGCACGACCGCGTCGATCAGTGCGGCGCGCGAGGCGTAGCCGAGCTCGGTGAGCATGGCTTGCTGTTCGGGACTGTCGGGGCCGATGTGGCGCGCAGAAAAGTTGTCGCGCTGTTCCAGCTCGGTGAGCGAGCGGCGCGGCTGATGCAGGTCGGTCATGGCATTCATGGGTCAGATCTCTCGTTCGGTCACGGCAAGTGACTACGGCAAGGTGTTGCTAAGCGTTGCTAGCGTGACTAAGCCCGGTGCGATGGCGACGATCGCCACCATCGCACCGGGCTTTCGGCTCGCGGGCTTAGGCGCCCGGGCCGGCGCTGTATTGCTCGGCGCTCAGCAGGCCGTCGAGTTCCTTCACGTCCGACGGCTTGATGCGGAACAGCCAGTTGCCGTACGGATCGGTGTTGACCTGCTCCGGCGAGCCAGCCACTTCGCTGTTGGTCTCGATGATCTCGCCGCCGATCGGGGCATAGATGTCCGAGGCGGCCTTGACCGACTCGACCACGGCGACTTGTTCCTGCGCCTTGACCGTGCGGCCGGTGTCCGGCAGCTCGATGAAGACCACATCGCCCAGCGCTTCCTGCGCGTGGTCGGTAATGCCGATGGTCACGGTGCCGTCGGCTTCGAGGCGAGCCCATTCGTGGGACTCGGCGTACTTCAGGTTGTCGGGGGTATTCGCCATGTGTGACGCTCCGGTTTCAGTATGGGGTGTCTTATTGAGAGTCTGTCGTGTCGCCAACCGCGTGGGTGTGCCCTTATCGCTCACGCCACCACGGCCTTGCCGTGACGCACGAACGGTAATTTGACCACACGTGCGGGCAATTGCTTGTCACGAATTTGTACGTGCACGAGCGCACCGTCGGCCACGCCCTTGGGCAGGCGCGCAAAAGCGATCGATTGCTGAAGGCTCGGGCTGAACGTGCCGCTGGTGATTTCACCGTCGCCGGCATCGGTCACCACGACCTGATGCGCACGCAACACGCCGCCCTTGCCGTCGAGCACCAGACCGGCGAAGCGCCACGTCTGGCCGCGCGTGAGCAGCGAATCCTTGCCGACGAACGTGCGCTCGCTTTCCTTTTCGACCGTCCAGCCAAGGCCGGCGTCGAGCGGCGAGGTGTCGTCGTCCATGTCCTGACCGTACAGGTTCATGCCGGCTTCCAGACGCAGCGTGTCGCGCGCGCCGAGGCCGGCCGGACGCACGCCGGCGGCGACCAGCGCCTGCCAGAGCGCCGCCACGTGGTCGGCATTGACGACGATTTCGAAACCGTCTTCGCCGGTGTAACCCGTGCGCGCAATCATCAATTCGCCGAACGGCGTGTCCTTGACGAAGGCGGCGTTGAAGGGCTTGAGCACTTCGCTCGCCGGCTGGCTGCCCGGCACTGCCTGCCAGGTCTTGGCGCGGGCGTTCGGGCCCTGCACGGCCACGATCGACAGGTCGCGGCGCGGCGTGATCGTCAGGCTGTAATCGCCGTGGGCGTTGAGCTGGCCGATCCAGGCCAGATCCTTGTCCGCGGTGCCCGCGTTCACGACGATGCGGAACCAGTCTTCAGCGATGAAATAGATGATGAGGTCGTCGATCACGCCGCCGCTCGGATTGAGCATGCAGGTGTAGAGCGCCTTGCCCGGGGTTTGCAGCTTGTCGACGTTGTTGGCGACGGCGAAACGCAGGAATTCGCGGCAGCTCGGGCCGTGCAGATCGACCACGCACATGTGCGAGACGTCGAACATGCCGGCGTCGGTGCGAACGGCGTTGTGCTCTTCGATCTGGGAGCCGTAGTTCACGGGCATGTCCCAGCCGCCGAAATCGACCATGCGGGCGCCGGCGGCGCGGTGCGTTTCGTTGAGCGGAGTGCGTTTGAGATCGTTCATCGAGGCCTCAGGATCCAAGGGTTTCGGAAATACAGTGTCCGAAAATGCAAAAAGGGGTCATCTCGACGACCGGCACCTGCGCTGCGAGCGTGTGCGAATGCACTTGCCCGGCGCGATGCCAGTTGGCGAGATGACCCCTCTGTCCTTGGTACCTGAGAGATTGCCCGGTGCTCGGTGTTGACCGAGACAGCCGGCCCCTTCGGTGGGCTGTCTGCATGACGAAAGTCACGCCACAGCCGCTCTCCAGAGATCGAAGGCGAAGCCTTCGGCGCGGACGGTCCTTGATGCCTGAGAGTTTGTGGGTATTACCCCTTCGGCGGCGCCAGCATGTGCTTCCCGGCGCGCTCTCCCGACCGCGTTCGCGCACTTTACGGGGAAAGCCGGGGGCTGTCAATTTGACGAAAAACCGCTAGTGCGACTCCCCGGGATTCACCCCGGCCGGACAACCGTCTCGACCCCATCGTCCGTTACAGACCGCCCAGATGCAGCGCTGCTTCGGCACGACTTCGAACCACCGGTACTTGTCGCACTGCGCGAGCGCGGCGGCGATGGTCGTGGCCGCACCAGCGGCCGACGCGGCCGTCGGGCTGGACGCCGTGACGGGTGGACGCGCAGCCCCGGCTGCGGCAATCGGACCGATGTCGTTGTTGTCGAGATGCGCGGGCAGGTCCGGGTTGGCCACCGGCCGCGCGGTATTCGTAGCATTCGCCGCATCGCGACGGCTGAGCAACGTCATCATGTCGTCCGGGGCAGGCGCGGGCGGTGTCAGTGCTGCGGTCGCGGCGGCGGTCAGTGCAGCGGTGGCCGCAGATGCCGTCATTGGCGGGGCCGACGCCACGTCCGCTTCGGCGCCTGACGCGGCGGCATCGACCGCGGCCAGTACCTGCGCGCGGGCCAGTAACGCCGATTCCGCACTGCTGGCGGCACTGGGGGCCGTCGCGCTCACATCGCCCGACGCATTGATCGGGGGAGCGTTACTACCGTTATTGAATGGGGCGACGACGATGGCGTCCGGCTTGGGCGTCGGGTCGACATAAGGCGCGCGCAGATTCCACCAGATACCGACGAGCGCGATGGCGGCGAAGACGGCGGTGCCCAGCACCAGCGCGCCATTGATCCAGCCGGGTTCGCCGTCACGCCGGCGCTGTTCCCGGCGCTCGCGCCGTGTCAGACGGCGGTTCTCCGAAGGCGGGACAGACGCGTTAGCTGAGGCAGATGCGGAAGTCTCACTCACGGTCGCCGCCGTGACCGGCACATCGGCGGCACCGGATGCACTGAGCACACCGCTCCCCGTGGACGCCAGACTGGCCTCCCGAAAGCCCGGTTCGGCATCTGCAAGGGGCGCACCGCACTGTTTGCAGCGCAGCGCACTCGTCGCATTGTTCGTCCCACAGGTTGGACATTGCACGGCGACCTCACCACGATGGCAACGTTTTTTATTATAGGCACCCCCCGTGCGTGGACGCCAGTCATGGCGGCCGTTGCGTCACACAGCGTCGCGCTAGCCCCACAGTTCAGGCGCTGCGGCCCGTCACCGGGCCTGTCACCGTTGCCGCCATCGCCGCGTCACAGACGCGCGCACGCCCCATGTTAGACTTGCCCACCTCCTGCGCGAGCCCGACGAGGTGCCCTCGCGAGCACCCGGCCAGCCGCCGCCTTCATCCCCTTCGTTTCACACCATGTCGTCCTTTCCGCTCAATCCTGCCCAGAACGAAGCCGTGCGTTATTTCGACGGCCCCTGCCTCGTGCTGGCCGGTGCCGGCAGCGGCAAGACGCGCGTCATTACGCAGAAAATCGCGTGGCTGATCGAGACCAAGGGGTTCGAGCCGAAGCACATCGCCGCCGTCACCTTCACGAACAAGGCCGCCGCTGAAATGCGCGAGCGCGTGGCCAAGCAGCTCGAAGGCAAGACGCTCACCACGCCCGGCAAGGAAGGCCGCAAGGTTCCCGTCAATCAGTTGACGATCTGTACGTTCCACTCGCTTGGCGTGCAGATTCTGCGCCGCGAGGCGGAGAACGTCGGCCTCAAGCCCCAGTTCTCGATTCTCGACTCGGACGATTGTTTCGGTCTCATTCAAGAACAGTTGGGCACGACGGACAAGGGGATGATTCGCGGCGTGCAGACCGCCATCTCGCTCTGGAAGAATGCGCTGGTCACGCCCGAGACGGCGCTGGCCGCCGCCGAGACCGCCGACGAGCATCAGGCCGCGGTGGTCTATCGCAACTACATGGCCACGTTGCAGGCGTATCAGGCGGTCGACTTCGACGATCTGATCCGTCTGCCCGCCGAGTTGTTCGCGCGCGACGAAGAGGTGCGTGAGCGCTGGCAGAACAAGCTGCGCTATCTGCTGATCGACGAGTATCAAGACACCAACACCTGTCAGTACCTGCTGCTCAAACTGCTCGCCGGCCCGCGCGCGGCATTCATGGCCGTGGGCGACGACGATCAGGCGATCTACGGCTGGCGCGGCGCCACGCTCGATAACCTCAAGCAATTGCAGGTCGACTTTCCCACGCTGAAAGTCATCAAGCTGGAGCAGAACTACCGCTCGACTTCACGCATCCTGACGGCGGCGAACAACGTCATCGCCAAGAATCCGAAAATCTTCGAGAAGAAGTTGTGGAGTGAGCACGGCCTCGGCGATCCGATTACCGTCACGCCGGCCAATGACGAAGAACACGAGGCCGAATCGGTCGTATTCCGGTTGTCGGCCCACAAGTTCGAGCGGCGCGCAGAGTTTCGCGACTACGCGATTCTGTATCGCGGCAATCACCAGGCGCGCATCTTCGAGCAAGTGCTGCGCCGCGAGCGCATTCCCTATGTGCTGTCGGGCGGCCAGTCGTTCTTCGACAAGGCCGAAATCAAGGATCTTTGCGCCTACCTCCGGTTGCTGGCCAACCCGGACGACGATCCCGCGTTCATCCGCGCGGTGACCACACCGCGCCGGGGCGTGGGCAGCACCACGCTCGAATCGCTCGGCGGGTTTGCCGGGCAGGCGAAGGTGTCGCTGTTCGAGGCGGTCTACATGGGCGCCGTCGAAGCGCGCTTGCAACCGCGCCAGCTCGAACCGCTGCGGGCGTTCTGCGATTTCATTCAGCGCATTGCCGCACGCGCAGCCCGCGATCCTGCCAATGAGGTCATTGATGACCTGATGGCAGGCATTCACTACGAGGCCTATCTTTACGACACGTTCGACGAGCGTCAGGCGCAGGCGCGCTGGACCACGGTGCTCGAATTTCTCGAATGGATGAAGCGCAAGGGCACGCGCGGCACGGCCGATGCGGCGACCGGACTGGATAATGCCGAGGACATCGACGACGACGCCAAGAGCCTGATGGAGCTCACGCAAACCATCGCACTGATGTCGATGCTCGAAGGCCGCGACGGCGACGATCCCGATGCGGTGCGGCTGTCGACGCTGCATGCGTCGAAGGGTCTCGAATATCCGCACGTGTTCCTCGTCGGCATGGAGGAAGGCATTCTTCCGCACATTCGCGAAGATGAAGAAGTCACTGCGGAGAAGATCGAGGAAGAGCGCCGGTTGATGTACGTGGGCATTACCCGCGCGCAACGCACGCTGCAATTGTCGTGGTGCAAGAAGCGCAAACGGGCGCGGGAAACGTACACGTGCGAAGTCTCGCGGTTCGTACCCGAAATGCAACTCGACGAAGCGCCGCCACCGCCACCGGAAGACGCCCCGATGTCGCCGAAGGATCGGCTCGCCAGCCTCAAGGCGATGCTGGCAAGCGGCACGAACAAGACGCCGCAATAAAACACCCCCGCCTGAACAGGCACCCTCGCAATCACCCCGCCGTAAACGAATCGCCCCCCGCGTACGGGGGGCTGGCCTGAGGATTCAGCAGCGTCCGGCCGGGGCTGTCGGCGGCGGCGGATCGCGCAGTAAAGCAAGGCTTGCTGCTATTTGCCACCGCCCGTAGACGTCTGGCCACACGCGATTGCCGGACTCGACGCCACCATCGCGCCTGCCAGACCGGCGAAACCAAGCACAACGACAACCAACAACTTGCGCATAGGCTCTCCTCCACTCGTCAGGTGAGGTTTCACTATAGGAGGCCATTCTTTCGATGACAAAGACATCTTGACCATCGGCGCGGCGCGGGTGATAGTCGGTAAAAAACGGGCGAAACGATACGCGAATTGCGTCGATTTCGGCCCAATGCCCACACCCTCCAACGTTCTCGCGATGCGTCATCAGCACCCTGCCGTGGCGAGTGTGCGGCACCGATCCTCAAGCCTTGTGGAGCGTGGTGCGTGAGATTGCATATCCTGTCTGACCTGCATTTGTCTGTGGCCCCGCTGGCGACGCCCGACGTCGCCGCCGACGTCACCATTCTCGCCGGCGACATCAGCCGGCCGGCGCAAGCCATCGAGTGGGCGAAGCAACTTCCACGCCCCGTCATCTACGTTGCCGGTAACCACGAGTTCTATGGCGCGACGCTTGCGGGCACGCTCGCCGAATTGCGCAAACTCGCAGCAGGTACGAACGTTCATGTGCTGGAGCGCGGCAGCCTGACGATCGACGGCGTTCGCTTCATCGGCACGACGTTGTGGACCGACTTCGCGTTGTACGACGCCGAAGGCAAGCATGACGAAGTGATCGAGGAGTCCCGGAAATTCGTGCGCGACTTCACGCGCATTCGCGTGGGCGATCCGGCCGCGCCATGGTCCGACCTGCCGTTCTTCACGCCGGAAGACTGTGCCGCGTTGTGCCGCGAGAACGTGGCGTGGCTGTCGCGCGCGCTGGCCGACCCGCATGACGGCCCGACCGTCGTCATCTCCCATCACGCACCGACGCCGCAGAGTATTCATCCGCGCTTTGCCGGGTCACTCGTCAATCCGGCATTCATTTCGGATTTGACGTCATTTGTCGACCAGTCCGACGCCGCCTTGTGGGTGCACGGCCATACGCACGATTCGTTTGATTACCGCGTCGGGCACACGCGTGTGCTGTGTAATCCGCGTGGTTATTGCTTCGAAGGGCGCGTCGAAAACGCCGCGTTCGACCCCGCGTTGTGCGTCACTGTTTGACGCGCCGCAACATCGCGACGCAGCGATGACGTAACGCAGCGCAACACGACGCAGAAAACAAAAATCCCCGCCGAAGCGGGGATTTTCTTTTGCGGCCGGCGCAACCGTGCGGCCGGTCGGCTCGAAGGCGTCTGCGCGGGCTTACTTCGCCGCGCTCACCATGTAGTCGACGGCTGCCTTCACGTCGTCATCCGAAGCGTTGGCCGCGCCACCCTTCGGCGGCATGGCGTTCAGCCCCTTGAGCGCGGCGTTGTGCAGCGTGTCGATGCCGGTCGCGATGCGCGGCGCCCAGGCGGCCTTGTCGCCGAACTTCGGGGCATTCATGACGCCTGCGGCGTGGCACGCCATACACACGGTGTCGTACAGCTTCTTGCCCGCGTCGAGGTTACTGCCGGCGCTGGCGGCGGCCGGTGCGGCGGTCTTGAGCGATGCCATGGCGGCGGCAGCCGCCGCGGCCGAGCCGGCATCTGCTGCGGGTGCTGCGCCAGACGCCGGAGCGGCGGCCACGGCACCGGAGGCCGGTTGTGCCGGTTCCGCGGGTTCTTGCAGCTTGCCGCCCGAGGCGTTGGCCATATAGACGATGGCACGGCCGATTTCGTAATCGGTCACGTCGTCGGGGCTGGTACCGCCACGCGCGGGCATGGCGCCTTTGCCGGCCAGCGCGATCTTGAGCATTTCATCGTAGCCCTGCGCAATTCGCGGGGCCCAGTCTGCCGAGCCGACCTTCGGCGCGCCGGCGGTGCCTGCGGCGTGGCACGCGGCGCAAACGGCCTTATAGAGTTGCTCGCCCGTCTGATAGACGCGCGGTGCGTTGGCATCCTTGATTTCGACCTTGGCCACGGGCGCGATGCGCTCGGCGATGGCTTTTTCGGTCATGGCGGAACTGCCGGCGCCGGTCAGGGCATTGTTGCCCACGTAATTGACCAGCAAGACGATGATGACGATCGGAACTAGAAAACCTGCAATGACTGCCGCGATGAGCTGCTTGGGTGTTTTGATCAGGGACTCATGCTCGTTATGTGCTTCACTCATGCGGGATCTCTCAATAGTTTTTGTGGAAACCGAGTGCGTCGCACTGGGTGGCAGGCGCCATCCAGTCAAAATAACGAGCCATTGTAGCAACAAACACTCACGCGATGACACGTGATGGCCGTGCGCAGACGCCGCAAAAGTCCCGTGTTTTCCCTAACTTACGCGAAACCCAAAGCGGTGTTCCGCGTGGTTTGTGCGTGAAGTGGGATAGCGTTGCATGCACAGCAAAACCGCGCCTGACGCGTATCCCGTAGTGAATTGCCGCATTGTGAGGCGAGAGAATGCGCCAGGCATGGACGGCACGCGACAAAACCGCTATGCTTCTACGTCTTTGCCCGCCGGCCCGCGCGTTCGCGCATTTCTCACCGGTGGTCTGCACAGCGCCCGTAGCTCAGGGGATAGAGTATCGGCCTCCGAAGCCGAGGGTCACTGGTTCGATTCCAGTCGGGCGCACCAAATCAAAACACCACCAGCCGATCCACCAGTTGTGCGATCTTGGCGTTCGCGCCGGACCACGACTCCACGGTCGATGTTCTGCCGTCGAAGTACACGGTATTCATCACCGAGCCGTTCTGACTCAGCGTGAGCGTCGCGTACGCCAGATATTCGCTAGGCGTGCTGCCCCATAGCGAATTGCGCCACGCGCGCCGGACGGCGTAGTTCAGCACGACGCAGCCGGTCGGCCAAGTCCCCGGGCTGTAAATCGTGCTCACGATGCCGTAGGCGCGCAGTCGGCCCTGAATGGCCGGCAGCAAGTCCGACACCCCATCCGCCCCCAGTTCGATACACAGATTGCGCGACATCAGCTCCGGCGCGGCCGGCTGCGTCGGCGGCACGACCGACGGCAGCTGATCGGCCAGCACGACGCCTGTCGTCACCACGCTGGCCGCCACCTGCGCCGCCATCACCGGCACCGGCGTCGCGAACAGACACCCCCCCAACGACGCGCAGGCCGCCGCCGCCAGCGCCAGTACCCCGGCGAGCCGTTTCATCAGAAGGGTGCCACGCCAAGCAGCACGTGCTGGAGCCAGCCGCCATTTGCGCCGTCGGCGACCTGACCGTCCTCCACCCGCGCCACCTTCGCCTGACCGACCTTGCTCGACGCCACGACGTTACCCGGCTGGATGTCGAACTTGTTGACCACCCCCGTGAACCGGAAGGTGTCCATATTGCGGCCCTGCATCACCTGCTTCTCGCCCCCCACCACATAGGCGCCGTTCGGCAGGACTTCGACAATCGCCACGGCAATGGTGCCGGTCATCGCCGACGTCGAGCTCGTGGTGCCGTTGCCCTGGAACGAGCTTGCCGACGAGCCGATGTTGAACCAGCGCTCAAGCAGCGAATCGGCGCCGTTGTCTTTGGCGCTCTTGGCCGTGACGCTCGCGTTGCGCGTGACATTGCTCTGCGCCTTGTTGCTGCCGGTCGTGTTTTCCGCCACCTGAATCGTGAGCAAGTCGCCCACCCGGTGCGCTACTGGCGTTTCGAACCAGTTCGTGGCCGTGGTCGATTGATAGATCGACCCCGCCGTCTGCACGTTGGTCACCCGCGGCATCGGCATCACCGCCATCGGCGTGGAAGTGACGTTGGCGCTCGAGCACCCGCTCAGCAGCGCCACACCTGCCGTGGCGAGGGACGCCACCGTCATAACCAGACCCCGCGCCGCAGCGCGCTGAAGCATCGATAGTGTCGACATGGTGTGGCGCCCCCGCGCCGGTACCGGGCGTGGACCCGGTTGTCATCGAGAAGAATGAGCTGATGTGAGATGAGGCAATGGCACTTTGGCCAGCTTCGTAAGGAATAGTAAAAACAGGGAGTGCAGCCAGTGCGCACAAATAGTGGAAAATTTGTGGAGGCACGGCGCGTGTCACCGTGAAGCTGAGAAAATGGCGCGCCATCGACGCTTTCGCCACCTTGTCGCGATTTCGTCGCCATGTCGTCGCTATTTCGTCGCCACCTCGATCAACGAAGCCACCCGGTCAACCCACGCATGAACTCCGGCATCACGCGCAAGCTGTTCCTCGCGATCTTCGCGACCGGCCTGGTCACCATGGCGGCCACGGCGTTCGTCGTGCGCGCCGCGCTGAACGGGCATAGCTGGCTGGCCGGCGACAACCTGTTCTATCTGGCGTTGCTCGGCATTGCCGCACTGGGTGCCGTCGCGATTCGGGTCGCGCAACGGCTGCTCGTGCCCGTCACGCCGCTGCTCGAAGCCACGCACCGCATGGCCATGGGCGACTACAGCGTGCGTGCGCCCACCGTGGGCGCCGACGAACTCGCCCGGCTCGCGGCCGACCTGAACCGGCTGGCCGACACGCTTGCGCACAATGATCAGTTGCGCCGCGATCTGCTCGCCGACATTTCGCACGAGTTGCGCACGCCCCTTTCGGTGCTGCGCGGCGAAATCGAGGCCATGGAAGACGGCGTGCGCCCGCTCACGCAAGACGCACTGGCGTCGCTGCGCGTCGAAGTCTCGCTGCTGGCCAAGCTGATCGACGACCTCTACGAGCTCTCGCTCTCCGACATCGGCGCGCTCACTTACCAATTTGCACCGGTCGATATGACCGAACGCGTTGCAACGACCGTCACTGCCTTTCGCGACTGGTTCGAAGCAAAGGGCATCGCGCTCACCGTGCACATGCCCGACGACGTGCTCACCGTCGATGGCGACCTGCACCGCCTGACGCAGTTGCTCGGCAATCTGTTCGAGAATTCGCTGCGTTACACCGATGGCGGCGGCGCAGCGCGGGTGTATCTGTCGTCGAGCGGCGCGCAATTGCGGCTCGAAATCGAAGATTCCGCGCCCGGTGTTCCCGACGACGCACTGCCGCGTCTGTTCGAGCGCCTCTTCCGTGTGGAAGCCTCGCGCAGCCGGCGCAGCGGAGGCGCAGGACTGGGGCTGGCGCTGTGCAAACACATTGTCGAAGCGCACGGCGGTCAGATCGTCGCGCGCCATTCCCCATTGGGCGGACTCGCGCTTTCGATTACCCTGCCGTGCCACCGCAACAACTCGTGTCTCTCCGCGTTCAATGGCGCACTCGGCGGTGCGTTGGGTGGCGCCTTGGGCGGCACGTTCGGCACGCCTCTGTCCGGCACCGGCGATGAACCGGCACCCGGTGCCGCGTTCTCTACCAGCACACTGACAACCCTTTGTTGACACAGGCCGCAATGAACATCGCTTTGCAGACATTTGCCGACAAAGGCGCCCCGTTGCGCTCACCGACCGACGCCATGACGCTGCCCGACACCGCGCCGATTCTGATCGTCGAAGACGAGCCGAAGCTGGCGGCGTTACTCGCGGAATATCTGCGCGTCGCAGGCATGCCTTGCCGAATTCTCTCCGACGGGCGCGACGTGCTGCCGGCCGTGCGCGCGACGGAGCCGCGCCTGATCCTGCTCGACCTGATGTTGCCGGGCATGGACGGTCTGGAAGTGTGCCGCGCCGTTCGCGAAATCTCCGAAGTCCCAGTCGTCATGCTCACAGCGCGCGCCGCCGAAACCGACCGGTTGCTCGGCCTCGAGCTCGGCGCCGACGACTACATCTGCAAGCCGTTCAGCCCGCGCGAAGTCGTCGCCCGCGTCAAAGCCATCCTGCGCCGTGTGCGCGGCCCGGCGAGCGCCGCGGCAGCCATTGCGCACGAGGTCGTACCGCAACAACCGGCACTGATCATCGACGCCGTACGCCATCACGCGCGGCTCGATGGTCATGAATTACCGCTCACGCCCGTCGAACTCCGGTTGCTCGCCACACTGGCCAGTCACCCCGACAAAACGTTTCCGCGCGCGCATCTGCTCGATCGTATGTACGACGATCATCGTGTGGTCGCCGACCGCACCGTCGACAGTCACATCAAGAATCTGCGGCGCAAGTTGCAGGCGATTCGCCCGGACGAAGAGATCGTCCGTTCGATCTACGGCGTGGGCTACCGGCTGGAGTTGCGCACCGACCGGCCGGGGCGGCTCGCGGCGCGGCACGATGTCGCGGCTATCGACAACCCGCCCGGCGCAGTGCCAGAATAGGCGCACCCGCGCATCCACGGGTGTGCTGTCATTGAGGAGATTGACGATGCCCCGCCGCACCGCCACGCTGTCCCCGATGTCTGTCCCGCCGCTTCGCATTGCGCCATCCGCGAGCCTCACGCCGATCACGGCGCCCCGCACCGCCGCCGTCTCTCTTGTTCCGTTTGTCTCTTTCGTCTCGCGCTTCCGTCTCCGGCACGCGTCATCTCACACGCTGAGGCCCGGGCCGCTCTTGCGTGCGGGCGTCGCACTCGCCATGCTTGGCACCAGCGGCCTCGCACTCGCCCAGACCCCCGTGTGCTTCGATAGCGTGGGCCGCGCCTTGCCGGCCGAACAGTGTTCACAGGCCGCCCGCAATCAGGCCGCCGAACAGTCGGCCTCCGCCGCTCCGGTCTCGCCGACGCAACGCGAAGAATGCAAAGCCCTTGCCGACAAAATAGCCAACACGCCCGACAAGGCGGTCTACACCCGCGATCGCCCGGTGGTACAGCCCAACGGCAATCGCATCGACATTCCTACACGCACAAACCCACGCAAAGCGCTCAAGGAAGAATACATGCGCAAGTGCACGTAGGCAGACTCCTACAAGTTAGCGCGAGATCGGCGCAAGTTAGCAGAACTTATTGCGCGAATTTCTTGACAAAGCCGGTAGACGCCGCATAATCGACGTCATGTCGACGCCCTTCAGGCCACCGTTGCGACTTCGCAAACGCGCTCGCCCGACGCCTGTCCCGGTCTCCATCGGATACCGAAGCATCGACCTCATCATCCGCTTCACCGCCGTAGCGGGCCGCCCGCCCCGAATGTCCCGGGCGCTCGCCACGACATGACGTTTTATCCGAATCCATGCCGCGACACTGTCCAAGCGGCCCACGCTTCTGGAGGGAGAAAATGCAAAAACGTGATTTCCTGATGAAAACTTCTGTCGCCGTTGCCGCGGCCGCCTTTGCGCTTGCCGGTTGCACGACGACCACGCCGTCGCAAGCCGACAAGAGCGATAGCTCGCCGGGCGCCAATGCCAACAAGCGCCGCGAAATCGATGCCTCGGTGAACGGCGCACTCGACAAGATGTACGCCTCGGTGAAGGGCTCACGCGAACTGGTCAGCAAGGCCCGTGGCGTGCTGGTCTTCCCGTCCGTGCTGCAAGCCGGCTTCGTCGTGGGTGGCGAATATGGTGAAGGCGCGCTGCGCGTAGGCGGCAACACGCAGGGTTACTACAACACGGTGACGGCATCGTTCGGCCTGCAAATCGGCGCACAGTCGAAGGCCGTGATCTTCCTGTTCATGACGCAGGACGCCCTCGACAAATTCCAGCGCACCGACGGCTGGACGGCCGGTGCCGACGCTTCTGTCGCGGTGGTCAAGATCGGTGCCAACGGCGCGGTCGACCTGAACACGGCCACGTCGCCCGTGGAAGTGATCGTGATGACCAACGCCGGCCTGATGGCCAACCTGAACGTCGAAGGCACGAAGGTCACCAAGCTGAAGATCTGACGCTGAGCCTTCGGGCTCGCAGTGCTCCAAAGGAAAACGGCGCCACCCTTCGCGGGGTGGCGCCGTTGTTTCTGCATGCCGCTATTGCACGTCGCTGCTGCGCGACGATGCCGCTTACTCGTTACTGAAAGCTGCCGGACGCCACTTCAGCAAACGCTTTTCAAGCGAGGTCAGCAAATAATCCGCACCGAGCGCGACCGCTGCGAGCACGATCATCGCCGCGAACACACCGCTCGCGTTGAACGCGCCCTGCGCCGTCGAGATCAACAGGCCGATGCCTTGCTTCGACCCGAGGAACTCACCGACGACCGCACCGACGAGCGCGAAACCGAAGCTCACGTGCAGGCTGGCGAGAATCCACGACAACGCCGACGGAATCACCACCGCCATCGTGACCTGACGACGCGATGCGCCGAGAATCTGCGCATTGGCAATCATGTAGCGATCGGCTTCACGCACGCCCTGAAACGCATTGGCGAACACCACGAAGAACACCATCACCACCGCGAGCGCTACCTTCGAAGCCATGCCCAGACCGAACGCGATCACGAAGATCGAGCCCAGCACCACACGCGGAATCGAGTTGGCAATCTGGATGTAGAGGCTCAACACATCGGAGAGCAGCTTGTTACGTCCGAGCACGATGCCGCAGATCACACCGGCCACACCGCCGATGAGAAAGCCGAGCACCGTCTCTTCGAGCGTGACGAGCACCTGCGCCCACAGCGGTCCTTGCGACGTGCCATTTACGCACCAGTCGTAAATCTGCTCGACGATCAACGTCGGCTGCGAGAAGAAGAACGGATCGATCCAGCCGATACGCGCGGCCACTTCCCAGCCACCGAGACCAACCACCAGAATCGCGACGCGCAGAAAGATCACCAGCGCGCGGCGTTGCTTGATACGACGTTGCGCGGCGGCTTCCTCGCGCGCGAGATCGGCGTCGCCGAAACCTGCCAGCACGGCCTGTTCACTCATGTTCATGCCCTCCTCCTGACGGCATGGGCACGCGCGGCTGCGCGGCCCGTCAATTCACTTTCCATGACACTGTTCATCACCGGGCGATCCACTGAAGATGTTGGCCCGGTCACGACATCAACCGATCTTCACTTCTTCGCGCAGGTCAGCCCAGATCTCGCGCGAGATATCGATGAAGCGTTGTTCGTAACGAATCTCCGACATCACGCGCGGACGCGGCAGGTCGATCGTGTACACGTTCTTGAGCGTGGCCGGACGCGCCGTCAGCACGAACACCCGGTCGGCCAGCGCGATCGCTTCTTCCAGATCGTGCGTGACGAACACCACCGAGCCCGACGTCGACGACCACAGTTGCAGCAGCTCGTCCTGCATGAGCGTGCGCGTTTGCATGTCGAGCGCCGAGAACGGCTCGTCCATCAGCAGAATTTCGGGGCCGTTGATGAACGTCTGTGCGAGCGCCACGCGCTTGCGCATGCCGCCCGAGAGCTGGTGCGGATAGTGACCGCCAAACTTGTCGAGCCCCACGCGCTTGATCCACTGATCGGCCAGCGCGTACGCAGCGTCCTTCGACTGGCCGCGAAACAGCGGGCCGGCGGCCACGTTCTCGCGCACGCTGCGCCACGGAAACACCGCGTCGTTCTGGAACACGAAGCCGATGCGCGGATCGATGCCGTTCACGGTCTGGCCCATCACGCGCACCGAGCCGGCGGTCGGGCGCAGCAGCCCGGTAATCATCGACAGCGTGGTCGACTTGCCGCAGCCGGTCGGGCCAACGATGGCGACGAACTCGCCACGCGCCACCGACATGCTGAAGTTGCGCAGCGCGATAGTCGCTTTGCCGTCGGGCGAGATGAAACGGCACGACACGTTGTCGAACTCGATGGCCGGCGTGTCGCGCGAGACCGCGCTGGCCGCACGGGCCGGTGCCGGAGCGGCGGGGGTGTGAGTCTGGCTAATCGTCTGAGTCATGCTCAGCTCCTCTGGTACGTCGACGGGCTATCGGCGGCGTTGCGCCAATTCAAGGGGTGAGCGCGCCCGCACACCGGACGGGGGTCAGGTGCGGGCGGCTCGGATGCTGGTTCAGTTGACGCGGCGTCGTAGCGACCGCGCGCCGGTACTACCGGGTCAAGAGAGGCGAGTCGGGCGGATCAGTTACTTGGCCTGATCGACGAACTCATTGGTGTACGTCTTCGACAGATCGATGTGCTTGCCCTTGACGTTCGGATTGAACGCGGCGAGCACCTTCAGAACGGTCTCGGGACCACCGTTCGGCATGCGGCCGTCCGGCGAATACATCGGCAGCGAGTTTTGCAGAGCCTGCACGTACAGCGCCTTGTTGTTGCCGTAGTAGTCCTTCGGCATCTTGTCGGCGATCTCGGCGGCCGAGTGCGTGTTGATGAACTTGAGCGTCTTCACGAACGCACGCGCGAGCTTGGCGGCTTCCGGCTTGTGCTTGTCGAGCCACGCACGTTGCACGTAGAGGCTCGATGCCGGGTAAGCGCCGCCCAGTGCCGCGACGGTGCCTTCCATCGTGCGCATGTCGACCAGCACGGCGGCGTCGCCCGTCTTGAGCAACTGCGAGGCGGTCGGCTCGGTCGTCATGCCCGCGTCGATGCGGTTCTGCTTGATGGCGGCGATAAACGTGTTGTCAGCGCCCACCGGCAGCACCGAGTACTGCGACGACGGGATGCCGTGCTTGGCCGCGAGGTACTGCGTGAGGAAGTTGGTCGACGAGCCGAGACCGGTGACGCCGAGGGTCTTGCCCTTCACGTCGGCCATGCTCTTGATGGTGTCTTTGCTCTTCGTGTTGACGAGCTCGACCTCGCCCGGCACCTGACCGAAGATCACGATCGCCTGAATTTCCTTGCCCTTGCTCTGCAAGTCGATCGAGTGATCGTAGAAACCCACCACGGCCTGCACGGCACCGGCGAGCAATTCGTTCTCGGCGTCCACGCCGGCCGGCTGCGAGAGCAGTTCGACGTTCAGGCCTTCGTCCTTGAAGTAGCCGAGTTGCTCGGCAAGCTTGGCCGGCAGATAAACCATCTTCGTGATGCCGCCCACCATGATCGTGACCTTGCCGCTATCGGCGGCAAAGCCCGGCGCACTGGCAGCTGCCAATGCCACGCCGAACACGCTGGCGAGAACAGGTTTCACAAGGGCTTTCGGCAGGCGCAGGCCAAGGCTTGCTCGCATTGTGGTGTCTCCATTGTTTTAGGGATAATGGGCCGGACCCGCGCGGTGCGGTTTCGGCTGGCCTCGGGCAACGGTGTGACGGTGCATCGAGGTCAAGGCAGCGATCCTTTCATCTGCCTTCTGGCGGATTGTAGAAAAACGAAGCTTTCATCGAGCTTTCGTCCCATGCAGGTTTTCGCCGGCAACGGGTGGGTGTTTACCCGCTGTTGGCTTGCCCGTGCACAGCGGGCACACTCCGGGGCGCTCCCGCAGGCATTTCGCCTTAGCCGTCATGAAACTCTTGCTGATCGAAGACAACGACACCCTCGCCCACTGGCTCGCCCGCATGCTGCGCGACGACAACTTCACCGTCGACGCTGCACGCGACGGCGATGCGGCCGACCGCCTGTTGCAAACCGAAACCTACGACGTGGTGCTGCTCGACCTCATGCTCCCGAAGCTCGGCGGCAAACACGTGCTGCGCCGGCTGCGCGAGCGGCGCAACAACGTGCCGGTCATCATCCTGACCGCGAGCGGCTCGGTCGACGAAAAGGTCGATTGTCTTGGCGCGGGCGCCGACGACTATCTCGTCAAGCCCTTCGAAGTGCGCGAGCTGATTGCCCGGGTGAAGGCGCTGGCCCGACGCCACGCCCCCGAGCAAAGCGCCGACTTCGTGTGTGCCGATCTGGGCTATCACACGGGCACACGGCAGTTCACCATTGCGGGCACGCCGCTCGCACTGCCGTCGCGCGAACACGCCGTGCTCGAGATTCTGATGCGCAAGCAAGGCAAGACCGTCGCCAAGAGCGCGCTCGTCGATGGCGTCTTCGGTCTGGACGACGAGCCGAGCGCCGATGCTATCGAGATCTATATCCATCGTCTGCGCAAGAAGCTCGAAGCGAGCCGCGCGGCCATCATGACCCTGCGCGGACTCGGCTACCTGTTGCGCGAAAAAGATGCTTAGCCTGCGCGTCAGACTGCTGATGTGGCTGATGCTGCCGCTCTCGCTCTACATCGGCGCGAGCGCGTGGCTGGCCTATCGCAGCGCCCACGACACGGCCGAACTCGTGCAGGACCGCGCGCTGCTCACCTCGGCGCAGGTCATCGCCGGGCAAATCGCTTGGGTGGACGGTGCGCTGCGGGCGAGCGTGCCGCCGTCGGCGCTGGAGTTGTTCGCATCGCCGGCGCACGATCGCGTGTTCTATCAGGTCATCACCGAGCGCGGCCAGTTGCTTGCCGGACCGCCCGACTTTCCGCACCCGGCGCTGTTCCCGGCCACGGTGCCGGCCTATGCCAACGTGACTTACAACGGCGAGCCGCTGCGCGTGATCAGTTTCGTGCGCACGATGTACGACTCGGGCACGCCGCACCGCGTCGCGGTGGTGGTCGCCGAGACGATGTACGCGCACGACCGGATGCTCGCCGAGTTGTGGGAGCCCTCGCTGCACCGGCAGATCGCCATGGCCGCGCTCGCCGCCCTGCTGGTGCTGATCGGGCTGACGGTCGAGCTGCATCCGCTCATCCGGCTGAAAGACGAAGTGGCCGGACGCTCGCCGCAAGAGCTGGTGCCGATTCGCGCCGGTCAATTGCAGACCGAGCTGCGCCCGATCGTCGATGCCATTAATTTGTGCATCCAGCGGCTCTCCGCGCAGGCGCAGCAGCAACGGCGCTTCGTGGCCGACGCCGCACATCAGTTGCGCACGCCGCTCACCCTGCTCGACACCCAGTTGCAGTTCGCCGCCCAGCTCGACGACCGGGCCGCGCTGGCGGACGTGCTCACCGCCATGCAGACCAGCAGCCGGGGGCTGGCCGACCTGACCAACAAGCTGTTGTTGCTGTCGCAGGCGGAAGCCGCCGACACCCCGGCGTTCTCGCGCTCGCGGGTCGATCTCGTGGCGGTGGCGGCGGGCGTGCTTGAAGAGCTGGTCGCGCTGGCGCAGCGGCGCAACATTGATCTGGGATTCGAATCGGCCCATACCCACGTGTGGGTGGCCGGCAACGGCGGCCTCTTTCATGCGATGGTCATGAATCTTGTCGACAATGCGATCCGCTACATCCACGAGGGCGGACGCGTCACCGTGGCCATCGACAGCGCGGACCACGTCGCGCACCTGCGAGTGATCGACGACGGCCCCGGCATTCACGCCGAAGCGCGTCAGCGCGTGTTCGAGCGCTTCTACCGCAACGCGCCGCCGGGCCAGCCGGGCACCGGCCTGGGGCTCGCCATCGTCAAGGAAATCGTTGCCGCCAGTCACGGCACCGTCACGCTCTCGCCGGGCGAGGACGGGCGCGGCCTGATCGTGACCGTGTCGCTACCGCTCAGTTCGGAGGCCGAAAGCAACGCCCGATAGGGAACACGGCAAAGAGACCGGCACCGAAAGTGCACACGTAAACCCGGGCGGACGACTGAAAGAAAATAACATCCGTATGAAGTCGCGATAAAAATTAAGGCGTTACAATTGTTTAGATCGGAAATGTCGTTTGAAACATACGCTCGACTGGATGCGCTAGGACAAACCCTGATATATTTGGGGCCATCGTAGAATCCTCCTCAAGCAAGTGGAAACTTCTTGATCCAAATCAATTAGTTACACTTCGCTGTCAACCATGCGGGTGCCCGCCGCGTGTAATTGTGACGAAATGTAAAGTTTGTTAAATTGAATGTGGGTCTCGCCGCGTGGGTTGTGGCACGAGACTTTTTCTCTCAGGGATTTATCTCCATGCCGTATCTCGTCGATCCTGCCGCACAGGCTGCGAGACGTCGCGTGTCGCTTGACGATGCGTTGCACTCGCGTGCCGTGACGCCGGTATCGGACCTGCCCGCCGCAAGTGGCGTGGTGTTGCCGCACGAGGCGCCCGAGCCGGCCTTGCGCCCTGCGCGCGCCGCCGTGGCACGTCCGCTCGCACAGTCGGTAGCCCGAAAGATCGACGCCGCACGCGAAGCCGAGCGCACGCGTATCGCACAAGAGATGCACGACGGGCTGGGCGCCCAGCTCACGGCATTGCAACTGGTTGTGGCGCGCCTGTCGGCGCGAGCGCCGGCCGATGCCGCCGAATGGCAATCCCTCTGCACCCAGATTCAGAACGCCGCCAACGCGGCACAAGATGCCGCCGACGAACTCGTCGGCCGCCACCGTCCACCGGCGCTCGATGCGGGCCTCGTGCCGGCACTGCGCGTCTGGCTGCGCGGCTTTGGCGAGCAAAGCGGCCTCACGTGCATCTGGCGTTGCGACGACATCACGCGCGAGCGTGTGACAAACCTCACCCCCGATGCAATGCTCGCGCTGTACCGCATTGCGCAGGAAGCGCTGACTAACGTCGCCCGGCACGCACGCGCTACGCGTGTGGTCGTGGCGCTCGACAGCAGCCACCGTTCACTCAAACTTACGATTTCCGACGACGGTTGCGGCGTAGCCCGCGGCGCGCGTCGCAAGCACGGACATTTCGGACTGGTTGGTATGCGCGAGCGCTGTACGGCGCTCGGCGGCACGCTACGTATTGGCAGTGTTCAAGGATCGGGGACGCTCGTGAGCGCACGTCTTCCCTGGCACCAGATCCTGTCGGTCCCGACAGCGGCGCTCGCTGCCGGTCTCAAAGCCCCGGAATCGCTTGCCCTTCACGGATACGCATCATGACGCTTAGAGTGCTCATCGTCGACGACCACGCCATCGTGCGCCAGGGCGTCCGGCAGTTGCTCTCCGATAGCGGGAGCATCGCCGTTATCGGCGAAGCCGATTGCGGCGCGGAAGCGCTGGAGATGACAGAAGCCGCGCAGTGGGACATCGTCCTGCTCGATATTTCGCTACCCGACACGAACGGTCTAGAGATTCTCAAGACCCTGCGACGCAAACACCCGCGCCTGCCGGTGATGATCTTCAGCATGTACGGCGAAGGCCAGTTTGCCTTGCGCGCACTCAAAGCCGGTGCTGCCGGTTATTTGAGCAAACGATCGAACGCCCAGCAGTTGGTGTCGGCCGTGCGTCAGGTCGCGGCGGGACGCAAGTACGTGAGCCCGATGGTGGCCGAGACGCTGGCCGACTATCTCGGACCGGACGCCGACCAGCCGCCGCACGAACGTCTGTCCGATCGTGAATACCAGACGCTGTGCATGATCGGCTCGGGCAAGCGCCTGACCGACATCGCCAACGCACTCTCGCTCTCGGTGAAGACCGTGAGCGTGTACCGCACGCGCCTGCTCGAGAAGATGCGGCTGAACAACAACGCCGAGCTCACGTATTACGTGATGCAACACGGGCTGGTCAGTGCCGAGATGGGGCCGATGTGCGCCTGACCTTGCGTCTAACTTGCGTCTAAGTTAGTAAGCGCAAACCGTAACACCCCTATTGCCGCCCCTCGGGCGGCAATATTTTTTCATCCCTGCAAAAAATATTTTGCGCGCGGTGCCCGGTCTCGCGGCGCCCGGCAATGTCGACCTGAGCGCCACAGTGTGCAGCGCAGGCCGTTACCTCTCCGAGCCTTACCGGACTTGAATTGGCGGCACTTTGCCCCTTTCCTTGCCGGATCAATCGTGGAGGAATTTCGTAGACTGGCTTACTAGCGTTTTTCCGACATCGACGATGCCAGTCGATGGGGGGCGGCAGAGCATTTTGCAAAACCACCCTAAATTTTCCCAAAGGCCGTCCGATATCCCCTACAACGGCGGCTTTCGGCGAATGGCTGTAAGGCCAAAGTTACGGCACTTACGCCGGAGCCAAAAATTTTGGGAAAGGAGTGGCTAAATGTCATCTGTCATCAATACCAATATCTTCTCGCTGGTTGCTCAACGTAACCTGAATACGTCGCAATCGGGCCTGCAGACCTCGATCACCCGTCTGTCGTCGGGCATGCGCATCAACAGCGCTGCTGACGATGCCGCCGGCCTCGCGATCACGGACCGTATGTCGGCCCAGATCAACGGCACGCAGCAAGCTCAGCGCAACGCCAACGACGGTATCTCGCTGGTGCAAACCGCTGCGGGCGCCCTGTCGTCGATCACGGACAACCTGCAACGCATCCGTACGCTGGCCGTTCAGTCGACGAACTCGACGAACTCGGCTTCGGACCGCGCTGCACTGGACCAAGAAGTTCAACAGCGTCTGGCTGAAGTGAACCGCCTGGCAACGCAAACGTCGTTCAACGGCCTGAACGTGCTCGACGGCTCGATGGGCACGGCGAACTTCCAAGTCGGTGCCAACGCAGGCCAGACCATCTCGGTCAACCTGCAACAAAGCATGACCATCTCCAGCATCGGCTCGGTCGCACAAACGACCTCGGCCACGAACCCGCTGAGCTTCACCGTTGCTGCCATGACCGTCCAACTGGGCGCAGGCACGGCAGTGAACGTCAAGGCCGGTACGTACAACAGCTCGGCAGACCTGGCAACGGCCATCAACACGGCTGCACAAAGCGCCGGTTTCACGGGCAACGTCGCTTCGGTCAACTCGGCTGGCGAAATCGCGGTCACCAACACCGATCCGACGCAAACGCTGACGATTGCTGGCGCTGACGCCACCACGCTGGGTCTGGCTGTGGCCGCTGGCGCCGCCGGTACGACGAGCACGTCGACCGCCGTCGCTTCGACGTTCTCGCAAACGCTGGCTACCGGCGATCTGGTCCTGACCGTGAACGGTAAGGCAACCAACATCACCGGCAAGATGAACAGCGCCACCGACCTGGCCAACGCGATCAACTCGTCGAACAGCGGCGTGAACGCGTATGTCGACACCGCCGGCAAGATGCACCTGAGCTCGGGTTCGTCGTTCCAGATCAGCGGCGGTACGGCGGCAACGCTGACCAAGCTGGGCCTGCCGACGACTGCCACGACGTACGCTACGAGCGGTAGCCTGGCACAAGCCGACGTGAAGACGGTCAACAGCGCCACGCTGATGCTGTCGCAAATCGACTCGGCCATCGGCACCGTTGACACGCTGCAATCGACCCTGGGCGCAATTCAAAACCGCTTCCAGTCGACGATTTCGAGCCTGTCGACCACGACGCAAAACCTGACCTCGGCGCGTTCGGGCGTGCAAGACACCGACTACGCTGCTGAAACGGCTAACCTGACCAAGTCGCAGATTCTGCAACAAGCAGGCATCTCGATGCTGGCTCAGGCAAACCAACTGCCGCAACAAGTGCTGAAGCTTCTCCAGTAAGCGCCTGTTTGGCATGGTGTAACGCCCGGCGGCAACTCGGCCGGGCCGCCGGCGGCGCCACCTTCACGGGGGGCGTCGCCGCAAGCATTACAAAGGCTGTAATTTTTTGCGCCGGCGTTTTGCGCGTTGAGCAACTAATTTAAAGAGTGAGCAATTTATGGCGACTACCGGCAGTTCTACAACGGGCTCTATTTCGTCACCGGGCATTGGCTCCGGGCTGGACGTCAACGCGCTCGTCACCAGTCTGATGCAGCCGGCCACGCAAAAGCTCAACTTGCTCAAGTCGCAAGAGGCCAGCTACCAGACCAAGGTATCGGCACTCGGCAGCCTGCAATCGGCACTTAGTTCGTTCCAAACGTCGCTGTCGGCGCTGTCCTCGGCATCGTCGTTCTTGCAAATGACGGCTACGCCGGGCGACGCGACGTTCCTGACTGCGTCGGCAGATACCACGGCGAAAGCGGGCAGCTACACGATCAACACGACCCAATTGGCGCAAGCGCAGAGCTTGACGACGTCGGGCGTGTCGGACCCCGCCGCCTCGATCGGCAGCGGCACGTCCACCAAGCTGACCTTCAGCTTCGGCACGATTTCGGGCGGCACGCTCACCAACGGCACGTACGCCGGCGCCAGCTTCTCGCCGAACGCGCAGCAAGCGCCGTTTAGCGTCACGATCACCAACACGAACAACTCGCTGCAAGGCATTCGCGACGCCATCAACGCCGCCAACGGCGGTGTGACGGCCACGATCGTGAACGACGGCAGCGCCACGCCGAACCGGTTGGTGCTGACTTCGACGCAGACCGGTCAGACGATGAGCATGAAAGTCGACGTCGCAGCAGGCGGCGACAGCACGCTCACGAACATGCTGGCGTACGACCCGACCGGCACGCAGAACCTGACGCAGACCGCAGCAGGCCAGAACGCCAACCTGACCATCAATGGTCTGGCGGTGTCGAGCCCGACCAATACCGTGAAGAGCGCCGTACAGGGTCTGTCGATGACGCTGCTCAAGACCGGCTCGACCACGGTCAGCGTGAGCAACAACAGCGATGGCGTCAGCAAGTCGGTCAACGATTTCGTCACGGCGTACAACACGCTGCAATCGGCCATCGGCAAGCTGACGTATTTCGACAAGTCGAGCGCCACGCCGGGCAGCACCTCGAACAACAACGGTCCGCTGATCGGCGATACGACCACGCAGATGATCACCACGCAGATCCAGCAGATCCTGAACGGCAAGCTGCCGGGGGTCTCGGGGTCGGTGCTGACATCGCTGGCCGATATCGGCGTGACGTTCCAGGCTGGCGACGGCACCGGCAGCGCCACCGATACCTCGGGTCAGCTCGCGGTCGACTCGACCAAGCTGCAAAAGGCCATCGCTTCGGGCGGGTTCGCTCAGCTTGCCTCGCTGCTGGCGACCAACGGCACGACCACCGACAGCCTGATCAGCTACCAAGGCTCGACCAGCAATACGCAGCCGGGTCAGTACGACGTGGTGATTACGCGCCTGGCGACCCAGGGCACGCTCACGTCGAACGCCACGCTGGGCGCGAACACCATCATCGACGGCACCAACAACACGTTGACGGTGCAGGTCGACGGTAAGAGCACGTCGATCACCATCCCGAACGGCATCTACACGCCGGATAAGATGGCATCGGCGTTGCAAGCGGCCATCAACGGGAACTCGCAGTTCGTCACCAATGGCTCGTCGGTGACCGTCAAGCAAACCAACGGCGTTCTCTCGATTACGTCGAACCGTTATGGCTCCGCCTCGAACGTGCGCGTCACGTCGGGCAATGCCATGACCGCGCTGTTCGGCACGGGCGTGTCGCCCAGCGTCGACGGCGTGGACGTCGGCGGCTCGATCGGCGGCGTGATCGCCACGGGCAGCGGTCAGTTTTTGACCGGCGCGGCCGGGTCGCAGACCGATGGCCTCAAGATTCAGGTCACCGGCACCAATCTCGGCAATCGCGGCACGATCAACTTCTCGCAAGGCTATGCGTCGCTGCTGTCGAATCAGGTCAGCAACTTCCTGAGCGCGAAGGGTGCGATCAGCACGGCCCAGTCGAACCTGAACGCCAGCATCAAGCAGGTGCAGCAACAGGAAAGCGACTGGCAGGACCAGATGACGCAGATGCAGAACCGCTATCTCGCCCAGTTCACGGCACTGGATGCGACGATGGCCAAGCTGCAAAACACCAGCGACTACCTCAAGCAGGTGCTCGGTGGTTCGTCCTCTTCGTCGTCCTCGAAGTAAGCGCACGGTACGCGCAATCACGTCCGCGCTCCGGAGAAAGTCATGTACGGTCAAAACGCCGCCAACGCGTATCGCAAGGTCGGACTCGAGACGGGCGTCATTGCCGCGAGTCCGCACCAGCTCATCATGATGCTGTTCGATGGTGCCAAAGCGGCCCTCACCAAAGCACGCGTGCATTTTGAAGACGGCCGCATCCCCGAGCGGGGACAGGCGCTCTCGAAGGCCATCGGTATCATCGGCGGTCTTCGCGACGGTCTGGATATGGAAGTCGGCGGGGAACTGTCGCGTAACCTTGGCGATCTGTACGACTACATGGGGCGGCGTCTGCTGGAGGCAAATCTCGAGAACGACGTCGCCAAGGTACGAGAAGTCGACACCCTGCTCGACACGATTGCATCGGCCTGGCGAGAAATCGCGCCGGCCGCCGGCACGGGTGCCCCCGCCGCACAGGCGGGCACCGGAGTGCGCTATGAATGAAGCCACAACCTTGTTGAACTGCTACGAAAGCATTGCCGGCCTCACCGAGCGCATGCTCGGCGTTGCCCGTGAAGGCGACTGGGATGCCCTGATCGATCTCGAGACGCAGTATCGCGCCCAGGTCGACGCGATCAAGCAGCTCGACGCCGCGCTGCCGCTCAGCGAAGATGAGCGTGCGCGCAAGCATGCGATCATTCGCCGGATTCTCGCGGACGATGCCGCCATTCGCGACCTTGCGGTGCCGCGTCTTGCGCATCTCGACGCCATGATCAACAGCACGCGCCGTCAACGTGCCCTGCACGAAGTCTACGGCTTGAATCTGGGCGCCTGAGGCCCGCGCAGCAGCGCGGTGTCTTTCGCCTGTCATCTCGTAACACGCAACACGAAATACGGAGTACGGCATGGCCGGTCTCGACTCGGTAGTCGCCGCCACCCTCGCGCGGCGGCTCGATTCGCTGCTCGGCTTCGGGCAGGGCGTCTCGTCGTCGGCAGCGCCCGGCGCCGTCGCCGGTGCCCCGCCGGCCGGCGACGCGACATCCGCACCGGCGAACCTCACCACCCAAACCTCTCAAGGTGCCACCGGCATCGGCAATGCGCCTGCGCAAACCGCAGGGCGCGTGCCCACGCCCGTGCAGCAAGCCACGCTCTCGGCGGCGGCACGCACGATCGACACCATTCTGCGACTCGCCCCTGAGTCACCCGGCCCGGTACAGGCCGGCACCCCTGTCTGGCCGGCGGCCCCCGGTACGGGCGCACCGGCGCTGGCACCGTTGGTCGCCGCAGCGCTCAAGGAAGCGCTGTCGGCAAGCGGCCTCTTTTACGAATCGCATCTTTCGCAGTGGGCCTCGGGCAGCCGCTCGTTCGAACAGTTGCAGGCCGAGCCGCAGTTGCGCTGGCCCGCGTCGGCCAACCTCGCGGCGCAATTGCGCGCTGCGGGCGCCGACGCGACGCTGCCGGGCCCCGGTCCCCTCACGCGTTTGCTCGGTCCGGCGGGCGGTGAGGCAGCCCTCGCCACCGGATGGCCGGCGTTGGGCGTCGGTTCATTGCCGTCCTTACCCTCGGCATCGACGGCAGCGGCGGCGCCTGCGCAACCGGGCGTGGCCAATCAGGCGGATGGCGGTGACGGTGGTTTGCATACCAGTGCCAATTTGCCGAACACGGCGACCGCGCTGGCCCATGCGGCCAGCGTGGCGCACACGACGAGCAGCGTGTTGCCGACCGGCCGGGAAGCGGACGCACTCCTCGTGGGAGGCACCGATCCGTCAACGGCGAATGCCCAGCCGCACGGCGCCGCGGGCGCGATTGCGGCGGTAGCGAATACACCGGCCGAAAGCGTGACGCTCGTGCGCCAGCAGCTCGACATGCTGGTCAATCCGCAATTTCAGTGGAACGGCATGGCATGGCCGGGCGCGCCGATGGAATGGCAGGTCGAAGAGCGTGCCGCTCAACAAGCCCCGGGAGACGCCCCCGCGCCGTCGACGTGGCACACGCATCTACGTCTGACGCTGCCGTCGCTGGGTACGGTCGATGTCACGCTTGGACTGTCGGGGCAGCAATTGCAGGCGCGGGTACTCGCCGATTCGTCAGACTCGGCCACGACGTTGGCAGGTGAAGGCGAAGATCTGCGGCAGCGGCTGGCCGCCGTCGGACTCATCGCCAGTCAGTTGTCGTTCGGCGCGCTGGAAGCGCAAGCCGCGACACAGGCAGCGGGTGTGAGCACGGCGGGGAATGCCGCCGATGTCAGCGGTAATGCGGATCAGAGCGCTGCCGAACTGCCGGTGCCGATCGCATCGGCCGGGGACGCCACCACGAGCGGAGGCACAGCATGACGTTGCCACCGGAACGCCGCACCGCCGTCGCCCTCGCTTATGGCGCGAAGGACACCGCACCACGTGTGGTGGCCAAGGGCTACGGTCTGCTTGCGGAGACCATCGTGCGCACGGCGCGCGAGCATGGTCTGTACGTGCATGAATCGCCGGAGCTGGTCAGTCTGCTCATGCAGGTCGATCTCGATCAGCGCATCCCCGCGCAGTTGTATCAGGCCGTGGCGGAATTGCTCGCGTGGCTCTACAAACTGGAAGCGGGCCGGGGCGGCAAGCCGCCGCAGTTGCCGCCGGGCATCTTGGGGCCGCAAGCCGATGCAGCGGCGTCCACACCCCCTGCATCGCAGACGGCGACGGGCAACGACGCCTGAGTCGCATGGCACGGTGCGCGTTGCCTGTCGGCGTGCACCGTGAACCTTCCGAATTTTTCCCTTCGCGTGTTCAAGACGATCACTCGTCAAGTGAGCGTTCATGCGGCTTTGCGCCGTGCCGTCACTGATTGAGAGCGCCGCCCCACGGGCACGGCCTGCCTCGCGTCACTAGCATGTCCTTCGAGTGTTTTGTCTTAGCGGCCAAGATGCTCGCCCTTTTCGACATGACCGACATGACTCGCTGACAAGGCACGCCCCATGCAAATCACACACAACCCTTTCAATCCCGGTGCAGGCACCCCGCCGCCGACGCTTTCCGGGCGCGACGACGTACGCGAAAACCTGCACAACTGCATTGCACGCCTGCTGCTGGGACGTCATGCCAACGGTCAGTTGCTGATCGGCCTGCGCGGCGTCGGCAAGACCGTGCTACTTGAGCGTCTGGTGCATGACGCCGAACAACAAGGCGCCATCACGGTGCACCTTGAAGCCCCCGAATTCCGATCGCTGCCCGCATCGCTGGCGAAAGCCCTTCGACTGGCGTTGTTGCGGATGAACCGTATCCAGTCGGCAAAAGATGCCGTGATTCGCGGGCTGCGTGCGCTGGCCGGTTTCGTTTCCGGACTCAAGTTGATCTATCACGACATCGAAGTGGGGTTGGACTACTCCCCCGAACCCGGTTTGGCGGATAGCGGCGATCTGGAAACGGACTTACGCGCTTTGCTTGTCGAGGCAGGCCACGCCGCCCGTTCGGCGAAGACGGTGCTCGCCATCTTTATCGATGAACTGCAATGCATGCCGAAGCGGGAAATGGCGGCGATGCTTTACGCATTGCATCGATGTGCGCAGTTGCAATTGCCGGTGATTTTGATTGGGGCAGGCTTGCCGCAATTGCGCAGGCAAATCGGTGATGCCAAATCCTATGCAGAGCGCATGTTCGAATGCACGACTATCGGACCACTCTCCGACGTGGATGCTCGTAAAGCGATCACCACACCGGCGGCGCAGGAGGGTGTCACCCTCACGCCCGATGCGCTCGACGCCATTGTCGAGCATGCCGGCGCTTATCCATATTTCCTGCAACAGTGGGGAAGGCATGCCTGGAGCGCTGCGTCAGCAAGTCCGATTACGGTGGACGATGTTCGCAATGCGGCGCCGGCCACCATTGACGCGTTGGATAACAACTTCTTCCTTTTCCGCTTTGACCGTCTGACCTTGCCGGAAAGGCGCTATCTGCGCGCGATGGCCGAGCTTGGCGCAGGCCCACACTATTCAGACGTGGTCGCCGCCGAGATGGGCAAGCCTGTCGAGACCCTCGAACCCGTGCGTAACGATCTCATCAGCAAAGGCATGCTCTACAGCGCCCCCCAAGGCGACGCGGCCTTCACGGTGCCCCGTTTCCATGAATTCCTGAAACGGGTCATGCCGGATTTGCGGCTATGTGCAGCCGCCGAATAGCCACGGCATATACCTGCCCCGATTCGTTACTTATCAACGCCCCGAACCCGATGCTCCAGACTCATTCACCATTTATCTGCCGTGCCGCCGTGCGGGCACGCCCACCTCACATGCCGTCAGCGCCCATAACGACGATCTCACACGCTGCGTTTCTCGAGCACATCGCGCGAACCGATGGCGGCATCTTTGCCGCATGGAACGGCAACGTCTGGCGGATCGAAGTGATCGACGGGATGGCGTTGAAATTGCTGGCGCGACCGGACACCGGTCTCGCGGCAACCTTCAACTGTCTGAACGATGCGGCCGACCACCTTCTGGCGCTTGGCGTTGCCGAATATTCCGTGGTTATCGACGAAGGCGCCCGCGAGCCGCACGACTACGCGGACTGGCTCCGCGCGGCAGCCATTCAGGCACTACGCGAAGCGAACGACCCGACAACGGCATGGGTATCTCATGAAGCGTCAAACGATGCTGCTGATCGTCTGATTTCGGAACTGATGGCGAAAATAGCGGCGAGGGATGACGAGCAATGATTCCCATCTTCTGGACGCGTCGCGCCATCAGAGAAAGGCTCGACGCATTGCACTATCTGCTTTTGCGCAACGCCCGGGCGGCCCAGAGTCAATCAAAGGAGATTTCCAAACAGGTTTCCGTGCTTCACCGATTTCCGGCCATCGGCCGCCCCGGTGAAGCCCCGGGAACACGCGAGCTGGTCATTCGCCGTACGCCGTTTCACACCGTCTATCAATATCGGTCTGACCTCCCGCGCGTTGAGATCGCCCGCCTATTGCACAACGCCCGCCACGGACGTTGACCCTCGTCGCCCAACAAAAAAGCCCCGTCATCGACGGGGCTTTTCATAAGGTCCGCGCTAGCGCGACCGGCCGGATAACCACCCGGCACGCAAACTTACGCACGCTACCTCACACCTGCATGTTCATCACGGTTGTGTAGGCCGAAACGAGTTTGTTGCGCACTTGCAGGCTCATCTGGAAACCGATGTTGGCTTTTTGCAGGTCGACCATCACGTCGTTCAGCCCCACGCCCGGCTCGCCCATCTCAAATGCCTTGGCCTGCGTCTCCGCGCCGGTCTGCGATGCCGACACGCGCTTGAGCGACGCTTCCAGCTCCGAGGCAAAACCACCCGTCGCCGACGCGGCACCCGCGCCAGCATTGGACGTGCCCAGCACCGAGCCCGCCGCTTGCGACGCTACGCTGCCCAGCTTCTGCAATACCGATTCGATCCCCGGAATGGCCATGATTTTTTGTCCTTAACAGGCGCCAGCCGCCCGCGCCATCGCGCAGTCCCCACCGGTCAGCCTTTTATCAGTCACGTCGGAGCTTACCACCCTGTGGCAAGCCCCCAATACCCTAATTAGCGGCAAAACACCCGCCTAATCCTCAAAACGATTCCATATTCGCCGTCGAATAATCAGGACCATCGGCGTCGTGCGTACTCGGAAGCGGACCTTTCCATTCCTTATCGCACTCACGGTGCCACGCGTACCCGGAGAATTCTGTCGCATGTTAGTGAGCACTTCCACCGCGATGAACGTATTGTTGACGCTACTGGCGTGGGGCCGCGCATGAACGCCGCCACCCAGACGGCCGACGTCGCCGCCAAACCGCCTCTGCTCACGCAGTTGCGCTCGCGCGAGCGCCTGCCGCTGCTCGTCGGCGGTGCTGCCCTCATCGCGCTGCTGATCGCCGTCTTCCTGTGGAGCCGTGCGCCGGACTACAAGGTCCTCTACAGCAATCTGAGCGATCGCGATGGCGGTGCCATCATCACGTCGCTGCAACAGATGAACGTGCCGTACAAGTTCGCCGAAGGCGGCGGTGCCATTCTCGTGCCGTCCGAGCAGGTACATGACGTGCGCCTGCGTCTCGCCTCGCAAGGCCTGCCCAAGGGCGGTCTGGTCGGTTTTGAACTGATGGACAACCAGAAGTTCGGTATCAGCCAGTTCGCCGAACAGGTCAATTACCAGCGCGCCCTCGAAGGCGAACTCGCCCGTTCGGTCGAATCGCTCTCCGCCGTGCAGGCCGCGCGCGTGCATCTGGCCATTCCCAAGCCCTCGGTGTTCGTGCGCGAACAGCAAAAGCCGAGCGCCTCGGTGCTCGTCACGCTCTACCCGGGCCGCGTGCTCGACGACGGTCAGGTCAGCGCCATCGTCCACA
Source organism: Pandoraea sp. PE-S2R-1 (assembly GCF_002179865.1). Lineage (NCBI taxonomy): Bacteria > Pseudomonadati > Pseudomonadota > Betaproteobacteria > Burkholderiales > Burkholderiaceae > Pandoraea > Pandoraea sp. PE-S2R-1. The sequence goes on along the minus strand of NZ_NGUR01000016.1, from coordinate 101,871 downwards.
TGGTGTCCTCCAGCGTGCCGGAACTACCGGTCAAGAACGTCACCATCCTCGACCAGAACGGCAACCTGCTGTCGGCCCAGAGCGGCAACGCCCTCGGTCTGGACGCGAGCCAGCTCAAGTACGTGCGCGAACTGGAACAGTCGTACGCCCGCCGCATCGAGTCGATCCTGAACCCGATCGTCGGTGCCGGTAACGTGCACGCGCAGGTCACGGCGGATATCGACTTCAATCAGGTCGAACAAACCTCCGAGAACTACAAGCCGAATTCGGGCGAACAGGCCGTGCGCAGCCAGCAAAGCAGCGAAGCCACGCAGGTCGGCGCCAACCCGGCAGGCGGCGTCCCGGGCGCCCTGTCGAACCAGCCGCCGGGTCAGGCCACTGCCCCGATCACGCAGCAGCAGAACCAGTTCGTGCAGCAAGGTGCCAACGCGCCGGGCGGCGCCAGCGGCGCGCAGGGTCCGCAAGGCCCGCGCAGCGACCGCAAGGACGCCACGGTCAATTACGAAATCGACCGCACGATTCGCCACGTCCAGCAAGCCACGGGCAGCCTGAAGCGCCTGTCGGCCGCCATCGTCGTGAATTACCGTCCGGGCGCAGACGCCAAGGGCAAGCCGGCCATGGTCGCGCTCACGCAGGCCCAGCTCGACCAGATTCAGAATCTGTCGAAGGAAGCCATCGGCTTCTCGGGCCAGCGCGGCGACACGCTGAACATCGTCAACAGCCCGTTCACGGTGGAAGAAGATCCGGAAGCCAACCTGCCGTGGTGGCGTCAGCGTCAGAACATCGAACTGGCCAAGCAAGCCGGCAAGTGGGCACTGATCACGCTGGTCGGTCTGTATTTGTGGTTTGGTGTGGTGCGCCCGGCCATCCGCAAGCATCTGGCACCGCCCCCGCCGGCCGAGCCGACGATGGCAGGCGTCGCTGGCGGCGCCGCCGGTGGCGGCAGCGGTGGCGCGGGTGAAGACGGCGAAGACGGTGCGTCCGGCGCCAAGGGCGAACTCAGCGCCTACGAGCGCAACTTGCAGTACGCGCGTCAGGTCGCGCGACAGGATCCGAAGATCGTGGCAACGGTAGTGAAATCATGGGTGGGCGGCGATGAGCGCAGCTGAGGGACTCCAACGCAGCGCCATCCTGTTGATGTCGCTGGGTGAAGACGAGGCCGCGGAGGTTTTCAAGTACCTCGCGCCCCGGGAAGTGCAGAAGCTCGGCGCGGCCATGGCCTCGCTGCGACAAGTCACGCGCGACCAGATCGCCGACGTGCTGCAAGACTTCGTGCTCGAAGCCGAACAACATTCGGCCCTCTCGCTCGACTCGTCCGAATACATCCGCTCGGTGCTCAACAAGGCACTCGGCAACGACAAGGCCGCCGGCCTGATCGAGCGCATTCTGCAAGGTGGCGACACCAGCGGCATCGAAGGCCTGAAGTGGATGGACTCGACGGCAGTCGCCGAACTGATCCGCCACGAGCACCCGCAGATCATCGCCACGATTCTGGTCCACCTCGACCGCGATCAGGCCTCGGAAGTGCTCGCGCTCTTCACCGAACGCCTGCGTAACGACGTGGTGCTGCGTATTGCCACGCTCGACGGCATTCAGCCTGCGGCGCTGCGCGAACTCAACGACGTGCTCACCAAATTGCTTTCGGGCAGCGAGAACATCAAGCGCAGCCCGATGGGCGGTATTCGCACGGCCGCAGAAATTCTCAACTATCTGGGCGGCGTGCACGAAGAGTCGGTCATCGAAGCCGTGCGCAACTACGACTCGGACCTCGCGGCGAAGATCGTCGAAGAGATGTTCGTGTTCGAGAACCTGCTCGACGTGGAAGACCGCAGCATTCAGGTGTTGCTCAAGGAAATCGAGTCGGAGTCGCTCATCATCGCGCTCAAGGGTGCGCCGGTCGAGCTGCGCGAGAAGTTCTTCAAGAACATGTCGGCCCGCGCGGCCGAACTGTTGCGCGAAGACCTGGAGTCGCGTGGCCCGGTCCGCGTCTCGGAAGTCGAATCCGAACAAAAGAAGGTGCTGCAAGTGGTGCGGCGCCTGGCCGATCAGGGCGCCATCATGATTGGCGGCCGCGGCGACGACGCTTACGTGTAACCGGACGGGGCCCGCGCGCATGTCGACCATCATCCCGAAAGAACGCCTCTCCGCCTGGCAACGCTGGGAGATGGCGTCGTTCGACCCGCCGCCGCCCCCGGCCCCGCCGCAACCCAAGCCGCCGAGCCCGCTCGACGACCCCGCACTGGTCGAACAAATCGCCGCGTGGCGTGAAGAAGCGCGCGCCGAAGGGCACGCACAAGGTCACGCCGCCGGACACGCCGAAGGTTATGCCGCCGGACAAGCCGCCGGTCAGGCCGAAGTGCAGGCCCGCGCCGCACAACTCGGCGATATTGCCCACGCGCTGGGGGATGCCGTGAATGCGATTGACCGCGAACTGGCCGAACCGCTGCTCGGCCTCGCGCTCGACATCGCACGTCAGGCACTGCGTCAGACGCTCACCATTCGCCCCGAGACCCTGCTGCCGATCGTGCGCGACCTGCTCGCCAACGATCCGCTGACGGGCTCGCCGCGCCTGCTGCTCAATCCGGAAGACGTTGCACTCGTCGAAGCCCATGTCGGCGCCGAGTTGCAAGCGGCCGGCTGGACCGTGCGCGCCGACCCGGCCATCGAGCGTGGCGGCTGCAAGGCCGAAGCGGCGAGCGGCGAAGTCGATGCCACCGTCGCTACCCGCTGGGAGCGCGTCATGGCTGCACTGGGCAAGGATTTGCCATGGTGAACGCCGAACTCACCCCACTCGCCGCCCATGCGCCGGTGCTGCCCAGCACCGAAAACGCGCATGGCGACGCGCCCGCCACGTCTGCCACCGCTGGCCCGGCAACCACGCCGGCCAACGACGGCACGTCGCCCAGCGTGCGGCTGTGGGATGAGATCGACACGCACGTGCAAGCCGGTGCGTTGCAGCCCGACGATCACGACGAAGCCCCGGACACGCTCCACACCACCGACTCGCACGATTCGAGCGATTCGGATGACGCCGACGCGCACGCAGACACCCACGGCGCTCCGGCCGCCGGTGCCAGCACGTCGCACGCCCTCGGTGCCCGTGAAATTGCGCGCGACGCCCATCTTCGCCGCTGGCAGAACACGCTGCGCGAGCGCATCGCGCACGTGCATGCCATCGAACCGACGCGCCGCTGCGGCCGTTTGACCCGCGCTGCCGGTCTGGTGCTCGAAGCTGTCGGCCTGCGCCTGCCGGTCGGTGCCGGCTGCCTGATCGAGTTGCCCGTTCACGATGCATCGCGCGAACCGGCGACCGCCGAAGCGGAAGTCGTCGGCTTTGGCGGCGACCGTCTGTTTTTGATGCCGCAAACCGAAGTCACCGGGTTGCTGCCCGGCGCGCGCGTGTTCCCGATGGAACCGGCCGCCGACGGCCCGTTGCCCAGCCAGCGTCACAACGGCAAACGCCTGCCGGTGGGCGATGCCCTGCTCGGCCGCGTGGTCGACGCCGCCGGCCGCCCGCTCGACGACATCGGCCCGCTCGGCCTGACCGACAGTGCTTCGCTCGCCTCGGTGCCGATCAACCCGCTCGGGCGCGCCCCGATCGAATCGGTGCTCGACGTCGGCGTGCGCGCGATCAACGCGCTGCTGACCGTCGGACGCGGTCAGCGCATGGGCCTCTTCGCCGGGTCGGGTGTGGGCAAGAGTGTGTTGCTCGGCATGATGGCGCGCTTCACGCAGGCCGAAGTCATCGTCGTGGGCCTGATCGGCGAGCGTGGCCGCGAAGTGAAAGACTTCATCGAGAACATTCTCGGCCCGGACGGTCTGGCCCGCTCGGTCGTGGTGGCCGCGCCGGCCGACGTGTCGCCGCTGCTGCGCCTGCAAGGCGCCGCGTACGCGACCACGCTGGCCGAACACTTCCGCGATCAGGGCAAAGACGTGCTGCTGATCATGGATTCGCTGACCCGCTACGCCATGGCCCAGCGCGAAATCGCACTCGCCATCGGTGAACCGCCTGCCACGAAGGGCTATCCGCCCTCGGTGTTTGCCAAGCTGCCGGCGCTCGTCGAGCGTGCAGGCAATGGCCCGGACGGCGGCGGCTCGATCACGGCGTTCTACACCGTGCTGACCGAAGGCGACGACCAGCAGGACCCGATTGCCGACTCGGCTCGCGCCATTCTCGACGGGCACATCGTGCTCTCGCGTCAGTTGGCAGAGTCAGGGCACTACCCGGCCATCGATATCGAACAGTCCATCAGCCGCGCGATGGCGTCGCTCATCGACGACGCGCAGTTCGATACCGTGCGCCGCTTCAAGCAGATGCTGTCTCGCTACCAGCGCAACCGCGACCTGATCAATGTGGGCGCGTACGCACCGGGTAGCGACCCGATGCTCGATCAGGCGATCGAGCTATATCCCCGTCTCGAAGGCTTCCTGCAACAAGGAATGCGCGAGCGGGCCGGCTATCCGGATGCCGTGCAGATGATGCACGGCCTGTTCCGTTAATCGGAGGTGTGGCCATGAACTCCACCCTGCCCCTGAAACTCCTGATCGAACTGGCTCAGAAGGACGTCGACGAAGCCGCACGCCTGCTGGGCGAGCGTCAGACCCAGCGCGCAGACGTCGAACGCCAGCTTGAAGCCTTGCGTCAGTACCGCCACGAGTACCGCACGCGCATGCAGACGGCCACGATTCAGGGCATGGCCGGTTGCGACTGGCGCAACTTCCAGCAATTCATCGATACGCTCGACACGGCTATCGGCCAGCAAGCCATGCTGCTCGAACAAGCCGAAGAGCGTCTCGCAGCGGCCCGCCGTGAATGGCAGGCCCAGCAGCGCCGCCTGAATTCCTTCGGCACGCTCGCCTCGCGCGAACAGGCCCGCACGACCTTGCGGGTGGCACGCCGCGAGCAGAAAGAAAACGACGAGTACGCCGCGCGCAGCCTGCGCCGCCGTGCCGAATCACCGATCTGAAGGACATAGGAGTCACCATGTCGATTCTGAGCTTCCTGCCCGATGCCTCGCAGGCCGCGAATGCCGCGAGCCGCGCTGGCGCATCCAGCACCGGTTCCAGCACCGATAGCGGCGTGCTGCCGTTCTCGGCTGTGCTCTCGCAGCAACAAACGCGTCAGACCGTGCCGACGCCGGTGAGCAACAACAACACCAACAACGCGTCGCAGTCGCAGTCACAAACGCAGCAGACGCAGTCGTCGAACAATTCGACCAAGTCGAGCGACAACTCGAACAACGCGACGGCGCAGGCTGGGCAGACCGGCCAAACAGCGGCAACGAAAAAACCTGCACAACCGTCCAAATCGGCAGACGACGACAAAGACGGCGACGACGAAGCGCAGGCCAGCACCGCCGCGCCGGTCGATCCGGCCGCTGCCGCCGCGCTGGCTGTCGCACTGGCCGCCATGAACGGTACGCCGCTGACCCCGCCGCCGCCCGCCGCGGCCGCTGCCGCGTTGGCAACGGATGGCGCGACGGACGGCAAGCCGGGCACCGGCGCCGCTATTGCCGCCGCCGTGAACGGCGCGCTGCAAGCCACCGGCGCTGCGCAACTGACTGGCCAGCCGCCGGTCGGTACCGCAGACACGGCAAGCACCACGGCCGATACGAAAGCGCCGGCTGTCCCGGCAGGCACGACCACTGCCGCCAGCACCGCAGCGACCCCCGCCAAGACCGGCGGCCTGTCGCTCGACGCCCTCGCCAAGAACGCCACGGCCACGCAGACCAACGCACAACCCGCCGCGACCGAAGCCAAGGCCCCTGCGACGCCGGTCGTCAGCGCTGACGCGCAGACGCAGCGTCTGGTGGATGCGATGGCCGCCTCGCAAGGCGGGCGCGACGCTGCCGCACAGGCAGCCACGGTCGCCAACCAAGCCGCAGCGCAAGCCGCGCAGGCGACGACATCAGCCGTCGATGCCCAGCCGCAGTTGCAGGCACAAGCCGGTCTGCCGGCCACGCTGGCGCTGAACGCACGCGTGGGCACGCAAGACTGGAACAACCAGCTCTCGCAGCAAGTCGTGTGGCTGTCGTCGGCACACGCCCAAACGGCGCAACTGAGCCTGAACCCGCCCGATCTCGGCCCGCTGCACGTCGTGCTGAACGTGGCCAACGACTCGGCGCAGGCCATGTTCGTCTCGCAACACGCCGCTGTGCGCGACGCGGTGCAAGCCGCCCTGCCGCAACTGCGCGAAAGTCTCGCGAACAACGGCATCGCGTTGGGGAATGCCTCCGTGAGCGCCGACAGCTCCCAGCAGCAAGCCTTTGCCCAACAGGGTGCCAACGGCAACGGTGGCGGCAATGGCAGCGGGAACGGGAATGGACGAGGCCTGCCCGGCTTCGGTCAGGGAGATGACGCTTCGCTCGCCGCTACGACTGTGAGCGTGCCGGTGCGCGTCTCCAATGGTTTGGTAGATACATTCGCCTGATATTCGCCGCATTAGCCGAGCCCCCCAATTCGGGCTTCGGCCCGCGCAGCATAAGGGTTTGCGGTGTGTTCGCAGTGCAGTCATTGCGCGACGCGACGCCGCATCGACGTAGGGCCTGTTCCCTCTAATTCCAGGCTCGTGTTGCCCGGCCAAAGGGGCGAGCGCAAGAAATGAGCCGAAGCGAATATCGGGAATATTCGCGAGGATCATGACGTAGCGATCGCCCCTTTGGGTGGGCAACCCGGAGGGAACGTGCCCTACCGGCCGTCTGGCGGCGTTGCCCGCAACTTGCTTGGGATCGCCAAGCGGCGCTGCGGGCGCCTTGCCAGCCAGCCGGTAGAACACGTTCACGAACCTGGAATTAGAGGGAACAGGCCCTAAAGCACACGGGTTTTTCTGCCGTTAAGACAAAGACGCGAGTTAGACGCGATTGTCCCTTCTTTTCGGCCGATCACCCGGTGGCGGGTTGGCCGACAATCATTACCCAATAGCAGGCGAATACATGGCAAATCCCGCACCCACGCAAGCGGCCGCTCCCTCGGGGGGAGGTATGCGCAAATGGATCCTGTTGATCGTCGCGGTGGCATTGATGGCCGCCGCCGGCGCGGCGACTGCGGTGTATCTGCTAACCGGACACAACGAGACGGCCAAAGCGCCGCCGCCGCCCCCGCCGCCCGTGTTCGTAGGTATGGACCCGTTCACGGTGAACCTGTCGGGCGAGGACGGCGAGCGTTACCTGCATATCGGTCTCTCGCTCAAGGTGGCAGACGCCGAGACGCAGGCCCGCATCACGCAGCACATGCCCGAAGTGCGTAGCCGCGTGTTGTTGCTGCTGTCGTCCAAGCAGCCGCAGGACCTGGCCACGATCGACGGCAAGCGCCGTCTGGCGAGCGAAATCCGCACGCTGGTCGCGCAACCGTTTGCGGCCAACATGCCACAACAGGCTGTGGGCGAAGTGCTGTTCACCGCGTTTGTAATTCAGTGAGTGATTCATGGCGCATGAGGAGTTCCTGTCGCAGGAAGAAGTCGATGCCCTTCTGAAGGGTGTCACCGGCGAACAGGATGACCGGTCGGAGTCGGAAGATCATTCCGGCATCCGCCCATACAACATCGCGACGCAAGAGCGCATCGTGCGCGGGCGCATGCCCACGCTCGAGATCATCAACGACCGCTTCTCGCGCCTGTTCCGCATCGCGCTGTTCAACTTCATGCGCCGCAGCGCCGAAATCTCGGTCAGCCCGGTGCGCGTGCAGAAGTACAGCGAGTTCATTCGTAACCTGCCCGTCCCGACCAACCTGAATCTGGTCCACATCAAACCGCTGCGCGGCACGGCACTGTTCGTGTTCGACCCGAACCTCGTGTTCCTCGTGGTGGATAACCTGTTCGGCGGCGACGGCCGGTTCCATACCCGCGTCGAAGGGCGTGACTTCACGCAGACCGAACAGCGCATCATCGCGCGCCTGCTCGATCTGGTGTTCGAGAACTACGGCGCGTCGTGGAAGCCGGTGCATCCGGTCGAATTCGAATACGTGCGCGCCGAAATGCACACGCAGTTCGCCAACGTCGCCACGCCCAACGAAGTGGTGGTCACCACCACGTTCGACATCGAGTTCGGCTCGGTCGGCGGCGAATTCCACATCTGCATGCCCTACTCGATGATCGAGCCCCTGCGCGACCAGCTCTCGAGCCCGCTGCAAGGCGAGACGCTCGAAGTCGACAAGCGCTGGGTGCGGCTGCTCTCGCAGCAGGTGCAGGCCGCCGATGTGGAAATCGTGACCAACCTCTCGCAGATCGACATGACGCTCTCGCAGTTGCTCAACATGCGCGTGGGCGACGTGATTCCGCTCGACGTGCCCGAGCTGCTCGAAGCCAAGGTCGACGGCGTGCCGGTCATGCATTGCAATTACGGCGTCTTCAACGGTCAATACGCTTTGCGCGTGAACCAGATGATCAACCATTCGCATAGCGATTACACGAAGGACAACGAGTGATGAGCGATACCCCTCAAACGCCCGGTGACGACGCCCAGGCCATGGCGGACGAGTGGGCCAGTGCCATGGCGGAGCAGACCGCGGCCGAGCCGGCACCCGCCGCCGCAGCGCCGGCAGCCGCGCCCGTGTTCCAGCCGCTCGCTGCGACCGCCGGCAACCCGGCAGGCGCCACGCATAACGACATCGATCTGATTCTCGACATCCCGGTGCAGATGACCGTGGAGCTGGGCCGCACGAAGATCGCCATCAAGAACTTGCTGCAACTCGCACAAGGCTCGGTGGTGGAACTCGACGGCATGGCCGGTGAGCCGATGGATGTGCTGGTCAACGGCTGCCTCATCGCACAAGGCGAAGTGGTGGTCGTGAACGACAAGTTCGGCATTCGCCTGACTGATATCATCACGCCATCCGAACGCATCCGTAAGCTCAACCGATGATTGCAACGAAAGTCCACGGCCTGCCCGTGAGGCGCGCCATGGCACAAGCAGCAGCGCTCGCGAAGCCGCGAGCGTGGCTGCCGGGCGCACGCCCTACCGGCATCGCCGCCGATATTGCCGCCACCCTCCCGGCACGTCTCGCCGGTCTGTTCCGTATCCCATTCAGTCTCTTCACTGCCTTCACTGCCTCGACGCTGCTCATGGCGAACGCCGCGCGCGCGCAAGGCACCGCTTCGCAAGCGGCGGCCGTGCCGAGTCTGGGCGGTGCCGGCATCGTGCAGACCGGGCTGGGCCTCGTGTTCGTGCTCGCGCTGCTCTTCGGGCTGGCGTGGCTCGCGAAGCGATTCGGTCTGCAACGCCCCTTGGGCGGCGGTAACGTGCGCATTGTCGGCAGCGCCGCCGTGGGTCAGCGCGAACGCGTGGTCGTGGTGGAAGTGGCCGGTGACTGGGTCGTCCTGGGCGTTGCGCCGGGACAAGTCCGCGCCTTGCACACCATCGACGCCCAGCGCGTCGCCGATCTGCCTGCCACGCCGAGCGGCCCGCATCCGGGTGCGCAGGCCAACCGCGCCGCGCAAGCCTTTGCGCAAAAGCTGCGCGAATCGATGAAAAAGGATTCCTGATGTCTCGTGCCTGGCTGCCCGCCGAGTGGAAACTGGGCTTGGCGCTCGGACTGGCATTGCTCTGCGCCGTCGCCCTGCCGGGCACGGCCATGGCACAGGCCACCCTGCCGGCGCTCACTACCACGCCCGCCCCGGGCGGCGGACAGACGTACTCGCTGTCCGTGCAGACGATGTTGCTGCTCACGTCGCTGGGCTTCCTGCCCGCGATGTTGCTGATGATGACCGCCTTCACGCGCATCATCATCGTGCTCTCGCTGCTGCGTCACGCCATCGGCGTGACCACTTCGCCGCCGAACCAGATTCTCATCGGACTGGCGCTGTTCCTGACCTTCTTCGTGATGTCGCCGGTCTTCGACAAGGCGTACACCGACGCCTATCAGCCGTTCGCGGCCAACAAGATCAGCTTCGAGCAGGCCATCGACACCGGTGCCAAGCCGTTCCACGCGTTCATGCTCAAGCAGACCCGCGAAGCCGATCTCGCGCTCTTCGCCAAGCTGGCCAAGACCCCGCCGATGAACGGCCCGGAAGACGTGCCGATGCGCATTCTCGTGCCGGCCTTTGCTACGAGCGAGTTGAAAACGGCCTTCCAGATCGGCTTCACCATCTTCATCCCGTTCCTGATCATCGATCTGGTGGTCGCGAGCGTGCTGATGGCCATGGGGATGATGATGGTCTCGCCCTCCACCGTGTCGCTGCCGTTCAAGCTGATGCTGTTCGTGGTGGTCGATGGCTGGCAACTGCTGCTGGGCTCGTTGGCCCAGAGCTTCAACATGTAGCGGGGAGGCACGCCGAATGACGCCGGAAACCGTTATGGCGCTGGCCCATCAGGCCATGCAGGTCACGTTGCTGCTGGCCGGGCCGCTGCTGCTGGTGGCGCTGGTCTCGGGTTTGCTCGTGAGCTTGTTTCAGGCCGCCACGCAGATCAATGAAATGACGCTGTCGTTCATTCCGAAGCTGCTGGCCGTGTTCATCACGCTGGTCGTGGCCGGACCGTGGATGCTCAACCTCATGGTCGACTACATGAAGCAGTTGCTCACCGGCATTCCCGGCCTCGTCAGCTAAGGCAGGCCGAGTCATGCCACGGCACGCCGCCCTCTCCCTCGTCCCTTGATCAGCTTCACCTACGACCAGCTCTCGGGCGTCATTGCGGCGTTCTTGTTTCCGTTCGTCCGCTTGCTGGCGCTCACGATGAGCGCGCCGCTCTTCGGCGACTCGGCGGTGCCGTCGACGGTCAAGATCGGTCTCGCGGGCATCGTCGCCCTCGCGCTGGCACCGATGCTCGGCCCCATGCCGGCCGTGTCGCCGTTCTCGTGGGAAGGGCTATGGATTCTGACGCAGCAGCTCATGATCGGCGCCGCGCTCGGCTGGTGCATGCAGATCGTGTTCTCGGCGATCAGCATGGCGGGCGACTTCGTGGGCTTGCAGATGGGTCTGTCGTTCGCCACGCTGCTCACCCCGAACAGCGACGGCAGCACTGCCGTGCTCGGCATGTTCCTCAACGTGGTGGCCATGCTGGTGTTTCTCGCCACCAACGGTCATCTGGTGATGTACGCCACGCTCGTCCAGAGCTTTGCGGTATTGCCGATCTCGGGCACACCGATCTCGGCAGGCGGCTGGCAGTATCTCGCCTCGTTGGGCGGGCAGCTCTTTACGCTGGCACTGATGCTCTCATTGCCGCTGGTGGCGGCCCTGCTGATCTGCAATCTGGCGCTCGGCATTCTTAACCGCGCAGCGCCGCAGCTCAACATCTTCGCCGTGGGTTTTCCGCTCACGCTGGCCGTTGGCCTCTTCGTGCTCGAACTGATGATGCCGCGCATCGCGCCGGTGATGGACCACTTCACCTCGATCGGCGTGGACATGATGATCCGCGCCACCGCAGCGTTCGTCCCCAAGGCCTGAACGGCCTGCCCCCTTCCCCTGAAAAGCAAACGGGCCGCGCGGCAATGCCGGCGGCCCGTGTTGTCCTGCCGCAGCGTGGTGGCGCAGTGGCGCCGTCCACGCGGCGTGTGTCGCTTACAGCAAGCTGAACAGCGAGAGCTTCTGCGTCTGGAGGAAGCTTTGCTGCGACGCCTGCAATGCGGCCTGCAACTGCGCAAACTTGGTTGCCGACGAATTCCAGTCGACTTGCAGCAGGTCGGCCAGTTGCGACTGATAGTTCAGCGAATTGCTGTCGCCGATATTGTTCAGCGACGACAGCTCGTTCATGCGCGAGCCCACCGTCGTGCGCACCGTCGTGACGTTGTCGTACGTGTTGCTGAACATTTCGCTGAACGTGGTCAGCGCGTTCGACAGGTTCGACTGCCCCGCCTGACCCGCGCTGCTGAGCGGCGTCTTGAGCGTGTTGATCAGCGCTTGCAGGTTGTCGAACACGTTGGTGCTGCCCTTGTTCGCCGGTTGCACCTGATAGTTGTCGCCATTGGCGGGTGCGCCGTTGAAGGTCACCGACTTGCCGCCGAACGTGATCGGCTGGCCGGCGGTGTACGCCCCCGTCACGTCAGGCACCGTCGTGTCGGTCTGATCCTTGACGGTGTACGTCGTCGTCGGCGGCGTGGTCGTGCTGTCGACGGCGAAGCTGATCTGATACTGGTGGGTCGCACCCGGGTTGGTCACGTCGGTCGTCGAAACCGGCTTGTACGTGGCCGAGCCCTGATTGCTGCTGTTGCCCGTGATCAGCGCACCCGCCGTGCCCGGCTGGATGCTCTGGAAAATGCTCGAACCGATGTCGTTGATCGCGATTTGACGATTCGGGCTGACCTGCACGTAGCGCACACCGGCGTCACCTGCGTACGACGCTCCCGTGGCCGACGTGACATACGCCGCCGAGTTGCCCTGATAGCCCGAGAACAGGTACTGACCGTTGGCATCGGTCGTGTTCGCGAGCGAGAGCAATTGCTGGAAGCTCGATTGCAGGTCGGTGGCGATCGTGTTGCGGTCGCTGTCGTTGAGCGACGGGTTACCGGCCGTCACCACTTGCGACATCACGTGTTGCAGCGTGTTGATGATGCTGCCGAAGGTCGAGTCTTCGAGTTGCAACTGCGTCGTCGCCGATGCGCGGTTCGCCGAGTACTGCGAGTTCATGTCGTTGTTCTGCGACACGGCCACGGCTTGAGCGGATGCCACCGGGTCATCGCTGGGCGTGGTCACGCGCAGGCCCGACGAGAGCTGCTGTTGCGTATTGAGCAGATCAGAGGTGTTCTGGCTCATTGCGCGCAGGCCCTGATCGTAAATCATGTTGGTGCTGATTCGCATGGCGCTGTCTCCTGCCCTTAGTTGACCATTTGCAGGATCGTGTCGAACAACGACGACGCTGTCTGAATGACCTTGGAGTTGGCCTGATAAAGCTGTTGATACTTGATCAGGTTGGCTGCCTCTTCGTCGAGGTTCACGCCGGAATTCGATTGCTGGGCCCCTTGGGCCTGTTGCAGCAGCGTTTGCTGCGCGGCGCTGGTCGCCTTGTAGGTGTTCGTGGTCGAACCGACATACGACACGAGATTGGCATACGCCGACGTGTAGCTCTGCGAGCCGCCCACCTTGGTCTTGTCGTTTTGCAGTGCCGACAGTGCCAGACCGTTACGGTTGTCCGTCACCGCGCCCGAGGTGTTCGGCGCAATGCTGAACTTGTCGCCGTCGGCCGGGGTGCCGCTCACGTTCACGGTCACACCGCCCGTCGTGATCTTGGCGCCGTTGGTGGCGTCGTACGGCACGGTGTCGCCCGCGGCGTAAGACGTCGTCACCCCATTGACGGTCACCGTCATCGGCGCCGGCGCGACGAGCGTGATCGCACCAGTCGTCGCGTTCTTGCTGAACGTGAAGTTCACCGGCCCCGTCAGCACGTTCGACAAGTAACTGGCGTCAACCGTGCCCTGATCGACCTTGAGCGAACCGCCGTTGCTGCTGCCCGCCGAAGCGATGACCGGTGCGGCCAGTGCAATCTTGCCCGGGTCGGTGATCGCGACGCCGATGTTCTGCGCGGCGTTGCGGGTCGGTTGGATCGTGAAGCTATCGCCGGCGGCCATGTTGCCCACCGTGACCTTGAAGCCGTCGCCAAACGCGGCGCCGCTGCTGTCTTGGAAATTCAAGGGCGCACCCGGCGTTGCCGGCGCACCTGCCGTCCACTTGGCGCCATCGGTCAGGCGCGTCATGGTGTAGTTGGTGCCGTCGTAGGTCACGGAGTAATCGCTGGCCGTGATCTTCGAGGCATCGGTGATCGACGCGTTGAGCGTCGCCGAACCGGAATTGCTGGTGTTCGCAATGATCGTCGGGCTCGGCACCGTGAAGAAGTTGCCGCCCATCTGGCCGTACAGGTCCAGACCGAGTTGGTTCTGTGCGTTGAACGTACCGGCCAGCGACAGCGCGATCTGGCCCAGCGAGTTCTGCGCCTGCGTGAGTGCGCCGCTACGGAACGACAGCAGACCGGCCAGCGAGCCGCCGGTGATCGACGATTCCGGAATGGGGATCTTGGTGCCGTTGGGCGACACGTAGGCGACGGTCAACTGCGACGGATCGCTCGTCGACGGCACCGTGGTCATCTGGTACGCCGAGTTGCCCATCACGAGCGACTGGCCGTTGCCCACGAACACGTTATACGAGCCGTCGGAATTCTTCACGACGTTCGTCTGAACGATGGCGTTCAGGCTGGCTACCGCCTGATCGCGCTGGTCGAGCAGGTCGTTCGGGGTGACGCCACCGCCATTGCCCTGCGCTTGCAGAATCGCGTCGTTCAACGTGGCGATCTGCTTGGCGTAGGTGTTGATCTGTTCGGTCGACTGGGTGAGATTGCCGTTCACGGCCGTACGCAGCGACGAGAGCGCCCCCGAGAGCGACTGGAACATGCTCGTGAGCGTCTGGGCCGACGAGATGACCGTGGCGCGCGTGGCCGAGTTGTTCGGCGCGGTCACGATGGTCTGCAAGTTCGTGAAGAACGAGGACATCGAGGCCGACAGGCCGGTCGTCGAGCTACCCAGCGCGTTGTTGATCTGCGAGATCTGCTGGTAGTAAGTGTTGAGCTGGCTGTACTGGGTCTGCGCCTGATTGGCCTGACCTGCCAGAAACTGGTCATACACCCGCGACACGTCGCTCACCAGCACGCCCGAACCGATATAGCCCACGCCCGCGAACTGGCTGTCCGCCTGGGTGTAGCTGACGATTTGTCGGTTGTAGCCGGCCGTCCCCGAGTTGGAGATGTTGTTGCCGGTGGTGTTGAGGGCGAACTGGGCGGCGTTCAGCCCGCTCATGCCAATATTGATTAGGCTCATGATCTCGCGGCTTGAGTTGGAGGCGCGTCCCACGGGAAAGCCCGTTCGCGCACCGTTACCGATGTGTTTACGGCAGCCTGGCGGCAATATTGAGGCCCGGCCGGTTTTGCCTAAAATTTAGGCAGATTGAGCAGCCACTTCGCCTCAGGCGAAGTGCTTCATGATCTTCATCAGCTTGTTGGCGTACTGCGGGTCGGTCGCGTAACCGGCGCGTTGCAGGTTGTTGGCGAAGCTTGCCGCGTCGTTGGCGCTGGCCACGACCTGCGCGTAGCGCGGGTTGTTCGAGATCAGCTTGGCGTAGTCGGCAAACGCCTCGTCATACGAGCCGTACGCGCGGAACTTGGCCATGACCTTGCGCGGCTGGCCGCCCACGTATTCCGTGGTGGCGACTTCCACCGTCGGCCCGGTCCAGTTCTTACCCGCCTTGATGCCGAACACGTTGTGGCTGGTGCTGCCGTCGCTGCGACGGATCTCGCGCTTGCCCCAGCCGGACTCCAGCGCCGCCTGACTCAGCATGAACCGTGCCGGGATACCGCTTTGCGCGCTGGCGCTCTGTGCGGCCGAGGCCATACGGTCGACAAATTCGCCCGCGACCGCCGGTGCCCCGTCGGCCACGCCGATGGCGTCGGCCGAGTTGTAGGCACGGCCCTGCAACGACTGCTGGCGGCCCATGGCGGCGGGCGGCAGCGTGGTACCCGTCTGGGCGAGCTGCTTGAGCATCAGGTCGGCCAGACCCATGCCCTTGTGCGAGGCGAGTTGCTGGGCAAGCTGGTCGTCGAGCATGCCGTTGAACATCTTTTCCTGATCGCTGCCGAGCAGGCCGCCGGACATCGTGGCGTCGCGCATGCTCTTCATCATCATCTGCGTGAAGACGGCTTCGAACTGCTTGGCCGCCTGCTGGGTGGCCTGCGGCGTCTGCTGATGTGCGGCGGCGCGCAGGGCGGTGAGGCCCTGCATGTCGTAGGTCGCACGCTGCGTCAGGTCGGGCAGGTTCTTGCCAGCGACTCGGTTGCCGTCCGCCATATCAGATGATCTCCAGGTCGGCGCGCAGCGCGCCCGAGGCCTTCATGGCCTGCAAAATCGACATCAGGTCCGCCGGGCTTGCGCCGAGCGAGTTCAGCGCCTTGACCACGTCGGCGAGGTTCGCGCCCGCCTTGACCAGCTTGAGCGCGTTGTTCTCCTGTTGCACGGAGATTTGCGAATTCGGGGCCACCACCGTCTGCCCGCCCGAGAACGGCGCCGGCTGGCTGACATTGTTTTGCGTGTCGATCACCACCGACAGGTTGCCGTGAGCCACGGCGCACTGCTGGATCGTCACGTTCTGGTTCATCACGACCGAACCGGTGCGGGCGTTGATGATCACGCGCGCTGCCGAGTTGTCCGGCTTCACTTCAATGCTTTCCAACTGGGCGAGGAACTGCACCCGCGCCGACGGATCGGTCGGCGTGCGCAGCAGAATCACCCGGCCATCGAGCGCCTGCGCCGTGCTGTAGCCAAAGCGGCGGTTCACCGCGTCGACCACCCGCTGGGCGGTGGAGAAGTCGGTGGCGTTCAATTCCATCTGGATCGTGCCCGGCTGACCGCCCATGGCGGTCGGGACACTGCGCTCGACGATCGCGCCGTTCGGAATCCGGCCCGACGCGAGCTGGTTGACCGTCACACTCGACCCGTTGGCCGACGCGCCAGCGCCGCCCACCAGCAGGTTGCCCTGCGCGAGCGCGTAGACCTGCCCGTCCGGCCCCTTGAGCGGGGTCATGAGCAGCGTGCCGCCGCGCAGGCTCTTGGCGTTACCCATCGACGAGACAACGACGTCGATCGGCTGGCCCGGGCGCGTGAACGCCGGCAGCGTGGCGGTCACCATCACCGCCGCCACGTTCTTCAACTGCATGTTGGTACCGGGCGCTACGGTAATACCGAGCTGCGAGAGCATGTTCGTCATGCTCTGCACGGTAAACGGTGTCTGCGTGGTCTGATCGCCCGAGTTGTCGAGGCCGGCCACGAGGCCGTAGCCGATCAGCTGGTTGTCGCGCACGCCCTGAATCGAGGCCAGTTCCTTCAGGCGCTCCGCATGGGCGGCACCGGGCGCGAGCATCGCGAAGCCGGCGGCACCCGCGACGACGAGCGCCTTAACGAGCACCTTAGCGAGCGCCTTCGCCATCGGGTGAGCGTGAGCACGCGGGCCAGCGTGTTGGCCAGACTGGCGGGAAGCGTGCGCGCGGCGCGGCAGGGACGGCATGATCGACATCAGAACGGCGAAACGTTAAGGAAGAAGCGTTGCAGCCAGCCCATGGTTTCGGCTTCGTTGATGTAGCCCTTGCCACGGTATTCGATGCGCGCATCGGCCACCTGCGTCGAAGGCACGGTATTCGCGCCCGAAATCGTCTGCGGGCTGACGACGCCCGAAAACTTGATGTACTCCGTGCCCTGATTGATCGCGATCTGCTTCTCGCCGGCCACCGTCAGGTTGCCGTTGCCGAGCACTTCCATCACGGTCACGGTGATCTGCCCCGAGAACACGTTGTTGGCGTTGGCCGCGCCCTTGGCGTCGAACTTGTTCGCGCCATTGGCATCCAGACTCTGGTTGTTGAACACCCCGCCCACGACGCCCGGCATCTGATTGAGCGCGAGCGAGCCGCTGCCGGCGCGGCTGGTGTTGGCAGCCGAATTCTTGCTGGCGGCCGTGTTCTCGTTGATCGTGATGGTCAGAATGTCGCCGACGTTACGCGGACGGCGGTCTTCGAACAGCGGCCGGTTCGAGTAGATCGGGCGATAGATCGACCCTTCCGGATCGGCGCCCATCGGCGGGGGCGGCGGGCGCGTGGTGGTCGGGCCCTGCACCACCGGTTCCTGCGGTACGTAGGCGCAGCCGGCCAGACCGCTCAATGCGACGGCTGCCATCAGCGCGAGATACCGCACCGGGCTTGCGGCACATTGAGTAACTGAATCGGTCGATTTGGCTGACTGAACTGACATCTCGGCTTTCCTGAACACTAGTCTGGCGGCAACGATAGCGGCAAGCGCCACTTACATCTGCGTCAGACGCTGGAGCATCTGATCGGAGGCCGTCACGGCCTTCGAGTTGATTTCGTAGGCACGCTGCGCCTGAATCATGTTCACCAGTTCTTCCACCACGTTCACGTTCGACGTTTCAACGTAGTTCTGGTTGAGCACGCCCGCGCCGTTGGTGCCCGGCTGTGCCACGTTCGGTGCGCCCGAAGCGGCCGTCTCGGCGTACAGGTTCTCGCCCAGGCTTTGGAGACCGGCGTTGTTGATGAACGTCGCGAGCTGGAACGTACCGATTTGCACGTTGGCCGTGCTGCCCGGCTGCGTCACCGACACCGTACCGTCGCGCGCAATGGTCAGCGACAGGGCGTTGGCGGGAATCGTGATCGCCGGCTGAATCGGGTAACCCGACGCCGTCACCAACTGGCCGTTGTTGTCGACCTGAAACGAGCCGTCGCGCGAGTAGGCGGTCGTGCCGTCCGGCATCAGCACCTGGAAGAAGCCGTCGCCGTTGATGGCCACGTCCTTCGCGTTGCTGGTGGACGTCAGGTTGCCCTGCGTGAAGATGCGCTCGGTCGCGGCCGGACGCACACCGGTACCCAGTTGCAGGCCCGACGGCAGCAGCGTTTGCTGCGACGACTGGGCGCCGGGCTGGCGAATGGTCTGGTACAGCAGGTCCTCGAACACCGCACGGCCTTTCTTGAAGCCGTTCGTGCTGGTGTTGGCGAGGTTGTTCGAAATCACGTCCATGTTCGTCTGCTGGGCGTTCATGCCGGTAGCAGCGATGTAGAGCGAACGGATCATTTGGTGTTTCTCCCCGTGTACGGTCGTGGCGCGCCGGGTGTGGCGCGCCGTCGGCCCGTTAGCTGAAATTCAGCAACTGGTTGGCGGACTGCTCGTTGGTATCGGCCGTTTGCAGCATCTTCATCTGCATTTCAAACGCACGCGACTGCGAAATCATGTTGACCAGACTACTGACCGGGTTGACGTTGCTGTTCTCGATCGAGCCTGCGACCACGACGACATTCGGGTCGACTTGTACCGGTGCGTTGTTGCCCGTACGGAACAAGCCGTCGTCGCCGCGCACCAGATTGCCTTCCGGCGGATTGACCAGCTTCAACTGCCCCATCACGGCGATCGAGTTGGGCGGATCGCCCTGCCCCAGCGCCGAAATCGTGCCGTCGGTGCCGATGGTCACGGCCGCGCCCGGCGGCACGGAGGCCGGTCCGGCGTCGGTCATGACCGGCAGACCGTGCAGCGTGATCTGGCCGTCGGCCGTCATTTCGAGGTTGCCGCCACGGGTGTAGGCTTCGCGGCCCTGCGCATCGCGCACGGCCAGCCAGCCTTGACCCTGAATGGCGACGTCGAGCGCGCGCCCCGTTTGCTGCATCGCGCCGGGCGTGAAGTCGGTGCCCGGCGTCGAGGTCGTGACGAAGGTACGCGTGCCGGCCGCGCCGTTTTCGGCGCGTACCGGCACCTGACGGAACGACGCGAGCTGGGCCCGAAAGCCCGGCGTCGAGACGTTGGCCAGATTGTTGGCGGTGGTCGATTGCTGCTCCATCGCCTGCTTCGCGCCAGTCATGGCGACATAGATCAGACGATCCATCGACGTCCCTCGTGCAAGTTACGCATGCGCGCCGCTCCGCTTACAGGTTGACCATCGTTTGCATCAACTGGTCTTCCGTCTTGATCGTCTGCGCGTTGGCCTGATAGTTGCGCTGCGCGGTGATCATGTGGACCAGTTCGGCGGTCAGATCGACGTTCGAGGCTTCGACGGCACCGGCTTGCAGCTTGCCCATGTTCGTACCGCCCGGCACGCCGACGATGGGGATACCCGAGGCGGCCGACTCTTGCCAGAGGTTGTTGCCCATCGGGATCAGACCCTGCACGTTGTTGAAGTTGGCGAGGGCCACCTGGCCGAGCACCATCGACTGCGTGTTCGAGTACGTACCGACGATCGTGCCGTCCGCGTTGAACGTGAAGCCCGTCAGGCGGCCCGACGTGTAGCCGTTCTGCGTGAGCGTGTTCGGCGTGTACGTGTTGCCGTACTGCGTCGTGCCCGTCAGGCTCATCTTGATGTTGCCCGCCGATGCGCCGTTGCCGTACGCAATCGTCGGCAGCGTGATCGGGCCGGTGACGGCAGTGCCCGTCGAGTCGGTTTGTCCCGTAAGACTGCCGGCCGAGTTGAACGTGAGCGTAGCGACCGGGCCGGTGCCGATTTGCGTCGTGCCATCGACCGACGCGTAGACCTGCCACGTGGCGTTGTTCGTCACCGGGTCGACGGCCGACTTCTTGAAGTACAGGTTCACGTCGTGGGAATTGCCCAGCGAGTCGTAGACCTTGAGCGACGTACCGTTGGTGTACGAGTTCGGATCGGTGATCGAGAACGTCGTGGTGTTCACGGCGCTGCGCGAGTCGAGGTTGAACTGACCAGTGATCGTGCTCGTGGCCGTCGGGGCCAGATCGCCCGTCGGGATTTGCAGTGCGACCGGCGAGACGCTGTTGATGATGCCGTTCGGGCCGGCCAGATAGCCGGTCAGCTGGTCACCGTTGGCGTCGACGATGTAGCCGTTCTTGTCGAGCGAGAACTGACCGTTACGCGTGTAGGCGATGGTGCCGCCGTTCGACACGCGGAAGAAACCATTGCCGGAGATCGCCAGATCGAGCTGACGGTTCGTCACGGTGATGTCGCCCTGCGTGAACTGCTGCGAGATGTTCGACACACGCGTGCCGATCCCGACCGTGTTGTTGCCGGCGCCGAACAGCGAGCTGGCGTAGATGTCGGCGAATTGCGCCTGACCTTGCTTGAAGCCGACGGTCGCCGCGTTGGCAACGTTGTTGCCGATGACGTCCAGATCCTTGGAGGCGGCGTTCAGGCCGCTCAGTCCGGTCGAAAAGGCCATGGTGATACTCCTGAAATTCGGTTGACGACGCTATCGGTCGCGATAAAACGGTTAAAGACTGACTTCGCTTGTTATGTCGCTTGATACGTATTCGGTGTCACACGCGGCTTACAAGATCTCGCGCACGTCCGAGAGCTTGATGTTCGAGCCCGTGCCGACGTTGAGCAGCGGCGCGCCGGTGGTGCTGGCCACCACGCTTTGCACCTGCGCGTACGACAGCAGCGTCGGCGTCACGGCCTTGCCGTTGGAGGTTGCGGTGACCGCCAGCGTGTACTTGCCATCCGCCACGGCGTTGCCCGCGTCGTCCTTGGCATCCCACGTGAGCGCCTGCACGCCCGCGTCGAGCGCCCCCGCGTTGACGGTACGCACCACCTTGCCGGTGCTGTCCTTGATCTGGATCGTGACGGTGTCGGAGTCGCTCGGCAGCTCGAAGCCGAACGGCGTGGCCGTCTTGGTCACCGTGCCGTCGGTCGCCGTGGTGCTGCCCACGCCGATGTTGGTGCCCGGGATCAGCACGCCCTTGCCGACCAGCGCGGCGGCTTGCAGGCTCTGCGTCGAATTGAGCTGCGAGGTCACCGACGACAGCGTCGTGTTCAACTGGGTGATGCCCGAGACCGTGCTGATCTGCGCGAGCTGCGAGGTCACCTGCGAGTTGTCCATCGGGTTGAGCGGATCCTGATTGTTCATCTGTGCGACGAGCAACTTCAGGAAGCTGTTCTGCAAATCGTCCGCGCTGCCGGCCGACGACTTGGAGCTCGAGCTGCTGCTATTGGCGGTGCCGTTGACCGAATCGAGGAAAGTCTGTGAGAAATTCGCTGCGTTCGACGTATTGATACTTGCCATCTTCTGGTCTCCGCGCGGCTGCTTATTGGCCGACCGTGAGGGTTTTGAGCATCAGCGTCTTGGCGGTGTTGAGCGCCTCGACGTTGGCCTGATAGGAGCGGGAGGCGGAGATCATGTTGACCATCTCCTCCACCGGGTTGACGTTGGGCATCGTCACGTAGCCCTGCGCGTTGGCCGCCGGGTTCTTCGGGTCGTAGACGGTCTTGAGCGGCGACGAGTCTTCGACCACGCCGGCCACCTTCACACCGCCCACTTCGCTGCCCGTCACCGGGTTGACCTGAAACACGACCTGCTTGGCGCGGTACGGCTGCCCGTCCGGCCCGGTCACGCTCTCGGCGTTGGCCAGGTTGCTGGCGGTGACGTTCATGCGCTGCGACTGGGCCGTCATGGCCGACCCGGCGACATCGAAAATGCTCATGAGTGGCATGGCGCTTACCCTTGACTCGTGATGGCCGCCAGCATCGTCTTGATCTGGCCGGAGAGGACCGTGAGGCCCGTTTGGTAATGCACAGCGTTATCGGCGAAGTTCACCCGCTCGGCGTCGAGTTCGACGGTGTTGCCGTCGATGCTTTGCTGATACGGCACGCGGTAAAGCAATTCGGGGCCGCCCATGGCCGGGGCCGGCGTCGTGGCGCGCGCAGCGATATGGCGCGAGGAGGTGCGCGTGAGCGACACGCTCGACTCGGTGGCGAGTTGCTGCTGGGCGCCGCGCTCGACCGCCTGACTCAACGCGTTGTTGAAGTCGACGTCACGCGCTTTGTAGCCCGGGGTATCGGCATTGGCGATGTTCGAGGAAATGACTTCCTGACGATAGGCGCGCATGGCTAACGCCTGCTGGTTGAACCGCATTGCCGCGTCCAGTTTGTCCATGATCTCGCCTCGCTCGATGCTTGCCTTGATGCCCGGTACTGCTGAAGAAGATGGCCCCCGCTGCCGGGACGCCGCTATCGGTGTCCACCGGCGTCTGCGGTATCGCCGCTGAGCACTGGCTCATCGGCGTGTACAGACGGGATGCCCTGCCGGGTCCGAAAAAAGTACGGACCTTTTGGCATGCTTCGCATCGTATGCCTCACCCCCTCGGTTCAATCGGAGGAATAGCAAGGGTATTGACCGCCATTTCGACCCATAGCGCGATGCCGGACGTCTCTAGAATGGCTTCCTGACGGCATCGGGCGGAGCTCGCCCCCCAGGCACAGGAGCGCTGCCCGGTGTCGTCGGCTTCTGAAGAGGGACGCGACGTCCCGGATGGTTGAGCGTGCGGCTGACGCAACAGCGGGCCGCGCCGCAAGGAGAGAGAGCATGGCTGGCAAGTTCGGCGGCAGTTCCGCCTTGGCCTCCCGCGCGCGACAAGCGCTGCGGCATGGCCGGCGCACGGCCGTACTGCGCTCCGGCCTGCTGGCGTCAGTGCTGGCACTGGCGGGTGGATTTGGCCTCGCAGGCGTTGCAGGTGTCGCGCATGCAGCCAATCCCGCGCAAGGCATCGCCACCGATCCCAACGCCCAGAATCTCGGCGATACCCTCGGCCCCGGCGCCATTGTCATCCCCGGCAACAATGCCGCAGCGGGTGGCGTAGCGACCAACGTGCCGAACAATCCGCGCTCGGTTGCCCCGGCGGCGGCGGTGAACGCCAACAACGGCTATGCCAATGGCGGTGCGAACGGCGGCGTGGCAAGTGCCCCGGCGCAGCAAGCCGCGCAAGCCCCCCAGAACAATTCCCAATTCCAGAACACGGAAGCCGTGCGGCAGACTGCCGAGCGGTTTCTGCGCGAACAGACGACCGGCTTACCCGGACGCGTGACGATCACGGTGGGTGATGCGGTGTCGGACCGCATGCCGGCGTGCGGCGCGCTTGAGCCGTTCCTGCCGCCGGGCGCGCGCCTGTGGGGCTCGACGACGGTGGGCGTGCGTTGCGCGGGCGAGCGTCCGTGGACGCTGTACCTGCAAGCCCGCGTGAGCATCAACGCGACCTATTTTGTGGCCGCGCGCCAGATCAACCCGGGCGAGACCATCGGCCCGAACGATCTGTCGCCGCGCCAGGGCGACCTCACGCTGTTGCCGCGTACCGTGGCGACCGATGCCGGGCAGATCGTGGGCACCGTGGCCGTGAACCGTATTACGTCGGGTCTGCCGATTCGTTCAGACCTGTTGCGCAGCGCCATCGCCGTGCAGCAAGGCCAGACCGTGCGCGTGGTCACGCGAGGCTCTGGTTTTGAGGTGAGCACCGAGGGTCAGGTGCTGTCGCGGGCCAGTGCAGGTGACCCGGTGCAGGTGCGTACGCGCGCCGGCCAGGTCATCAGCGGCACCGTGAAAAGCAACAAGCAGGGCAACATTGAAGTCGAAGTTGCACTATAAGTAAGTATTCACTCTTACCAAGAATTTGCTGACTTCACCCGGGCACTTGAACTGGTAACAGTATGTTACTTGCCTAAAGTTACAGCGGATAATGCCGTTACACAGGCAGGTTTCTGGGGAAAGCACATGAAAATCGAACCACCCGCCAATCCGTTGCCCGGCGTCGGCCCGACGAAGGGGACGACGACCGATCGGACGAACACCGGCGCTGCGAGCGCTGACGGCGCGGCTACGCCTGCGGCCGGTAATGAAGCGAGCGTCAGCACGAGCGCGTTGTCGTCGGAGATGCGTGCGTTGCAGGCGGCCCTGGCCCAAACGGGTTCGGCCGACATCGACGTCGCCAAGGTGTCCGAGATCAAGCAAGCGATTGCGGAAGGGCGTCTTACCATCGATCCCAGCAAGATTGCGGACGGGCTCATTTCGACCGCACGCGATCTGCTCTCCACGCAATCGAACTCATGAACACCGAAGCCCTGCTGACTGCCCTCACGACCGAGATGAACGCGATCAACGCGTTTTCGGCGTTGCTTGGCGAAGAACAGCAGGCTTTGGTCAGTGGCACGCTCGACGCGCTGCCTGAGCTGACCGAGCGCAAGACGCGCGCGGTCACCGACCTCGCGACGCTTGGTCGCGAGCGCGATGCGCAGCTTCAGGTGCTGGGTTACTCGCCGGATGAAGCCGGTGCGACGGCGGCTGCCGCCAGCGAACCGCGTCTGGGCGCCGCGTGGCAGGCATTGTTGAGCGCAGCGGCCGAAGCCAAGCGCGCCAACGAGACCAACGGCGTACTCATCCGCACCCGCCTGACGTACACGCAGCAGGCGCTGAACGTGCTGTACGGCCCGGAACAGAACGCCCCCCTCTACGGCCCCGATGGCCGCACCACGCCGCGCTCTAGCGGCGGGAGTGTGACGGCGTAATCGCCTCACCACTCGTCAGCATCTCGGCCAACACTTCGGCCACGACCTCGCGTATCCCCCTCAGCGCGCCGTCAGGCGTCGCGTCCAGCCGCAGTGCCTCAAGCGCGAATTGTCCGAAAAATCCGTGACTTCCTACACGTGCGCCCCTTAGCGGCTTACGATCTCGCCCAGTCCTAGCGTGTGAGCGCATGCCGTATCGCCAGTGCCGGGCCGTCGTTCATTTGCGAATACCTCCCTGTGCTACACTCCGAAAATGATCGTGATCAGATTGATTTAATTTTATCTATCAATGACTTACGAGACTTTGTGTGTAACGAAAGGAGAGCGCCATGAGCATGAAAGACAGACTGATATCCTCGCTCCGCAAGCGTAGAGCGGAAGTCTTTCTGCGTGCCGACTTCGCAGACCTTGGGAGTGAGGCACAGCTCAGCCGCGCGTTACGAGAACTTGTCGACGACGGGATCATCGTCAAGCTGGGGGTTGGGGTGTATGCGAAAGCAAAACCTAGCGTCCTGTCCGGCAGGCCGATCCCCGTACGTCCAGTCGAAGTCCTGGCGCCGCAAGTGCTCAAGAGACTTGGTGTCAGAACGTACCCCAGCAGACTAGTCGCAGCCTATAACGCCGGTCGCTCCACACAGTTGCCCGCAAAGGTTGTCATTAATACTGGAAACCGCCGCATTGCCCGCAAACTTGGGTTCGGGCAGCAATTCATTCAGTATGAGAACAATTTCCAGAGAGCAACTTGAACTTATCGATGCGCTGGTCGCGGAAGCCGACCTCGGCGGCCTCTCTGCTGCAATCTTAGAAAAAGACATTCACGTGAGCGACACGCTTCAGGCGTTGGCATCACTAAGTCACAAAAACATACGGTTGGTGTTCTGCGGCGGCACGAGCCTCTCGAAAGCCCATCGCTTAATTAGTCGAATGTCCGAAGACATCGACCTGAAGGTCGCACTTGCACCGGACCACGGGCTTTCGCAACACCAACTGAAAAAGCGACTTTCGGCCCTAAAGCAACAGGTCGTCGATTGCATGAAGGGACTGGGGTTCGTAGAGGTGCCGAAAGAAGCCATTGCACGGAACGCGAATAGGTACTTCGCAAGTGGCTGGCTATATCGGCAACAGTACGCCGCCAACACCACCCTGCGCCCACACCTGAAGCTTGAATTCACAACGCGAACACCTTGCTTCGCCACGTCGGAACGATCACTGGGGTACCTAGCGCACCAATCGGCTGGCAAAGACACGGCGGAGTTCACGATGACCTGCGTGGCTGTCGAAGAAACGCTGGCGGAAAAGGTACTTTCATTTCTCCGTCGTTTCGCCGAGCATCGTGCTGGCAAGCGGGGGGACTGGGACGACGCATTGGTGCGGCACATTTACGACACTTGGTGCATCGTCAAAGCGGATGGAGCGGCGGTCGATCTGGCGATCAGGCACTTCAATGATCTCGTTGCTTTTGACCAAGACGAATTTACCCTGCACGCCGAATTCTGCGCGAATCCGGCGGAATGCTTAGGCGAAGCATTGGAAGCGATTGGCGACGATCAACAGACGATAGACGAATACGGGACGAAACTCGTCCCATTGATCTACGGTAACGATCGGCCATCCTTCGGCGAAGCTTTCGGCGTCTTCAAGACCGTGGCGCGGACGTTTCTCCGCACGATACCGTCCACGAAGCCACCTCCCTGCCCCGTATCGCCTGTTTGCGGTCCACCGCACTAACCCGCCGCCTGACCATGCATTTGTCTTTGCCCGATTTCATCGGCATCCTCGGTGCCGCATTCGTGGTGCTTGCCTACTTCCTGAATCAGACAGACCGGCTGTCATCCGGCGATTGGCGCTTTCCAGCGATCAATCTCAGCGGCTCGGCTTTGATTACGGTGTCCCTCGTCTACAACCCGAATCCGGCGTCCCTGCTGATCGAGATCTTCTGGGGTGCGATCAGTCTCTACGGATTGCAAAAAGCCCTCAGACGCGCGAGCGCCTGAGGGCTTTTCTGTTCTGCTAATGACGTTACCGTTTAACCCGCCGATGTCCACGCCTTGTCGCGCAGCGTCGCGCGCAACCGTGAAATCGCCTGGCTGTGCAACTGGCACACACGCGATTCGCTGACTTCGAGTACCGCACCGATCTCGCGCAGGTTCAGCCCCTGCTCGTAGTACAGGCTCATCAGCAACTTCTCGCGGTCCGGCAGCCGGTCGATCGCATCCACCACGCCGTGACGCAACCCTTCATCAAGCAGCATCTTGAGCGGGTCCGCGCCCGGGTCTGCACAAATCCGGTCGATGAACGGCTCTTCATCCGCCGATTCGAAGTCTTCGTAGTAGATCAGCTGGCAGCCGTGCACGTCCTGCAACATCTGCTGATACTCAGTCAGTCCGATCGACAGCTCGCCCGCAATCTCGCTCTCCGACGGGCCGCGACCCAGCCGTTGCTCCAGCCGCTGCACCGCCTTCTCGATCTGACGCGCCGTCTTGCGAATGCCGCGTGACGCCCAGTCCAGCTCGCGCAACTCGTCAAGCATCGCGCCGCGAATGCGCTGACTCGCGTACGTCTCGAACTGCGCACCCTGCGTTTCCTGATACCGGTTCGCTGCATCGAGCAGCCCCAGCATGCCGGCCTGAATCAGGTCTTCCAGCTCCACACTCGCCGGCAGCTTGGCCATCAATTGCAGCGCCAGTCGGCGCACCAACGGCGCGTATTGGGTCAGCGTGTCGTTCGTGTCGACCTTCCCGCGCGCGGTATACATGTTTCCCTCCGCTTCCTCTCGACGCGTGCCGTGGCGCTCAGGCGGTGGCCGCAGGCAATACGCCCGCGCCATGCGCCATCTCGCCCATGTCAGCCATGCCCGCGGCCACTGTCTCGCGTGCCGCCAACGGCCAATGCATCACCTGTGCCGCCAACTGACGATACGCCACCGCCGCCGGTGCCATCGGGAACGCATCGACCACCGTGCGCGTCAGTTGTCGCGCGCGCAGCACCTGCCGGTCCGACGGCACATGACCCGCCAGCTCCAGCGACACCGCCAGATACCGGCTCGCGGTCGTGGCCAGATTGCGGCACACCACTCGCGCTTCCACATCCTCGGCGCGGTTCACCAACACCCGGAACTGCGCCAACGCATATTCGAAATGTGCCTGCTTGATCCACGAGTACGCCCCCGTGATCGACGCCGGCTCACACCCCAGCACCACCAGCACGTCATGCGCATGTGCCGCCAACGGACTCAGCAACGCGCCTGCATGCGTGCAGTCGATGACGACCACGTCCGGCTCGCCCACAGTGAGCAACGGCATGGCCCGCACCGGGTCGATGCGCTCGGGATGACGGTGCGCCACCGGCACCAGGACAAAATTGTCGCGCGTACTCACCCGAACGGCGTCGGGCGAGACCCGCCCCGCCAGCACGTCATGAATGTCGCCGCGCAGCGGCAACCCCATGGCGGGCGCGGCATGGCCGCTTTCGTCCGCCAGCACGACATCCTGACCATGATGGGCCAGCGCACTGGCCAGATTGAGGGCAACACTCGTCTGACCGGCTTCAGGCGCACTTCCCACCACCGCGACAACGCGCGTGGTATGGCGCGCCACCAACCGGCGCAGCCCTTCCGCTTGATCGAGTACGAGTTTAACCAAAGCACGCCTCGCCTGAAGGTTGGGCGGGCGCGAACAGCCCGCTGTAGTTAGGATCGACCCCGCGCACAACCGCCATCAGATCTTCCTCGGCCGGCACGAACGGCGACCCGGTCACCGGTGCCGACAACGCCGTGTCGATCAGGAACTGACGGTCTGCCACGTGCAGGTTCTCCGGCACGCGCTGCCCCGTCGACACGTAATGCACCGGCAAACGATGACGAATCACCGTGTCGAGTACCGACCCGAGATTGGTGGTTTCGTCGAGCTTCGTCAGAATACACCCGGCCAGGTCGCTGCCACCTTCCGCACTCGCGCTCCGGTAGGCATGCACCACTTCATTGAGGGTGTCGCCATGGCTCGTCGCATTGAGCAGCAACAGGCGCTGCACCGGCGTCTCGGCCCCGCACAACATCGCCACTTGCTCGGGCACGGTGCGGTCGCGCTGGCTCATGCCGACCGTGTCGATCAGCACCATATGCTTGTTGCGCAATTCGGTCAGCGCCAGACGCAGATCCGTCGCATCTTTCACCGCGTGCACCGTCACACCGAGAATCTTGCCGTAGATGCGCAGTTGCTCGTGACCGCCGATACGATAGCTGTCGGTCGTGAGCAGCGCGAGCTTCTCGGCACCGTGGCGCATCACGCAACGTGCCGCCAGCTTGGCCGTCGTCGTGGTCTTGCCCACACCGGTCGGCCCCATGAGCGCATACACGCCGCCGCGCTCCATCAGTTCGTCTTCATTGGGCATGACGGGCAAGTTGCGCTTGAGCGCGTTCTTCACCCAGTCGAGCCCGGCATCGCGGTCGCTGCCTTCGGGCAGGTGTTCCAGCAACGCACGGCCCAATTGCGCCGAGAACCCGGCGGCCAGCAGCGTGCGCAGAATCTCGCCCTGTGCCGGCGAACGGCGCTGTTTGTCGTTCCACACCAGCCCCGCCACCTGCTCTTCGAGCAGGCCGCGCATGGACTGAAGCTCACCCATCATGCTCTGCGCAAACGCGCTGGCCGCCGCCGCATCGTGTGCCGAAGCGGTTGGTCCGGCAACTGCGGCCGGCGCAGCCGCCGCGGGTTGTATGGGTTGGGCCGGACGCGGACGCGGTCGGTGCGTCGGCATATCGCCGCCGGCGAGTGCGTCCAGATCCTCTTCCGCCAGCGCGACGATTTCCACGCCGTTGGCGACCGAGCGGTTGGACAACACGACCGCGTCGGGTCCGATTTCCTCGCGAATCTGGCGCAGTGCGTCGCGGCACGTGCCCGCAAAGAATTTACGAATCTTCACGCTTGACCTCCGATGAGTGCCGTCATTTTCACGTTGCGCGTATCAGGCACTTCCGCATACGACAGAACCTTGAGCTGCGGCAAGCTGCGGCGCAAGAAGCGCGAGAGCAGCGAACGCAGCGGATGTTGAACCAGCAAGACGGCCGGCAGCCCCTGACGCTCCTGACGCGCCACGGCTGCCTGTGTTTCGCGCAACAGCGTGTCGGCGAGGCCCGGCTCCAGACCGGTACCCCCGCCAGCGGACAACGCCTGCGTCAGAATGCGTTCGAGATTGGCGTCGAGGCCAACCACTTCGAGATCGCCGTTGCCCGGGAACACGCTCTGCGTGATCGCCCGGCCCAGCGACAGGCGCACCAGCGCCGTGAGTTCGTGCGGGTCTTGCACGCGCGCGCCATGTTCGGAAATCGCATCGATGATGGTGCGCATATCGCGAATCGGCACCTGCTCTTCGAGCAGGTTTTGCAGCACCTTTTGCAGCGTGGTGAGCGCGACGGTCTTGGGCACGAGGTCTTCGATGAGCTTCGGCGCGTCCTTGCCGATGCGCTCGATGAGCTGCTGCACTTCCTGACGGCCGAGCAATTCGTGCGCATGCCCGTTGATCAGGTGGTTCAGGTGAGTGGCCACGACCGTACCGGCATCGACCACCGTGTAACCGTACGCCTGCGCCTGATCGCGCTGGCCCACGTCGATCCACATGGCCGGCAGGCCGAACGCCGGATCGCGCGTGGGTGTGCCTTGCAGCGGTGCGCTCACCTGACCCGGATCGATCGCGAGCAACTGGCCCGGATATGCCTCGCCTTCGCCGATGATCACGCCCTTGAGCGTGATGCGGTACTGGTTCGGGCGCAGTTCCAGATTGTCGCGAATGTGCACCACCGGCGCGAGGAAGCCGATTTCCTGCGCAAATTTCTTGCGAATGCCCTTGATGCGCTTGAGCAGCTCGCCATCCTGATTGCGGTCCACCAGCGGAATCAGGCGGTAACCGACTTCCAGCCCCAGCGGGTCGACCAGCGCCACGTCGTCCCACGAGGCTTCGGCCACTTCGCTGGGTGCCGACGTCGCGACCGGCGCGGGACGCGTCGACTCCTGCTTGGCGCGCTCGGTGCGCTGATGCTGCCAGCGAGCCAGTGCACCCAGCCCGAAGGCCAGCACCAGGAAGGCAAAGTGCGGCATGCCCGGAATCAGGCCCATCAACCCGAGGATGGCGGCCGTAATGCCCAGCACGCGGGGGTTGTTGAACAGCTGCGAGACGACCTGCTGACCAATGTCTTCGTCGGTCGCCACGCGCGAGACGACCACACCGGCCGCCGTCGAGATCACCAGCGCCGGAATCTGCGCGACCAGGCCGTCACCGATCGTGAGCAACGTGTAGTTCTTGGCCGCCGTGCCGATGTCCAGACCGTGCTGGGCTACGCCGACGATCAAACCGCCGACGATGTTGATGACCATGATCATCAGGCCCGCCACCGCATCGCCGCGCACGAACTTCGATGCACCGTCCATCGAGCCGTAGAAGTCGGCTTCCTGCGCGATCACCGTGCGGCGCTTGCGCGCTTCGTCTTCCCCGATCAGGCCGGCGTTCAGGTCGGCGTCGATGGCCATCTGCTTACCCGGCATGGCGTCCAGGGTAAAACGCGCGCCCACTTCGGCGATACGCCCGGCACCCTTGGTGATCACCATGAAGTTGATGACCACGAGGATGATGAACACCACGATACCGACGGCGTAGTTGCCACCGACGAGGAAGTGGCCGAACGCCTCGATCACCTTGCCGGCCGCATCCGGGCCGGTGTGACCTTCGAGCAGCACCACCCGGGTGGACGCCACGTTCAGCGACAGGCGCAGCAGCGTGGAGAACAGCAGCACGCTCGGGAACGCCGCGAAGTCGAGCGGCTTTTGCGTGTACATGCTAACCAGCAGCACCATCACGGCGAGCGCGATGTTGAACGTAAAGAGCAGATCCAGGATGAACGGCGGCAACGGGAGGATCATCATGCCCAGAATCATGACGATCAGCACCGGCGCGGCGAGTGACTTCAGGTTGCCGCCGAGCAACGTTTGGGACGAGCGCAGAAACTGGTTCGCGCGGGGGTTGAGGTTCATTCGTTACGCTCCGGCGCGCGGCAGCGCGTCGAGTTCAGCCGGGACCGGCAGATCCGACGGGGTACGCGGCTCGGCGCCCCCTTCGTTACGCCAGCGGCGAAGCTGGAAGACCCACGCAAGCACTTCGGCCACGGCCGTGTAGAGCGTGGCCGGAATTTCATGACCGATTTCCACGTGCTTGTGCAGCGCACGGGCCAGCGGCGGGGCTTCGAGAATCGGGATGCGGTGCTCTTCGCCCATTTCGCGGATACGTTTGGCCACCAGATCGGTGCCCTTGGCCAGCACACGCGGGGCGCGCATGTTGTCCTTGTATTCGAGCGCGACGGCAAAGTGCGTCGGGTTGGTGACGATCACGTCGGCCTTGGGCACGTCCTGCATCATGCGCCGGCGCGCCGCCTGGCGCTGCAACTGGCGGATATGCGCCTTGACGTGCGGATCGCCTTCGTTTTCCTTGTTCTCCTGGCGCACTTCCTCTTTGGTCATGCGCAGCTTCTTGTAGTGCTGCCAGAGCTGGAACGGAATATCGATGGCCGCCACCAGCAGCAGCGACATTACGATGAACGCACAGCACACCACGATCATCTCGCCCACGTGCGGCAGGGCCACACGCGGCGACTGGGTCATCAGGCCCATCACGGCGTCGCGGTCGCGGGCGATCGCCCAGTAAGCGACGGAGCCCACGAGCACGGTCTTGGCGATGGCCTTGATCAGCTCGACCAGACCCTGCGTGGAGAACATGCGCCCCAAACCCTTCGCCGGGTTCAGCCGGCCGAAGTTGGGTGCAAGCGATTTGGTGGAGAAGAGCCAGCCGCCCAGCGCCATGGGCGCGGTGATCGCCGCCAGCACCAGCAGGCCGAGCAGCGGGGCAATGACCATGAGGGCGTCGGCCCCCGAGTGGGCGGCGTTGGCAAGCATGCGGTGGGTGTCGAGCGCAGTGCCCGGCTCGAATTGCATGCCGTGACGC
Source organism: Pandoraea sp. PE-S2R-1 (assembly GCF_002179865.1). Lineage (NCBI taxonomy): Bacteria > Pseudomonadati > Pseudomonadota > Betaproteobacteria > Burkholderiales > Burkholderiaceae > Pandoraea > Pandoraea sp. PE-S2R-1. The sequence goes on along the minus strand of NZ_NGUR01000016.1, from coordinate 69,137 downwards.
ATCAACTGGGCGAAGCCTTGGGAGATCCGGTCGGCGGTCATCCACATGCCCGCGACACCGGCAGCCAGCAGGGCAAAGGTGGATAGCTCGCGCGAACGCGCAACCTGCCCCTCCTCGCGCGCCTTTTCAAGACGCCGGGGAGACGCGGGTTCCGATTTTTCGAGATCGCTTTCCTCAGCCATGCCCTATCCACGTCGGGCGGACAGACCCACCCTATCCCGACCGATTATGTCCGTAACCGTCAAGACACAAAGGGGGGAATAGAGGCGGGAATGGGCGGTATTTCAGAACCCGAGGCTGGCAAGCAGGTCATCGACCTGCTCTTGATCGGACACGATGTCCGTGCGACCTTCTTTTTTGACCTGCGGACCGTTGAGCAGGGAGTCTTCCGCTTCCTTGCGCTTCTCGGGCGGCATGTTCTCGAGCAGCGTCTGGAACAGGTGCTTCTCGATCTCCTGCACGACTTCCATGATCTTCTTGATGACCTGACCGGTCAGATCCTGAAAGTCCTGCGCCATCATGATTTCCATCAGATGGGCATTGGTCGCGCGGGTGTCTTCGGGCACCCGGCGCAGGTAGCCGCGCGTCTCGGTGACCAGCTTGCGCGCGTCTTCGAGTTCGAGCGGCTGGTCGAACCACTTCTCCCAGCGCGCGTCGAGCGCGTTGGCGTCGACTTCCAGCCGCTCCTGAATGGGCTTGGCCAGCTCAATCGCGGTGAGCGCGCGCACGGCGGCCTGTTCCGTCATCGTCGCGACGTAGTTCAGCCGGTCGCGCGCGTCGGGAATGGCCTCGGCGGCTTGCTCGAGTTGTTTATCCAGGCCGAGTTCGCGCAGGTTGTCGCGCAGCATGCGCGTCAATTGCCCGATGCGCATGAGCATGCGCTCGGCCGGGTCTCCTGCCGGCGCGGCCCCGTTGGGCTCGACCGGCCATTCAGTGCTCGCGTCGTGGGTCACGCTCAGGCCCCCGTCTTTTCCATTTTCTCGAAGATCTTGCCCAGCTTTTCATCCAGGGTTGCGGCCGTGAACGGCTTGACCACATACCCGCTCGCCCCCGCCTGCGCGGCAGCGATGATGTTTTCCTTCTTGGCTTCGGCAGTCACCATCAGCACCGGCAGCTTCGAGAGGTTCGGGTCGGCGCGAATCTGCTGGAGCATCGTCAGGCCGTCCATGTTCGGCATGTTCCAGTCCGAGACCACGAATTCGAAACTGCCGCCGCGCAGCTTGGCCAGCGCCGCCGCGCCGTCTTCGGCTTCGTCGACGTTCGAGAAACCCAGCTCCTTGAGCAGGTTTCGCACAATCCGGCGCATCGTCGGGAAATCGTCGACGACCAGAAACTTCAAGTTCTTGTCTACCATCATCACTCCAATTCGGCCGGTGCCCCCGAGGGGCCCGGCGCCATTTCATGGGGCCTTCGCCGCAGCACTCCAGTGCCCTGGGTACTCGCAAAACATGCGAAGCATACTGCGAAAACGAAAAGCGCCCTACTATACTCGTTGCGTGCGTTCGCCAAATTTCGCGACCTGATGCAGCACTTTGCGCGCCATCTCCGACAGGGGCACGACCTCTTCGGCCCCGCCCATCGCAATGGCTTCGCGCGGCATGCCGAACACGATGCAGCTCGCTTCGTCCTGCGCAAACGTGTGCGCGCCTGCCCGGCGCATCTCCACCAGTCCGGCCGCACCGTCGCGGCCCATCCCCGTGAGGATCACCCCGATCGCATTGCGCCCGGCGTGGACCGCTGCGGAGCGAAACAATACATCGACCGACGGCCGATGTCGATTCACCGGCGGTGCCGGGTCGAGCAAGGCCACATAGTTGGCACCGCTGCGCGAGAGCTGCAAGTGGGTGTCGCCACCCGGCGCAATATACGCATGGCCCGGCAGCACGCGCTCACCATGCTCGGCTTCCTTCACCGTGATACGGCAAAGCCCGTTCAGGCGCTGCGCGAACGACTTGGTAAAGCCGGCCGGCATATGTTGCGTAATCAGAATCGCGGGCGCATCGGGCGGCATCGGCACGAGCACCTCGCGAATCGCTTCGGTCCCGCCCGTCGACGCGCCGATGATGATCAACTTTTCAGTCGACACCAGCGGGTTGCGCAACAGCGGCGCCGCTTCGATCGGTGCCGGCGTTGCGCTCTTGGGCGGTGCACTGCGCACACGAGCGCGCGCGGCGGCGCGAATCTTGTCGGCAATCATCTCGCCGTACTCGAGCATGCCGTCGCGAATGCCCAGACGCGGCTTGGTCACGAAGTCGACCGCGCCCAGTTCCAGCGCGCGCAGCGTGACTTCCGAGCCGCGCTCGGTCAGCGACGACACCATCAACACCGGCATCGGCCGCAGACGCATGAGCTTCTCGAGGAAGTCCAGACCATCCATGCGCGGCATTTCGACGTCGAGCGTGAGCACGTCAGGGTTGTGTTGTTTGATGAGATCGCGCGCGACCAGCGGGTCGGGTGCGGTCGCCACCACCGTCATGTCCGGTTGCGCATTGATGATCTCGGTCATCAGGCTGCGCACGAGTGCGGAATCGTCCACGCACAGGACTTTGATAGGTTCGCTCAAGCCTCCTCCATTTTTCGGTTGTCAGGCCCCGGCCGAGGCTTGGCGGTTCTGGCCGGTGGCGCAAAGAGTTCTACGGAGCCCCGTACTTCGCGTGTGCGCAGTCGCTGCGCATACGCCTGTTCGCGCTGTGCAATCGCCGGGTCTCCGCGATCGCCCAACTTCTTGACCATCACCCGGCCGGTGCGCGGCAGAAAGCACACCTTGCGCGGATGCGGTCCGAGCAGATCCTGCGCAGTCACGCGAATCTGCTCGGTCTCGAGATAGCGCAACACAAAGTTCGCGTTGCGATCCCCGATGTTCAATGTGGTCATGCCCGCCAGCACGGCGCCGCCGCCAAACACCTTGGCTTCGAGCCGCTCACGGCGTGCCCCGAGCTTGATCAGCTCGTTGATGAGCATTTCCATGGCATATGCGCCGTAGCGCATCGATGCCGAGAGCAACCGGTCGCGGTCGCTCTCGCCGTCATCGGGCAGCATGAAGTGATTCATGCCGCCGATGCCCGTGACGTTGTCGCGCACACACGCGGCCACACACGAGCCCAGCACCGTCACGAGCATGATGTCTTCGGTCGTGACGAAGTATTCGGACGGCAGCAGTTTGACGGCGCGCGTGTTGAACGCGCTGTCGAAGTAATGATTGGTCGCGAGGGCTTCGGCCAGCGGCTGCGCCATGTCAGGCTCCCCTTGCTCCGGTGCCGGCCAGTTCGTACACCGTCTGCCCGCGCAGACGGAACGCCCGGCTCACATACGTGAAGTTCTCGGAGTGCCCGGCAAAGAGCAGTCCGTCCGGTTTGAGCAACGGCACGAAGCGCTCGAGAATGCGCGCCTGCGTCGCCTTGTCGAAATAGATCATCACGTTGCGGCAGAAGATCACGTCGAACGGCCCGCCAAGCTGCCACGACGGGGCGAGCAGGTTGAGCGGCGCAAACGTGACCAGTTGCTGCAATTCGGGGCGCACCTTGATCTTGCCGGCGTTCGCACCCGTGCCACGCAGAAAGTGGCGGCGCAGTTGCTCTTGCGAGAGCTTGCCGGTTTGCTCGCCGTTGTAGACCGCCGCCGAGGCGCGTGCGAGCACCTGCGTGTCGACGTCGGTCGCAATCACGCTGGCGTTGGGCCGCGAGCCCAGCGTATCGACCAGCGTCATCGCAATCGAATACGGTTCTTCGCCGGTCGAGGCCGCACAGCACCAGATCGAGATCGGCTTGGCGCGGTTACGGATGAAATCGGCGAGCAGCGGGAAGTGATGCGATTCGCGGAAGAACGACGTCAGGTTGGTGGTGAGCGCGTTGGTGAACGACTCCCACTCGCTGTCACCGGTGTCGGCTTCGAGCATGTCGAGGTATTCGGTGAAGCTCGTCATGCCGAGCGCGCGCAGCCGCCGTGCGATGCGGCTATAGACCATCTCCCGCTTGTGTTCGGCCAGTGCGATGCCCGCACGCTGATAAATCAGATTGCGAATGCGGCCGAAGTCGGCCAGCGAGAACGCGAAGTCGCGCTCGCCCGCGAGCGCAGCCCCGCTGGCACGGGCAAACTCCGTGCTGCGGCTGCCGTCGCCACCCTCGTTGCCGGGGGCGCCGCGACGCGTCGTATGCGAGGTAATGCGCGAGTCAGTCATTGAGTTTCACCGGCGTCAGTGGCTCGCCTTATGCCGCGCGAGCGAACGGTTGCGGCGGGCTCTCGCGACGCGTGGCGCTCATCGCATGAATACTTGCGCTGCCCGCCCCGCTCGTCTGGAACACCGAAACCGCCGCACGCAGTTCGTGCGCCTGCGATTCCAGTGCCCCGGCGGCCGCAGCCGCCTCTTCCACGAGTGCCGCATTCTGTTGCGTGACTTCGTCCATCTGGGTCACGGCACGATTGACCTGTTCGATGCCGTTCGACTGCTCGGCCGACGCCGCCGAAATTTCGCCCATGATGTCGGTCACACGCTTGACCGCCTGCACGATCTCTTCCATCGTCTGGCCCGCTTGTGCAACCTGCGAGGTGCCGTCCTGCACCCGGCGCGACGACTCTTCGATCAGTGCCTTGATTTCCTTCGCGGCCGACGCGCTGCGCTGCGCCAGCGTGCGCACTTCGCCCGCCACCACCGCGAAGCCACGGCCTTGTTCGCCCGCACGTGCGGCTTCCACGGCGGCGTTCAGGGCGAGAATGTTGGTCTGGAAGGCAATGCCGTCGATCACGCTGATGATGTCCACAATCTTGCTGGAGCTGGCGGAAATGCCATCCATCGTCGTGCCGACCTGCCCGGCCACCTGTCCGCCACGCGAGGCGATCTCCGACGCGGTCACCGCGAGCTGGCTGGCCTGACGCGCGTTGTCGGCGTTCTGCCGGACGGTTGCCGTGAGCTGCTCCATCGACGACGCGGTTTCTTCCAGCGAAGCGGCTTGTTGTTCTGTACGCGCCGACAGATCGGTATTGCCCGCCGCAATCTGCTGCGCGGCCGTCGTGATCGACTCGGTACCTTGTCGAATCTGTCCGATGGTGTCGGCCAGCGTGTGTTGCATGCGCTGCATCGCGAACAGCAGGCTGGAGTTGTCGCCGGCGGCCACATTCACGTGGCTTTGCAGATCGCCTGCTGCAATGCGTTGCGCGATTTCTGCCGCATATTCGGGCTCGCCGCCAAGGCTGCGCTGCACATTGCGGATGATCGCGACCATGGCCGCCGTGACGATGCCGCCGATGAGCAACAGCACGATGCCGTAGCGCAGCAGCGTCGCGAGGAACGCATCGTCGACGTCCTGCACGTACACACCGCTCATGAAGCCCCAGTCCCACGGCGCGAAGTACTTCACGAACGAGAGCTTGGCCATGCGCTTGTCGCTACCGGCCACTCGCCCGTAATAGTCGACGAAGCCTGCGCCCTTGTCTTTGGCCACGCGGGCCATTTCGACATAAAGCAGCTTGCCGTTCGAATCCTTGTAGGTGGAGACGTCCTTGTTCACCAGATCGGCGAGCGTCGGGTGCATGAGCACGGTCGGCTTGGTGTCGAAGATGACCACATAGCCGCTGCCGCCGTCGCCGTAGCGCATCGACTTCAGACGTGCCATTGCCTGCTGTTTGGCCTCGGCCTCAGGCATCTTGCCCGCAGCGGCCTGTGCGGCGTAATCGCGCACGATGCCGTCGGCGGTGGTCACGATGTCCTGCACGGCGTCTCGCCGCTCGGCCAGCATCGTGCCGCGTTCATGCCACGACGCCCAACCGCCGAGCAATAAAAGACCCAGCCACATCAGCGCGAGCGCGGACCAGAGTTTTGCCTTGAGACTCAACTGCATCATGATGTGACCCTCCACCACCGGCTCACCGTCGCGCGGACATCGTGTCCCGCACGCACGGCGGCTTTTGTCTTACCCATTGTTGCCACTTGCCGACACGTACCGCCCGGAGCTGTAAGCTGCCACTCCGGACCGGCATGTGCACCGTTCCTGTAGTTACTGCTGGTGTTGCCTGTACTGCACGTAATGCTGGTGCTGCGGGTGTTGCCTGTACTGTGTTGCCGGAAGGGCGCGCTATCGCGTGATAGCGCGCGCTTCAAGACGATCAGAACGTTTCCCAATCGCCGTTGGCGTCATCCGTGCCGGTGCGGGCTGCCGGGGCAGCAGCGGCGGGGGCTGGACGGCGCAGCGGTGCGGCTGCCGGAGCGGCCTTGGGTGCTGCCGCCTTCGGGGCTGCTGCCGGGGCCGGCGCGGCGGTCTTTCTGACCGGCGGGCGAGCAACGGCGCGCGGTGCGGGCGCTGCCGCCAGTGCCGGTGCAGCATGCGCGGCGTGACCGGCTTGGGCACCTGCGGCCTGACTGGCGTCCAGACGGAACACCGAGACGACCGACTTGAGGCGGTTGGCCTGCTCTTCGAGCGACCCGGCGGCGGCGGCGGCTTCTTCGACGAGTGCCGCATTCTGCTGCGTGACTTCGTCCATCTGCGTCACGGCACGATTGACCTGCTCGATGCCGCCCGACTGCTCGGCCGACGCGGCCGAAATCTCGCCCATGATGTCGGTCACGCGCTTGACCGCCTGCACGATCTCTTCCATCGTCTGACCGGCCTGCTCGACGAGCGCCGAACCGTCCTCGACCTTGTGGGCCGAGTCTTCGATCAGTTCCTTGATTTCCTTCGCAGCTGCGGCGCTGCGCTGTGCCAGCGTGCGCACTTCGCCTGCAACCACCGCAAAGCCACGACCCTGCTCGCCCGCGCGCGCAGCTTCCACAGCGGCGTTCAGGGCCAGAATATTGGTCTGGAAGGCGATACCGTCGATCACGCTGATAATGTCGACGATCTTGCTGGAGCTCGTCGAGATGCCCTGCATCGTGCCGACCACCTTGCCCACGACGTCACCGCCGCGTGCCGCGATATCCGACGCATTCACTGCGAGCTGGCTCGCCTGACGAGCGTTGTCGGCGTTCTGTTTGACCGTGGCGGTGAGCTGCTCCATCGACGAGGCGGTTTCTTCCAGCGAGGCGGCCTGCTGTTCCGTACGGGCCGACAGATCGGTGTTGCCTGCGGCGATCTGTTGCGCAGCGGACGTGATCGACTCGGTGCCCGAGCGCACTTCGGCAACGGTACGCACGAGGCTGTCCTGCATGTGCTTCACGCCCTTGAACAGGCGGCCGGTCTCGGTGTCGTTCCACACGTCGATGCGCTGCGTGAGGTCACCGCCGGCGATTTTCTCGAAGTGCTTGATGGCGTCGTCGATCGGGCCGACGATGGCGCGCGTGAGCGTGATCTGCGTGATCAGACCGACCACCAGACCCACGAGCAGGCCGATGCCGACCATCCACATCACCAGCGTGTAGCGGGTCTGCGCCACGTCGTAGCGATCTTGCGCGTTCTTGACCTGGAGGTCGGCCAGCGTCGTCATCGCCTTGGTGTAATCGCCGAACAGGCGCGGCACATCCATCACGGTCTTGGCGTGGAAGTCGGGAATGTCGCCCGATTCGATCGCCTTGAGCGCCGGCAGAATGCCTTCGTTCACGACCTTGCTGCGGGTGGCGACGGCAGCGTCGGCCAGCGGCTTCTCGCCATCGCTCATCGGCAGGGCGGCGTAAGTGGCCCACGCATCGTCGGCCTTCTTGAGGTTGTTGCGCACCCCGTCGATGGCCGTCTTGATTTCACTCGGATCGGCGATGAACTCGATGCGCGCCAGGGTCACACGTGCGGAGAGCGTGGAGAGCGTGGTCTGTGCCAGGGCACGCGACGACGCCATGTCGTTCGTGTACATATCCTGCAACGACGCGTTGCTCTGTCGCAGCGACAAGAGCCCCACCGCGGCGCCGACGACCAGCAGCACCATGAAGAGTCCAAGCGCCAGCGTCAGCCGTGCCCGGATGGTGACATTTTTAAACATAACGACCTCTACCCCGTGAATACCGGCTCACGCCGGCGTACCCATCCCAATCACCGAAACGTTCAAAACTCTTCCCAGTCGCCCGAGTCGCTCGCGCCACCGGCAGGCGCGCTGCCGGGTGCCGCTTTGCCGCGACGCGCCGCCAGTTGCAAGACCTGCGCATCTTCCTGTGCATTCGTGGCCATCGCTGCCGAACCGGCGGCAGCGGCGGCAGCGGCAGCAGCGGCGGTTTGCGGACGGCGCGTTACCGTGCGCGCCGCAGCGGCACCGGCGCTCGCGCGCGCGGTGGCTGCACCCGCGGCAGTTGCCGAGGCTTTCGTTGCACTCGCGGCCGATGCTGTCTTGGCTGCGCTAGCAACGGGTTGCGCTGTGCTCGCTGCCGTCGAGTGACGAACGGTCTGGGCGCTGGCAGCGCGCGCGAGTGCCGCACTGCGCGCATCGCCTGCCTTGAACGCATCGCCGACACGGAACACCGAGACGGCGTCGCGCAGGCGGTGCGCCTGTTCTTCCAGCGAGCCCGCCGCAGCGGCCGCTTCTTCGACCAATGCCGCGTTCTGTTGCGTGACCTCGTCCATCTGGGACACGGCGCGGTTGACCTGTTCGATACCACCCGACTGTTCGGCGGAGGCCGCCGAAATCTCGCCCATGATGTCGGTCACGCGCTGCACGGCCTGCACGATTTCATCCATCGTCTTGCCGGCCTGCGACACCAGTGCCGAACCGTTTTCGACGCGGCCCACCGAGTCTTCGATGAGCACCTTGATTTCCTTCGCGGCCGACGCGCTGCGCTGCGCCAGCGTGCGGACTTCGCCCGCGACCACGGCGAAACCGCGGCCTTGTTCGCCCGCACGCGCGGCTTCCACGGCGGCGTTCAGCGCGAGGATGTTGGTCTGGAAGGCAATGCCTTCGATGACGCTGATGATGTCGACGATCTTGTGCGAACTCGACGAGATGCCCTGCATGGTGTCGACCACGTTGCCGACCACCTGACCACCTCGTGCTGCAATTTCCGACGCGTTGACGGCCAACGCGCTCGCCTGCTTGGCGTTGTCCGCGTTCTGCTTGACCGTGGCCGTGAGCTGCTCCATCGACGACGCCGTCTGTTCCAGCGACGCGGCCTGCTGTTCGGTGCGTGCCGACAGATCCGTGTTGCCCGCCGCGATTTCACGCGACGCCACGTTGATCGACTCGATACCCTCGCGCACGTCGGAGACGATCGACAGCAGGCTGTTCTTCATGACCGTCAGGCCGAACAGCAGTTGGCCGACTTCGTCGCGCCCGGTGCCTTCGGCCTTGCCGGTCAGGTCACCCGCTGCAATCTGCTTGGACATCGACAGCGCCACGCGCAGCGGATGGTTGATCGCACGGCGCAGAATGCTGCCGAGTACGAACAGCACGATGATGCCGCCGATCACCGCCACCGCCGTGAGCGCGCGCACGATGGTGTGCTCGCGCTGGCCCTGTTGATACAGGTCGGTCGCCTGCGTGAGTTCCAGTCGCGTGAGCACGTTGAGCTCGTCGCGCATCGGACCGTACGCGGGTTTCACTTTCTCGAGGTACGTCTGTTGCGCGCCTTCCGCCGAGCCGACCTTAAGCATTTCGACGGTCTTTTGCAGGCCATCGGTGGTGAAGCGCTGGCGAATCACGTTGAAGCGTTCGGCCTGTGCCTGCGTGGCCGGGTCGACCGACTTCATGTAGTTCGCCCACTCGCGATTGATGTCGTCGAGGCTGGCGGTAATCTCGTCGCCCGCGCGCTTCATCGCGTCGAGATTCGGGCTGCCGATGGCTTCCGCCACGAGCAATACGTCGCGGTCGAGTTTCTGGCCGATGGCGCCCAGTGTGCCGACCGGCACCATGCCGTTCTGGTACACCTGAAGCAGCTTGGCGTTGCTGCTCGACATGCCCCACAGGCCCAGTCCGCCCACGATGGCGAGCAGCAGCGCGCCGAGCACGATGATGCCGGTCAGGCGCGCGCGCAGCGTGTCGATGCGAATCTTGCGCACGAGTGCAGCGATGCCACCCCGTTCGACCCGGCCACCGCGAATGCGCAGATTGCCGGCCTGACCATTGCGAAAGCGCGCGTAAATGGTTTCAGCCTGATCGGTCGCACCGGCCGCCGGGCGCACGCGCACCGAGGTGTAACCCACCACGGCGTCGTTTTCGAGCGTCGGGGTGACGGTTGCCAACACCCAGTAGAAGTCGCCGTTCTTACGGCGGTTCTTCACGAGGCCGGTCCACGTATCGCCGCGATTGATCGTGTCCCACAGGTCGCCGAACGCTTCGGGCGGCATGTCGGGATGGCGCACGATGTTGTGCGGCGCGCCCAGCAGTTCGTCACGCGAATAGCCACTCACCTCCACGAAGGCGGGATTGGCATACGTGATCCGCCCCTTCAGATCCGTTCGCGAGATCAGGTACTGATGCTCGCCGATGACGAATTCGTTCTGGGTGACGGGCTGGTTATCGCGCACGTGCTCGGTCTCCGTAGTCTTCGGGTGAGTGGGTTATGTCTGTGGGTAACGCTGCGGGTGTCTCTGCCCGTCTGCTTCCGTCTGTTTCGATCACTTTGCTGCTGTCGGCACGGCATCTCCGGACGCCGCGCCGTGGTGCTGCGCCTTAGCCGACCTTAGCTCGCCAGACGCTCGATCAGCGCCATGTCGTCGCTGGTCATGAGCTTCTCGATGTCCATCAGGATCAGCATGCGGCCTTCGACCGTGCCCAGCCCCGTGATGTACTCGGTCGCCAGTTGTGCGCCGAACTCCGGTGCCGGCTTGATTTCGCCGCGCGCGAGCGTGAGTACGTCGGACACACCGTCAACGACCATGCCGACCACACGGCCGGCCACGTTCAGAATGATCACGACGGTCTGGGTGTCGTACTCGACACGGCCGAGGCGGAACTTGATACGCATGTCCACGATCGGCACGATGATGCCGCGCAGGTTGATCACGCCCTTGATGAAGTCGGGGGCGTTGGCGATGCGCGTGACGGCGTCGTAGCCGCGAATTTCCTGCACCTTCAGGATGTCGATGCCGTATTCCTCTTCACCGAGCGTGAAGACCAGAAATTCCTGGCCGTCGCCCTCGGTCTGCATGGCGCCGCCCTGGCGCGACATGGCATGCTCTTGCGAAAGCTTTTCCATCTGACGACTCTCCGACTTCAGTTGAAGATGGTGGCCGATGCCGAGCGCTGGCCGCGCTGAAGCGCCGCCACGTCCACGATCAGGGCCACACTGCCGTCACCCATGATGGTGGCGGCAGAAATACCGTGAATACGGCGGTAATTGGTTTCGAGGTTCTTCACCACGACCTGCTGCTGGCCCACCAGCTCGTCGACGAGCAACGCAAAGCGGCGGCCTTCAGCTTGCAGGATCACGATGATGCCCTGCGTGGGATCCCCACGCGCCTCCGGCACGTCGAACGCGCGGTACAGCTCCACGAGCGGCAGATACTCGCCGCGCACCAGCACGACCTGCCCTTCACCGGTCACCGCGCGAATGTCGTCGCGGCGCGGTTGCAGCGACTCCATCACGAAGTTCAGCGGCAGAATGAAGATCTCCGTGCCGACCTTGACGGACATGCCGTCGAGAATCGCCAGCGTAAGCGGCAGCACGATGCGGATGGTGGTGCCCTTGCCGCGCGTGGACAGAATCTCCACGTGGCCGCCCATCTGCTGGATGTTTCGTTTGACGACGTCCATACCGACGCCACGGCCCGACACGTCGGTCACGGCTTCGGCCGTCGAGAAACCCGGCGCGAAAATCAGTTGCCAGACTTCCTCGTCCGCCATCGAGTCGGACACGTTCATGCCTTGCTGCTGCGCCTTGGCGAGAATCTTCTCGCGGCGCAGGCCGGCACCGTCGTCGCTCACTTCGATCACGATGTTGCCGCCCTGATGCGCGGCAGACAGCACGAGCTGGCCCACGGGGTCTTTGCCCGAGGCGAGACGCGCTTCCGAGGTTTCGATACCGTGGTCGAGACTGTTACGCACCAGGTGCGTGAGCGGATCGATGATGCGCTCGATCAGGCTCTTGTCGAGTTCGGTCGCCTGGCCGAACGTGACCAGTTCGATCTGCTTGCCGAGCTTGGTCGCGAGATCGCGCACCAGGCGGGGGAAGCGCGAGAACACATAGTCCATCGGCATCATGCGGATGGACATGACCGCTTCTTGCAGGTCGCGCGCGTTGCGCTCCAACTGGCCCATGCCGTTGAAGAGACGGTCGTGCAGCATCGGGTCGAGGCTGCTGGCCGTCTGCGCAAGCATGGCCTGCGTGATCACCAGTTCGCCCACCAGATTGATGAGCTGGTCGACCTTTTCCACACCCACACGAATGGAGCTGTTCTCGTGACCGGCAGCGCCGCCGGCGGCCGGGGCCGCGGCGCGCTTTTCCGGCGGATGGGTGCCATTGCCGCCATTTCCACCACTGGCACCGGCTTGCGCGACGGGGGCCGGCGGCACCACGATCTGCTCGGGTGCAGGCGCGGCTGCCGGGGCAGCGGCGGGGACTTCGATCTGGGCGGGCGCGGCGGCGATCGGTTCGAAGATTTCGACGGCGGGCTGTGCGACCGGGGCCGCAGCAACGGGCGCGGCAGGCGCAACCGGCGCAGCGGGAGTCGCGGCAGCAAGCGCGGCGACCGCAGCGGCATCCTGCACGTCGATCTGCGACGGCTCGATCACGAAGCAGCACACGGCGAGAATGTCGTCGGCGCCGCAGGTGGTGTCGAGCCACAGGTGCAATGCGTTGTCGACCGACTGGCGACCGGCCACGTGACCGAGGTTGCCGAGTTCTTCGGCAAGCAGGGTCTGGTCCTTTTCGCTCACGCCCGTGAGCGTGACCTTGAGGCGAGTCTGCCCGGGTGCGACCGGACTGGTGGGTGCGCCACTCGCGTCGGTCGTGGCTTCGGGCGCCGCAGGCGCGGCCGCCGCAACGGGGGCCGGGGCAGCAGGCGAAGCCGGCGCGGCCGACGGCGCCTCGCCGCTTTCTTCTGCGGCCAAGCGTTGGAGCACCGCGCAGATGCGCGTCATCGCCTCGACATCGGGTTCACTGGAGGCGCGGTAGGCATTCAACTGTTGATGCAACACGTCTTTGGTTTCCAGGAAGGTGTCGACCATCTCGGTGCGCAACTGCAACTCGCCGCGACGCGCGCGGTCGAGCAGGTTTTCCAGCAGGTGAGTGGTCTCGGTGAGCGCGGTGAAGCCGAACGTCGCGGCCCCGCCCTTGATCGAGTGCGCGGCGCGAAAGATCGCGTTGAGCTGCTCGTTATCCGGCGCGCTCACGTCGAGCGCCAGCAAGAGATGCTCCATCTCTGCGAGCAACTCTTCCGCTTCATCGAAAAAGGTCTGGTAGAACTGGGTGATATCCACCGGTTTCCTCGTCCTAACTTGGTTGTGCCGTCGACGCCATCAACATCGTCATGTGCCCGCGCCGACAAGCGAGCCCACCACGTCGACCAGTGCCTCGGGGTCGACCGGCTTGATCAGCCAGCCGCTTGCCCCCGCTTCACGGGCCGCCGTCTTATACGCGCCGTCAACTTCTGTGGTGAGCACCAGAATCGGCGTTTGTGCGAACGCATCGAGGTCCCGCAGGGCACGAATCAGCGACAGCCCGTCCATACCGGGCATGTGCTGGTCGGTCAGCACCAGATCGAAATTCGCATTCGATGCCAGTGCCAGTGCCTCCTGTCCGTCGCGCGCGGTCGTCACGGCATAGCCGGCTTCATCGAGCGTGGCCGCCAGAATCTGACGCATTGACGCGGAGTCGTCGACCGCGAGAATCGTATTGCGTGCCTGCATGGCCTCCATGCGTCTCCTCTTCTTATCGGTTATCTCGCCGCTGCGCCGTTTGCACCCGGCGCAGCAGGGGCTGCGGGGGGTGCCGGCGGCGACGGTACGCCCGGCGGCAACACGCCACTAATGGCAGCGTTGACGGCGTCGGCGCCCGAGCCTCGGGCGTTCGTCGCATCGATCGTCGGCTGATCGCCCTCGTGCTTCACAGAAGCCTCGGCACGGCGATTGAGCACGATGATGCTGATGCGTCGGTTGATCGGGTTGTAAGCGTCGTCGCGATCGAGCGGCACGGTCGAGGCCAGCCCCACCACGCGCAAGACCTTCTCGCCATCGAGGCCGCCCGCGATCAACTCGCGACGCGAGGCGTTCGCGCGATCGGCCGACAGCTCCCAGTTGCTATAGCTCTTGTCGCCCTGCGCATACGCCGTCGCGTCGGTGTGACCCGAGAGGCTGATGCGATTGGGCACGTCGTTGAGCGACTTGCCGATCTCGCGCAGGATGTCGCGCATATACGGTTGCACCTGCGCGCTCGCGTTGGCGAACATCGGCCGGTTCTGATCGTCGACGATCTGAATGCGCAAGCCTTCGGTCGTCACGTCGATGAGCAACTGTTTGCGGAATTGCCTGAGCGTCGGGTTATTTTCGATCGCCTTCTCGAGCCGCGCCTTGAGTTCGCGCAAACGCTGCGCATCGGCGCGCTCGGCCAACTCGGCCGTCGTGGCCTGACGCGAGCGGACCTGATCGCCGCGCGACTTCTGGCCATCGGTACGCGTCGTGTCGGTGCCGCCACCGGGAATCACGCCGCTGTTGTCCGCTGCATTACGCCCGCCCGTGAGGGCAACCTTGAGCGGCGTACGGAAGTATTCGGCGATGCCTGTCAGTTCCTTGCTGCTCACGGAACTGAGCAGCCACATCAGCAGGAAGAACGCCATCATCGCCGTCATGAAGTCGGCGTAGGCAATCTTCCACGCACCGCCATGGTGGCCGTGCCCGCCGGCTTTGCGGCGCTTGACGATAATGGGCCGCTCGTCTTTCTCGCTCATTGCTGCCGTCCGTCAACGTGCCTTGACCTGGCGCACGTGCTCTTCGAGCTCGGCGAACGACGGGCGCACCGTGGAATACAGCACCTTGCGGCCGAATTCCACCGACAGCGCCGGGGCGTAGCCGTTCAGGCTCGCCAGCAGCGTGACCTTGATGCACTCGTAAAGCTTGACCGACTCGTTGATGCGGTGCTCGATCAATTGGGCGAGCGGCGAAATGAAGCCGTACGCCAGCAAAATGCCGAGGAAGGTCCCCACGAGTGCCTGTGCGATCAGTGCCCCCAGCACGGCCGGCGGCTGGTCGGCCGAGGCCATCGTGTGCACCACGCCCATCACTGCGGCCACAATGCCGAACGCCGGCATCGCGTCGCCGGTCTTTTGCAGACAGTGGGCAGGCACCTCGCCTTCGTGACGGTACGTTTCGATTTCGTGATCCATCAGGTTCTCGATCTCGAACGCGTTCATGTTGCCGCTGACCATCAGGCGCAGATAGTCGGTCAGGAATTCCATGATGCGCGGCTCGTTCAGAATGCGCGGGTATTGCGAGAACACCGGGCTCGATGCCGGGTCTTCCACGTCGCCTTCGATGGCGAGCATGCCGTCCTTACGCGCCTTGGCGAGCAGCACGTAGAGCAGCGCCATCAGCTCCATGTACAGCTCTTTGGTGTATTTCGAGCCCTTGAACAGCATCGGCAGCGCCTTCATCGTCGCCTTGATCGCCTTGCTGTTGTTGCCCACCACAAACGAGCCGACGCCCGCGCCACCGATGATCAGCAGCTCGGTCGGCTGAAACAGCGCGCCCAAGTGACCTCCGCCGATGACGAAACCGCCAAAGACCGAGGCAAGAACGATGATGTAACCAATGACGACAAGCACTGCCGGATACCTCTCGCAAAAATACGTCTACGGAAAAATGTCCTTCCTGTTCAGAGGGCTTAACGGCAGACAAGCAGGGAAACTGTAGGGGATGCGTCCTCGTGACGAATGTGCCGCTCAGGCAGCCAACGGCGAAATGTCCGTACCACCGGGCCCGGGCACGCCCGCCGGGGCTTCGGCCTCGACCGGCGCCAGATCGGCGGCGTGTGCATGTTTTGCTTTCCGCGTCTTACCGGCACGCGACGGCGGCGCGCACAGGCCGCAGACATACTGGCCGTGAGGCTCGTGAGCGTGCGTGACGAAATGGCCGCCGCAACGCGTGCACGGCGTCATCTGCAACATCTTGCTGTCGAAGAAACGCACCAGCGTCCATGCGCGGGTGAACCCGAGCACGGCTTCCCAGCCATGCAGTTCGACGTGTTCCAGGTACAACCGGTAGGCCTTGACGATGGCCTCGATGCCCTGGCAACCGCCGTGGTGCACGAGATGGCGATAGATGTTGTGGAAAAGCGACGAGTGGATGTTCGGCAGCCAGGTCACGAACCAGTCGGTCGAGAACGGCAGCATGCCCTTGGGCGGCGAAGCCCCCTTGAGCTCTTTGTAGAGTTTGATGAGGCGATCCCGACTGAGGCTCGTTTCCGCTTCCAGCAATTGGAGGCGGGCGCCGAGTTCGATCAGTTCGATGGCCAACTGGATCTCGCGGGCCTCGAGAACGACGCTTTTGGTACGCATATGCAGGCTTCCTGGCAGGTGACGCGGCGCGCTACCCCCGGGTAGCGCGCGAATTACATCGCGTACTTAGCCGATCTGCTCGACGGGTTGCCCCGCGAGCAGAATCGATGCGTGCGACTGCTGCATACCCACGTCCTTCGCACCGTGCGTAAGGGTCGAAAGAATCACGTGGTCGTCAAAGCGAAATCGGCACAGAAGCTGGTTCGACCCCGCGAATTTGACGAGTTGAGCCAAGGTGAGACTGCCGAGCACGTCGGCAAGTTGGTCGCTGATGCCAAGGCGGAACATCGCCGCGGCACGGTCCTCGCGAATCAGGCGCTGAGCCAGTACGAGGTAGGAGAGATTCAATTCACGAATCTCATTCAGTGTTTCGCTGTTTCGCATGCGGCCCCCCGGCGCAATGGATGATCTTGCGGTACTACTCCGTTTTCCCTCGCATTGTGGATAAAGGCGAAAGATAAAGAAATCGGAGAAAAACTACATAGAAGGGCAAGAAAAGCGGAAGTTTTTTGTAGGAGTTTTTCCTACACGTGGGGCGCGAGCGGCCCCTGCGATGCATTCGGGGGGAATGATCGGTGTGAAAAGACGGTGGCTTCACGCAAATGACACGAAGCTGCGCTCTACTACTCGTCTGTATTTCGGCCGTTTTGCGCCGAACTTTAGCCGTCTTTGCAAAAAGATTTGGGGGGCTTTTGCGAAGCGGCTGGATCGTACTTTGCCGACCCGTTTCACGCCGGAACAGTGCAATTACAAAGTGTTACAGATGTAGTGACCTGTGCCGAATCTCAGGTTTGGAAGAAAACTTCGGGCAAAGTTCCCTAAATACGCCGACGTTCGCCTGCTGCGACAGACCGCGCTTACACGTTTTCCGGTGCGGGCGGCAGCGCCGCCGGCGGACCGGCGCGGCGAATCAACAGCGTGTGCAAGCACCACGACAGCACGCCGCACACCGCAATCACGGCCGCCATGGGCACCGCCGAGCGTGCGTGCAACATCCCTACCGCCGCCCCTGCGCTGGCTGCCGCGAGGAATTGCAGGGCACCGAGCAACGCCGAGGCCGCGCCCGCCCGCTGGTGCTGGCGATTGAGCGCTTCGGCCACGGCGTTCGGCTGCGAAAAGCCCAGACTCGCCACGTAGGCGAAGAGCGGCACCATCAAACCGGGCAGTCCGCCGAGCTTGAGCGCCGCCACTGCCAACAGCACCAGCCCGAGAATGGCGACCAGATTGTTGGTACGGCGCAACACATCGGCCGGCCGGCGTTTGCGCAGCAAGTGCGCGTTGACCTGCGAGCCGAAGATGATGCCGCACGCGTTCAGGCCGAACAGCCAGCCGTAGTGGGCCGGGTCCACGCCATACAGGTTGATGAAAACAAACGGTGAGCCGGTGATGTACGCGAACATGCCGGCCTGTGCCACACCGCCTGCCAGCGCGTTGCCCATGAACTCGCGGTCACGCACCAGCGCGCCGTAGTTGTGCCATGCCGTGGCCAGCCAGTGGCGCGCCTGCTTGGCCGCGTGACGCGTCTCGGGCAGCCAGTAGACGGCCATCGCGAAGCAGATGACGCCGAACACCGTCAGGCCCCAGAAGATCCAGCGCCAGCCGACAAACATCAGCACCTGACCGCCGACGAGCGGCGCGAGAATTGGCGCGGCGCCCATGATCAGCGTCATGCGCGAGAGCACGCGGGCCACGGTATTCGTATCGAACAGGTCGCGCGCCATCGCCCGGGCGATCACGAAGCAGGCGCAGCCGCCCACCGCCTGAATGAACCGGCAGACGATCAGCGTTTCGATGTTGGGGGCGAGTGCGCAGCCGGCCGACGCGATGGTATAGAGCGCGAGACCGGCATAGAGCGGACGCTTGCGGCCGAAGCGATCGGCCAGCGGGCCGTGCAGCAATTGTCCGAGGCCCAGCCCGATGAAGAACGACGCGAGCGTGAATTGCGCTGCCGCATCCGTCGTGTTCAGTTCTCGTGCGATGCTCGGCAACGCCGGCAGATACATGTCGATCGACAACGAGCCGATGGCAGACAGAATGCCGAGAACAAACACCGAACGGAAATAGTGGGCAGACATGGCCGGGGCACCTAGGGTAATCCCGAATCATACGGCATTGTCCGTGTGCCCGTCGGCAGGGCGACACGCGGATAACACCAGATAGGCCAATGCCCGCCTTGCGGGCGGGCATTGGTTGCGGGGACATCCATCGTTCCGTGTCCGCCGGTCAGAGAGGAAATAGATCGGCTGAGATCGATCCACATCGATCGACATGGGCAGATCAGGCGGTCTTTTCTTCGCTCAATCCCAGCGATTCCACCATCTGCTCGCGCATGATGAACTTCTGCACTTTGCCGGTGACCGTCATGGGCATGTCGTCGACGAAGCGGATATAGCGCGGCACCTTGTAGTGGGCGATCTGGTCCTTGCAGAACTCACGGATGTCGTCTTCCGTGGCGCTCTGGCCCGGTTTCAGCACGATCCACGCACAGACCTCTTCGCCGTATTTCGCGTCGGGGACACCGAACACCTGCACCGCCTGAATCTTCGGATGGCGGAACAGGAATTCCTCGATCTCGCGCGGGTAAATGTTTTCGCCGCCACGGATGAGCATGTCCTTCACGCGGCCGACGATGTTGCAGTAGCCGTCTTCATCGATCGTCGCGAGGTCGCCCGTATGCATCCAGCCGTCGCGAATCGCCTCGCGCGTGCGCGGTTCGTCATCCCAGTAGCCCAGCATCACCGAGTAACCCTTCGTGCACAGCTCGCCCTTCTCGCCCACCGGCACGATCTCGCCCGCCGCGTCGACCAGCTTCACTTCGAGGTGCGGCTGCACACGGCCCACCGTGCTCGTGCGCTTTTCGAGCGGGTCGGTGGTGGTGGTCTGGAACGAGACCGGGCTCGTCTCCGTCATGCCGTAGGCGATCGTCACTTCGCTCATGTGCATCTGGCTGATCACGCGCTTCATCGTCTCGATCGGGCACGGCGACCCGGCCATGATGCCGGTGCGCAGCGAATCGAAGTGATAGTTGCCGAAGTCCGGATGGTCGAGCTGCGCGATGAACATCGTCGGCACGCCATGCAGCGCCGTACAGCTTTCTTCCGATACGGCGGCCATGGTGGCCTTCGGGTCGAACGCCTCGCCCGGGAAGACCATCGTCGCGCCCGTCGAGACGCATGCCAGCACCGCGAGCACCATGCCGAAGCAGTGATAGAACGGCACGGGGATGCACAGGCTGTCGTGCTCCGTGAACTTCATCGCCATCGCAATGAAGCGTCCGTTGTTGACGATGTTGTGGTGCGTGAGCGTCGCTCCCTTCGGGCTGCCCGTGGTGCCGCTCGTGAACTGAACGTTGATCGGGTCGTGACAATCGAGACCGTCGGAAATGCTGCGCAGCGTCTCGAGGCTCGCGTCGGCGCCGAGGGTCACGACGTCGCTGAAATTCATCATCCCCGGCGTGATGCCGGTGCCCATGCGGATGATCGTGGTGAGGGTGGGCAGTTTCGCCGACTTCAGCAGGCCCGGCTCGCTTTGCGCCAGCTCGGGGGCGAGCGTGTTCAGCATGTCGAGATAGCGCGACGATTTGAACGACTCGGCGGCCACCAGCGCCTTGCAGCCGACCTTGTTGATCGCGTACTCCAGCTCGGCCAGGCGGTAGGCCGGGTTGATGTTCACCAGCACCAGCCCGACGCGTGCGGTCGCGAATTGCGTGACGAGCCATTCGACGCGATTCGGCGACCAGATGCCCACCCGGTCGCCCTTCTTCAGTCCCAATGCCAGCAGACCGGCGGCGAACGTGTCGACGTGCGCGATGAATTCGCGCCACGTCCAATCCACGCCCTGCTCTCGAAACACCACGGCCTGACGCTCAGGAAACGTCGAGGCCGTCTCGGCCAGCAGACCAAACACCGTGAGCGACGACAACGGCACCGTCGTGTCGCCCTTCACATACGACAACCCATTACGTGGGACTACGCCTGCACCTTCCCGGCTTTCCATGCTTTTGTCTCCTGATACTGAAGCAATGCTGAAATGGCGAAATGCTGTCGTGCCCGACGCTGCTATTGGCGGGTCTTTACAACAATAGCGCGTCACGCTGCGTTGACGTTTACGTTAACGTAATTCACGTGACGTAACGAGTGGGGATGGCCCTGAGAGAATGCGGTGATCGGAAAAAACAAAAGCTCCACGCACTTTCATGCATGGAGCTTTCTGCATCGTTCGCAACACCGGCGTTGGGGCCGGTACTACGACAACGCCAATTTACAGCTTTGCCTTGCGCAGCTTGCTGATCGCAGCGAGTTGGGCGATGGCTTCGGCCAATTCGGCCTGGGCTTTCGCGTACTCGATGTTCGAATCCTTGTTCGCAAGCGCTTCTTCCGCGCGACGCTTGGCATCGGCAGCTTTTGCCTCGTCCAGGTCCTTGCCGCGGATGGCGGTGTCGGCGAGCACGGTCACCGTGCCCGGTTGCACTTCGAGAATGCCGCCGGCGACGAAGACGAAATCTTCGTTACCTGCTTCGTCCTCGATGCGCACGGCACCCGGCTTGATGCGCGTGATCAGCGGCGTGTGACCGGGCAAAATGCCCAGCTCGCCGGCTTCGCCCGGCAGCGCCACAAAGCGCGCACGACCCGAGAAGATCTGCTCTTCTGCGCTGACGACGTCTACGTGAATGGTTGCCATAATCGCTCCCGTTGAGTGTGATGAAGCGGCAGAGGCACCGAGCGCGGTCGTTACCGCCCTCGCCCCGCTACCTCGCCGTTCGACAGTCACCTGCCGGTGCAGCGCAAGTCTCGTGAGAGACCTCCGCCATCACCCGGCACTCAACCGTTTACTGCATCTTCTTGGCTTTTTCGAACGCTTCGTCGATCGTGCCGACCATGTAGAACGCCTGCTCGGGCAGGTGGTCGCATTCGCCGTCGACGATCATCTTGAAGCCGCGGATCGTTTCCTTGAGCGGAACGTACTTGCCCGGCGAACCCGTGAACACTTCTGCCACGTGGAACGGCTGCGACAGGAAACGCTGGATCTTACGAGCGCGTGCCACTGCCAGCTTGTCGTCCGGCGACAGTTCGTCCATGCCCAGAATCGCGATAATGTCGCGCAATTCCTTGTAGCGCTGGAGCGTCGACTGCACACGACGGGTGACCGTGTAGTGCTCTTCGCCAATCACGTTCGGGTCGATCTGACGCGAGGTCGAGTCAAGCGGATCGACTGCCGGGTAGATACCCAGCGAGGCGATGTCACGCGACAGCACGACGGTAGCGTCCAAGTGGCCGAAGGTGGTTGCAGGCGACGGGTCGGTCAAGTCATCGGCAGGCACGTACACGGCTTGCACCGACGTAATCGAGCCCTTCTTGGTCGACGTAATACGCTCTTGCAGCTTGCCCATTTCTTCAGCCAGCGTCGGCTGATAGCCCACTGCCGACGGCATACGGCCGAGCAGTGCGGACACTTCGGTACCGGCCAGCGTGAAACGGTAGATGTTGTCCACGAAGAACAGCACGTCGAGACCTTCGTCACGGAAGTGCTCGGCCATCGTCAGACCGGTCAGCGCGACGCGCAGACGGTTGCCCGGCGGCTCGTTCATCTGGCCGTACACCAGCGCGACCTTATCCAGAACGTTCGAGTCCTTCATTTCGTGGTAGAAGTCGTTCCCTTCACGGGTACGCTCGCCCACGCCGGCAAACACCGAATAACCGCCGTGTTCCTTGGCGATGTTATTGATGAGTTCCATCATGTTCACGGTCTTGCCCACACCGGCGCCACCGAACAGACCCACCTTGCCGCCCTTGGCGAACGGGCAGATCAAATCGATAACCTTGATGCCGGTTTCGAGCAGTTCCGTCGACGGCGACAGCTCGTCGAATGCCGGAGCCTTCTGGTGGATCGAGCGCGTGTGATCGCGTGCAATCGGACCGGCTTCGTCGATCGGACGGCCAAGCACGTCCATGATGCGACCCAGCGTCGGCTTACCGACCGGCACAGTGATCGGCAGACCGCTGTTCTTCACCATCATGCCGCGGCGCAGGCCTTCGGCAGAACCCAGACAGATGGTACGAACCACGCCGTCGCCCAGCTGCTGCTGAACTTCAAGCGTCAGTTCCGAACCGTCCATAATGAGCGCGTCGTAGATCTTCGGCATGCTATCGCGCGGGAACTCCACGTCGATCACGGCGCCGATGCACTGTACGATTTTGCCTTCAATCAAAGCAGTACTCATCGCTTTTCCTTTAGATACTCAAATTCATTTCGCCTTGCGGCGCATCGGCCCGTGCCACCGCTTAAACAGCGGCAGCGCCACCCACGATTTCGGACAGTTCCTTCGTAATCGATGCTTGACGGCCCTTGTTGTAGACCATCTGCAATTCACCGATCACGGTCTTCGCGTTGTCCGATGCGGCCTTCATGGCCACCATACGGGCGGACTGCTCCGACGCCATGTTCTCTGCGACTGCCTGATACACGACCGCTTCGACGTAACGCACCAGCAGGGCATCCACCACCGACTTTGCGTCCGGTTCGTAGATGTAGTCCCACGAATGCGTTGCCGGCACTGCGCTCGCGTCTTCCGACTGGCCTTCGAACTTCTCGGGCAGCGGCAGCAGTTGTTCGACCACGGTTTCCTGCTTCATCGTGTTGACGAAGCGGTTGTAGGCCAGATACACGGCATCGAGCTTGCCTTCGGCGTACGCGTCGAGCTGCACCTTCACGGCGCCGATCAACTTGTCGAGGTGCGGGGTGTCGCCCAGTTGCACCACGTGCGAGACCACCTTCGCGCCGATACGGTTCAGGAAACCGAAGCCCTTGCCGCCAATGGCGGTGGCTTCAATCTTCAAACCTTGCGCTTCGATCGCCTTCAGCTTGCTCACCACGGCACGCAGCACGTTGGTATTCAAGCCGCCGCACAGACCCTTGTCCGTCGTCACCACGATGATGCCGGCCGCTTTCGCGTCGGCATGCTTCACCATGAACGGGTGGTGGTATTCCGGATTCGCCTGGCCCATATGCGCAGCGATCTGGCGTACCTTCTCAGCGTACGGCCGGGCATGGCGCATGCGTTCCTGCGCCTTGCGCATCTTCGACGCGGCCACCATTTCCATGGCCTTGGTGATCTTGCGCGTGTTTTGCACGCTCTTGATCTTGCCGCGAATTTCCTTCATTCCAGCCATTGCTTACTCCTTGTCTCGGCGCGACGTCCGCTCTTGCCTGAACATCGCGCCTTCCCGGGTCCGTTGAATAGTTACCGATTCAACCGGATTAGTAAGCGCCGGTCTTCTTGAAGTCCTTGATCGCAGCGTGCAGGGCAGCATCGTCGTCCTTCGAGAGATCTTTGGTCTCTTCGATACGGCCGATCAGCGCAGCGTGGCTGGTCTTCAGAACTTCGCGCAGACCCTTTTCGAACGGCAGGACCTGAGCGATTTCGAGATCGTCCAGATAACCGTTGTTGGCGGCGAACAGCGACACGGCCAGTTCCCACACTTGCAGCGGCTGATACTGCGGCTGCTTGAGCAGCTCCGTCACGCGGCGGCCGCGCTCCAGCTGCTTGCGGGTGGCTTCGTCCAGGTCCGAAGCGAACTGCGCGAACGCAGCCAGCTCACGGTACTGGGCCAAGTCGGTACGGATACCGCCCGACAGCTTCTTGATGACCTTGGTCTGGGCAGCACCACCGACGCGCGACACCGAAATACCGGCGTTAATTGCCGGACGGATACCTGCGTTGAAGAGGTCGGTTTCCAGGAAGATCTGGCCGTCGGTAATCGAAATCACGTTCGTCGGAACGAACGCGGTCACGTCACCGGCTTGCGTTTCAATGATCGGCAGTGCGGTCAGCGAGCCGCTTTGGCCCTTGATCGCGCCGTTCGTGAACTTCTCGACGTACTCTTCCGAGACGCGAGCGGCACGCTCGAGCAGACGCGAGTGCAGATAGAACACGTCACCCGGGTAAGCTTCACGGCCCGGCGGGCGGCGCAGCAGCAGCGAGATCTGACGGTACGCCCAAGCTTGCTTGGTCAAGTCGTCATAAATGATCAGCGCGTCTTCGCCGCGGTCGCGGAAGTATTCGCCCATCGTGCAACCGGCGTACGGTGCGATGAACTGCATGGCGGCCGAGTCCGAAGCGGTAGCGGTCACGATGATGGTGTATTCCATCGCGCCCATTTCTTCGAGCTTGCGCACCACGTTCATGATCGACGAAGCCTTCTGGCCGATCGCGACGTAGACGCAGGTCACGCCCTTGCCCTTTTGCGAAATGATCGTGTCGATGGCCACAGCGGTCTTACCCGTCTGACGGTCACCAATGATCAGCTCGCGCTGGCCACGGCCGATCGGCACCATGGCGTCGATAGCCTTGGTACCCGTTTGCAGCGGCTGCGACACCGACTTACGCCAAATCACGCCCGGGGCAATCTTTTCGATTGCGTCGGTCATCTTGGCGTTGATCGGGCCCTTGCCATCGATAGGCACGCCCAGCGCGTCAACGACGCGGCCTTTCAGTTCCGGACCGACCGGCACTTCCAGAATGCGGCCCGTGCACTTGACGGTGTCGCCTTCCGAGATGTGCTCGTATTCACCCAGAATCACGGCGCCGACGGAGTCGCGCTCGAGGTTCAGTGCCAGACCGAAGGTGTTGCCCGGAAACTCGAGCATTTCACCTTGCATCACGTCCGACAGGCCATGAATGCGGCAGATACCGTCAGTCACCGAAATCACGGTGCCTTCGTTACGGACTTCGGCGCCGCTCTCGAGACCTTGAATCCGGCTCTTGATCAGTTCGCTGATTTCAGAGGGATTGAGTTGCATATGTGCTCCTGATATTCAATTCTTGCCGTCGCAGGCGATTCGCGCCGGCCGTCAGGCCGTCAGCGACGTCCGCATGGCCGCCAGGCGGGCGCGCACCGAAGTGTCCAGCACCTCGTCGCCAACCACCACACGCACGCCACCGATCAGCGACGGGTCTACCGTCACGCTCGGGTTGAGCTTGCGGCCGAACTTGTGCTCGAGGCCCTTGACCAGCGAGGTCAGTTGCTCACCGTCGAGCGGGAAGGCGCTTTCGATCGTGGCATCCGCCGAACCGGCGGCGGCGTTCTTCAACGCCTCGAACTGCTCGGCGACTTCCGTCATGGCAGCCAGGCGACCGTTTTCGACCACAGCGGCGACGAAGTTACGCACTTCAGCGTCGGTCGATTTCACGGCAGCCGTCAGCACGTCGACGACTTGCGCCGGCGTTACCTTGGGATCGTCGGCCAGATTGGCCACTTCGGGAAGCGCTGCCACTTGCGCCAGTTCGCGCACCAGCTCCGACCAGCGATTCAGATCACCGGCCTTGGCCACGCGGAACAACGCCTCAGCGTACGGACGAGCGATGGTTGCGAGTTCGGCCATGATCAGAGCTCTGCCTTGAGTTGGTTCAGCAGGTCAGCATGGGCCTTGGCGTCAACTTCGCGCTTCAGGATCTGCTCGGCGCCCTTGACTGCCAGACCGGCAACGTCTTCGCGCAGCGATTCACGGACCTTGACGGCCTGGTTCTCGGCTTCAGCTTTGGCGTTGGCGATGATACGGGCGGCTTCGGCTTGAGCCTGCTGCTTGATCTCTTCGGCCACGGCTTGCGCGCGCTTTTCAGCGTCGGCAATACGCTTCGCGCCTTCGTCACGGGCTTCCGTGAGGGCTTGCGTGGAGCGCTTGTTGGCGGCTTCGAGTTCGGCCTTGCCCTTATCGGCAGCAGCCAGACCGTCAGCGATTTTCTTCGCGCGTTCGTCAATAGCCTTGATCAGCGGCGGCCACACGAACTTCATCGTGAACCATGCCAGGATCAGAAACACGACGGTTTGCGCGAACAGAGTTGCGTTGATGTTCACGGTGTTCCCTTTCGGTGTTGCGAGTCGATTGGCAAAACAGCGCGCCCCATTGTGCCTGCTGGCTTGGGCGCGCCGTTCATGTCCAGGTCGCGCGGATCAGTGCGCGACCATCCGAAAGAAACTTAAGCGAGCTTCGACAGCAGCGGGTTCGCGAATGCGAACAGCATGGCAACGCCCACGCCGATCAGGAATGCGGCGTCGATCAGGCCAGCCAGCAGGAACATCTTCGTTTGCAGCGGGTTCATCAGTTCCGGCTGACGTGCGCATGCTTCGATGTACTTACCGCCCATCAACGCGATACCCAGACAGGCGCCGATGGCACCCAGACCGATGATGATACCGATACCGATGGCGGTCAGACCCTGGATGTTAGCGATGAAAGCTTGCATGATTACTCCTATTGGTTAGAGACTTGAAACTTTAAATTTGAAAAACGAAAAACCGGGAAACAGGTAACGACCACGACAACCGATCAGTGATGGTCGTGCGCCTGGCCGATGTACACCAGCGTGAGCATCATCATGATGAACGCCTGCAGCAGCACGATCATGATGTGGAAAATTGCCCATGCGGTGCCGGCGATGACATGACCGACAAACCCCAGCACCGACGCATCTGCACCAAAACTCCAGATACCGCCCAACAGCGCGATCAACAGGAACACCAGCTCGCCGGCGTACATATTGCCGAACAGTCGCATACCGAGCGACACGGTTTTGGCACAGAATTCGATCAGATTGAGCAGCAGGTTCGGAATCCACAGCAGGAAGTGGTTACCGAACGGTGCCGTGAACAGCTCATGCATGAAGCCGCCGGCGCCCTTGATCTTGAAGCTGTAGAAGAGCATCAGGATCAGCACACCAAACGAGATACCGAGCGTGCCGTTCAAATCGGCCGTCGGGACAATACGGTGGTGCGTAATGATCGAGCCGAGACCGACCCAGCCGATGACCTTCGACGGCAGGTCGACGGGCAACAGGTCCAGCGAGTTCATGAGCGCGACCCAGACGAACACGGTCAGCGCGAGCGGCGCGATGAAGGCACGATTGCCGTGCACGATGCTCTTCGACTGGTCTTCGACCATTTCGACGAGCATTTCGACCGCAGCCTGGAAACGGCCCGGCACGCCCGAGGTGGCTTTACGAGCGGCCAACCAAAGCACGAAGCAGCCCAGCGCGCCCATCGCGATCGACCAGAACATGGTGTCCCAGTTGATGATCGAGAAGTCGACGATCTTCGTCTGCGTCGAGCTCGCGAGGTTTTGCAGGTGGTGCGAAATGTACTCCGACGGGTTCGGAGCGTGGCTACCGGCTTCTACTGACATAGCGATCAAACACCCAATTATGAAAATCCGCACACGGCAGCGCGCGACGCGTGAGCGGAATTGACCGCTACTTGAATGCCATCGCCAGCCAATAGGCCTTCAGCGTCAGCACGAAGGTGACCAGCAACGCTACCCAGTGAACTCCCGGGTAACCGAACGCTATGGCCACCAACAACGCAATCGTCGTTGCTACCTTGACCGCTTCCCCCGCCACCAATGAACCGACGGAGAGGCGATCACCTGAAATTCTTAGCCGCAGCGCAAACAATGCGCCCGGCACCCAACCCATCATTCCGCCCAGCCATGCAGACACCGCAGCCTCTTGGGGCGATGCCGAGAGTACCCACCAAGCCAGTGTCGCCGCGAGCGACAACAGTACTTGGGCACCCACCACTCTGAATGGAGTCACACGGGATGCGCGCCCCACATTGGGACCGAACAGGCGCTCGGCCTGCGCACGCGTGAGCGGAACGATTGTTTCTTGCTCCTGCTCGTCGTCCCAAACATCATCTGTTGCATGCGCCGGCGCTTGCGGTTTCGGTTCCAAGTTCGACCGTATTTCATCGGCCATCTCGTACCTCCCCGCCCGACTCGTGCAAAACGAATGGGCTCTTCAAGCAGTTAAACCCGCGAGATTTTACGGGAGATTACGAACGCCAGTCAATTGAAACACGCAACAAATTCGCCGAAACTGTGCAGTGCATGCTTCGATTTGGCGCCAACTCTCACGGAGTGCGCATTCTCGCATGGTGCAGCGCGGCATTCGTCCGGAAGGCCGCGCAATCACGACATCTGCGCCGCTTCGAGGGCATGATCAGACCCATTTCAGGGCAGCGAACCCCAGCCCCAGTGCCACCAGGTAAAACGGTATCGAAATCCAGTGAAAGTGCCACCAGATTTTGCTCGATTTCGCCATGCGCAATGCAATTAGGTTCGCTAACGACCCGACGGCCAGGCCAAAGCCCCCGACGGCAACGCCGTGAGCGAGCGCAGGCCAGTTCTGCGTGTACTCCGCGAGCAAAATCGCTGCGGGCACATTACTGATGAATTGTGACAACACGGCGCCGCCCAGATAAGCCGCCAGGGTGCCCGAAAAATCCACATGCCCCAGTAGCGTGCGCACTTCCGGCATCTCGGCCACGCCGCGCAACACCACGAACATCAGCACGAAGATCGTCAGCAGCAGCCAGTCGATGCCAAGCACCGCACTGCGGCGCGCCAGCAACAGCACCACCGCCACCCCGGCACACGCCCAGCCGGCGAGACCGTGATCGGCCAGCGCCACGAACGCGACGAACAATACGAGTGCGGTCCACAGCAGCGGCCAGCGCACCTCGTGCGACGGCCCCCCCCGCTGAAAATGCAGGGCCCGCGAGTCGAATGCGAACGCACAGACGGCCAGCAGAAGCGCCATGAGCGCCACGGTGATCGGCGTCATCATGACGACGTACCCACCGAAGCCCATCCCGCTGTGCTGCCACAGGAAGAGGTTCTGGGGGTTGCCCAGCGGCGTGAGACTCGACCCGGCGTTGACCGCCAGTGCGAGGAAGATGATCAGCCGCTCGATGCGCACCGGCGCAATGCGTGCCAGCGACAACGCCAGCGGCACCACCGCGAACAACGCGACGTCGTTGGTGAGCAGCGTGGACAACACCGCCGCAAAACTCACCATCAACAACGCGAGGCGCCGTTCGGTGCGAAACCATCGCAACAATCGTTGCGCGAGCCAATCGAGAAAGCCGCTCTGGTCGATGGCCCGCGTAAGCATCAGCAGGCCGGCGAGCGTGAGGATGGTGTGCTGATCGATCCGCGCAAACAACGCACCGGCACTTGCCGGTCGAAGTATCTGTAGCGCGACAAACGCGATCAGCAAAATCACAAGCACGCGATCGCTGCGCACCCGTTCGAACAACACACCCAACGCACCCAATGTGCGCTTCATCAGCGTCAACCGCGCGGGTGCCGTCTGATGCTGCGCGTCATCGGTCATGTGTGGATATTCAGATAATCAGGACACCGACATTATTCGTCACGGATGCGCGCGAGAATGCCGTCGAGCGCATCGAGGCTGCCGAATTCGATGGTGAGCGCACCGGCGCCCTTGCGGCCGACCTTGATCTTCACGTTCGACGCCAGCAAATCGGACAGCTCTTCTTCGAGACGCGTCACATCGCGACCGCCCTCTTCCGCCGAACGACGGCGAATGCCATCGCCTTGCGGCTTGAGCGACGCGTTGACGATGCGCTCGGTGTCGCGCACCGAAAGCCGCTTGTTCACCACCTGATTGGCGAGCGTGATCTGCGTGGCGGCATCGACGGAGAGCAACGCACGTGCATGCCCCATATCGAGATCGCCGGCGAGCAGCATCGTCTGCACCGGTTGCGCGAGGTTGAGCAGGCGCAGCAGATTCGACACGGCGCTACGCGAACGGCCGAGCGATTCAGCGGCCTGTTCATGCGTGTAATTGAATTCACCGAGCAGGCGTTGAATGCCCTGCGCTTCTTCCAGCGGATTCAGATCTTCGCGCTGAATGTTCTCGATGAGCGCCATCGCGGCGGCGGCTTCATCGGGCACATCGCGCACGAGCACGGGCACTTCCGACAGCCCGGCCATGCGGGCGGCACGGAAGCGCCGCTCGCCGGCAATAATTTCGTACTTCTCACCATCGATACGGCGCACGAGGATCGGCTGCATCAGCCCTTGCGCGCGAATGCTCGCGGCGAGTTCCTGCAATGCGCCTTCATCCATGCGCGTACGCGGCTGGTACTTGCCCGCCTGCAAGCGGTCGAGCGCCATCACCGACGGTGCGCCTTCGGCCGAGGCTTCGTCGGCGCCGTTATGGTTATCGGCGTGTGCGCCGAGCAGCGCTTCGAGGCCGCGGCCCAGGCCCTTCTTTTTGAGTGCGTTGGTCTTGGTCGCCATGACAATGCGTTCCTGCGCGAATGCGCCTTACATAGTTTGAATGCGCGCGATCATCTCTGCGCCGAATTGCAGATACGCCTGCGCGCCACGCGATGCGGGGTCGAAGACGACGCCGGGCATGCCGTAACTCGGCGCCTCGGCGAGCCGCACATTGCGCGGAATGATCGCGTTGAAAACCTTGTCGCCGAAGTGCTGCTTGAGCTGCTCCGAGACTTGTTGTTGCAGCGTGATACGCGGATCGAACATCACGCGCAGCAAGCCGATGACCTTCAGGTCACGGTTCAGATTCGCGTGCACCTGCTTGATCGTGTTGACGAGATCCGAGAGCCCTTCGAGCGCGAAGTACTCGCACTGCATCGGAATGATCACGCCGTGCGCGGCACACAGGCCGTTGAGCGTGAGCAGCGAGAGCGTCGGCGGGCAATCGATGAGGACGAAATCGTACGCGTCGTCCACTTTCTCGAGTGCCTGCTTGAGACGCGTATCGCGGTTCTCGAGCGACACCAGCTCCACGTCGGCCCCCGCGAGTTCGCGGTTGGCGGGCAACACGTCGTAGTTACCCGTCTCCGAACGCTGACGGCTCACGCTCACGTCGGTGCCATCGACCAGCACCTCGTAGACGCTCGTCTCGAGCGCACCCTTGTCGATGCCGCTGCCCATTGTCGCGTTGCCCTGCGGATCCAGGTCGACCAACAGGACACGCTGTCCGTGCGACGCCAGACCGGCGGCGAGGTTCACCGTGGTGGTCGTCTTGCCGACGCCGCCCTTCTGATTGGCCACGCAGAAAATTTTCGCCATGCCGATGTAGTCCTCCGAATGCTGCCTTGTTCAAGCGCGGTTGATGCTGATGAAGCGGGGTGATGCAGGTCGTGCCGCCAAGTCGGCGAACGATTCGACAGCATGACATGGTCACGCGGCCGGTCGATGGCTGACTTGCCGATAAATACTGCAAATTCGATGAATTCGATTACCTGAGCAATGCTCAGTTATTGCCGGTGCTGGCTTTCTGCGGCGTCAACACGAGCTTGTCGGTGTCGTAGCCTTGTTTGCGCAACTGCGCGCGCATTTGATTCAACGTGTTCTCGTCGATGGTCGGCGTGCGCGACAGGATCCACAGATACTCGCGGCCCGGCTCTCCGACAGCGGCATACTGATAGTCGCCGTCGAGCACGATAACCCAGTAGTTCGCCCAAAGCCAGGGAATCCAGCGCAACCAGTCCGGTGCAAAGGTCACCTTGAACCGCGCGGTGCCGGTGCCCTGCCCGTCGGTGCGTGCGAGGCCTGCATCGCTGACCCAGGTGCCATCGTCTTTGCGGCATTTGTTCGTGACTTCGATCCTGCCATCGGCGCGCGCTACGTATTCAGCGGTCACGTCCGACACACATTTTCGCTCGAAGAAATTCGGATAGCGCGCTATTTCGTACCAGGTGCCGACATAACGCGTTTTATCGATCGCGGCGACCGGGCGTACCCGTGTGGTCAGCGATTCTTGGCCGGTTTGCGCCCAGGCGACGGCGGCGAGCAGCGAAAAACCAACGATCGCAGCACCAATCCAGCGGGTAATTCCGGTCATGCAGCCACCTTCACGCGAAGCAAATGACGCTCGGCGTCGAGGAATGGCACTTGCAGCGGCAAGCGTTCGACCAGTGCGTAACCCGGCGGCAACGCCAGTTCGCTCTCGGCGGCGACACCCTTCATGGCCCAGAAGCTGCCATCGGGGGCCAGCAGATTCTGCCCCAGCGTCACGAAGTCGTTCAGCTCGGCAAAGGCACGCGACACGATGGCGTCGAAGGCTGCCGGCACTTCCTTGCCGATCACCAGCGACTCGACACGGCCAGTCACGACGGTGAGGTTGGTCAGCTTGAACGTGGCCCGCGCCTGCGTCAGGAACGCGGTCTTCTTGTGCACGATGTCGTTGACTGTCACCTGCCAGTCCGGGCGCACGATAGCCAGCACCACGCCCGGCAGACCGCCGCCTGAGCCCACGTCAAGTACACGTGAAATCGGCTCACGGTCGAGGCGCGGCAGAATCGAGAGGGAGTCCAGCAGGTGCTTGACGACCATCTGTCGCGGATCGCGAATCGAGGTCATCTGCAAAGCGGCATTCCACTTGGCCAGCAACGCTTGAAACTCGAGCAACCGCACTTGCTGCTCGGCGCTGATGGACAGGCCGAGTTGCGCGATGCCGTCGGCCAATAGCGCAGCCAGTTCGTTGCCGCCTTGCGCGGCAGTGTTTCTTGAAGCCGTCATGTCGTCTCCGGTCAGGCGGCGTGCTGGTCGCCGTCATCGGCGCCCGCACTTGTTTCGCCCGACGCGCGACGGCGTCCCAGCCCCTTCTTCAGATGGATCATCAGCAGCGAGATTGCCGCCGGTGTCACCCCGGAGATGCGCGACGCCTGCCCCAACGTCTCGGGACGCTGGGCAGCGAGTTTCTGGCGCACTTCGATCGACAGACCTCGCACCTCGTTGTAGTCGATGCTCGCGGGCAGCACGGTGTTCTCGTTGGCTTCCTTGCGAACGATCTCGTCTGCCTGACGATCGATGTAGCCCTGATACTTGGCGGCAATCTCGATCTGCTCGCGAATCTGCCCGGCCTGCAACGGATCGTCGGACAGCGCGCTCTCGGGGGCGAGTCGACCACCCTGCACTGCCATCAACGCGTCGTAGCTGACTTCCGGACGGCGCAGCAGATCGGCGAGCGAGTACTCGTGATCGATGGCCTTGCCGAGCAGCGGCACGGCATCTTCCGCCGGGAATGTCTTGGGATTCACCCACGTCGTCTTGAGGCGTTCTGTTTCACGTGAAACAGCATCGCGCTTACGACAGAAGGCTTCCCAGCGAATGTCGTCCACCACGCCCAGTTCGCGGCCAACCTCGGTCAGGCGCATATCGGCATTGTCTTCACGCAGCGACAGGCGATATTCGGCGCGGCTGGTGAACATGCGATACGGCTCGGACACCCCACGCGTAATCAGGTCATCGACGAGCACGCCCAGATAGGCCTGATCGCGACGCGGGCACCAGGCTTCGCGGCCCTGCACCTGAAGCGCAGCATTCATACCGGCGAGCAGCCCCTGCGCTGCGGCCTCTTCGTAACCTGTCGTGCCGTTGATCTGACCGGCGAAGAACAGGCCCGAAATCACGCGCGTTTCCAGCGAGCTACGCAGCCCGCGCGGATCGAAGTAGTCGTACTCGATGGCATAGCCGGGACGCAGGATATACGCGTTCTCCATCCCCTTCATCGAGCGGACCAGTTCGAGCTGCACGTCGAAAGGCAGGCTCGTGGAGATGCCGTTCGGATAGAACTCGTTGGTCGTCAGCCCTTCCGGCTCCAGATAAATCTGGTGCGATGTTTTATCGGCGAAGCGATGAATCTTGTCTTCGATCGACGGGCAATAGCGCGGCCCTACCCCTTCGATCACACCCGTGTACATCGGCGAGCGATCGAGTCCCCCACGAATGATGTCGTGCGTGCGCTCATTGGTATGCGTCACCCAGCACGGCACTTGGCGTGGATGCTGAGCCGCAGAGCCCAAGAACGAGAACACCGGCACCGGATCGAGGTCACCCGGCTGCTCTTCAAGCACGGAAAAGTCGATCGAACGGCCGTCGATACGCGGCGGCGTACCGGTCTTCAAGCGACCTTGCGGGAGTTTCAACTCTTTCAGGCGAGCCGACAGACTGATGGCCGCCGGGTCACCGGCACGACCGCCGACGTAGTTGTTCAGGCCGACGTGGATCTTGCCGTCGAGGAACGTGCCGGCGGTTAGCACCACGGCACGGGCGCGGAAGCGCAGTCCGACCTGCGTGATGGCACCGACAACGCGGTCACCTTCGACGATCAGGTCTTCGACGGCTTGCTGGAACAGCCAGAGATTCGGCTGATTTTCCAGCCGGTGGCGGATCGCCTGCTTATAGAGAATGCGGTCGGCTTGGGCCCGTGTCGCACGTACGGCGGGCCCTTTCGACGAATTCAGGATGCGAAACTGGATGCCGCTCTCGTCGGTCGCCGCCGCCATGGCGCCACCAAGGGCATCGACTTCCTTGACGAGATGGCCCTTGCCAATCCCACCAATCGAGGGGTTACAGCTCATCTGACCGAGCGTCTCGATATTGTGGGTAAGCAAAAGGGTTTTACAGCCCATGCGGGCCGAGGCGAGCGCAGCCTCAGTGCCGGCATGGCCGCCACCCACTACGATCACATCGAACTCGGTTGGATAAAGCATCGCAATTTTGCCGCGCGCGGCAAACTCTCTGGATTCGGTAATTGCGGAATTATAGCGGTATTGCGATGCATCATTTGTAACCACGCCATGTTTCACGTGGAACGTGAGTGGAAAACGACGATATTGGAGACTGTTCCACGTGGAACATTGGGGAGGGTCGAAGCATTGAGGGCATATCGAGATCGGATGCGCGGCGACGATCGTGCCAAGATCGCAGTCGCTCGACTCGCGTTTCACGTGAAACATTCGATATCGGTGCGTGCCGGATAGGCCTGTCCCCTATCGCCGATAGTCCTCGACGCGGTGAAAACCACACGACCAACCGAGCTACCTTCACCCCACCGCCTTCCGGCAAGTTTGAACGACGTCGCTGCCAGATTTTATGTTTCACGTGAAACAGCTACGGAAATCGCCCACCGGGCGCGCCTAGGATCGTAGTGACGTACGTTTCACGTGAAACACGCCCCGAAAATTCCCGGCCCCTTTCCCCCGAGCGAATCAACGCCGAACCCGATATCCACAACAACCCCGAATTCCAGCGCTCCCGATTACGAAGATTTGCCCGTCTCGTGTCGACTTCGTTATTAAATGCCTGCCCGTCCATCGATACCTCCCGTCGTATGAGCGACTGGGATGGCTGCTCCGTAGCGAATGAGTTGATGCAAGGAACCACCCCTCCCCTGTTCCACGTGAAACAGCGATAGCGCAAAGGGAAACGCTTTCGGTTCAGGTGATTCGCCGGGGACTCGCCGTTCGAAGTCTCGCTACGTATTCGCACCCGGAAATCAAAACCCAAAATAACGTTCGGCGGGCAATAGCAACCCAACACCCCGCGTACCGAAAAATATTCCGCCGCTTCCCCTTCAGTTGCCTCGGCAGTCGTTCTTGCATCTGCCTCCGCAAAAACAAAAACCAAGCCGAGGCGTTCCCGAACGCGATGCCGGATTCGAGAATAAAGTCCCTACTCCACAGCACCGTCAAAACCAAAACACCCACGACAGCATCCGGAAACTCAAAACCTGACTATCCATCCAGTAACGCCACCGACGATCACTGGATGCAAACACAGGCGCCGCACTCATCCAAAAAACACGGCAACAGAAATTCGCCTCGCAGATACCCAACGACGAAATCTACACCGCCGAGATTCCACCCTCGACCACTGGATACAACCACAGCATCGCGCGTTCCACGTGAAACACCGGACACGCAAAAATCTCTCCCCCACCAGACATCACTCGCTTTCGTTTAACCGAGTCGGCGGACACGAAAAACCGCAATCGCGTTCGCCAAAACCAAATACTTTGGCACCGCAATTTCGTCGAACAAAGTGGGGAGACACGCCCCGTTATCCACACCACCTCCCCCCTCGCTAAACCGCAAACAAGAAATTGCTTTTCTGTGGATAACCCTAAGCGACGAATTCACTCGAAAATCGTAAAAATCGCCGAACCCCTTATTGCGGCAGTGCGCCATAGATTTGCGCGTTGCATAACTATCCACAAGCAACTGTGAATAAGTGAGTTCTCGTTGTCGTGGATAACTCGCTTTATGGAGCATCTCAAAATTGGGGCCGGATCATATTCGCGACAATCTTTCATCGCCCTTCGCGACCACCGAAAAGCCGACCGTTCACCCCTCGCCACCCTCACGACTCGCCCCCAACACGCGCCCATAAAAAAACCCGCCGGGGGCGGGTTTCTTATTCAACATCGGCAGCAACGCCGCTTCGGCCGGGCATCGATAGCGTGCCCGATTACGAGTATCAGGCAGCCTTCTTTGCAAGCCCCAGATACGTCTCGATCACCTTCGGGTTGCTTGCCAGCTCTTGTGCGGGGCCTTCCAGCGCCAGCTCACCAGTCTCGATCACGTAACCGTAGTCGGCCACCTGCAAGGCTGCACGGGCGTTCTGCTCGATCAGCAGCGTTGCCACGCCGGTCTTGCGCAAGTCGTTGATGATGTGGAAGATTTCCTTCACGATCAGCGGCGCGAGCCCCAGGCTCGGCTCGTCGAGCATCAGCAGTTGCGGCTTGGCCATCAGCGCGCGGCCCACCGCCAGCATCTGGCGCTCACCGCCCGATAGCGTGCCGGCCTGCTGCACACGGCGCTCTTTCAGGCGCGGAAACAGCGCGTAGACCACTTCCATCTGGTCGAGGAAGTTCTTCTCCCCGGCCTTCTTGCGGCGGTATGCGCCGAGCAGCAGGTTGTCTTCGACCGTCATCGTCGAGAACAACTCGCGCTTCTCCGGCACCAGACACATGCCGCGCGCCACGCGCGTCTCGATACTCAGCGCCGACATCTCGTGCCCGAGGTACGCCACGCTGCCGCGGCTCGAACCGTTGTGCGGCAGCGCGCCCATGATCGCGTTGAGCATGCTCGACTTGCCTGCGCCGTTCGGACCGATCACCGTGACGATCTGACCGGCTTCCACGCGCAGGTGTGCCCCATGTACTGCCTCGACCTTGCCGTAGGCTACCGCCAGGTCCTTGACCTCCAGAATCGCCTCTGCCATCACTCCACTCCTCCGAGGTACGCCTCGAGCACCGCCGGGTTCTTCTGCACGTCTTCGGGCAGCCCCTCGGCGATCTTGGTGCCGAACTCCATCACCACCAGGTGATCGGTCAGGTTCATCACGAAATCCATGTCGTGCTCGACCAGCAGCACGCTCATGCCTTCATCTTTGAGCTTGCGCAGCAAATCGCCCAGCGCCTGCTTCTCTTTGTAACGCAAGCCAGCGGCCGGCTCATCGAGCAGCAGCAGCGTCGGATCGCACGCCAGGGCGCGCGCAATTTCCAGAATCCGTTGCTGCCCCAGCGCGAGACTGCC
This sequence comes from Pandoraea sp. PE-S2R-1, assembly GCF_002179865.1. Classification (NCBI taxonomy): domain Bacteria; kingdom Pseudomonadati; phylum Pseudomonadota; class Betaproteobacteria; order Burkholderiales; family Burkholderiaceae; genus Pandoraea; species Pandoraea sp. PE-S2R-1. Next base: position 31,651 of record NZ_NGUR01000016.1, on the reverse strand, counting down.
CGCTTCGTCGTACATGTGCGCGCCAAGGCCCACACGCTCGATCTGCTTCGCGGCTTCGTGCAGCAGCATGGCTTCTTCGTGGCGGTCCAGACGCAGCACGCTCGACCACACACCGCCCTGCGGACGACGGCGCAGACCGTTCTTGTCACGCAGATACGCGCCGATCGCCACGTTCTCCAGCACGCTCATATGCGGCATCAACCGCACGTGCTGGAAGGTCCGGCCGATCCCGCGCTTGACGATCTCACGCGACGGCAGACGATCGATACGCTCGCCGAGGAACGAAATCTCGCCGCGCGTGGCCTGCAACACGCCGGTCACAAGATTGAACGTGGTCGACTTGCCCGCGCCGTTCGGGCCGATCAGGCCGACGATTTCACCGGCCTTCACTTCGAACGACACATCGTTGACCGCCACCAGCCCGCCAAACTCCTTGCGCGCTTTCTCCAGCTTGAGCACCACTTCACCCACGGCCGGCTTGGCGCGATGGCCCAGCGCGTCCGCTTGCTCAGGCGCTCGGGCCACGCGGCGTGCCGGGAAGATCTTCGCGAAGAACGGCCACACGCCATCGCGTGCGTATTGCAGCAGCAACACCAGCAGCACCCCGAAGACGATCGTCTCGAAGTTGCCGTTAGCACCCAGCAACACCGGCAGGATGTTTTGCAGGTAGTCCTTGAGCACCGTCAGGATGGCCGCGCCAAGCACTGCACCCCAGACGTGCGAGACACCGCCCACCACCGCCATGAACAGGTACTCGATGCCGTGGTTCAGGTTGAACGGCGTCGGGTTCACCGCACGTTGCAAGTGCGCGTACAGCCAGCCCGAAATCGCGGCGAGCACGGCGGCGTAGACAAACACCACCACCTTCATCCACGCGGTGTTCACGCCCATGGCTTCGGCCATCACGCCGCCACCCTTGAGCGCGCGAATCGCACGGCCCTGACGCGAATCCAGCAGGTTCTTGACCGACACCACCGCCAGCACCACCACGACCCAGATCAGATAGAACATCTGACGGCCGCTCGCCAGCTCGACACCGAACACGTTGATGGTCGGAATGTCGTTCAGGCCGTCGTACTTGCCGAGGAACTCGAGGTTGCCGAACAGGTAGTACAGCGCCAGACCCCACGCGATCGTACCGAGCGGCAGGAAGTGACCCGACAGACGCATGGTGATCGCGCCGATCACGAGCGCCGCAGCGGCCGTGATGACAATGCCGACCACCAGACCGAGCCACGGCGATGCGCCGTAGGCCGTCGTCAGATAAGCCGTCGCATAGGCACCCAAGCCGACGAAAGCGGCCTGCCCGAACGACGTCATGCCGGCCACGCCCGTGAGCAAGACCAGACCGATGGCCACGATGCTGTAGAGGCCGATGTAATTGAGCAGCGTCACCCAGTATTCGGGCAGACGTACCGGCGCAGGCAGTACCGGCAACACGGCCAGTAGCACCAGAAAAATCAGGAAGTATTTGTTTTTCATTCTGTGGTCCGCCCCGGCTTATTCCTCGTCCTCTTCCACGTGCTTGCTTGTGAGCGACAGCCACAGCAGCACCGGAAGGATCATCGTGAACACGATGACCTCTTTGTACGCACTCGCCCAGAACGACGAGTACGACTCAAGCAGGCCCACGAGAATGGCGCCGAGCGCCGCGACCGGGTAACTCACCAGACCACCGATGATCGCGCCCACGAAGCCCTTCAGACCGATCAGGAAGCCCGACTCGTAATAGATGGTCGTGATCGGCGCAATCAGAATGCCGCACAGCACACCCAGTGCCGCCGCCAGCGTGAACGCCAATCGGCCGGCCTGCACGGTGCCGATACCGACCAGGCGCGCGCCCAGACGATTCACGGCGGTTGCGCGCAGTGCCTTGCCCGAGAGCGAACGGTCGAAGTAGAAGTACAGCGCCAGAATCATGACCACCGACACCCCGAGCACCCACAGACTCTGGCCCGAGATCATCACCGAGCCGATGTTGTAGCTGGCATCCGAGAACGGTTGCGTGCGCGAGCCTTCGGCCCCGAACATCACCAGACCCAGCCCGGTCAGCGCAAAGTGCACGCCCACCGAGACGATCAGCAGCAGCAGCGTGCTCGCTTCGGCCAGCGGCTGATAGGCCAGGCGATAGAGCATCGGGCCCATCGGCACGACCAGCAGCAGCGTGATGGCGATCTGCACGAGCATCGGCAGCGTCATCGGTGCCAGCGCCTTCACCACGAAGAACACGGCAATCGGGAACACCAGATACTTGCCCGCCAGCACCGGCACCAGTCGGCCCGCGAGCTTGCGGCGTTCGCTATGGCGCAACACACCGGCCGTCTCCACGATGAACGTGCACACGCCCATGGCCACGAGCAGCCAGCTGGTCAGCGGGAATTTCTGGGTTTGCAGGGCCGCGAGCGTGAGTGCGCCATACGACACGAACTCGCCCTGCGGAATAAAGATGACGCGGGTAACGGAGAACACCAGTACGAGGGCCAATGCCAGCAAGGCATAAATCGCACCCGTAGTGATGCCGTCCTGCGCCAGGATGGCGGCAATCGAAAGATCCATGCTCCTCTCACTTCGTTTGAGTACTTCTTGAACCGGCTGGCGAGACAGCCGGTGTGATGCACGGCGCGGCGCGCTGCCGCCCCGTTCCCCTTCACTTCGACACATCCTCCCGGTCTCCAAGGAGTGATGCAGCGAATTATGAATTGTATAAACGGTTATGCATTGGTAAAACCCGGGTGACTACTGAGATAACGCCCGTCTCCTTGTCACCCGCCCTTCATAAATCGACCGGTCAGGCACCCCGCCTGCGTCGATAACCCCGGACAACGTCAACCAACCACCACGGACATTAGGGCTTTACACCCCAACGTCCGGCAACACATATGCGTACAAATCAAGGCGCAGCCTTGCGGCGGCGGCGCGGTTTGGCCGGCAGCGATGGTGCGTCGGCCAGCACTTCGGGCGGCAACGCCTCGCGCACCACGTCAAGCAAGCGGTAGATTTCGGCGAGCGTGTCGCGCCCGACCTTGTCTTCCAGATAGCCGTATCGCTCTTCGACCAACGGGCCGAGCTTCTTGCACAACGCCCGGCTCGCCGGTGTCAGCGACACCATCACCCGGCGTTGATCGGAAGACACGCGCTTGCGCAGAATGAGGCCGGCGGCCTCCATACGCTCCAGCATGCCCGACAGGCTCGGGCTCAAAATGCAGCACTCGCGTGCCACCTGCCCGATTTCCATCTCCCCCGATTCACTGTCATTTACGGTACGGATCACGCGCCATTGCTGCTCGGTGATGTCGTAACGATTGAGCAAGGGCCGGAACAGCCCCATCACCGCTTCACGCGACTGCAACAACACCAGAATTGCGGTGCTCGAATTCACCCGTCATGGATTTACGCTCGAAAGGATCGCGCGGACAGCCCCCCGGCTGCGGCGATCAGGTTGGGACAACGCGGCCTCTCATGTGCCGCTCGTTTCGCATGTCCTGCCGACTCTTTGCGAAGCGCGAAACTACCACGCTCAAAAAAAACGGGCGCGAACGCCCGTTCTTCCGCCCAAACTCACGCCGGGCGCAGATACCGCAGATGAGAAAGCGGAGCATGCCTGTGTGCTATAGGCAGCCCCGCGGCGTATCAGTTCGCCAATTTCCACTTGCCGTCGACGATTTGCACCATAACGCGCGAGCGTTGGTCCAGACCGTTGTGGTCGTTTTTGCTCATGTTGAAGATACCGGCGGTGCCCGGCATTTCCTTCACGTTTTCCAGCGCTTCACGCAGTGCGGCGCGGAATTCCGGGGTGCCCGGCTTGGCTTTCTTGAGCGCGACCGGAATGGCCGTTTGCAGCAGCAGACCGCCGTCCCAGGCGTGGCCGCCGAAGGTCGAGATCGAACCGGCGCCGTAGGCCTTCTCGTAAGTGGCCTTGTACGCGGCAGCCGACTTCTTCACCGGGTTGTCCGCCGGCAGTTGGTCGACGACGAGCAGCGGGCCCGCCGGCAGGAACGTGCCTTCGCAGTCCTTGCCGCACACGCGCAGGAAGTCGTTGTTGGCCACACCGTGCGTCTGGTACAGCTTGCCCTTGTAGCCGCGCTCCTTGAGCGAGCGTTGCGGCAGTGCGGCCGGCGTGCCCGAACCGGCGATCAGCACGGCGTCGGGGTTCGCGCCCATGATCTTGAGCGTCTGACCGGTCACCGACGTATCGGCGCGGTTGAAGCGCTCGTTGGCGACGATCTTGATCTTGTTCAGGTCGGCGGCCTTCAGGAATTCCTTGTACCAGCCTTCGCCGTACGCATCCGAGAAGCCGATGAACGCGGCAGTCTTCACGCCGGTGTCAGCCATGTGCTTGGCAATGGCGGTGGCCATCAAGATGTCGTTCTGCGGCGTCTTGAACGACCAGGCACGCTTGGCATCCATCGGTTCGACGATGGCAGCCCCTGCGGCCATCGAGATCACCGGCGTCTGCGTTTCCGCAGCCACGTCGACCATCGCCAGCGAGTTCGGCGTGACCGTCGAGCCGAGCACGGCGTCGACGTGATCTTCGCTGATGAGCTTGCGCATGTTCTTGACGGCGGTCGTGGTGTCGGTCGCATCGTCGAGCACGATGTACTGCACCGTCTGCCCTGCGATCGTCTTCGGCATCAGCGCGATCGTGTTCTTCTCGGGGATGCCCAGCGATGCCGCCGGACCCGTCGCCGACAGCGACACGCCAATCTTCACTTGAGCGTGCGCGACGCCCGCAGCCAGCATCATCGCCGATGCCATGCACAGCAACTTCAGTTTCATTTGGGTCTCCTCACAAAATTTCGAATTCGTTCTTCTTACATTAACCGACCGCTCAGTCGGTGAATTGCCGCCCATCTTACGGGCACCCGTACCGTCTCGTAAAGTGCGGTTTCCCCAAATGTGGCAATTGCCACAAGGGGTTTTCCCGGCATGTTGCACTGCGAAGGGCAAAACCTAGCGCAGGAAGGCATCGTAACCCGTCTTCAGGATCAATACGCCAACCACACAAAGGAACATCCGGCGCACGAAACCGACACCGTGCCGCAGTGCCAGACGACTGCCGATCTGACTGCCCAGCACATTCATCACGGCCATACCCAGCCCGAGCTGCCACCACACGTGGCCGCCCATGCCGAAGAGCAGCAATGCGGCCAGATTCGTCGCCACGTTGACGATCTTCGAGGACGCCGACGCATTGACGAAATCCTGTCCGAACAGCCGCACGAACAGGAACACGAGAAAGCTGCCCGTGCCCGGGCCGAAGAAACCGTCGTAGAAGCCGATAGCCGCCCCCACGCCCACTGCGGCAAGGGTGACCCCCGTGCCACCTTTGACAGGCGCGTGTACGGTCCCGAAATCCTTCTTGCGCAGGGTGTAGATCGCCACGCCAACCAGCACGAACGGCAGCAGCTTGCGCAGCGCATCGGCGGGCAGATGGGTGACGGCGAAAGCGCCGCAGAACGAGAAGACGAACGCCGTGACCGTCGCGGGCAGCAGGATCGCCCAGCGCAGTTGCACGCCGCGCGCGAAACGCCACGCCGCCGACGCAGTGCCCCAGACACCGGCCATCTTGTTGGTGCCCAGCAACAGCGGTGGCGCGGCGTTGGGAAAGACGGCGAAGAGCGTGGGCACGGCGATGAGTCCGCCACCGCCCACGACGGCATCCACGAGACCGGCGAGAAACGCCCCGCCAGCGAGCATCAGGAGATCAGGGAGCGCGAGCGAGCTCAGCATGACGGCCGCCCTGAGCCAACGTTAAACGGGGCAATGAGCGGAGCAATGAGCGGAGCAACGAGCGAACCAATGACCAAAGCAATGCGAGGCATGACGTGAAGCATGGGGGAAGGAAAGCACGCGCCGGGAATGACCGGCGTCAGAATGGGAATCACAAGGAATATTGCGGCGAACGCTGTGGAGAACAGCGCGAAAGCCAGCGCGGCATGCGGCGAGACGTGAAACGCGACGTGGAGCGCAATGAAAAGCACGATATCGAAGCACAATATAAAAAAGCGCTGTTGGAGCATTCTCCAACAGCGCTTCCTTTTTGGCGGTGCGCGTTATCGCGCTTATTGTCTCCTCGTTCCTCGCCCCTATATCCTGCTGTGACGCGAACTAGGGGTGAGAATAAAGGAGCACCCAATGCACCACAAGTCAGCATTTACCCCTACGAATGGGCATTTTTCCGACATTCGTGCGCCGGGGTGGCGCCGGGGGTATGGCTAGACGCCCCACTTCGGTGCAATCCCCCGGCTTCCGCCTGCCGTCATGACTGCTGCGCCACGCGCCGGAAGAACTTGCTGCGCGCGATCAACTCCCCCACCAGCCCGCGCCGGAACGCCAGCACGCAGATGATGAAGATCGCGCCGATGACGATCGTCACCGACTCGCCGAGCGTCTGGAACCAAGTCACACCCGTTGCGGTAGCGAGCCAGTTACCGATGTCGCCCAGCTTGTTCTCCAGCACGATGATCAGCACCGCACCGACCACCGGTCCGAGCATCGTGCCGAGGCCGCCGACGAGCGTCATCAGAATCACCATGCCCGACATCGTCCAGTGCACGTCGGTCAGCGTCTCGAAGCCCAGCACCACCGTCTTGGTCGACCCCGCGAGGGCTGCCAGCGTGGCTGACAAAACAAACGCCAGCAGCTTGAACCGGTCGACGTCGTAACCCAGCGAAATGGCGCGCGGCTCGTTCTCCTTGATCGCCTTGAGCACCTGACCGAACGGCGAGTGCACCACACGCATGATGAGCAGGAAACCCAGCGCGCAGATCGCCAGCACCACGTAGTACAGCGTGAGGTCCGAGTCGAGCGGCAACACACCGAACAGGCTGCCGCGCGGCACGCCTTGCAGACCGTCTTCCCCGCCCGTGAACGGCGCTTGCAGACACAGGAAGTACAGCATCTGTGCGAGTGCCAGCGTGATCATCGCGAAGTAGATGCCCTGACGCCGGATCGCCAGCAAACCGATCACCAGCCCCAGCGCCGCGCCCGCCACCATGCCGGCAAGAATGCCGACTTCCGGCGTGAAGCCGAGGTTGCGAATCGCGTAGCCCGTCACATACCCTGCGCTGCCGAAGAACGCGGCGTGCCCGAACGACAGCAGTCCCGTAAAACCCAACAGCAGATTGAACGCACAGGCGAACAGCGCGAAGCACAGCACCTTCATGACGAAGACCGGATACGCCCCGGCAAACGGCGCCGCGATCAGCGCCAGTAGCAAGAGCGCATAGAGCACCCGTTGTTGCATACGATGTTGCATTGCTGTGCCCCTTACTTTTGTTTGCCGAACAGCCCTGCCGGGCGCAGCAGCAGCACGATCACCATGATCACGAACACCACGGTCGCCGACGCTTCCGGGTAGAACACCTTGGTGAAGCCTTCGATCACACCCAACATCAGACCGGTGATGATCGACCCCATGATCGAGCCCATGCCGCCGATCACGACCACGGCGAACACGGTGATGATCATCGACTGGCCCATCAGCGGCGAGATCTGGATGACCGGCGCGGCGAGCACGCCCGCAAATGCGGCCAGCCCGACACCGAAGCCGTACGTCAGCGTGATCATGAGCGGCACATTCACGCCGAACGCTTCAACGAGCTTCGGGTTTTCCGTGCCGGCCCGCAGATACGCGCCGATCTTCGTCTTCTCGATCACGAACCATGTGGCGAAGCACACGATCAGCGAAGCCACCACGACCCAGCCGCGATAGTTCGGCATGAACATGAAGCCGAGATTGGTCGCGCCCGAGAGCGCTTCCGGCGCGTCGTAAGGCTGCCCGGACACACCGAACATCGAGCGGAACACGCCTTCGAGTACGAGCGTGATACCGAACGTGAGCAGCAACCCGTAGAGGTGATCGAGCTTGTAAATCCAGCGCAGCATCGTGCGCTCGATGATGATGCCGATAATGCCCACCACGATCGGGGCGAGAATCAGCATGACCCAGTAATTGAGGCCAAGATAGTTGCCGCCCATCCAGGCGAGCATGGCACCCAGCATGAACAACGCGCCATGCGCGAAGTTGATCACGTTGAGCAGACCGAAAATCACCGCCAGGCCAAGACTCAGCATGGCGTAAAACGAGCCATTCACCAGTCCCAGCAGCAGTTGGCTCAACAGCGCCGGCAGGGGGATGCCTAGTAATTCCATCGAAATCGATTCTCTGGGAGAAAGACCGCGACGGGACACACGTCCCGCCGCTTTTCAGTGCACTGTCAGATGACGATGCGAACCCGGCTTACTTCTTCATCAACGGGCAGGTCGATTCCGCCACGGTGGTGAACGCCTTGTCGCCCGGAATCGTCGCGACGACCTTGTAGTAGTCCCACGGCTCTTTCGATTCCTTCTTCGACTTCACTTGCATCAGGTACATGTCGTGGACCATCGTGCCGTCCTTGCGGATGTAGCCCTTGCTGTACATGTCGTCGATCTTGATCTTGTGCAGCTCGTCCATGACCTTGTCGGCGTCGGTGCTGCCGGCGGCCTGCACAGCCTTCAGATACGTCATCGTGGCCGAGTAGTCACCCGCTTGCAGGCTCGACGGCATCTTGCGCATCTTGTCGAAGTAGCGCTTGGCGAAGGCACGGGTCTTGTCGTCCTTGTCCCAGTACCAGCTGTCCGTCAGATACATGCCTTCGGTGTTGTCCAGACCGAGCGAGTGAATGTCGTTGATGAACACCAGCAGACCGGCGATCTGCATCTTGTTCTTGATGCCGAATTCCTTGGCGGCCTTGATCGCGTTGATGGTGTCGCCACCGGCGTTGGCCAGACCCAGCACCTGTGCATTCGACGACTGCGCCTGCAACAGATACGACGAGAAGTCCGAGGCCGACAGCGGGTGACGGACCGCGCCCTTGACCGTGCCGCCGTTGGCCTTGACCACGTCGACGGTTGCCTTCTCCAGCGCGTGACCGAACGCATAGTCGGCGGTCAGGAAGAACCACGACTTGCCGCCCGCCTTGACCACGGCCGAGCCGGTGCCGCGTGCGAGTGCGACGGTGTCGTACGCGTAGTGCACGCCGTACGGCTGGCACTGATCGTTGGTGAGGGCGTCCGAGCCGGCACCCACGTTGATGTAGACCTTCTTCTTCTCGGCCGAGACCTTGTTCATCGCGAGGCCGGTACCCGAGTTGGTACCGCCGATGAGCATGTCGACGCCGCCGCGATCGAACCATTCGCGGGCTTTCGACGCGGCCACGTCGGCCTTGTTCTGGTGATCGGCCGTGACCAGTTCGATCGGCTTGCCGAGCACCTTGCCGCCGAAGTCGGAGATCGCCATCTTGATGGCTTCCGCACCGCCTTGTCCGTCGATATCGGTGTACAGACCCGACATGTCGGTAATGAAACCGATCTTCACCGTGTTGCCATCGGCCTGGGCCTGCGAGGCCATTGCCGCAAAACCGATCGCAGCCGCAACCGCCAACGCCTTCATCCGCATCGTCATCTTCGTCTCCTTCGTGGATTTATATCGCCTGGGTCCATCGCCCGGCGTGCGCGCCATGCAGCGCACGGCAACGCGCCGGGTAGCTCACCTCATACGCCCAACAATTCGTGCAGCACCGGCATCTTCGTTTCCAGCTCGGGCGCGCCAAAGCGCTCCACGATCTTGCCGTGCTCCATCACATAGAAGCGATCGGCAAGCGGTGCTGCAAAACGGAAATTCTGTTCGACCATCACGATCGTGTAACCCCGCGATTTGAGCGTGGTAATCATGCGGGCGAGTGTCTGCACGATGACCGGTGCGAGACCTTCCGAGATCTCGTCGAGCAGCAGCAGATTCGCGCCCGTGCGCAGAATGCGCGCGACGGCCAGCATCTGTTGTTCGCCGCCCGAGAGTCGCGTGCCCTGACTATGGCGACGCTCCTTCAGGTTGGGGAACATGTCGTAGATCTCTTCGATCGACATGCCCTTGCCGCCGTCTTCGCGCCGATTGCCGCGCATGCCGATATATGGCGGCAGCATCAGGTTCTCTTCGCACGACAGGCTCGCGAAGATGCCACGTTCCTCGGGGCAGTAGCCCACGCCGTGATGCGCGACCTTATAGGTCGGCAGATGAATCGTTTCTTCGCCGGCCACACGAATCGAGCCCTGACGCTGCCCGGTCAGGCCCATGATCGCGCGCAGCGTGGTGGTGCGGCCCGCACCGTTGCGACCGAGCAGCGTGACGACTTCGCCACGGCCCACGGTCAGATCCACGCCGTGCAGGATGTGCGATTCGCCGTACCAGGCTTGCAGTCCTTCGACTTCGAGTGCGGGCACATTGCCGCCGCCGTTACCGTACATAGCCGTCCTCACCCGTGGGCTCCCTGCAATTCGCTGTCCGCGGTGCCCATATAGGCTTCCATCACTTGCGGATTCTTCGAGACTTCGTGATACGGCCCTTCGGCGAGCACCTCACCGCGTTGCAGCACGGTGATGGTGTCGGAGATGCCGGCCACCACGTTCATGTTGTGTTCGACCATCAGAATCGTGCGGCCGACCGACACCTTCTTGATGAGTGCCGTCACGCGATCCACGTCTTCGTGACCCATGCCTTGCGTGGGTTCATCGAGCAACATTAGTTCGGGTTCCATAGCAAGTGTGGTGGCGATTTCCAACGCACGCTTGCGGCCGTAGGGCAACTCGACGGTGAGAGTGTGAGCGAATTCGGTGAGTCCGACTTCGGCGAGCAACTCCATGGCACGTGCATCGAGCTGATGCAGCGAATCGCTGCTGCGCCAGAAGTGAAATGCCGTGCCGAGGTTGCGTTGCAGGCCGATGCGCACGTTCTCCAGCACCGACAAGTGCGGGAACACGGCAGAGATCTGGAACGAGCGAATGATGCCGCGCCGCGCGATCTGTGCGGGCGCTTCACGCGTGATGTCTTCGCCGTTGAACGTGATGGTGCCGGCGCTCGGCACGAGGAATTTGGTGAGCAGGTTGAAGCAGGTCGTCTTGCCTGCGCCATTCGGCCCGATGAGTGCGTGAATGGTGCCGCGCGCAACGCGCAGGTCGACCCCGTTCACGGCGGTGAAGCCACGAAACTCTTTGGTGAGTCCGCGGGTTTCGAGAATGTAATCGTTGTTCGCCATGTCTCCTGCCACATTCCTGGTTGGCGGTGTGAGGCGATTGGTTGGCCCCGGCACCATCGTCTGTGACAACCGCGAGGCACTCAGGTGACGCTGTCATTTGCGTTGCCCGACGAATCTCTCGCGTCCCTCGCGTCGCGCCGAATTCTTGGTTCGGTCGCACATAGGGAAACGTTATTGTGGGCGGATTGCTGCAACGCGATCATTGGGATTTGCACTAGGCTTCGCACCGCCTGAAACACGCATGTCTGCACGTGTTGCAGACCACTCGGTAACAATGCGCACGCACCTCTCCCGGCCTTGTGGCATAAGGCTTTTGCGGCACACGCAAATGCAGGTGCGATAGCTAAAGTCGATGAGCGCGCAGCAGGGTGCTCGACCAACATTAGGTATTACTACGTAAGTTTTGGCGGCGAGTCTGGAAATCCGGAATCCGTATCGCTGCCAAATTATCGGTATTACCCGCCGACTTTTCGAAATCCGCTCACTCCCCCGCCAAACTGAGCCGAGATTCGGAATAACGCCAATCAACCGCCAGCGTCCACGTGACAGCATCGAAGTTCCTCAACAACGAACTTGGGCGATAAGAAATGAATCCTGAACATATCTATGAATTCGATCTCAACGGATACGTCGTCATTCCTCGAGCGATAGCAGCCCCCCACCTGCAACGTCTTCAGACGTTTTGGACAGAACATCTGACTTCGCGCCTATTGCACGACGTCGATTTCGATTGGGGAGAGGAGTGGCGCGCCCTGATTGATCTTGACGCTGTCTATTCATTTCTAGCTTCGGTATATCGATCGAAATTCCGACTTGACCATATGTTCTGTGCGGACGAGCGATTCGTCAGCAGTGGTGGCAACCTTCATCACGAGGCGGACATGTTTGATGAAGGTATCTATTACTGGGTACGGAATCAACGGATTCACAGTGGGCTAATGGCGGTTCAGTACGCTGTCTCTGACGTTACAGCGACCGAGAATCACTTCTGCTGCATTCCCGGTTCACATCGTGCCAATTTCCCAGTGCCAGATCGTTTCAGGGACGCCTCGAACAACACGTTGCTACGACACGTATTTCTCAACGCCGGGGACGCGCTGGTTTTCTCGGAGGCGCTTGTTCACGGCACCTATCAGGTCACGAACTCCCGCACTCGGCGATCAGTGTTCGCCCGGTACATGAATAACCATTCCTACTTTCGAAAACCCTTGGCACATCACGCGATTGTGTCGCTACCGCCCACGCCGAATCACGCCGAATGCGACGCACCGATTTTCACCTCGAACGCGATGACTCCCCGTCAGCGACAACTGGCGACCGAACCAGCGTACGCAAGAGGCCACGGCCCCGTGAGAGGGTGAGCCGACATGAATCCGATTAGCGTCAAAGTCATAGTGCAAGGTCCCAAGGGCGTCCTATTTCTCAGAAATCCGAGAAATGAACTGGAGTTGCCTGGAGGACGTCCCGACTACGGCGAAGCTTTGGAGGTCGCATTGATACGTGAGATGGAAGAGGAATGCGGTCTGCACATGTCTGACCCGAAATATGCCGGAAGCAAGTCGTGCGAGGTCATTCCGGGCAAACACGTCCTACTTGTCTTTTTCTATTGTCAATACAACGGCCAACCCGTCGTCCTCAGTAATGAACACACGGCTTACCAATGGGTCGACATAAATGCAGACCGACCAGAAACTCTTCCAGATTTCTATTGGAGCTTCTGCAAAAGTGTGGATTGCATCGCATCGGAAACCGCAAGTTCCACCTCGTATCCGTTGCTCACAGGAGAGTTGGATCGCCGACGGCTTCAAATAACGTCGGAGATCTACGACCCGGTCACGATCGAATTTCTACGCAAGTACGTTCCCTCGACCGGGCGCATTCTAGACGTGGGGTGTGGCCACGGGCAGATCGCGCAATGGATAGCAAAAACCAGCCCCCTATCAACGGTCCTCGGACTTGACGTCAGTGCCAACCAGATCGCCTTGGCGACATCCGCCGCCACCGGATCTGGACTCCAGAATCTTACTTTTCAGGTCGGCGATGTAAGGCGGCTCGAAAATACGCTCCCCCCGAACGCGTACTTTGATCTCATCACATGCAGATTCACACTGTTGCACACCGACAAGCGTGCCGAAATCATTCAATCACTGGTTGCCTTTCTGTGCCCAGGCGGAACGTTAGCTATAGAGGAACCGTCGTTGACCAGCCTATTCTGCGTGCCGCACCTACAAGTGTTCGAAGACGCCAACGCCGCGATCGTGGCGCTCGGAAAGAAGAACGGCATTGATTACGATTGCATCGAAGATATATGGTCTATTGCTTCCGGACTCGATGTCGATATTCGAGAGGCATCCTTTAGCCAGCCGACCATCTGGGCAAAAGAGCACAAAGCACTTGTCTACTTGTCCTTCGAGCAATTCAAGACTGAACTCGTAAAGCAAGACCTTTTGGATGCCGGGCGAGCAGAAGTCATTTCTCGATCACTTCGCCATGAATACATGGATGACCGTGTCATCTCTTGTGGACTGCGCACCTTGCACCTCGCGCTTTCCGCCACCGGAAAATCACGATAATGAGAGCAAATGTTGAATGGGTATCGCAAGGTATTTACGAGTCCATCCCAACCGAAGATGTTGTGGGATGTTTAACGCGAAAAAACTCGCTGTTGGCTTGGGCGATTGATGGTGCATCCACGCTCACCGAATCCCCCTTCACGACGTACGAAGACGTATCCGATGCTGGATGGCTCGCGCGAGCACTTGCCGATCTGCTCAAAGCAAAATTCCGCGAAAGGCCATTTGACATGATGGAACTTCATCGCGGCCTCCAAATCCTGCGCGAGCAATATCTCATCGACGCGCGCGAAACGCCGTCACTAAGTGCGTGGCCCGTGGCAGCCGCGATTATCTTGGAGATCAATCAAACCAGTCCACGACAGCTACAACTACATAGCTATTCCTACGCAGATTGCTTTGCACTGGTGTCGCAAAAAAAAGCTTACCGAGACATGAACGTCGCGTGGCCACTTCCGCAGTTGCCTCTCGACTACGACCCTTGGAAGCCGTTTTCCGGCTTTCAAGGTCAAACGCTCGAACAGCTACTACAACGTCGTTGCCGGCAACAAGCCAACGAATGCGGTACGGCGCTAACGCTGAATCCCGACAGCGCGCGCAACGCCGTCGAAGAACACAGGACAATTCACACTCCGGCACACATCGTACTCGGTAGCGACGGATTGTCCCGGATCTGGGACACCTATCAAATCATGACAAGCGAAGAAGCGCTCGACGTCGTCACGGAACGGGGCTTGCCGTCACTGATGCGAGTGCTGCGAACTTTCGAAGCGACCACATCAACCCGTCCAAATGGAATCAAGCAGCGAGATGATGCCTGCGGAATTCACATTTCGTTTGCTTAGACAGTAATGGTTCGTCCGGAAGGTATGTCTGGACGAACCATTATGAAAGTTTGTGAGCCTCCTCACCGCCCTGCTTTGCGCGCCGCGCGAATCATGTCGCTCGCACGCTCGGCAATCATGATCGTCGGCGAATTGGTGTTACCTGAGGTGATCACCGGCATGACGGAGGCATCCACCACGCGCAGGTTCTGCACGCCGCGCACGCGAAGTTCGGCATCGACCACCGCGTTGCGATCGTCGGCGCGTCCCATGCGGCAGGTGCCTACCGGATGGAAGATCGTCGTGCCGATATCCCCCGCGGCGCGCTTCAGATCCTCATCGCTCTGATACGACGGCCCCGGCAGATACTCGCGCGGCTCGTAGCGCGCAAATGCCGGCGCGCCCACGATGCGACGTGTGAGCTTGATGGCATCGGCGGCCACCGCAAGGTCGGCTTCCGTCGACAAGTAGTGTGGTGCGATCGCCGGTGCCACGCGCGCGTCGGGCGACGTCAAATGCACATTGCCGCGCGATGTCGGGCGCAGGTTGCACACCGACGCCGTGAACGCGTTGAACTTGTGCAGCGGCTCGCCGAACTTGTCGAGCGAGAGCGGCTGCACGTGATATTCGAGATCTGGCCTCGCCACGTCTTCGCGGCTCTTCGCAAACGCGCCCAGTTGCGACGGCGCCATGCTCATCGGCCCGCGCTGCGCGAACGCATACTGCATGCCGATCTTGAGCTTGCCCCACAGACTGTTCGCGGTGAGATTCAACGTCGTGACGCCGCGCAGCTTGTACACCGTGCGCAGTTGCAAATGGTCCTGCAAGTTCTCGCCGACACCGGGCAGATCGGACACCACGTCGATACCGAAACCACGCAGACGCTCGCCATCGCCAATGCCCGAGACCTCCAGCAGATGCGGCGAATTCACCGCGCCTGCCGCGAGAATGACTTCCGCACGCGCGAGCGCCGTGTAGTCGTCATTGCCGCCGCGATACGCTACGCCCGTGCAACGCGTGCCCTCGAACAACAACTTGCTCACGCTCGCGCCCGTAATCACCGTCAGATTCGGTCGCTCGCTGGCCGGTCGCAGAAACCCCTTCGCGGCACTCCAGCGCACACCGCGCCGCTGATTCACTTCGAAGTAGCCGATACCGAAGTTGTCGCCGCGATTGAAATCGTCCGTTTTGGGAATGCCCATTTGCTCGGCGGCATCGGCGAAGGAATCGAGCACGCGCCACGACAGGCGCTGCTTCTCGACGCGCCATTCACCGCCGCTGCCGTGGAATTCCGAACCGCCTTTGTAGTGATCTTCGCTGCGCTTGAACAGCGGCAACACGTTGTCCCAGCGCCAGCCATCGTCGCCGGTCGCGTCGGCCCACACGTCGTAATCCTCGCGCTGACCGCGCATGTAGATCATGCCGTTGATCGACGAACTGCCGCCCAGCACGCGGCCGCGCGGATACGCGAGCGAGCGGCCGTTCAGGCCCGCTTCGGCTTGCGTGCGATAGAGCCAGTCGGTGCGCGGATTGCCGATGCAATACAGATAGCCGACGGGAATGTGAATCCAGTGATAGTCGTCCTTGCCGCCCGCTTCGAGCAGCAGCACGTTGACGTCACGGTCCTGCGTCAGACGATTGGCCAACACGCAGCCGGCCGATCCTGCCCCTACGATCACGTAATCGAAGGTCTCTTCCTTTGCTGCCTGCTTGCTCATTCCCGCCTGTCTCCGTCGATGGCGCAGCGTTCGCCAGATAGCGACGCCGGCTCTGGTGCGGCGCCCGAGTGTGGTGGACTGCCGCCACCACCACCGGGTTCATTTTTATCGTGTCGTGTGACGCAGTCTATCCCGTCGCGCTACTTCGCCACCGGCATGGTGAATTCCGCGCCCTTCGCGATGCTGTCCGGCCAACGCTGCATCACACTCTTGAAGCGCGTATAGAAGCGAACGCCTTCTTCACCGTAAGCGTGATGGTCGCCAAACAACGAGCGCTTCCAGCCGCCGAACGATTGCCACGCCATCGGCACCGGAATCGGCACGTTGATACCGACCATGCCGATCTTCACCTGACGCGAGAACGCACGCGCCACGCCGCCATCGCTCGTGAAGCACGACACGCCATTGCCGTACTCGTGCGCATTGACGAGTTCGATGGCCGCGGCGAGATCCGGCACACGCACCACCGCAAGCACCGGCCCGAAAATCTCTTCGCGATAAATCGTCATGTCGGACGTCACGTGATCGAACAGCGTGCCACCGATGAAGAAGCCCTTCTCGTGCCCCGGCACCTGCAAGCCGCGACCATCGACGAGCAACTCGGCGCCCGCTTTCACGCCCTCGGCGATATAACCCTCGATCTTCGCCTTGTGCGCACCGGTGACGACAGGGCCCATCTCCGAAGCGTCGTCGGAACCCGGCCCAATGCGCAACGCCTTCACGCGCGGCACCAGCGCCTCGACGAGGCGATCGGCCACCTGCCCCACCGCAACCGCGACCGAAATCGCCATGCAACGCTCGCCGGCCGAGCCGTAAGCGGCACCGATCAACGCATCGACCGCCTGATCGAGATCGGCATCGGGCATCACCACGAGGTGGTTCTTCGCGCCGCCGAGCGCCTGCACGCGCTTGCCGCGTCGCGTGCCTTCCGTGTAGATGTATTCGGCAATCGGCGTGGAGCCCACGAACGACAGCGCTTCCACGTCGGGGTGCGCGAGCAGCGCATCGACAGCGACCTTGTCGCCCTGCACCACGTTGAACACGCCATCGGGCAAGCCCGCTTCGCGCAGCAGTTCCGCCATCAGCAGACTCGCCGACGGGTCACGCTCGGACGGCTTGAGCACGAACGTATTGCCGCACGCGATCGCCACCGGGAACATCCACATCGGCACCATCGCGGGGAAGTTGAACGGGGTGATGCCAGCGCACACACCGACCGGCTGACGCAAATGCCAGTTGTCGATGCCGCCGCCGATGTTGTCGCTGTGCTTGCCCATCAACAATTGCGGTGCGCCGCACGCGTATTCGACGATCTCGATGCCGCGCGTGACTTCGCCTCGGGCGTCGGAAAACACCTTGCCGTGCTCGCGCGAGATGATCCGGGCGAGGTCGTCCTGATGCGCGTCGAGTAGCGCCTTGAACTTGAACAGCACGCGGGCGCGCTTGAGCGGCGCCGTTTCCGACCACGCAGGCAAGGCCGCCTTTGCTGCGGCGACCGCGGCATCGACATCCGCCTCGCTCGCCAGCGCCGCACGGGCCGTCACGGTGCCTTCTGCGGGGTTGTACACATCGGCAAAGCGCTCGCTGCGGCCGGCCACCTGTTGGCCGCCAATGAAGTGCTGCACGGTTGCAATATCAGCGCTACTCATGTTGGTTTTCCCTGAATCCGGTCTCTGCGTGGAATGGCAAACTGGCCTGAATTGACGTTGTGCCGCACCGCAACACAACGCCATCCGCCAAAGTGATTGCCTAGCGTACTGCCGGATGGCGGTGCGATCCAATGAGAAATTATGAAAAGCAATATAAGATGCCCTTATATTGCGGGGCGTGAAGCGGCGGATTTCTGCGCTTCGCCGCCCCGTTGCCACAGGCTCTGACCACCGCCGCATGGAACTCGCTCATCTTCGCGCCTTCGTTGCCATCGCCCATGAGGGCAACCTCACACGTGCCGCGCAGCGCCTGCACCTCACGCAGCCGGCGGTCAGCCTGCAAGTCAAAGCCCTTCAGGAAACCCTGCGCCTCACACTCTTCACGCGCACCGCTCAAGGGCTGGCGCTCACGCGTGACGGGCAGGCGTTGCTCCCGCTCGCCGAGCGCATGCTGGCCGCGCTGGCCGATCTGCAACAAGCTGCTGGCGCGTTGCGCGAGACGGTGCGCGGCCGGTTGCGCATCGGCACGATCCTCGATCCGGAATTCACGCGGCTGGGCGCCTTTCTCAAGCGTCTGGTCGAGTCGTATCCACAGATTGAAACAGCGCTGCGCCACGGCATGTCCGGCTCGGTGCTGCAACAGATCGCACGCGGTGAGCTGGATGTCGGCTTCTATCTGGGCCGCCCCGAAGGCGATCGCTTTCATACGATTACCCTCACGCCGTTCTCCTATCAGGTGCTCGCCCCGGCGGGCTGGCGCGAGCGCGTGGCCCGGCGCGGCTGGCGCGAGCTGGCCGCCCTGCCGTGGATCTGGACGCCGCCCGAATCCGCCCACAACCGCCTGCTTTCGGCGCTATTCGGCGCACTCGACGTCTCGCCGGTGAAAGTGGCGGAGGTCGATCAGGAGCCGTCGATGCTCGATCTGGTGAAATCCGGCATCGGCCTGTCGCTCATGCGCGACTCGATCGCGCTGCGCGAAGCCCGTGCCCACGGGCTGGTCATTGCCGACGGCGTGGCCGTGCCCACCGAACTCACATTCGTCACACTGGCCGCGCGCCGGGACGAACCCGCCATTGCCGCTGCGCTGCAACTGGTCGCGGCGGTCTGGGCGTGACAGAATACCGGCGGCGCAGAAGATGGCTGTAAAGCGGCTGTAAAGCGGCTGAAAGGTGGCTGAAAGGCGGCTGAAATAGCAGCCGAATCACCACCAGACGTGGCATCAGAGCCCGCAAAAGCCGCCACCCGAACACGCGAGGCCCCCGCAATTCATTCTCATGACACGGTTTTCCCCCGGGATGCCTGTCATGTCGAATCGTCATTGAAGTTCTACAATTCAGAGTCCGCCCCTACCCATTTCAGCGGGGCAGGCGCTTGTCTCTCTACAAGGATGTTGATCATGTCTGTGAGAATGGAACGCGATACTTTCGGCGAAATTGCAGTGCCTGCCGATCGTCTTTGGGGTGCGCAAACGCAGCGTTCGCTGCAAAACTTCAAGATTTCCTCGGAAAAGATGCCGCGCGAACTCGTGCGCGCACTGGCCCGCGTCAAGCGCGCCGCCGCCGAAGTCAACAAGGGTCTGGGCGTGCTCGACGCCAAGAAGGCCGATGCCATCATCAAGGCCGCCGACGAAGTCGTCGCCGGTCAGCATGACGACGAATTCCCGCTGGCCGTGTGGCAGACCGGCTCGGGCACGCAGTCGAACATGAACATGAATGAAGTGCTCGCCAACCGTGCCAGCGAACTGCTCGGCGGCGTGCGCGGCGAAGAGCGTCTCGTGCACCCCAACGACGACGTGAACAAGGGCCAGTCGTCGAACGACGTGTTCCCGACGGCCATGAGCGTGGCCGCCCTCGACGCGCTGATCAACCACCTCAAGCCGAGCGTCGGCCAACTGCGCGACACGCTCGCTGCGAAGGCCCATGCGTATGACAGCATCGTCAAGATCGGCCGCACCCACCTGCAAGACGCCACGCCGCTCACACTCGGTCAGGAAATCTCGGGCTGGGTCGCGCAGATCGATCACGGCCTGAAGCACGTCGACGACGCCCTGCCCCACGTGGCAGAGCTCGCACTCGGCGGCACCGCCGTGGGCACCGGCCTGAACGCCCACCCGGAATTCGCGCAGAAAGTGGCCGAAGCGCTCGCGCGCGACACCGGCCTGCCGTTCATCACCGCCCCGAACAAGTTCGAAGCGCTCGCCGCCAACGACGCCATCGTCAATGCACACGGCACGTTGAAGACGCTCGCTGCCAGCCTGATGAAGATTGCCAACGACGTGCGCTGGCTCGCCAGCGGCCCGCGCTGCGGCATCGGCGAATTGCAGATTCCGGAAAACGAGCCGGGCAGCTCGATCATGCCGGGCAAGGTCAACCCGACCCAATGCGAAGCGATGACCATGCTTTGCTGTCAGGTGCTGGGCAACGACGTGGCGATCAACATCGGCGGCTCGATGGGCAACTTCGAGCTGAACGTGTTCAAGCCGATGCTCATCCACAACTTCCTGCAAAGCGTGCGCGTACTGGCCGACGGCTCGGTGAGCTTCAACGATAACTGCGCCATCGGCATCGAGCCGAACCGCGCGCGCATCGGCAACCTGCTCGAAGAGTCGCTCATGCTGGTGACGGCACTCAACCCGCACATCGGCTACGACAAGGCGGCCGCCATCGCCAAGAAGGCGCACAAGGAAGGCACCACGCTCAAGGCGGCGGCACTGGCCTCGGGCCATGTCACGTCCGAGCAGTTCGACGCCTGGGTGCGCCCGGAGCAAATGGTCGGCAAGCGCTAAGCATCGCGCTGCCCCCTAACGCTCACAGGAGACCCCGCCGCGCATGCCCATCTCGCCGTTGCCGCCACTGCACTGTCTCGTCGCGTTCGACGCTGCCGTGCGGCACGCGAGCTTCACCCGCGCGGCGGCGGAGCTCAATCTCACGCAAAGCGCGGTCAGCCGTCAGATCGCGCAGCTTGAAGAATTTCTCGGCCGCACCCTCTTTACGCGCGAACATCGCACGCTGCGCCTCACCGTTGCCGGCCAGCGCTACGCCGAACAGATTCAACGCCTGCTCAACGAATGTGCCGAGGCCACCGCCGACCTGATGAAGCGTCGCGGCGACCTCGAACTGACGGTCGCGTGTTCGTCCGGCGTCGCCGTGTTGTGGATGACGCCGCAACTCATGCGCTTTCGCGCGGCCCACCCCGACGTCAAGATTCGCGTGATCGTCAAAGACGGCCTCACGTCGCTCTCTGCGTCGGAATTCGATCTCGGTGTCTATTACGTGCGAAACGATCTGCCGCCCGACTTTGCGGGCCGGCGGCTCTTCGACGAAGAAGTCTTTCCCGTCTGCTCCCCCGCCTATCTCGACGGCCGCACGCTCAAACCCGCCGATCTCGTCAACGAGACGCTGCTCTTCATCGAAGACGGTCAGCGCAAGTGGATGTCGTGGCAAGACTGGTTCGAGCTGCAAGGCGTGAGCGCGCCCAAGTCGCCGCGCATGGTCAGCGCCAATTACTACCCGCTGCTCGTGCAGATGGCCATCGAAGGCGGCGGTCTGGTGATGGGCTGGCGTCACATGATCGACCCCTGCCTTGAGGCGGGTCTGCTCGTCCCGGCGTGCGACGCACGTGCGAGTCTGGGCGGCGGCTACTATCTCGTGTGGCCTGCCGAGCGCCATGAGCATGCTGCAGCCCGAATTTTCCGCAATTGGATCTACTCACAAACCCGTTTGCCGTCATAGGGTTAGAGGGCATCTGACAAAGTTGCTATGCGCTGCACGCATGGCAACATGCGGAATTATCGTTTTTCCTGTCATTTTGTCTGACCTATGTTGTGGTTCATCCGCGCATGTTCGTGCCGCAGGGCGAACGTGATCCGACAAAAAAGCAGGCGTATTACCGGCATGACGTGACTTCTCGCACGCAACGGACGCCACCCATCCTCCGGGAGACCCAGATGCAGGCGACGTACGCAGTGCCTCAAGCCAACCTGGACCGCCAACGCCGTCACGCCATTGTGGCGACGGTGATCGGCAATGGTCTGGAATGGTTCGACTTCACCGTCTATAGCTTCTTCGCGGCGATTATCGCCAAGCAATTCTTCCCCACCGGCGACGACCTCTCGTCGTTCCTGCTGGCCGTGGCCACGTTCGGCGTGGGCTTCTTCATGCGCCCGGTCGGAGGCATCGTGCTCGGTGTGTATTCCGATCGCGTCGGCCGCAAGGCAGCGCTGTCGCTCACCATCCTGTTGATGGCTGCCGGCACGGCCATGATCGGTCTCGCACCGACCTACGACCAGATCGGCCTGGCCGCCCCCGTGATCATCGTGCTCGCGCGTTTGCTGCAAGGCTTCTCGGCCGGTGGCGAAATGGGCGGCGCCACGGCGTTCCTCACCGAATATGCGCCGGCCAATCAGCGCGCCTATTACTCCGCATGGATTCAGTCGAGCATCGGTTTTGCCGTGCTGCTCGGCGCGGCCGTGGGCACGTTCGTGACGACGGAACTGGACAAGGCTTCGCTCGAATCGTGGGGCTGGCGTGTGCCGTTCATCGTGGGCATGCTGATCGGCCCGGTCGGCTTCTACATCCGTAGCAAGGTCGACGAGACGCCGACGTTCCAGCACGCCGAGAAGTCGAATACGCCGCTGCGCGACGTGTTCTCGAAGTACCCGCGCGAAACGCTCGCGAGCTTCTCGATGGTCGTGCTGTGGACGATCTGCACCTACGTGCTGCTGTTCTACATGCCGACGTATGCCCAACGCGTGCTGAAGTTGCCGGCCGCCAATGGCTTCACCGCAGGCATGGTGGGCGGTGCCATGATTCTGGTGTTCGCACCGGTCGTGGGACGTCTGGCAGACCGCTACGGCCGCCGTCCGTTCCTGTCGGGTTCCGCACTGCTGATTCTGTTGCTCGCGTGGCCGATGTTCACGTATCTGAACGTGGCACCGGGTCTGCAATCGCTGCTGACGTTCCAGATCGTGTTCGGCCTGCTGATCGCCTGCTACACGGGCCCGATTCTCGCGGCATTCTCGGAGCTGTTCCCGCCGCAGGTGCTGTCGACCGGCCTGTCGGTGGCGTACAACTTCGCGGTCACGATCTTCGGCGGCTTCGCTGCGCTGATCATCACGTGGCTGATTGCCCGCACGGGCAGCAACATGGCCCCGGCGATCTACGTGATCATCGCGGCGGCCATCAGCTTCGTGGGCACCCGCTTCGTCAAGCCGCTGCCGTACAAAACCAAGGCCTGACCGTTTCATAGAAAAGGCGCGCCCTCACCGGCGCGCCTTTTTGTCATTTCGCTGAATTTCGCTGCAATTCGCTGCACCTCTGCACCAACACTCCAACAACGTCCAAGGAACTCCCCCATGTCCGTTACCCTGCTTCGCGGCGGCAATGTGCTCGACGCTGCCGCCGGCCGCTTGCTCGCGCGCCACGACGTCGCCATCGAGGGCAACCGCATCACCGCCGTCTCCGCGACGCCGCTCGACATCGATGGCGCGACCGTCATCGACGTGACCGGCAAGACCGTCATGCCCGGCCTGATCGACTGCCACGTGCACGTACTCGCCTCGCATCCGAACCTCGGCACCAATGCCAGCCAGCCCAACGTGCTGACCGTGCTCAAGTCGCTGCCGATCATGCAGGGCATGCTCAACCGCGGCTTCACCACCGTGCGCGACGCCGGCGGTGCCGACTGGGCGCTGCAACAGGCCATCGAACAAGGCGTGATTCCGGGCCCGCGTATCTTCCCGTCGGGCAAGGCACTTTCGCAGACCGGCGGTCACGGCGATTTCCGTCCGCGCAGCGACGTGCTGGAGCCGTGTTCGTGCGCGTTCCGTGCAGGCGCCATCGGCCGCGTGGTCGACGGTGTCGACCCGATCCGTCTGGCCGTGCGTGAAGAGATCCAAAAGGGCGCCACGCAGATCAAGCTGATGGCGTCGGGCGGTGTCGCTTCGCCGGTCGATCCGATTGCGAACACGCAGTATTCGGAAGACGAGATCCGCGCAGCGGTGGCAGAAGCCGAAGCCGCGCAAACGTATGTGATGGCCCACGCGTACACGCCGAAGGCGATCGCACGCGCCGTACGCTGCGGCGTGCGCACCATCGAGCACGGCAACCTGTGCGATGCCGAGACGGCCAAGCTCATGGCGGAGAAAGGCGCGTATGTGGTGCCGACGCTCGTGACGTATGACGCACTCGCCAAGGATGGTGAATCGCTGGGCCTGCCGCCGGAATCGGTGGCGAAGGTCGAGAGCGTGCAACGTGCGGGCCGCGAGTCGCTGTCGATCTATCGCGACGCGGGCGTGAAGATGGGTTTCGGTTCCGACCTGCTGGGCGACATGCACAAGTACCAGTCGGATGAACTGACGATTCGCGCCGACGTGCTGGGTGCCGCCGAGACGCTGCGCTCGGCAACGGTCATCGGCGCAGAGATTCTGAACCGCGCGGGCGAGCTGGGCGTGATCGCACCGGGCGCACTCGCCGACGTGCTCGTCGTCGACGGCAATCCGCTGGAAACCATCGGCGTGCTGACCGGCCAAGGCGAAGGCATCCAGTGGGTGTTCAAGGACGGCAAGGTCGCAAAGCAGCCGAAGTAATCGCCGTAGCAGCCTCGCTTGCGAGGGCATGAGAAAACGCCGTGACGTTCTACACGTCACGGCGTTTTTCATTGTGTCGCTACTTCGATGCGCTGCGCTTTATCGCCACAACGTCCATGCGAATGCGGTGATCACCACCACGCAAATCAGGTTGATGAAAAAGCCCGCATGCACCATTCGGCGTTGCGGCACTTGTCCGGTACCGAACACGATGGCGTTAGGTGGCGTAGCCACCGGCAGCATGAAGGCACACGACGCGCCGATGCCGATCACCATCGTGAGCAACGCCTCTGGAAAACCTAAGGATACCGAAATAGTTGCAAAGATCGGCACCAGAATTGCCGCGCTGGCCGTGTTGCTGGTGAGCTCGGTCAGAAACACGATGAACGCCGCAGTGATCAGCAAGACTGCCAGCGTGTGACTCATCGCGAAGACGCTCGACACACCTTCCGCCATCACCACGCTCGCGCCCGAATTGCGCAGCACCACGCTCAACGTCAGACCACCACCGAACAGCAACAGAACGCCCCAATCGGTGTGCTCCTGAATCTGCTTCCAACTGGCCACGCCCGTCATGCCGATCAAGACCGCTGCTGACAACGCAATGAGCGTATCCAGTTGCTTCACGCCACCGAGTAACTGGCTGATCTGCTGACTGAAGATCCAACTGAGTACGGTGCCCGCAAAGATCGTCACGGCGACGACGCGTTGCGCGGTCCAGACCATGGGTTCCGTCGTCGTCTCGATCCGCTGGTCCAGTCGCGGGCGCAGCACGACATACATCGTGACCACCATCAGCGGCAACAACACCGCAACCAGCGGTACTCCAAATTTCGCCCACGTCAGGAAGTCGATACCCAAATGTGTCGCCACCATCGCGTTGGGCACGCTACCGACGATGGTGCCCAAGCCGCCGATGTTGGCGCTGTACGCAATGCCGAGCAGCAGGAACGCCACGGTGTTGCGGTCGTCCCGCGTGTCGAGTTGCGCAAGGATGCCGAGCGCGAGCGGCAACATCATCGACGTGGTGGAGGTGTTGTTCACCCACATCGACATGGCGGCCGTCGCCCCGAACAACATCCACGCCGCGCGGTTCATGCGACCACCGGCCAGATGCAACAGCCGGTTGGCGAGAAAACGGTCGAGTCCCTGCACGCGCAGCGCCGTCGCCAGCGCGAACCCGCCGAAGAACAGAAACACGATGGGATGTGCGAACGACTGCAAGGCCGCCGGTGTCTCCAGAATGCCCAGCAGAACCGCCAGCACAGGCACCATCAACGCCGTCATGGTGAGATGCACGGCCTCCGATAGCCACAACACCGCGACGAAAGCGGCCAATGCGAGGCCGCGGTTGGTTTTGTCTTCGAACGGCAAGACGAGAATCATCGTCACCATCATCAGGGCACTGGCCGCCAGCACCCACATATCGCGTGTGGACACGGCCCAGGTGCGTGCCACCTTTCCAACAATATCGTTCATCTCCTATACCTCGATCCATGTAGTCGTTTTGATTGGCGGCGCCCTGACCGCTTTGGGGGGGTGATCGAGGGCCACACGGCGAGTTCGCCCGGCACTTCACCCCGGGGGAGCAAAGCAGCCGTGACTCGCGCGCGTACGTTAGATGCCAATTTGCCGAAGTAACGCCAAGGAAAAGGCCCAAACACGTTTTGGGCGGGGAATCAGGGGGAGCGCAGAGGGGACCGGCAATGTCCACTTGGCGAAACACGAACGGGGAAACCGAAAGCGCGTCGCATCGAACGGCAGAAAAATTGGCCCGGCTACGTCAGATAGCGTCGGCACGTGACGAAGCATTTCCTGAAACTGCAAACGCCGTCGGAGGAAGCCACTCAACATGTCATCCGAATTTTCATTCACCCCATGGAAACCTTGGAGTTCCGATGTCTATTCCCCGTTTGATGCGTCGCTGCTTGACACCAAAGTGCATCACCCCTCGGTTGCCGCAGGGCGGTCAACCAACGGATTACATCGCGACATCGTCGCAAAGCTTGAGGGAGTAAAAAACGTTGCCTGGCAACTGGGCGAAAATCGTTTCGAGGCAGTCCCGCCAGCGCAAATCGACGTCGCCATCGAGGGCCTCGACAAGGCGATGAAGAAGCTCGATGCGACCGTGTGGGACAAGACCGGCACGCCGGGTCGTCATCAAAATCCGCTGCATTGTTTTCGCCGGTATGCGCGCAAGCAAAACGATCGGCACGATGCGGAAAATCTGTCGAAGTCGGTACGCAATCTCCACGAGAGTCTGCGGCAAATAGACGGCGCATTGAACGCTCTGCTGAAGACGACATCGACGCTGTGTGAAAGCAAGGAAAGCGCGGACAACAGCGTGACACAGGCCACTTTGCTCAGTGAATTACGCACGCACCTCGACGCCGCCCGCAAATGCCTGCCCTCGTCAAAGAATCGGCTCAACACAAAAGCTGCGGTGATCGTGATGCTCGCGGCCACGTCCATCGCCATCACGGTATCTGCGTTCGTGCTGTCTGGCGGGGCAATCGCTGTCGCAGCCGTGGCCTTCGGCATCGCATACACGTTAGCCAGTGCGCTCAACACCATTCTCAATCAACGCTTCTACCAGCGAGATGCCGGCTGGAACGAGTTCTCCAAATCCATCGACAAGCTGCACGATCTGACCATCACACAACTGGAGCAACGCATGAACACCGTAAATTCCTATCGCACGCTCAAAGGCATCGAACATCTCACACAAGAAACGGGAAACTTGCGCAATGACGTCAGGCGTCTCGGACGCGCAACGGACGATATCGATAAACGAACGACAACGATGGGGAATGACATCAGCAACCTTCGTTCCTCAATGGACGCGATGAATGCCACGATGGAGCGCATGCGAAAAGATTTTGAAGCTGCCCGCTCGACGTAAATTTGATGGCATCAACAAAAAAAGGGGCAGCCCTCTCGGACTGCCCCTCTCGACATCTGAAGCGCGTGCTTCACGTAAATATCGCGCTTGTGTCTTGCTCGTAAGACGTTACTTCTTCCAGCCCGGCGTGACGAATACCGAGCGCACGTCGTCCAGCGTTTGCGACACGGTTTCGCGGGCACGTTCGGTGCCGGCACGCAGCATATCCCACACGTAATCCGGATTCTTCGCGAATTCTTCGCGGCGCTCGCGCATCGGACGCAGCATCTCTTGCAGACGCTCTTCCAGACGTGCCTTGACCTTCGAGTCGCCCAGACCGCCACGCACGTAGTGGTCTTTCATGGCTTGCACGCCTTCCTTGTCTTCGTCGAACGCATCGAGATATGCGAACGCGACGTTGCCTTCCAGATGGCCCGGGTCTTCTACGCGCAGGTGCAGCGGATCGGTGTAGCAGTTCTTCACGGCCTTGCGAATCTCGTCCGGCGAGGACGAAATGTTGATCACGTTGCCGAGCGACTTGCTCATCTTCGCCTTGCCGTCGATCCCGGGTAGACGGCCGATCGGCGGCACGAGGGCTTTCGTTTCGACCAGGATTTCGCGATCGGCCAGACGGTTCAGACGCCGCACGATTTCGTTCGTCTGCTCAATCATCGGCAGTTGGTCTTCGCCCACCGGCACCAGCGTCGCACGGAACGCCGTGATGTCGGCGGCCTGGCTCACCGGATAGGTGAGGAAGCCGGCGGGAATATCGCGTTCGAAGTTGCGCAGCCCGATTTCCTGCTTCACGGTCGGGTTGCGCTCGAGGCGCGCCACCGTGACGAGGTTCAGGTAGTAGAAGGTGAGTTCGGTCAGCTCGGGCAGCCACGTCTGCACGCAGATGGTGGTCACATCCGGGTCGATGCCGACGGCCAGATAGTCGAGCGCCACTTCCGAGACGTTGCGATGCACCTTGCCGCGATCATCCGTGTTGTCGGTGAGCGCCTGTGCGTCGGCCACGAGCACGAATTGCTTGTATTCGTGCTGATAAGCGACGCGGTTCTTCAGACTGCCGACGTAGTGACCCAAATGCAGCGGGCCAGTCGGGCGGTCACCCGTGAGAATGACCTTGCGGTCCGCAGGCGACTTCGAAACACTCATTTTTCTCTCCATAATCAACCGCTTATTGAACCGACGACTCAACCGGCTACTTAGCAGATTGGTGGGCCGGCCACACCCGCCGAGCCGCGCCAAAACCCTCCGTCGCATGCCCAGCCGGCATCGAGTCTACCCACTCGCGTAAACCGTAACTCCCGAATGGTAGCGCGTTGGCCGGATGCCGGTATGGAAACGGCGTTGTCTGAAGGTGAATCCGAATCCCGATGGGCTAATGCCATTCCACTCGGATGACGGAAGCCAATCCCTCCTCCACCGTTGGTGGCTCAAAGAGCGAAGCCACACTTTCGATGCTCGCGTCAGGCACTCGCTTATCCGTGGGACGTTGCGCGTTGCGTGCTTTCGCGACGTCGAGGGGCGTGTCGATCCAGACGGCGTGAACTGCGGCGCCGTGCCGGCTGGCGACGTCGACGATCGGCTTGCGATGTCTCGCACCGGGTAATGCAGCATCGAAGCAAACACATGGGGCGTAACTGCGCGCATGATGCGCGATCCAATGCGACTTGCCGGCCCCTTGAAGGCCGCAGACGATGAGCACACACGGCAAGACCGCCTTGCGATGGCTCACTGCGGCCTCAAGCGCTGCGAAACTGCTCGCCCACGCAGCCTGACTTCGCTCCGGTGTCCACACACGCCCTGCGGGTGTCTCCAGAAACGTGTCGGGATCAATGATCTCGATTTCCATCATGGAGGTTTCAATGAGCAGGTTCGAAACGTTTAAGGATCGCATCGGTCCTGTCCTTGCCGAGCTCCCGCGACAGTACCTCGCGCGCCGGGTGCATCTTCTTCAGTTGCGCATCGGTGAGTGGCGGGCTATCCACATCCAACTCAGCGGCGCGGGTGATGGTGGTATTTTCGGCGTCGTTCATGGATGGCTTACGCTTCGTCATATTCACTTACCTCGCGGCAATTGGCCCTGCAAAAGGCTGATAACTCAGGCGACATCATCGCCCATTTCGCGCAAAAACAAAGGGGGCCGAAGCCCCCCTTTTTATCTTGCCTATTGCGTACGTTAGCTTAGCGCGCCGTCACCACCGGAATGCCCTTGAGGGACTTGCCGCTGCTGCGCGCGTGGGCCAGTGCCTCGGTCACGGCATCACCGGTGGCCGGCGTCACGTCGAGACGGCCGGCAATGGTCGCTTCGACACGCTTCGCCATCACCAGATTCGCCAGCTTCACATGGCCGTAGCCGCGAATCTTCGCCGGCACTTCCGCCAACGCTGCGACGTCCGCCAGCGTATCGGCGTTCAGACCGGCCAGCGCCTGACCGATGGTCGCACGGTAGTCGGCGATCAACTGACGCTCCATGCGGCGCTCCAGCGTGTAACCGAACACGTCGAGGGCACCGCCGCGCAGACCGCGCAGCTTCGCCATGCCGCGCAACACGGGCCACAACCACGGGCCGATCGTGACCTTCTTCGGCGCGCCACCGTCCTTGCCGCGCGCGATGAGCGGCGGGGCCATGTGGAACTCCAGACGGAAGTCGCGGCCAGGCTTGCCGTCGAACGTCTCGCCCAGCGCATCGGTGAACGATGTCTCGGCATACAGACGCGCCACTTCATACTCGTCCTTGTACGCCATCAGACGCGAAAGCTGCTGCGCCACGGCGCGCGACACGCGACCCGGCGCACCCGCCACCCGCGTTTCCGCATCGGCAACCTGCTTCACAAAGCTCGCAAACTGCGCCGCATACGCCGCGCTCTGATACTTCGTCAGCAAGTCGACGCGGTGCGCGACGAGCTCGTCGAACGACATGTCCGCCGCCACCGGCGCATGCACCGGCTGATTCACGGCCTTGGCCGTCGTTTGCGTCAGTGCCGTCGGGTCACCGGCCGCGAGGCGGCCGATAGCCAACGCCAACTGGTTCATCGGCACGGCAACGTTGTTCAGTTCGATCGCACGTTGCAGCGCGTCCAGCGACACCGGCACGAGACCCAACTGCCACGCAAAACCGAGCATGATGATGTTCGCGCCCATCGTGTCGCCGAGGAAGCGCTGCGCCAGCGCCTGCGCATCACACGCGTCGAGCTTCTCGTTGCCGGCCGCATGACGCATCTTCGCGAGCAACGCGTCGGCATGCAGGTTGGCATCGGGGTTCTGCACGAACGTCGCGTTCGGAATCGCATGCGTGTTGACGACCACACGCGTGCGGTCGCGGCGCACGGTTTGCAGCGCATCGGCGCTCGCCCCCACGACCATGTCGCAGGCCAGCAGCACGTCGGCCTGCTGCGTGTCGATACGCACTTGGTTGAGTGCCTGCGGCGTGTTCGCAAAACGCACGAACGACAGCACAGCGCCACCCTTCTGCGCGAAGCCCATGAAGTCGAGCACCGAAGCGCTCTTGCCTTCGAGGTGCGCCGCCATCGTGATGAGCGCGCCAATCGTGACCACGCCCGTACCGCCCACACCCGTGACCATGATGTCGAACGGTGCATCGCCAGCAAGCGCAGCCGGCTGCGGCAGCGCGTTCAGACGCCCTTCAAACGCGGCCTGATCGAACGCCGCAGCGAGCGCCTTCTTCAACGCGGCACCCTTGACCGACACGAAGCTCGGGCAGAAGCCGTTCACGCACGAGAAGTCCTTGTTGCATGACGATTGATCGATGCGGCGCTTGCGGCCCATGGCCGTTTCCACCGGCTCGACCGACAGGCAGTTCGATGCCACGCCGCAATCGCCGCAGCCTTCGCAAACCGCTTCGTTGATGAACAGACGGCGATCCGGATTCGGGAATTCGTTTTTCTTCCGGCGACGGCGCTTTTCCGCCGCGCAGGTCTGGTCGTAGATGAGCACGGTCGCGCCCGCAATCTCGCGCAATTCGCGCTGCACGGCGTCGAGTTCGCTGCGGTGATGGAACGTCGTGCCCTTCGGAAACTGACCTTCGTGTCCGACGTACTTCTCCGGCTCGTCGCTCACCACCACCAGCTTGGCAATCCCCTCGGCTTCGACCTGACGCGCGATCTGCGGCACCGAAATCGAACCGTCGACGGGTTGCCCGCCGGTCATCGCGACCGCGTCGTTGTAGAGAATCTTGTAGGTGATATTCGCCTTCGAGGCGACCGCCTGACGAATGGCAAGCAAGCCCGAGTGGAAGTACGTGCCGTCGCCCAGATTCTGGAAAACGTGAGGACGTTTGGTGAAGTTCGAGTGCGCGGCCCAGTCGACACCTTCGCCG